>JAFVNW010000042.1 GCA_017506175.1 Bacteroidales bacterium | reverse complement strand
TATGGTTCGATTAAAAGACCCTTGGCCTCAACAAGTTTGTTTATTTTGACCTATTTCAATTCCTTATGGTTCGATTAAAAGCAGAACTTGAAAAAGAAATCCACAGAACAAAATACAAATTTCAATTCCTTATGGTTCGATTAAAAGACCCTTGGCCTCAACAAGTTTGTTTATTTTGACCTATTTCAATTCCTTATGGTTCGATTAAAAGACTTATGAAGATGCTGTGAAACAAGGTAATTATTCTATTTCAATTCCTTATGGTTCGATTAAAAGTCGGGGCGGGTTGCGCTGCTCATCGGCTGGGATTCGATTTCAATTCCTTATGGTTCGATTAAAAGCCGTTGCAAATGACAACCTTGCACCATTGTATATCAAATGGTTGGCATCGCAATACAACAGTGCAAAAGTAATAAAAAGTCGTCAATCTGCAATGATATAAAAATATTGGAGGTGCGACAACTATGGTATATTGTTGATTTTCAAGATGTCAAAGAGCTTTTCATGGTCTTAGAGGCGCCAAGAACAATTCATTTGCTGCCTTCGACAACACCAGTCTTATAGAAAGACATCTGTATCGGCCCGCTCCTTGCCCACAATCTCTTTGCTCATCCATTGGGTGGCATCCGTCTTGAATACGATTAGACTATCGACCTCTGAATCCATGATTTTCTTTGCCTTCACTTTCAGCTCTTCTAATTTCACTTCGGTGATGTCCCCTTCAAAAACGGAATTCTGTATCCAATTCAGGTATTGACGGCACAGTTTCAACATTTTGCCGACTCGTTTCTCTCCGATGTCATACACTAAAATCGCATACATATTACCACCACATTTTCAAGGGTTTATACTCCTCCATATCCAAAAGATGCTTGCACAATTTATAGCACTCTAATTTGATGAGATGCTTGTAGCTCACATTTCGTTTCAAGGTACGATGGAAAATGGTTTCGTTTAATTTGTCTTCAAAATTCCTTACAAAAATCTTCCGTCCATCTTCATTCAAAAGGCATCGGTTCAGCTTCTTTTCAAAATGTCTCTTCTGTATTTCCTTTTTGTTTAATACTTTGAAGATTAGTCTATCTACAAGGATGGGCTTAAATATCTCTGAAATGTCCAGACAGAGCGAAAAGCGCCGTTCACCCGGTGCGTGCAAATAACTGATGGTTGGATTCAACTGCGTTTGATGGATGGCTCTTAGACACTGAGAGTAGCACATCATGTTGCCAAACGATATCAGGGCGTTCACCTCGTTTTGCGGAGGCTGTTTACTGCGCCCTTCCATTTGGAAGTCGTTCAATATCAAATCAAAAGCATCATAATACGTCATGCGGATATTGCCTTCTAGTCCCATCAGTTCATCCACGGCTGTTGTATTGGGAATGGCTGCTGCATATTCGGAGATGCGGTCGATTAGAGGACTCAAATCCTTCCCCCGACGATCGTAGTAGTTGAGGTTCTTGAGCATATTGGCTGCTGCCCCCTCAATGAATTTCTGCGCCAATGCCACTCGCTTCCTCTTGTTCTGGTAAAAGGAGGTCTGTGCCAACAGCATTCTGCCCGACAACAAGCCGTCGCGCGGCATAAAGGAGCCAGTATAATTTTCGTAATAGTCAAAGAAATGGACGGTTATATCCTTTTGACCCAAGAAATTATACACTGCACTATTCGTGCGCAACGAACCGAAAACATACAGTTCCGCCACGTCTTCCACAGGAAGGAAACGTGGCTGCCCCTGTTTTACAGTTTCGCCATTTGCGTCCTCTTCAATAGGCGTGAATTTCAAGGTGTTGTCCTTTCGTTCCAGCACTCCAGGATTGAACAGATAATAGGTTTTCTTCATTCGTTTTCCTCCTCTCCTGCATAGCAGAAATCAAAATAGCTACAATTTTGGCAGATGCCTTTTTTCTCCAAAGGCGGGCAGGTATCATCGCAGATTATTTCACGGATTTTCAGTTCAAAGTCACGAATGGTTTCCCGATCCACATCGCTCAGGAATACCTCTGTCGTTTTTCGCAACTTGGGGTATTCCAGTATGCCGCTTACTCCATCAATGCCGTTACGTTCAAATACATATAGGTAATACTTCAACTGCCATTCGTGCGCCTGTTCCACCTTGTCCGATTTCTTGATTTCGTGAATCACCTTGAGCTTCACATCGTAGAAATCCACCTTCACCCCATCAATTTCTATTTCCTCGTATCGTTCCGACCGTTGCGGGTAACTTTCTTCGTGAATGAGTTTTCCGGCATACACCAAATCGGAGTTCTGCTCCATATTGATGCCGTTGGCGAGAAGCCAAAGCTTCCGATGGCAGACCTGAAAATAGTTGAAATGGGTACCGGTGATTTGCATGAGTCTGGAGGTGTCAAAAACGTTGGGATAGAATCAAGAAAAAGCGGTTGCTATCAACTTATAGCAACCGCTCGCAATTTATTATACTACAATTGATTCTCGTAATCGAAAGCATTCATCAGTTCAATAAGTTTGGCTTCAGCTTTCTGCAAGGCATCGGCCGATTCAGTTTCTGTAACAATGTAGTTAGAGCATGGCAGCGTGATGAACACGTCTGCTCCTGCCGTCTCATCAACAATTGGTTTAGCTTTCGGACGCTCGCTATCGTCAATCAGCTTGGCACGAATAGCTGCTGCCAATGTGTTAGCATTGTCGCTGATGGCTACAGCCAATGTCTCCATCAAGCTGAACGTACGAGCCTGATTCGATGTGATTCGCCAGTTGATAAGAGCCTTAGCTAATGCAGGTATCACTTTGTCGCGCTCTTCTTTCGGCAAAACAAGACACTCGCCAAACACATTTTTGCTTTCTATCCAACCTTTGGATTTCAAGGTTTCAATCATTTCTTTTGATATTTCTGGCTCGTGCTGATTTGTCGACACACAGAACAATGTGCGTAAATCGATAGCAACGTCATATACAAACAAACCTGAGGTGCGAGCGTTGTCGGCTATCCAGTTACGCCTTGGCAAGGTACGGTCGTTTTCCTGAAGGAAAGCTTCTATCTCTTCTTCGGTCAGCAATTTATCGCCCATTCTTACATTTACAGGATGTTGGTCGGGACGGTCGCTACGATCAAAAGTTAGGTTTTCTTTGTCAACACCTGCCAGCAACGGGTGAATTGGACGCATTGCCGAAATAGAGAGCGGACTCCTACGCTTTTTTGTTGGGCCGTCACCGGCTCGCATCCACCCACCAATCAGTTGGTCAACATAACTTGGGTCACAAGGCGACCACGGTTCTTTGTTTTCCAACTCCTTTTTAGCGTTGATGTTGTAGTTGAACGTTACAGGTGCCATCTGTACGCCCAACTCATCAGTCAGTGTTTGCAGAACCGACCGTTTCACTTGCTGCCCGCTCGAATAGGCAACCACTCTGTTAAACTGCGGGTCGAAATAGGTTTTTTGCCCGTCTTGAACACAAAAAACTGTATGCTCTGCGTGTTTTAACGCTCTTAAATAAATGTAAGAATTCATTGCTATAAATATTTTATGGTTAGACAATTATTATTTCTGTTGTAAGGTTGCATACTGGAAACGAATCAGCGTAAGCAGATAAGGAACATTATCGTTTGGCATTTGATTTATTATCTGTGCCATTTCCACAAGCCCGTTAACATCGGCCGATTCTGATGCAATTGTTGTGAGCGCTTCTATGAACGTTTTTTTATTCGTAGCTGAAAGCACTGCATCAATCTGCCGCGAATTTGTTGTTTTTCCGTTTTTGCTTTTTTCTGTGTGCGATTGCAGCGTTTGTGCAAATTCTATGGACTTTGTCCATAATTCATCGTTGTTTAACATAGCCAATAACCAAATTTGATATGAATGAAAATTAATTACTTGTTTATCATCGTATTTAGGCAGTTTGACAGTTTTGTCTTTGTCTGCCTTCATATATTGCCGCAAGCCTTTGGGCTGCATAGCCTCAATGCCAATTGCGCCACGTTGACAGCAAGCCCTGAAACCGCTTTCTGTTCCCCATAAATTTTCCGCCTTCTTTCCTTCCTCGGCATCAAACAATTTCGCATAGAGTTGGATTGGCCTACGAATGTGTTCAAGGCTGAATGGGATAAAACCGATTGTAGTGTTGGTTTGACCTAAATTATAAACATATCCTATCATTTTAGGATTGTCGAAATGAAGTGAAATGCCAATTAAAACTTTTGTCCACGATTGTGTTGCCACACTCATACCATCCGTTTTGGTTTCAAATGGATTGAAATCAGCCATGGGCTGTTCCGGATGGTAATTTTTGCTATACCTGTGTGCAAGCCACTGACCGTTCCATGTATTAACTTGATTCCCTTTTAATACACTATTTTCGTTTACCGCAGATCTATATAATTTCCAACCTTCAAACAAATCCATAAGCATTTCTTTGTTAGGAATCAGTATAGAAAAACCTCCTTGAATACCTATTCCCAAACTTGCTCCGAACCACGATGTGTAAATGTCATCTTCTGTAAAAGGGTATTGTATATTAGTGGTTTGTCCAGAAGTTGTTGAGGTTACATCAATAGAACCAAATCCAACCGAATTATCTGTTGTTGGATAACCTATTTTAAGCTTTGTCAGGAAATTATCGAATCTTTGTTTCCGTTTTTCTTTTGTTTCAAACGGTTTTTTCCCAGAAATCATATCCCCCCAACTTATCTTTGGATTCTCCAATGGCGTATTTCCTGCTGTCATCAAATACTTTTCTTGATCGAAGAATAGTGGATAGTACACTTCAACAAAGAATGTTTTGGCATCGTATTGCGTACCAAACTTTTTGTTGTAGGCTTCCAAAAACATCCTTCCAATTGTCGCTGTAATCATATAATCAGATTTTATAAGATTTCATATTTCGTAAAAAACTCAGGCTTTGCATACTCAATCAACAGTCCCATTTCGTCGTCGTAGGCTTTGTTGGGTATCACAAATGGCCGCGAGCCGACATCAAGTTGCTCCAATTTCCTATATGCAATGCTTTTGTAACTGACAGGGATTTCCAACTCTATCCTTACGAATGGATTACTCAGGTATTCTTCCCTATCATCCTCTTTAATGCACACTGCAGAATTAATGTCAAGCACATCAAGCAGAGCAGATTTTGCATTGTGGCACAATTCAGTAATCATCCAATGACCATTAACGAAAACAGCGCCAGAATAATCAAGGCTCATAAATTTCGTATCAGGATAAACCACATCTATCATCGCTTGCAGGGTTGCTTCTTCTAACAGTGAATCGTTTGGCAGGACATCAAAACTCTTTTGCAAAACTTCTAAATCGTATGGAAGTGCATCGTTCTTATCCTCTGGTGGTTGAATCACATAAATATCCCTGTATTTGCCAATGGTTTCATCGGTGCGCTTGCGGTTGATGCGCCCGAAACGCTGAATCATTGCGTCAATCGGCGCACATTCGGTTATCATCACATCAAAACTAATGTCGAGACTAACCTCCACAACTTGCGTTGAAACAACAATACAAGCATTTTCCGATGTGTTGAAATCGGCTTTTAGCGATGTTTCAAGCCGTGCGCGGTCGAATCGTTTGAAATGACTGTGAATCAGCATCCTATCAACCTCGGGATATTTCTCGCCAATTTCATTGTACAGCATTTGTGAGCGTTTTACCTGATTGCAGACAATAAGTATTTTTTTATTTTCAGCAACCGCTTGTTTTACAATGTCGCCACAACATTCGAAATCAGCCACTTTGTGAATGATGTGCCGATTAAATGTCGCCAAAATGTTGTTCGGCAGCGAAACTTCATACACTTCGTCTTTGCCACCTAACAGTTCAAGAATCTTGTTGTAAAGCACAGTTGGCATAGTTGCTGTCCCAACGTGAATCCTGCAACCAACTGCCTTGAGTATTTCAATTATTTTTAATACAATTGCTTGAATTTCACTTGAATAGGTATGAATCTCATCCAAAATCACATCGCAGCCTTCCAAATCAAGCAACATTGCCTCATACCCTTTGATTCCAAACACAATAGATGCCATTTGATGCGGAGTGAGAACCTTCACCGACGCGCCCAAATGGTGCTGCAAAATGCTTTCTTCAATGCCTTTGTCTCGTACTTTCAAACCCGATGCGGCGTGCAACAGATATACTTGTGCATCAGTATTTTTCAAGTCGCTTTTTATTCTGTCATACATGGCATTGATTGAAGCCTGGAATGGTAGAGTGTAGAATACACGCCCTTTGCAACGGCGCAACAAGAAATCGGTTTTTCCCGCGCCTGTCGGGGCTGTAACCAGTGTGTTTTTTCGTTCGTCAGTGGTATCAACAAACGATAACGGGTAAAGATGGTGTGTGCGGTTGTAAAAACTCAAATCAGGATTGATAAATAGTTTGTCAAGCGAACTTTCCGCCTTTTCCTCCAATGCCGAAGCAAAATGGTCGGCGGCCATTAGCAAACCTTTCCAACGTGAGTAATTCAGTGGTTTCCGCGAGCAATAGTCAACCGCATAATCATAGTTTTTTTTGGCTTCGTCAATGTCAATCGAATGAGTTTGAATGCCCATTTCGTTCAAAATATCCAGCGCAATCGGGCTCCACTCCTCAAATTTGTCGGCGTGTCGGGCAAAACTGTCCATATTGTCATCCAAATCCAGAAAGCCTTTTTCGGCCACATCGTTTTTTAGCGATTTGTGGTGGGCAATAATCATATCAAGAATAGCATTCTTTTCATTTTCAGCAAACAACGAGAGAAACAGTATGGAAGCAATCTCGTGGCGGAAACAAAAACCAGGTTGCCGCACATAGCCGTGTCTCAATGTGCTTTGAAACAGCGGGCTGACTTTGCCAATATCGTGCAGAATTGCCCCTTTTCGGGCAATATCTTCATCGAGCCCCGAATGGCGTGCAATGACAACAGCTGCATTGGCTACACTTTCCAAATGTGTAGTCAGCGGCATTCCGCCACTATCCTCGTGTTTTGCCAATATGTAGTCGAACTTTCCTGACATTCTAAAGCAATTTGTTGCCGTTGTACTCTATCCAGCCATACATTGGTTTTCCGTTGTCGAATCTGTTATAACCGACAAGAAATGATTGTTCCGATTCGCCAAAACGCAGTTCAAATCCATCAAGTTCTGCAAATTGTTCTTCGGTTAATTCGCTTATTTCAGCATTAGGTAACAAGATGTCTTCATTTCTGCACAAGCAAATGTGCTGCTTTGCAGCAGTTTCCGCATCCGATTTTTCGGCAAACGCCAGATACAGAACAGGATTGAGCATCACGCCACGTTTAAGGATTGAGCGTTCTCTTGTCATTTCTTTTTTTGAGACTTTCCAACCCCTTGTTTGGGTCACTTCTTGTTGCGAATCAATGGCGGCATAACTCAATTTATGCCGTTGTATTTTCTTGATTTCACCATTGTGTTCCAATAATTCTGGAAACAGTTTTTTCTCCATCCCCTCAATTATAGAAGGGGTCAGAAACTGTTGACTGAAAGTCTCACCATCTCTGACGGCTGTCCAAGGCTTTATGAAGCCAAACTTTCCTGAATATTTTACAACGTAAAACATAATTTCTTGATTAATAAATTGAACCAAATCCAATGCCTGTGCAATTGCCCAATCCAACATTCCAAGCAAATTGCTTCGTCAGATTGCTACCCTTGATAATCACTGGGCACATATTCGCTTTATTGCTAATGCCATCGTACCAGACAAGTTTCTTCTTTTTTCTTGCGTATGATAAGTCGAATTCAATATGTATTGTATCGTCGTCAGAAAGGCCTGCTTTTTGCAACTTCGTTTTAAGCGTTTCTTCAAGTAGCCTTCCCGATAGCGGATTATCGAATCCGTATTCAATAATTCTTTCTCCATCAGACCTTTTTATTAAAATGGGGCTTCCTAAATAGAATAATTCTCTGTTGGATAAATCAGGCGTTTCTTCTATAGCCACTTCGTTCACATACAATCCACAAAACATTTCTGGTTCTTTTCTGATTTGTGCAACGACATCTTTGGCTCTCTGAAAATCATATAAACTTATATACCATCTTGCCCCTTTAGGAAAATTCAATCCTCCTTTATCAATAACAGCATTTTGCAACCATGAAAATGAATATAGCGAAATATCGCCATGTTCCGCATTGTCTTTACCCAACCATTTATGCAAAACTCCTGTCAGTTTCTGCTGATAATCAAACGGCACAGAAGACGTATTAAATGTTGTGAAAATATTTAATCTCATTTTTTTGTTTTTTATACCATAGCTTTAACAAATATTTTCCCTTTTTGTTCACCATTCACAGAAATCCGACACTTGCGTGAAAACAATTATCATCAGCAACTTACCACGCATTTGTTGGGAGAAATCGCACTGCGTTACCTACCTATACTGCCGAATCGGCCAACATCTCCTTCGTTAAAAACTGACAATCAGCTATGATTTAATGTTGCTCACAAAATATTTTACAAAACACAAAGGGATATTTCCGTTTTTTTTGTACTTTTGCAAATTGTTTTATGAAAATGAAATTTAATGACTAATCACAAAAAAATCAGCAATATGAGAAGTTTCAAAATCATTCTTTTAGCAAGTTTTTTAGGACTTTTGGTAGTAGGATGCGGCATTAAAAAGATGGTGTCTCGCTATCCGGAAGTCAGCGTTAAGTTAGCCGACGAAAATCTTGAAAACAAAGGCGGCCAGGTAACCTATCAGGTTCAGGGCACCATCCCTCCGAAATACATGAAGAAGAAGGCTACCATGACGGTGACCCCGACCATTGAGTACCAGGGTCAGACCATCGCCCTCAAACCCATCGAGTTGCAAGGTGAAAAGGCAAAAGCCACCGGTACGAAGATCCCTTACAAAACAGGTGGTACTTTCTCCGGCTCCGGCTCTTTTGAGTACAAAGACGGCTACGATGAAGCCAATGTCATAGCTGTTACACATGTAGCCAAGAAAAAGAAAAGCGCAGATCCCAAACCCGACAGAGTTTTGTGCGAAGGCATCAGCAACTCCGCCGCACTAATGACCATTCATCCCGAATTGTCTGAAAAGGCTGGCAACGGCACCAACCTCCTCTATGCCGCCCATAACTATAAACCAGAATTCATCACCCAGACCGAAGTCCTCTATTTCGACCTCAACAAGTCTGATATCAACATGAATCTGAAACTCAACAAATCCGACAAAGCGAAAGATGCCGTCAAGCAATTCGGAGAATTCTTGAAACAAGGCCGCAAAATCGATAAAGTCGTCATTGCAGGCTGGGCCTCCCCCGAAGGTGAGGAGTCTTTGAACCAAGGCCTTTCCGACAAACGTTCGGAACAGGGCAAAAAATGGTTCAACGACCAATACGACAAGTATCTCAAACAATATGCCAAAGACAACAAGCTGAAATACAAGGATGTAAAAAAGAACGCCCCCGAACTCACTTTTGAAGTGACCCACGAAGGTGAAGATTGGGAAGGTTTCAAGAAAGACGTGGCTGCTTCCAACATCGCTGAGAAGAACCAAATCCTCAATGTTGTGAACTCTCAATCCACCGAAACGGAAAAGGAACAAAAAATCAGAGAAATGACCGACATCTACAACGAACTCGTTGACATCATCCTGCCTCCGCTCCGCCGCGCGGAAATCTCCTTGATCTGCAACAAAAACAATTTCAACGACCAGCAAATCTCCGAATTGATGAAGAGCAACCCCGACACGCTCTCCACGAATGAGAAACTGTATGCCGCCTCTATGGAACAGGATCTGAACAAGAAAAAGGAGTTCTACGCCACCACCATTGAAAAAGATGAAAACGACTGGCGCGCCTACAACAACCTCGCCATCCTCCAAATCAACGACTATCTTGCCGACGGCAACTCTTCCAACCTCGACAACGCAATGAAAAGCCTCCAAAAAGCCGACGCCATCTCCCCGAACAACGGCATCATCCTGAACAACAAAGCCATCTGCGAATTCCTCCAAGGCGATCAGAATGCCGCTATGCAGGATTTCGAAGCCTCTTCCAAAGCCAGCGTCAACCCCATCGACCAAGATTACAACCTCGCTATGAACGACATCAAGGCTGGCGACTATGCTGCAGCCGCCAAGGACATGAACAATAAGAGCTGCGATTTCAACATGGCTTTGATTCAAATGCTGCAAAGAGACTACAACAACGCCCAAAAAACCATCGACTGCATCGCCGATAAAGATGCCAGAACCTACTATCTCGCAGCCGTCATCGGTGCCAGAACCCAAAACGACAACGCCGTTTACAGCAACTTAAGAGAATGCGTCAAAATGGATGCCACTTTCAAGGCCAAAGCCAAGAAAGACGCTGAATTCAAGAAATACAAAAACAGACCTGACTTTAAAGACATCGTAAGATAGTGGACTGTGAACTTTCTTCCGTGAACGATTGAAAGCACCATTTTACGAAATGTTTATCCTAATAAAATAGTTCGCCATTATTTGAAATCCAGTATTCCAATCATAAAAGAGGCGTTGTATAATGCCTCTTTTTTTTACCAAAATCAATGAAAAAACTCACCAAGGCACAAATCAAATCACTTGTCAAAGACTACATTCTCATTTTGTTGGGAACCTTCATCATGTCCGTCGGCTATGTGGTCTTCGTCTCCCCGCTAAAGCTGGCTCCAGGAGGCGTCTATGGTATCGCCATCATCCTGCACCATATCTTCAATTTTCCCATCGGTTTGTCGGGCCTCTGCCTCGACCTGCCGCTGCTACTCATCGGCACGCTGTGGTTAGGACCGAAATTCGGTGCCAAGACCGTAGTGGGCGTCTTTGGTCTTTCGGGCTTCATCTCACTGGTAGAACACTTTTATGGTTATGAACCGCTCATCTCCGACCCGTCGGCCACTTTCATCCTCGCCCTCTTCGGCGCTGTGCTCATCGGCCTCGGCCTCGGCCTCATCTTCAAAACCCGCGCCACCTCCGGCGGCACCGACATCATCGCCATGATTATCGGCAAGTATGTCAAACACATCCCCATCGGTACACTGCTCGTCTTCGTGGATTCCATCGTCGTGCTCGGCTCACTCGCCGCCTTCGGCGATTGGACCATCCCCCTCTACTCATGGCTCGTCATCTATGTTACTGGCATTGTGGTGGACCGTGTCATCGCTGGCGGGCGCTCAGGCAAGGCCGTGATGATCATCTCCGACAAGACAGAGGAAATCAAAGACCGCATCCTCAACGACCTCGAACGTGGCGGCACCTTCATCAAGGGCGAAGGAATGTACAACCACACCGAAAAGAAAATCATCTACACTACCGTCAGCCGCAAGGAACTTCCAAAGCTGATTTATTACGTTCACGAAATCGACCCCAACGCCTTCCTCTCAGTGCTGGAAGCCTCCGAAGTACTCGGCAACGGCTTCGCCTCGCTGAAGGAAAAGGCAGAAGAGTAAGACAACAAGATTTTACAAAGAGAACGACAGATGGATACCGTAAGAATCGACAAGTGGCTTTGGATGGTAAGGCTGTTCAAGACGCGCTCAATGGCAACCGACGCGTGCAATGCCGGCAAGGTGAAAATGGACGGCAACAATCTGAAAGCGTCAAAAAGCATCAAGGAAAACGAGATCTACGTGGTGCGCATCGGCCAACTGGAGAAGACTGTCCAAGTGCTGGGCAGTCCGAAAAGCAGGGTGGGCGCCCCGCTGGTTCCGCAGTTCTATACCGACCTCACGCCGCCCGAAGAATACGAGCGGGTGAAGATGCTCTCCATGCGCTTCGAACACCGCGACCGTGGCGAAGGCCGACCGACCAAGCGCGACCGCCGACAAATCGAATTCGTCAAGAATTTGTATCGCGGCGACGAAGATGCTTCCATCGATTAACGAGGTATTTGTCCTTCCTGCTTTCGTAAATCATTGATAGCGCTTGATTTACCTCGTCAATCGTACCCACACACTCAAACGGTTTCACATCCGCGATGCCTGTCAATTCGTCAAAATAGGTGGTTAAAGATTCCTTGTTCAGCAGGTCTTCGCCAAAAATCCCAATCATCGTTTTATCATCAATAAAAGGAGAAAGGATGATGTAGGCAAAGAGGCATTTCGGGCAGTTGCAACACCAGACATCGGTTTTGCTCCCCGCATTACAACTCTTGAAAACCGGGAAATAGCGAGGATACTGCGAAAAAAATTCCGCGATTTCCAACTCGCAATAGGGACGTAAGTAACTGTAATAGTGGTTAATATCGTTCATGTTGGTTTCCACGTAAGCACGGAAGTCCTCTTCAAATTCCAAGGATTTCGAGTATTGGTGGTTGATTTCGGTGCCAGGAATAGTGGGCTCGTTCGCACTCGACTCGTTGGAGAGCGCCACCTCGCGGATGTTGGTGGCGGCACTCACTAAAACGGAGTAGAAAGCCAGCATCGCGGAGAAGGGCGTATGACCGTTGAGAAATCCTTGCTTGTTGAGTTCCAACAACTTAGGTGAAATTTCACGATGCAGCACCACAATATCCTCCAAGTTGGGAAAGCCGGCAATGCGAGCGCAGGCCAAGGTAGCACCCCTCGGGTTGATGATGAAAGGCACAATCTTCTGCTTCTTACGCAAATGCTCCAGCGTCACCACCGAATCCTTTCCCCCACCAATCGGAACAACCACCCCTTTCGTATTGATAACCTTTTGATAATGAAATTCTTCAATCGGCTTCTCATTATCAAATTCAAACTGGAGAAACTCTTGGATATCTGTTTTTATTCCATTCTGATAGAAAAACTCACCCAACCCTTTCCAATAAAGTTTCTTCCACCAAAGCTGCTGATTTTCAGAAAGATGATGCCCGCGAACCAGCACTTTAGGAGAGCAGGTACATTTCCAGTAACTGATCAGCTCGATGAGGCCGATGTGAAAAACGATGCCATCGAGGTCGGCGACATGGGCCGCCACCCCGTACTTGCCGGTTTCCAACCTCATTTTCGGAGAGAACCGAATCGCATCGCCAATTGTGTAGTCAAATTGTATATCTATTTGATTATCAATAATTTCATAACAATATCCTTCATAAATAAACTGCGGATACTGTTGCCGTAGCGAAAGAAACTTATTCTGATTATCCATACTTTATCCTTTATACATCATTCTTCATCAATGAGTTTGATGGCGATGGCGGCGCAGGCTTCGGCATCGGCGAGGGCGTGGTGGTGCTTGGTGAGATCGTAGCCGCAGTAGGCCGCAACGGTCGGCAGCCGGTGGTTTTCCACCTCTGTCGGCAGCTTCTGTTGCGAAGCAAGGAGTGTGCAATAGAATTTGTAGTTGGGGTATTTGAGATGATAGGCACGGAAAACGGCCTTGAGCGCACCCTCCTCAAACATCTTATCGTGCGCCACCAACGGCAAATCCCCTATCTTCTCCGCCGCCTTTTTCCATACCTCCGGAAATGTGGGGGCATCCTTCGTGTCTTTGAAACCCAATTTTATGATTTTGCTGTTATAAAAGTGGTAGTAGTTCGGCAATGGTTTCACCAAGCTGTAATATGTATCCACAATCTCTCCATTTCTCACAATCACCAGACCAATGGAACAGATGCTGGTCCGCTTTCCATTGGCCGCTTCAAAATCTATTGCTGCAAAATTCTGCATATCAATACATTAAATATTGTTTTTCCTTTTTTTGCCAGCCGGCTTCGTATTTGTATGTGGTGAAGTAAATCACAAGGTCGGCTTCGTACTTATAATCCGTGAAATAGATTTTTTTCTTCGCATCGTATTTATAATCAGTGAAATACCAAACTCCCTTGTTGCCGTCAGCCTCATATTTATAATTCGTCTTGTAAACCACAAGGTCGGCTTCGTACTTGTAATCGGAAACGTAAACTTTCACATCGGCATCGTACTTGTACTCGGTGCTAAAGACTGCTTGAGCAGAAATGCTATTGAGAATTAGCACACTGATTATCAACAAAATAATAAAACGAATTATTTTCATTGCCAGAAATTTTTGTAGGATGAAAATGCGTGCAAAGATACGATTTTTGATTTTGAGATAGACGAGGACTTCTGTTTTTCTTCGCGTGGACATATCATCTTCCACATCAACCGTCACAGTCAACAAAAAGTTGTATCTTTGCGCACTCATATTTTATATAGTAGAATGGAGAAGTTTCGAGACAAAATCGTGTGGATAACCGGTTCATCCTCAGGCATTGGCGAGGCTACTGCCTATCGGTTGGCAGAGGAGAATGCCACACTCATCCTTACTGCGTTGGAGGAGGATGTTTTGCAAGAGGTGCGACAAAAATGTTTGGGAAAGGGTGCTCCCGATGTGGCCATCCTTCCATACGACCTTTCCAATTTGCAAGATCTTCCAGCACTCGTTGAAACTGCGTGGCAGCAATTCGGCAGAATCGACATCATGTACAACAACGCGGGTATCAGTCAGCGCACCAATACCATCGACACGGAGATGAATATGATTCATAAAATCATGGACATTGACTATTTTGCTCCCGTTATCATCACGAAAGCGTTGCTTCCCAAGATGTTGGCAAATGGAGGCGGACAGTTTGTGACCACGACGAGTATTGCGGGGTGCTTCGGTTTTCCGCTTCGCTGTGCCTACAGTTCTGCCAAGCACGCGCTGTACGGCTTTTTCGAAACAGTTCACGCCGAGTACTACGACCAGAATATACGCGTGACGCTGGTGTGTCCAGGACGCGTGCAGACCAAAATCTCGTTCTACGCACTCGACAAGGGCGGAAAACGTCATGGCAAGATGGATGCAGGCCAGGCCAACGGAGTCACCCCCGAACAAGCCGCCAACAAAATTGTGCGCGCCATCTACAAGAAAAAACGCGAGGTATTGGTCGGCAAAACCGAACTACTGATGGCCTACATCAAACGCTTCTTCCCGGGACTTTGCGCCCGTCTGGCCAGAAAGGTGAAATCGATGTAAACGCAACTGCACAGTTCACTAATCACAGATCACAAAACATAATTCTATGGACAATTTTTTCATCACGGGAATTCAGCAAGTAGGCGTGGGAACCGAAAACTTCAAGAACTCGTGGCAATGGTATGCCGATATGTTTCACATCGACATCAAGATACTGGAAGACGACACCGTTGCGGAGCGGATGCTTCCCTATACGGGCAACCAGCCGCAGAAACGGCGCGCCTGCGTGGCCATCAACATGCAGGGCGGCGGCGGAATGGAGATTTGGCAATACTCCGACCGAAAACCAGTCCCGTGCCCGTTCCAAGTCCAAATCGGGGATCTAGGCATCTTCGCAGCTAAAATCAAGTGCTTGGATGTCAATACTTTCTATCAGGAAATCAGCAAGAAATACAACAACATCAGCGCAATTGAAACCCAACCCGATGGGACCCCGACCTTTTGGATAGAGGATCCTTGTGGAAATTATTTCCAAGTGGTTGAATACAAGGACGTCTATCGCGACATGAAACAGCTCTCCGGAGGTGTGCTCGGCGTGATGATTGGCGTTACCGACATTGACAAATCGCTGGCCGTTTATCGCGATATTCTGGGTTACGACCAAGTGATATACGACAAGACGGGCGTTTTCAACGACTGGGGACTGCTGGAAGGCAGCGAGGACACCTACCGCCGCGTGTTGCTCACGCATAGCCAGCCCCGTCAGGGTGCCTTCTCTGAAATCTTCGGCAAAAGCTACGTTGAACTGGTAGTCGCCCTCGACCGTGAGCCGCGCAAAATCTACGAGGGCCGCTTCTGGGGCGACCCGGGCTTCATCCAAATCTGCTACGATGTGGTGAACATGAAGGAGTTGGGCAAATTCTGCGCTGCCAAGGGCTTTCCGTTCACCGTAGACAGTTGTCCTGATGACATCCGCTTCGATATGGGCGAGGCTTCCGGCCATTTCACCTACATTGAAGACCCCGACGGCACGCTCATCGAGTTCGTGGAAACACATAAAATCCCTGTGCTCAAGAAGTTGGGCTGGAACATTGACTTACAGAAACGCAATCCAGCCAAGCCCCTTCCAAAGTGGCTGTTGGGTTGTCTGCGCTGGCGGAAAGTCGATTTCGACAAAGAATAATCCTGTAGAAGCGCGATATTTCGCGTCTCTCTCACGAAAAAATCCACAAATCAACAACTATGGGACAATTATATGATATGTTAACGGAGGATGCGCGCTTTTCGGAATCGCTGAAAGCGTGCATGAACTGTGGAATTTGCACGGCCATCTGTCCGGCTGCGGAATTTTTCGATTATGACCCACGGCAAATTTGCGACACAGTGCAAAGGAAAGACGAGAACGAGATAGAGTCTTTGCTGAGGTCGGAAACAATCTGGTCGTGCGGACAGTGCATGTCGTGCAAGGCGCGCTGTCCCCGTGGCAATGCCCCTGGCGAGGTCATCACAATTCTCCGCAAATACTCACAAAAACTCGGCTATTACGACGAGAAAATCCACGAGCAGCAATACCGGATGTCCGCCACGCAAGGCCGGCACATTCTGGAAACCGGATACTGCGTCCACCCCGACATCGTCTATCCCGAACTCCATCCAGAGCAGGGACCAATTTGGAAGTGGTACACGGAGAACATCGCCGACTTGGCCCCGAAAATGGGAGCGAACTACCACGGCGAAGGTCCCGGCGCGTTGCGCAAAATCCATCAGAAAAACCTTGACGAAATCCGCAAAATCTATGAGGTCACCGGCGGCCTCGACCTGATGGAGAAACTTACGGAAGAATAAATCCTCCCCAAAACGTCAAAACAACCCAACAAAAAACAACTCAACGATTCTATAACCCATGCCAATCAATTTCGGATACTCCATCGCGCCCACCCGCGCTATCAACTACGACAACTGCGATTTCAGCAAACTTCACGAACTGGAACAGGCAGTGCCCTCTTTCAAAAGGTGTATCAACTGCGGCGCATGTACCGCCACATGCAGCGCACAGCAGTTCACCTCCTTCAACATACGAAAAATCAAGACGTTATGTATGGACGGACAATATGAGTCCCTCGGCAAGGAGCTGAAAAAATGCATGCTCTGCGGCAAATGCACCCTTGTTTGCCCTCGCGGACTCGCTCTACGCCCCATCATCATGACAATGAGAAAAATCTTTGTAACCAAGTAATTCGCTATGGAAACTCCCAATCCCTATTTCAATCCCTTTGTGCTGCCGTTCGTACTTGGCACTATTTTTCTTTTCGGCATCTGTATTTGGAAATTCGTGAGATGGTACAAGCATTTCGACCGCCTTCAACGCGCCATCATCCGGAAGAATCTCCTTTCTTGGAAAATCATCCCCGCCCTATGGGAAATGTTCCGCGAGGGGATTCTGCACGTCCGAATCTGGCGGAAAAACCCCATGCTCGGCTATATGCACTCCAGCATCGCACTCGGCTGGTTTATGCTGATTCTGGTCGGCTTCATCGAGTCGCACATGACTCCCGCCTCCTCCCACCCCTTCTGGATGGCCATCTTCTATCGCTTCTTCATCACCACACACCAGACCTTCCCCGGCGCGCAAGTGCTCACCTTCATCATGGAACTGATGCTGATCTATGTGCTTTCCGGCATCCTGCTCGCCGTGGTCAAGAAAATCTATTCCCGCATTTTGGGAATGAAAAAGACCACCAAGCACATCCTCATCGACCGCTTCGCGAAGGCTTTCCTGTGGCTGATTTTCCCATTGCGATTGCTCTCGGAAGTGCTGGCAGCGAGCCGCTTCCAGAATGGCGGCTTCTTTACGGGCTTCCTCGGAGACCTCATCCCGCCAAGCAACGAGTACTTTCTGCTGCTCTCATGGACCCTATACTCCTGCGCCCTCTGCGGTTTCTTCGTCACCCTCCCCTTCTCCCGCTATATGCACATCTTCTCGGAATTGTTCCTGATTTATTTCCGCAAGATGGGTGTGCGCGAAAAGAGCGAACGGACTGGTTACACGATGTACGAACTCAACGCCTGCTCCCGCTGCGGTATGTGCATCGACAATTGCCCGTTGAATAAGGAACTGGGGCACAATGATGTGCAGTCGGTCTATTTCCTTCGGAATCTTCGTCAGAAGAAATCGCCGATACGGGTGGCTGACGACTGCCTGATGTGCCAGCGCTGCGCTTCCGACTGCCCCGTCAACATCGACTTGATGGCGATACGGCAGCAGGAACGCAACAAGCACGAGATGGATACCGCCGACAACTACGGCTACCTCGATACCGTTCAGCCCTTTAACGCCATTGGACGTGTGGGGTATTTCGGCGGGTGCATGTCGCATCTTACGCCTGGCGTCCCAGAGGCGATGAAAGCCATTTTCGAAGCCGCTGGCCAGAAATATTGGTACATGGACGAAGACCGCACAATGTGCTGTGGCCGACCGCTGCTCCAGCAAGGCTACAACCGTCAAGCCTCCGACTTGCGCCGCAAACTGACCGAGATGATCAACAAGTCGAAAATAACAATGCTCATCACCTCATGCCCAATTTGTTATCAGTCATTTAAGAAAGAATACAAACTCAGAATCCCCGTTATTCATCATACGGAATACATTGCGATGCTGTTGAAGACCGGCCGCATCAAGGTGCGCAAGGACGATGTTCGCACGGTTTACCACGACCCATGCGAACTGGGGCGCGGCTGCGGCATCTACAAGGAACCGCGCGAAGTGCTGAAGGCCACCACACACCTCGTCAAGGCAAAACAGGAAAAAGAAGACAGCTTATGCTGCGGCATCAACCTTGGGGACACTCTTCTCGACATTGACCAGCAGACCCGAATTCGCGATGCAGCCTTCCAGAACCTGATGTACAAGCATCCCGACCAGATTGCCACCGCCTGCCCGATGTGCAAGAAAGCCTTCGCCCATGCCTCTGAATTTCCAGTGAAGGACATCGCAGAAATCGTGCGGGAGAATCTGAAATAGAAGCCCCGAAACCCGACATTGGCTGAAATCACAAACCACCTCATCCATCATACATTCAAAAGCAAAACATATTCTGCACTATGACAAAGCGTTATTGGAATGCATATCAAAAAGAGATAGCCGAAGACCATTACTTTTACGAAAGAAGTTGTATTCGGCAGACGTTTTTCCCCGGTTCTGAAGCCGCTTTTCTGCGTATCATGCGCGAAGAATTGCACAAGGACATCAAAGACGAGGCGAACCAGCACACCTGCACCGGCATCGGCTACCACAGCGACATTGTGCCACTGGAAACCACGATGACCGTGGTGGCGCGTCTCTTCTCCCTGATGCAAGAGGACGGCTACACCAACTATGTGCCATCGTGCGTGACCTCATTCGGTATTTTTTCCGAAATGATCGACATCTGGAACCACCAGCCAGAGATGCTGGAAAAGACCCGCGAGAACCTCTACAAGGCCACTGGCCGCGAATTTGCCATTCCAAGCAACCTCGCCCACCCCTCCGACATCATCTACAAGTTTCGCGAGGAGCTGAAAAAGAACATGAAGTACCAATTGGTGAACCGCTTTACGGGCAAACCTCTCCGCGTGGTGGAACACGTGGGCTGCCATTATGCCAAAATCTTCCCCGAAAGAGGGATTGGCAACGCGGAATTTCCCTACGTGCTCGCTGGAATGATCGAGTCGTGGGGCGGTGAGGTCGTTGACTATCCGGAGCGCCGCCACTGCTGCGGCTTCGGTTTCCGACATTATCTTCTGCAGGAAAACCGCGGATACTCCATCGCCAACTCAAAGAAGAAGTTCGAGTCGATGGAGCCCTACGAACCCGACTTCATCGTATGCAACTGCCCGGGCTGCGCCATGTTCATGGACAAATGGCAGTACACCATCGCCGAAATGGAAAACAAGACTTACGACAAAGAGGGATACGGCATCCCGGTACTCACCTACGAAGAGATGGCCGGCCTGCTGCTCGGCTACGACCCGTGGGAACTCGGCCTTCAAATCCATCAGGTGCAGGCCGAAAATCTGATGAATAAAATCGGTATCAAGTACAATCCCGATGAAAAGTACCGAGGCGCGAATGGCAAGATACTCCCCAAACCCGAACGTCCTTCTGTATTAAAACAATAACCACCATTCTTCTCACCCATCACAAGAATCAGTTCACTAAAATAAAAGATATGAAAAAAATAGCCATCATCGGAGCCGGCCCAGCAGGCATTGAGGCGGCATCCATCTTAGCCAGCCACGACTGCGAAGTGCAACTTTTCGAAAAATCCGCCGACACGCTGTCCAATATCACCGACAAGGCATTCCTCTTTCCGGACTTCTCCTCTGCGCAGGAACTCGCCGACAAACTGAACGCCAAGTTGCTGAATGACAAAATCAAAGTCATCCTCAATACTGAAATCGTCGATATCAAGAAAGATAACGATGACTTCAAAATGATTGACCGCGACGGCAAGACCTATGTGGCCGATAAGGTGTTGATTACAACCGGCTACAATGTCTTTGACGCGCATCGCAAAGAGGAACTCGGCTATGGAATTTACAAGGGCGTTATCACCTCGTTGGATTTGGAACGTATGATCCGGCACAAGCAGATAACCAATTCCATTGGCGAGGAACCGGAGAAGGTGGTCTTCCTGCAATGCGTGGGCTCGCGCGACGAGAAGTCGGGCAACCACTACTGCTCCAAAGTGTGCTGCGTAACGGCTGTGAAACAAGCTATTGAGGTGCGCAAGCAGTTGCCAAAGGCGCAAATCTACGTCTTCTACATGGATTTGCGAATGTGGGGGCAAGGTTTTGAAGAGCTTTACCGCGAGGCGCAAGAGCAATACGACATCCGCTTTGTGCGCGGCAGGATTTCCGAAGCGTCAGCCACTTTCGACAGCAGAATTCAGATCAAATCTGAGGACACGCTCATCGGACAGCCACTGAAAATGACAACCGATTTGCTGGTGCTGATGGTGGGCATGGAACCGTCGAAAGGCACGCGCACTCTGGCGGAGAAATGCGGCCTCGCCGGCCCGTACAAGTTCATTGCCAGCGTGGGACCTCACACCAACGACAACAATACCGCTACCGAAGGGATTTTCGTGGCAGGTACCGCCAAGCGCCCGATGAGCATCCGCGACACCATCACCGATTCCACGGCGGCCGCACTGGAAATGCTAAAGTAGCTTCAGAGAACACAAAACCACCTCGCGTTGAACCTAGTTCACTCATCACTTCTAAACCCACCTTTCGGCCACATCAATAAAATTAATCAGCAACCACTCACCATTAATCATTAATTTTGTACTTTTGCAATGTATTTTCATTGATGGCTAATTCATTAAAAATCAACACGATCATCGATCGTTTTCATAGATAAATAATTATTATGGCAGCAGAATTATCCGAACAAGAAGTTATCAGAAGAAAAAAAATAGACGATTTCGCCAACCTCGGCGTGGAATGCTACCCCGCCCCAGAGTTCCATGTGAACGCCAACAGCAAACAAATTCACGAGGAATTCCCCAAAGACAACAGCCTCTTTCAGGATGTTAGCTTGGCCGGCCGCATTATGAGCCAGCGCATTATGGGCGCCGTCTCCTTCTATGAACTTCAAGATGCCGTCGGCAGAATCCAGATTTACGCCAAACGCGACGAAATTTGCCCAGGCGAAGACAAGTCGATGTACAACTCCGTCTTCAAAAAACTCGACATCGGCGACATCATCGGCGTGCGCGGTTTCGTGTTCGTCACCCAAACCGGTGCCATCAGCATCCACGTGCGCGAGTTCGTGCTGCTGTGCAAGTCCATCCGCCCCTTGCCTATTGTAAAAGAGCAGAACGGCAAGACCTTCGACGCCTTCACCGACCCCGAACAACGCTACCGCCAACGCTACCTCGACCTCATTGTCAACCCACAGGTGAAAGACGTCTTCATCAAGCGCACGCAACTGGTCAACACCATGCGCAACTTCCTGAACGAGAAAGGCTACCTTGAAGTGGAAACACCGATTCTGCAACCCTTGTATGGTGGAGCCGCTGCCCGTCCGTTCAAGACACACCACAACAAACTCGACATGACACTCTACCTGCGCATCGCCGACGAACTCTACCTCAAACGCCTCATCGTGGGCGGTTTTGACGGCGTTTACGAGTTCTCCAAGGACTTCCGCAACGAAGGCATGGACCGCTTCCATAACCCGGAATTCACCCAGATGGAACTCTACGTGGCCTACAAGGACTACGAATGGATGATGAACTTGGTGGAAGAGATGGTGGAAACCGTCGCCCTCGCCCTGCACGGCACCACCAAAGTGCAGGTCGGCGAGAACATCATCGACTTCAAACGCCCGTGGAAACGCTACTCCATGTACGAAGCCATCGAGCACTTCACCGGCACCGACATTTCCAATATGGATGAAGCTGAATTGGCCGCCTTCGCCAAGAAAGTGGGCGTGGAGGTTGACAACTCCATGGGCCGCGGTAAACTCATCGACGAGATCTTCGGCGAAACCTGCGAAGCCAAACTCATCCAACCAACCCACATCTACGACTACCCGATTGAGATGTCGCCACTCACCAAGAAACACCGCTCCAAACCCGGCCTGACCGAACGTTTCGAATCCATCTGCGGCGGCAAGGAAATCTGCAACGCATATTCTGAATTGAACGACCCAATTGACCAACGCCAACGCTTTGAAGCGCAACTGGAACTGGGCAAACGCGGCGACACCGAATCCATGGTCCTGGACGAAGACTTCCTGCGCGCCCTCGAATTCGGCATGCCCCCAACAGCCGGTTTAGGCATCGGCATCGACCGCCTCTCCATGATGATGACCAACTCCGCTTCCATCCAAGATGTGCTCTTCTTCCCGCAAATGCGACCTGAAAAGAAGGACACACCTAACGAACAATAAATGAGAGAATTCTTCACATTTCCCGGCGATATAACAAAACATAACTTGTGCCTCTTCGCCGGTTTTTTTGTTCTTTCTCATATCACTTTTTTACATTAAATCGGGATAATCCCCTTTTAATCTTGTAGCATTCATAATTATGAAATCTTCTACATGTCTTTGTTTTCTTATAAGACGCAAAGGAATAATTCCAGAAATAATTGATGCAGAAATCTGGGGAGACAACTAACGGACTTGATAGAATCGGGTCACGCAAAATTATTTTTCAAAAAAAATTAACGCAATTTAAACTTCGTATTAAAAAAAAGTCTATTTTTGCACTTCATTTTTGAACCAACCACCCATTAAAATTATAGGAGGAACGCTATCGAAAATTATTCTATCTTTTTGAATTTTATTGACTGGAAAAAGAAAGGAGAGTCCTATGAAAAAGATAGCGTTAACTGATAATGAGTTGATTGCTCGTTATATGGAAGGTGATGAATCCGCTTTAAAGACTTTGATTCAAAGACACGAAAAGAAAGTATTTTCCTACATTATGCTTTCTGTCAAAAATCGTGAATTGGCGGAAGACATCTTCCAAGACACCTTCATCAAGGTCATCAACACGCTGCGCTCCGGCAACTATAAAGAGGAGGGCAAGTTCATCCAATGGGTGATGCGCATTGCCAACAACCTGAAAATCGACTATTTCCGCAAGCAACAGCGCATGCCCGTCTTTGAAGGCAACGGCGACTTTGATATTTTCGACCTCATCAATGGCAGCGACCCGTCAGCCGAGCAAAAGCTGATTACGGAACAGATCTACGCTGAAATCACCTCGCTCGTGAAACTGCTGCCGGAAGAGCAACGCGAAGTCCTTGAAATGCGCATCTACCAAGACATCAGCTTCAAAGACATCGCTGAAATCACCAATGTGAGCATCAATACCGCCCTCGGCAGAATGCGCTACGCCCTCATCAACCTCCGCAAGATCATCAAGGAGAAAAACGTAGTCATCTGCTAACTTCCCAACGGGCATAACGCGCCGTTATCCGCAATAAAAAAGAGACCGTCCCAAAGAACGGTCTCTTATTTATTATTGTCATTTCCTCTACCTTTTATTATTTATAGAAGCCTCAATGAACTTCATGAACAAGGGATGCGGACGATTGGGACGCGACTTGAACTCAGGATGGAACTGACAGGCGACGAACCAAGGATGATTCGGCAACTCAATCATCTCTACAATGCTGCCATTGGGAGAGGTCCCACAAATCACCATGCCACACTTCTGCAGTACATCACGATACTCGTTATTGAACTCATAGCGATGACGGTGACGCTCCTCAATTTCATCACGGCCGTAAGCCTCGTAAGCCTTCGTGCCCTTCATCAGTTTGCACGGATATTTGCCCAAGCGCAAAGAACCACCCAGTATGCTGTACTCGTTTTGTCCAGGCAAGAAGTCGATGACTGGATAAGGCGTAGAGGAGTTGATTTCACGGCTATTGGCATGCTGCAATCCCGCCACATTGCGTGCAAACTCAATGATTGCGATCTGCATACCGAGGCAAAGTCCGAGGTAAGGGATATTGTTCTCTCGGGCATAACGGGCGGCGTTGATCTTGCCCTCAATACCACGGCTACCAAATCCGCCGGGAATGATGATTCCGTCCACATCTCGCAAGATAGAGCCTGCACTCTTTTCTGTAATTTCCTCTGAATCAATCCATTTGATTTCCAGATCCGCATGATTGAAAATAGAGGCGTGCTTCAGCGACTCCACCACGCTGAGGTAGGCGTCCTGCAACTCGATGTATTTGCCCACCAGACCGATTTTCACTTTGGTGGTCAGCGATTTCGACTTGTTGACCATCTCCTGCCAGTCGCTGAGGTCTTTTTCCTTGGCATGGATGTTCAGACGTTTGAGGACCTGCTCGGCCAACCCTTCCTCTTCAAGGGCAAGCGGGATTTCGTACAGAGAGGGGTAGTCCAGGTTTTCAATGATGTTTTCGTATTTCACATTGCAGAAGAGCGAAAGCTTCTCCTTGATTTCCTTGCCCAACGGACGGTTGCAGCGGCAAACCAGAATGTCGGGTTGAATGCCAAGTCCGAGCAGCTCGCGCACGCTGTGCTGGGCAGGCTTGGTTTTCAGCTCGTTGCTCGGTGAAATGCAAGGAACGAGGGCGACATGGATGTACATGCAATTGTTGGCTCCCTCTTCCACTGAAAATTGGCGGATGGCTTCCAGGAAAGGCAGGCTTTCGTAGTCGCCGACCGTACCGCCGATTTCCACAATCGCCACATCCGGATGGTTGGTGGTGGCGTTGAGCCTGATTTTCTCCTTGATCATATTCGTAATATGCGGAATCATTTGGATAGTGGAACCCGCATAGGCGCCGTTTCGTTCGTTCTCAATAACGGTGTAATATACTTTTCCAGAGGTGACGTTGCAATACTTGCTGAGGTTTTCGTCGATAAAACGTTCGTAATGGCCAATGTCGAGGTCGGTTTCGCCGCCGTCTTCAGTCACATAGACCTCACCGTGCTGATAAGGGTTCATCGTGCCGGGATCCACGTTCAAATAGGGGTCGAGCTTTTGCATAGTAACCTTCAACCCTCTGGATTTCAACAATCTACCAAGAGAAGCGGCGGTAATTCCCTTCCCTAATCCGGAAACAACACCGCCCATAACGAATACATATTTTGTTGCCATGGAAAAAAAATTAAACGGGTGCAAAGATACGAATATTAACGATTAGTGATTAATGATTTACAATTAATTTTTTGAGGAATAATCACTTTTAATCCTGTAGTATTCATAATCACGGATCCGTCTATCGTTTTTTTTACAAGAGGTAAAGGGATAATACTGAAAAAAAATCAGAATTATCCCCAATTCCCAGCAATACCGCTGAAGGCAACGGCAACGGCACAATTAATAAATTTTCACACTGCCATTATAGTGCGTATGCGAAAAAATGTTGTACTTTTGCAACGCACTTTTGTGCTTTACCAAGTATTGAGAAAACAAGTTCTTACAATTTATCAATTAAAAAAAAACAATCATGAACAAAATCTACAAATTTCTTGCAGTTGCAATGACTGTAGTATGCTGCCTTGGTTTCGGCGGCCTGAAAGCACAGACCATCTGGAGCGAAGACTTCAGTAACATTCACGGTTTCGGCACCAACAACACGCAATGCGAGGCGGGCAGTGCCGACTTGTCAGACCATGCAGGCGAGCTGGCCGACTCTCTGGGCTCAACGCTTACTTGGAGCGGCAGCAAAGTCAACCCTGCCAACGGAAAAATCAAGTTGGGCACCAGCTCCGTCATGGGCTTCGTAGAAGTTTCCGGCATCACCCACCCCACTGCCTCCGTGATGACACTCTCCTTCGATGCCAGACCTTGGTTTAAGAACAACGAGGTTCAAGACATCGTGGTCACCGTCAACGGACAGGAATTTCCCTTCACCCTGACAGCGGCTGCCAGCGCGGAAGACTGCACCTTGCAGACCTATACCGTGAACTTCAGCGCTCCTGTAGATCAAGAACTCACCATCCGCATCTCCGCTTCCGTAGCTGCCAACAACCGCTTCTTTGTGGACAACATGCAAGTGATTGCAGCCAACGATCCTTCCATCTCCTTCACTCCCGCTACGCAAGGCGAGAGCTTTGAAAACATGGCCGTCGGCGACACGCGCACCATCAACTACATCGCCACCGGTTTCAACTTGGGAGACGGCAACACAACCGTCAGCTTCTCCGGCAGCGCTGCATTCACCTCCAATGCCCCCGCTACCATTAGCAATGCCGACCTCACCAATGGTCAAACCATCGCCATCACCTACGCTCCCACCGCTCCCGGCAACGACGCTGCCACCATCACCTTCACCAACAGCGACCTCAACCTCACCTTCAACATCGTGGGTTCCTGCATCAACGGCATCGCCACCATCGCAGAACTCCGCGCACTGATGGACTGCAGCAACACCACTATCGACACCACTGGTACGACCACCTACCTCTACACCGGCCACGCCATCATCACCGAACACACCACCAACTCCACTTCTTGGATGCAGGATGAAACCGGCGCCATCCAACTCTACAACCAAGGCGGCGCCTTTATCGCCAACGCCACCGTCGGCACCGAAGTCACCAATGTTGTCGGCAACCTCGCCAACTATTACGGCTACCTCGAACTGAAACCCACTGCTGAAATAACCGATATTGACCACTTCCCCACCACAATTATCGAACCCCTGTCCATCACCCTCGGACAATTGCAAGACCAAGAATACATGGACGGCATCCAAGGACAACTCGTGAAACTGGAAAATGTAACCTTCAACCAAACGGGCACCTTCGCCGGCTATAGCCTCTATTCAGTAAATCAAGGCGAAATCACCGATACCGCTGTATATACTTCCAGCAACTACGACCCGATTGTAGGTCAAAGCATCCCGACCACCGATAAAAACGTCATCGGCGTCAACCTGCGCAAAGCCGTCACCGTCTATACCCCCGACACCATCCGCTTAGCCTCCCGTTACTATGTGCTGCCCCGCGAAATCACCGAACCCACCGGTATCGCTGAAAACGAAAACAGCTCCGTGAACATCTATCCGAACCCGACCAGCGGCAACGTGACCATTGAACTGAACGAAACCGCCACCAACGTCGCCATCTACAACATGGTTGGCAAACTCGTCCGCAGCCAAAGCATCAGCACAGGCCTCAACACCGTTGAAATGAACGGCCTCACCGCAGGTGTCTATTTCTTGAGAATCTACAACGACAACAAGATCATCGGCACCGCAAAAGTGGTTCGCCAATAGTTCAGAATCCTGAATACATGACTAACGGCTCCGGATTTAGGGGCCGTTTTTTTTATTAGTGAAGTGTGAACCATGAGCGAAGAGCGGGAATCGATTTATTTCCCAAAACCCAGTTCACACATCACTGATTTCAATGCACTTTTATTCAAAGTGATTGGAACATTGACAATCCTATCAATTAATTTTCAATCAATTACGACTTGCTGAAAAAAAGTTTTCTGAAACTGTGTTTTGCAAGCAAAAAAAGTGTATTTTTGCAACCTCATTTGAGAAGGTTCTTTGACCAGTTGCCTTGGTGGTGGAATTGGTAGACACGAGGGACTTAAAATCCCTTGATCATTGCGATCGTGCGGGTTCAAGTCCCGCCCGAGGTACATTAAAGGCAACACGACAACACATCATGCGGAAGTAGCTCAGTTGGTAGAGCACGACCTTGCCAAGGTCGGGGTCGCGAGTTCGAGTCTCGTTTTCCGCTCTCTT
>JAFVNW010000041.1 GCA_017506175.1 Bacteroidales bacterium | reverse complement strand
ATGTTTTCCTCACCACCGACCGCCACCCCCAATTCTGCACGGACGCATCCTTGCACCCGCACTCACTTCGTCAGCCACCACCTAAACGCATGGAGCGGAACACTGTCACATCCGACCAACATATACACAGCAATAACAGTTACCTCGTTAATTTAAGTTCAGCTGCGACTTTACCTTCTTAAAAGCCTTTTTCATTTTTCCATGTTCCCCCCATGCAACACGAACTTTTTCAGGGTTGATGATACGGCAATGACCAGTAACAATATTACGCTCCAATCGCCAATCGCCCTTCTCTTCAAGAACATCCCACCACACACCTGCATCCATCACCTTCCATTCAAAATTGATTTTATCCTGTGGTACCATGACACGCACACTTTTGGATTCTTTACCGTCCAGAACTCCGGACAACGCCTCAAAATAAAACGATGCATGATGGTTGGCGATTTCCTTCACCGCATCAAAACGGCCCCAAAAAGCGTCAATAACGGTATTTTTCGTAATGTCTTCCGAAACAGGCATCACTTTGACATTCTCAGACGACTTGTATGCAGCCGAAGCTCCATAAGCAGGACCGTCCCCATCACCGGCAATTGCATAAACGTACTTTAGTGTTACGTCATCGGGATTGGCCACCACAATCATCGGCTCTTTAGATCCGAAACCCATCCTTTCAAGATCAATGTCGTTGGCAGGGATAGCGGGCGCGAGTAAAATGCCGCGCTTTATTCTAACTCCGTCCAAGGAAAGTTTTGCCAAGGCTCTAGCGACAATCCGGCCGCCAAGGGAATGTCCGACAAGCGTAAGATGGGAGCGACAACTTTCAGACATCTCCTTGATTTCATCTGCCAATCTCACAGCTTCGGCATCGGCGTTCTTCACCGCCGCCGGCCAAAGTTGATCGCCATTCCATTTGCGAAAGCGGTTTTCAGTTGCTGAAAAGACGTTTGTAAAATTGTTCCATGCCAATTCTTCAGGTTCAGACGTTCGCATCCATCCTGGCACATACCACGTTTCATCGGCATTCACATTTTCCTGATTATTCGTCTCAACTCCCGTTGGCTTACTCTCTAAAGTTTTACCTGTATCAATGCGAACCGCTTTATCCGCCCACACAGAAGCCGACATCAATACAGCAACAAACACCGTCTTGCTTTGAGCCATCCCCCTTATTGTCAGAGGCATGGGACAACGGGCATCTCGCCCGTTGATATTATGAACGGGCAGGATGCCCGTTTCCCCAGTATGGGGGTTTTGCAACAACCTCGTCATATTCATTGATTCTTAGCGTTATACCAGTTGTTCAACTTCGCGTTAAACTCCAAACGGGACAGCTGAGACCACTCGACCACACGGGAAGTGATATCCTCAATATGCATTTCCACCCGACGGCGGCGGACGAACGGCGACCAGAAAAACCACAGGAAGACACTCCTGATAAAAGTAGGCACGAACGCGGGCGAATCCGAGCGCCCGGCACGGCTCCAGATCGAGCCCCAAAGCCCACGGGTCCTCACGCCGATCACACGAACCTTATCGGGCAGATCGCCGCAGATATTGTAGGCGAGCTGACGGGTACCGATATCTTCCAGCCCGTTCTCCGTCTGAATATGTCCTGACGGATAGAAGATTACATTTCCACCATCCTTAAGCGCACTCTTGACGATATCACCCAATCCTCGCGCAATCGATGCACCGGCGCGCGAACGGTTTTTGCGAAGGTCAGGAACGGGAACTGCACCGAGCGTTCTCAAAACGTCCGGTGCCACGATACCGGCCTTGAAGAACGACTCATCACAAAGCGGCTTAAGCGGAGTCTTACAAAATGTCACGCCCACAAGCATAGGATCAACCATCGCGGGATGATTGGGCAAAACAAGAACAGTCGAGCCTTCGGCCGCTATATCATCCAACACATCCTGCCCATCCACAATGACTTTGTATCGCCTCGCGAAAATCCACCGTCCGACATAAAGAAGAACCGAACGGCAGCTGAATACAAACAAAAACGGCACGACAAAAAAGACAACCGCAAGCAGAAGCAAAAATGCCTTGGGGCCAGCCAAGCAGCTGACGAGCGCATAACATCCGCTCGCAACAAGCATGAAAAGAAATGAAACCT
>JAFVNW010000040.1 GCA_017506175.1 Bacteroidales bacterium | reverse complement strand
GGTCCGACGCCATCAGCGTCAGACCATTGGGTTGATTCATGTACTTCTTACTCATAATTATCGGATGATTTGGAGTGCGTCAATCAGTTCGAGGTAGATGCGGAAGGCCACGTTGTGGTGGTCGAAGTCCTCATCCGGGGTAGCGATGTGCTTCAAGGTGCAGGCATACTTTCCGTCGCTTCGGTGGACGAGGCTCACGTAATCGCCTTCGTAGAGCTTGGGATTGCGACGAGGACGTTTCTGCTTTACGGCTTCTTCGAAACGGAATCCGTCGGGATTCATCGAGAGTACGCCGGTGTGGTTCTTCTGAGTGTCGGCTACTGCTGGTTGTTGCATCACGAGCTGCAGGGAAATGTTGTTGATGGTTTGCTTGTACATATTGCTATTGCTTTTAAAAATTGTTACACATTCTTGTTTGTCAAAAGGCCTTTTGTTTTCGTTTCTGATGCGAAGTTAAGACATAAAAAAAAGACCGCATCACAAATGATACAGTCTCTGGTCCTTCGACAAGTCCCAACAAGAAGAAACAAGTGTCGACAAGTTTTCCGACAAGTTCTGCGGTAAAATCTAATAGAAAACGTTAGCTGATTTGGCTGTTCCAGTTGGAAAGTGTGGGTGTGTAATAGCCGTTTTCATGTAGAATCTCCCACAACACTTTGTTGCAAGAAATGTCACTCACTTTCCTTTCCTTGAGTAAGCGGTTCACCTCGGCGGTCACGTCCGTAGGCTTGGCTCCCTTGATACGTCCCAAGAATTCCGCCACCAGCTCCCTGTTGCCGTAGAACACGGGGGCAAGCTTGTCGACAAGCGACTCGTCCACCTGTTCAACCACCTGCTGCTTTCCCTGCACATGCACATGGATGGTACCACCACCCACATTCATCTGTCCGTTGTTCACGATTGCCCCTTGGGCAAAATGGTTCTCAATCTTCATTTCACTCATATCTCTACATACTTATGCTTCCACCACCTACATTCATGTTTCCCTCTCCCTTCACGGAATTGCTTCCGAAGAGGTTCTGCACGTTCTTCGTCTGCTGTCCTCCAGCCTTCCGCAGCTCCATATCCCGAAGATGTGCCACCTGCTCCATCTGCTGACGGGTCTTGGTCGCTTCGGCTTTCATGTCGTTAATGCATTGCATCACTTTCAAGGAGACGTTGGGCTGACCGAAAAGGGCATTGACAAAGATGTCTGCCTGTTCGTAGACAAACTCCGTATCTCCCGGATGACGGTCCAGTGTCTGCCGACAGATTCGGTCCACTATCCATAGTATGGTATTTTCGGCCGACATGCGGCTTGCCTTTGCCATCTGCTGTATGGTTCCCTTGCATATCGCTTCGACGGCCTGTCCCAAATTGGAAAGCAGCGGTTCGCGTATCTGCGCCATCAAAGCATCATTGTCGGCCTATCCGGCAGGCATTGTGTTGTTATCCCATGCATCCATCTTTTCACATCCTTTTCTTTAAACGTGATTTTCGCAAAGTTAGTAATAATCTTCCGAAATTTTCCAAGAAATGAGGGATTAGTTTTTTAAGAAAAATTTTCCATCAAAACGCAACCCGCAACTCGGTTGCGTTTTTGTTTTTCACCTACGTTTTCCACCTACCCTATAAGGCTTGTGCAACGCAACTCTATATAGTATATTATTTTTTTAATTTTTATTTTTTATAT
>JAFVNW010000002.1 GCA_017506175.1 Bacteroidales bacterium | reverse complement strand
GTGCGGTGTAATTTGTAGAGACGATGTGCGGTGTAATTTGTAGAGACGATGTGCGGTGTAATTTGTAGAGACGATGTGCGGTGTAATTTGTAGAGACGATGTGCGGTGTAATTTGTAGAGACGATGTGCACATCGTCTCTACAATCACATTTCCATGAATTGTTATCACTTTCCTATTGTATATCAGGAAAAAAACAGTAATTTTGTTTTGTCATAATCTGATGAAGCAACAAACGGATATTTCATAGAAATCAAACCACTAACTCCCAATACCATGGAAACCACAGAACAAGTAGAAACCACCGAACTCATCCGCACCTCGCAGAGCTGGAACGGCGCGCAACTCCCTGACTATCTGCAAGGTCGCCCCGAACTGGTGGTCCGCAAATACGTCTTCCCCTCAGGCCAGAAGTTGGCTTGGCACCACCATCCCGTGATAAATTACGGCGTGTTGGTGCAAGGCGAACTCACCATCATCGCCAAGGACGGGGCGGAAAAGATCGTCCGTGCGGGCGAAGCCGTCGTCGAGATGGTCGGCACCGTCCACCACGGCGAAAACCGAGGCACCCAACCCGCCATCCTCTACATGTTCTACCTCTCGCAGGAAGGACTGCCGCTGTCGGTGCCGAATCCGGAGATGAAGCAGTAACGCAAGGTGGCAAAAACGCATCAGCCATCTATGGAAAAATATATTCCAATCAATTTTTGATGTAAATATGGCATTTTTTCACATCATTATTTGTAAATAACAATAATTTTTGTATTTTTGCGGCGAAAAACAAGATTATTTATTGCAAGTAATGATATGGAAACTCCGTATTGGATATGGCAATATGCCGAATGGCCCCATTTCTGCTGGAACAACGACAGCATTATTGCTCCATTGGCACGCGTTCGGGAAAAACAGGGACGGCTGCTGGGCCTGATGGATGGATTGGGGTTTGACGTGCAAAACACCTCTTCGCTCGAAGTGATGACCGAGGATGTGTTGCGCAACAGCGAGATAGAAGGCCTGCTCCTCAATGCCGACAATGTGCGCTCTTCGGTGGCACGGCACCTCGGACTCGACATTGGCGGCTTGTCCCATTCGGACCACTATACCGAAGGGGTGGTGCAGGTGATGATGGATGCCGTGCAACAAGCCGGCACGCCATTGACCGAAGAAAGACTGTTCAACTGGCACGCGGCCTTGTTTCCTACCGGAAGAAGCGGTGCCACCCCCATCACCGTGGCGGCATGGCGTACAGGCGAAGAGCCGATGCTGGTGGTGAGCGGCGCAATGGGCAAGGAGAAAATCCACTACGAGGCACCGCCGTCAGTCGATGTACCCCGCCAGATGCAGCAGTTTATACAGTGGTTTAACAGCGAGCCCACCACCGACCCCGTGCTGAAGGCTGCTATCGCACACCTTTGGTTTGTCAATATACATCCCTTTGACGACGGCAACGGCCGTCTGACGCGAACCCTCACCGATATGCTGCTGGCCCGGGCCGACGGATCACCTCGGCGTTTCTACAGCATGTCGGCGGCCATTTTGCGCGACAGAAACAACTACTATGATTTGCTGGAGTACATGGGCAAACACGGACTGGACATCACCCGCTGGTTGGTGTGGTTCTTGCAAACCATGGAAAACGCCATCGAAACCGCTGTTGAGAAAACCCAGCGGGCGATACATAAATCGCTGTTTTGGCAGGAACACCGCGCTGTTGCACTGAATGAAAGACAGATCAAAGTCATCAACCGACTTTGGGATGGCTTTGAGGGCAAACTCAACACGAGCAAATGGGCAAAGATGACCAAAACTTCCGCCGCTACCGCCTTGCGCGATATTCAGGACCTGGTGGACAAAGGCATCCTTTGCTGTGCCGAATCCGGAGGCCGCAGCACCCATTACGAATTGGCTTTTCTCAAAAAATAGACGAATCCTACAGCCCAATCACTATCTCTATCGGATAGTGGTCGGAGATGTAGGGAACGCCGTAGTTGCCGTCAAGCGTGCGGAACTGCTTTACCTTTACATCACGGACAAAAAAGTGGTCAATTAAGGCACTCTTTTCCTTGCCGTAGGCGTTGTAGGTGTCCACGTGACTGGTTTTCTTCGTCAGCTCGCGGGCGGGTTTCAAGTTCACAACGAAGAAACTCTGGAAAATTTTGTCCTCGATGGTGGAGTTCATATCACCACCCACAATAACGGGGACATTGTCAGCTATTGAACTTTCTTTCAACGAACCAACAATCAGTTTCACCCCTTCGGCGCGGGCGGTTTGGCCCACGTGGTCAAGGTGCGTGTTGAGGTATTGGAACTCTTTCTCGCTCTGTCGGTCACGAAAACAGGCGATGGTGACGGTGCGGTAGCAGGCGGCATCCCAGCCTTTGGTCGGCACGTCGGGCGTCTCGCTGAGCCAGCGGGTGCGATGGGAGAGCAGTTCGAGGCGGGTGGTATCATAATAGATGGCCATGAATTCACCAGCCTCTTTGCCGTCGTCGCGCCCCACCCCGATGCGGAGGTAGTGCGTCAGCACCGTGTCGAGATACTGCAACTGGTCGATCAGCGCCTCCTGCAACCCGATGGCGGCGGGATGTTCTTCCAAAATCATCTTCGCCACAGCGCCCTTACGGTTCGGCCAGCCGTTCTCGCCATCAATGTTGTCCCACGAATTGTAACGGATATTGAAGGAGATGATTTTCAAATCCTGCGCCTGCGAACCTAAACAAAATCCGCACAACACAAAGAGTAACAATATTTTGTATAAATGTTTCATGGTATGAATTTTTCTGATTTATATAACGTATGGAAGGAAAATAATTGTTTTGTACCCTACAATTCTATTCTTTGGCATTCCACGAAGTATTGGATATTTTCAGAAAAAAATTGTACTTTTGCTCCGATTTTTTAATTCATCAATTCATATACAAATGAAGAAGATTACATTACTTTTTACGGCATTGCTGATGATTACAATGGCAGTAGCCGCCCCTGTTTCAAAGGAAAATGCAACGCTCGTCTGCAAGAATTTTCTGACCTATAAAGGTGCGAACGGGGCCGACATTCCCGGCGAGATGAACTTTTACAAGACGGAGTATTTCAATCAAATACCTGTATATCACATTTTTACAATTGGGAACAGCGGTTTTGTCGTTGTTTCGGCCTCCGACCGATTCGAGCCCATTGTTGCCTATTCTTTTGAAAGTTTCTACACGAGCAATCCGGGTTTTGACTTTGCGATGGATGCCTACGCCCACTGGATTTTCGATTGCGAAAGCAAGGGTAAGGACTTCCGTAGCAATGTGCCTGAAAGATGGCATTATTGGGCTGCACAAGACTTTTCCCCCAAGCCGACGCGCGCCGTGGTGGTGGAACCGCTGGTGACTTCCAAATGGAATCAGATGAGATTTTTCGACACCTATTGTCCGTACGATGAAAACTGGCGCACCCGTTGCGTCACGGGTTGTGTGGCCACCGCCATGTCGCAGGTAATGAACTACTATAGCCATCCCTACAAGGGAAGGAGCGGAACTTCGTATGTACCGGGCAATTACGATCGCATTACCATCTATTTCCGCGATCAGACCTACAATTTCACCGCAATGCCGAACAACCCCACCAATTACGCCAACGAAATGGCGAAACTGCTCTATCACAGTGGCGTTTCCGTTCAGATGGGGTACACGCCGTCTGGTTCAGGTGCCAACAGCGTGGAGGCCGTCGATGCCTTGAAGAGCTTCTTCAAATACGATGCCAGCGCATGGCTCTGCCCGCGTGCCTTGTTCGACATGGACTCCATCCAGCAATGGCACAACGTGCTGAAATCCGAATTGGACCTGCGCCGGCCCCTCTACTATTCCGCCAACGATGGTCAGGGCGGCCACGCTTTCGTGGTTGACGGCTACGACGACCAGAGCCTGTTCCACGTAAACTGGGGATGGGGCGGTGCCAGCGACGGCTACTTCACCATTTCCGACAACAATCCCAGCGACATGAACGGCTACATCTACGATGCCGACATCATCCGCAGCTGCTTCCCGGGGCAAGACGCCCCCACTCCTTGCACCGGTTTCACCCGCATCGATGCTTCCACCGGCCGCTTCAACTCCGGCCTGCCCACCGCCAACTACTCCCCCAACTCCGACTGCTCGTGGATGCTCGCTGCCCCCGAAGCCAGCAAGTATGTGCTTCACTTTGACAGACTTAACACCGAAGCTGGTGCCGATTTCGTGAATATTTACAATGGTCCGACGGAACAGTCAGGCCTTGCCCTGCAAATCGCCGGCAACAATATCCCCCCCGATGTGACCGTCATTGCCGATAGCGTTCTGGTGACCTTCACCTCCGATGCCCAGAATGAGTATTCGGGGTTCCAAATCAGCTTCACGGCTCAAACCGCAACCCCCTACTGCAGCAATTCTGTCAATGTCACCACCGATGGCGTCACAGTTATTGAAGACGGCAGTGGCGATGCCCCCTACCGCAACAATACCATTTGCGAATGGAACATCACCACCCCCAATATGCACCATTTCTATCTCAGCTTCGCCGACTACGAACTGGGCAGCGGCGATTACGTGGAGGTCTATAATTCAACCACCAATCCTCCCAAACTCTACAAGCGTTTTGATGCCAACAACTGGCCGAGCTCTGTTGAAACGTGCAATTTCGGCAAGGGCAGAATCCTCTTTGTGGCCGACAACTGGGACGTAGATGGCGGTTTCAGGATGACTTGCCAGACAGTCACCGCCGTCAATGATTACGCCGGACTTTCCAATCTGAACATCTATCCGAATCCAGCCAACGATCAGCTGAATGTGGAATTTGTCAACGACCATGCCGGCGATATCCGCTGCCAGCTGGTGGATATGAACGGGAAAATGCTGATGAGCCAAAGCTATCCGCACGAAGGAGGACTCTTCAGCAAAAGCATCAATGTCAGCAACTACGCCACCGGCATCTACTTCCTGCGCATCCAAACTGCTGAAGGAACTACCGTGGAGAAGGTGATTGTTGAATAATGAATCATGATGGGGGGAAGACTAGTTCATAGCTTCTCCCTCCCAATTATACCCCTATGTCCAAACAAAAGCATTTCATCCTTAAAATACTCATAACCATTGTGTTATGTGCATGGGTGAATGGGGTTTGGGCACATCACCGAGATTCGGTGACGGTGAAGAATGTGGAGTTCGTGAAGAATTGCAACCAGTGGGAGCCTCAGGTGCTGTTCAAGGCGGCGCTGCATGGCGGCGCGGTCTTCGCCGAAAAGGGCTGCTTCACTTTCGTGATTTTGGATCCGCTTCAGCTGGAGGCGTTTTACGCCGGCAAGTTCGACCCCGCGCACGCCACCAACGGCATCATCAACGCGGCCGCTTACAAGATTCATTTCACCCATGCCAACCCACAAGCCGAAGTGGTCGGACAGGACAAAATCCAGAGTTACCATAACTATTATCTAGGAAAAGATTCCCAAAGATGGGCGACCCATGTTCCTGTTTTTCATGAAGTTGCCTATAAAAACCTGTATCAAGGGATTGACTTGCTGCTCACGCAGGAGGATTTCCATCTGAAATATGAGTTCACGGTGGCACCGGGCGCATCTCCCGACCAAATCACGTTGGACTACGAAGGCGTTCAAAGCCTGTCCGTTGTCAAAGGCGACTTGGTAATCACCACTGCTGTCATGCAGATTTTGGAATTGAAACCCATTGCCTATCAGACAGACAAGCACGGCAGACGGCGGCCTGTGGAATGCGCTTACAAGGTCAACCGACATCAGCTCACTTTTGAGGTCGGCGCGTACGACCCTTCGCTGCCGCTCATTATCGACCCTGTTCTGATTTTTTCCTCCTATTCCGGCTCCACCGCCGACAACTGGGGCTATTCCGCCACTTACGACAAGGAGGGGAATCTCTACTCCGGCGGCAACATTTTCGGTGTCGGCTACCCGACAGTCACCGGCAGTTTTCAGGTCGATTTTGCTGGAGGCAGCACCGACATCGCCATCTCCAAATTCGACACGGGCGGCAGTTTCCTCCATTTCAGTACCTATTTGGGTGGAAGCGGAACGGAAGTCCCTCACAGCCTGATAGTTAACGACAATGACGAACTCTATGTACTCGGTACCACCAGTTCCGCCGACTTTCCCTGTACGGAAGATGCCTTTGACACCACGTTCAATGGCGGCACCAATTACACGCTTACTTCAACCGTGCATTTCGATGATGGGTCCGACATTATCATCGCTAAATTCAACGATGCTGGAACCCAACTGCTGGCCAGCACCTATATCGGGGGAACGAGCAACGACGGACTGAACACCGTCAGCACTTTGCGCAAGAACTATGCCGACGAAGTGCGCGGGGAAATCATCATCGATGAGCAGAGTAATGTCTATGTGGCGAGTTGTACGCAGTCGCACGACTTTCCTGCCACTTTCAACACCTTTAACAATGTTTTCAATGGCGGCAACCAAGACGGCGTTTTGTTCAAATTCAGTCACGATTTGGCACATTTGATCTGGGGAAGCTACCTCGGCGGCACAGGCGACGATGCCGCTTACAGCCTGGTACTTGCTTCCGACAACAGCCTTTACGTATGCGGGGGAACCACGTCCGCCGACTTGGAAACCTCCCCTACCGCTGTTCAACCGACCTACGGAGGGGGAGCCAACGACGGTTTCATCCTGCACGTAAGTCCAAACGGCAACCAACTGCTGCAAGCCAGCTACTTGGGCAAGGAGGGATACGACCAGACCTATTTGGTGAAGAAAGACCGTTACGACAACCCTCATCTTTTCGGGCAGACCAATGCCACCGGTAACGCTTGGATTCAAAATGCGGGATGGTACGTGACCAGCGGCGGTCAGTTTCTGACAAAGCTGACCCCCACGTTGGATTCGGTCATCTGGTCCACCGCCTTTGGCACTGGCAATGGCGGTTTGGACATTTCTCCCACCGCTCTTTTAGTGGATTTGTGCAACAACATCTATATGTCGGGCTGGGGAAGTCCCATCACCAACGGCGGCTTAGGCGGAACGGCCGGCCTCCCCATCACCAGCGACGCTTTCCAGATGACGACCGACAACAACGATTACTATTTTATATGTATCAGCGATGATGCTTCGCAATTGGTGTATGCGACCTATTTCGGCAGTCCGAATGCACGTGAACACGTGGACGGCGGCACCAGCCGATTCGATAATCACGGGCGGATTTATCAGGCGGTATGTTCGGGCTGTGGCGGCTACGATGATTTCCCCACCACTCCAGGCGCATGGTCGGAGGTGAACAACAGTTCCAACTGCAACATCGGCGTCATCAAGTTTGACTTCAACCTTCCCGCCGTCGTGGCCGATTTCAACATTCCCAACACGGTTTGCGCGCCACTCTCGCTTGAGTTCCAAAACACCTCGCAGCGCATCAGCGACTCCACTCAATTCTTCTGGGACTTCGGCGACGGAACCACTTCCACACAAGAAAACCCATTCCACTATTACTCAGAATCAGGAACTTACACCATTACACTCGTGGCGCAGGATGTGGGAAGCTGCAACTTCTCCGATACACTCACCCGTCAGCTCGTGGTACTTTCCAACTCCAACTCTACTTTGGCCAATGCGGGAATATGCAACGGCGATTTTGTACAGATTGGCATCGCCCCATCGGGCAACCCTGATATTTCTTACGAGTGGTGGCCTCAAAACGGTTTGAGCAACCCATTCATTTCCAACCCTATTGCAGATCCAACCGCCACCACTACCTATATGCTCTTCATTACCGACGGCGTTTGCATTGACACCATTACACAAACCGTCACCGTGGAAAATCTGACCGTTGATGCCGGAGAAGACCGCACCATCTGCCTCGGCACCTCCGCTCTCATCGTACCGAGCACGTCCAGTCCCGGACGACAGTATTACTGGTCGCTCACCTCCGATTTCTCCTCACACATCAATCCGAACATCAATTCCCCCTCGATTCTCGTAAGTCCAACGCAAACAACGACTTACTACCTACGGGTTGTGGGTGAATACTGCGAAGCGGTTGACGAAGTGACCGTATATGTCTCCGATTTCTCCATAGAAACACCTGGCAACTACGTGGTTTGCTATGAAGACAGCCTCCAGATTGTTACGGTGATTGCGGAACAAGGGGAATACACCTATCAGTGGTCTCCGTCGGAGAGCATTGTGGCAGGCGGACAAAGCGACTCTCCATGGGTGCGTCCGCTGGAAAACACCACTTACACGGTGACGGCTACGAATGAGTATGGATGCACCGCCTCCTTGCAGATTCCCGTGCAAATCAAACGTTACCAATCCAATCCAATCGTTACCGATGCCCTCTGCAACGGAAGCCACGACGGCAGCATCACACTCAACGTGAGCGGCGGCGAAGAACCCTATTTCTACAATTGGTCGAATGGTGCCACCTCATCCACGACCACGCAACTGCACGCCGGGACATACACGGTGACCGTCACCGACAATACTGGCTGTAAGGGCATTGACTCACTGACAGTTAGCGAGCCCGCTCCCCTCAACATCGCACTTTTGAATTCTCAAAACGTAGCTTGCGACCAACTTTGCGATGGCATTTTGCAGGTGCAGGCCAACGGGGGTACGGCCCCCTACACCTACTCGTGGCTGCACGGCGCTACCGGCAGCAACCTCTCCAACCTGTGTGCCGGCATCTATACGGTGAGGGTGGAAGACGCCCATCATTGCCCCATCTCCGCCATCTTTGAAATAGAAGACACCGCCTACTCCCTTCCCTATCAGATTTCGCAGATTTCATGTACCGGGAATTGCGACGGCGCCATCTATCTCTCCCCCAATTTCAATGGATTTGACCACCAGATTATCTGGAATCAGGACGAGAGCCTGGATTCAGACACCCTAACCGGCTTGTGTGCTGGCAACTATTTCGCCACCGTCAGTATTGAAAATGGCTGCACCTATCAGCTTTATTTTCAGATTGAAGAGCGCGATGCATTGGAATTCCTGCACATCTTTCCCATCTCACCCAGTTGCTATGGCGACCTGAACGGAAGTTTACAAGTGGTGATGGTGGGCGGCGAACAGCCCTATACCTACTATTTAAACAATACGGTGGTGGCGATGCCTTTGGAAAACCTCGCCCCCGGAAGTTACACTATTTCGGTGGTAGATGCCAATGATTGTCGCGTTGATACAACCATCGTGATTTTGCAACCAGCCCTGTTGGAGGTGGCGGAAACACACGTTTCACCTCCATGCCCCGAAGTATGCCGCGGCGAAATCAGATTGAATACGCAGGGCGGTACAATTCCCTACCGATATGCATGGAACAATGCCTCTACGCAAGCGCAGATTGGCGAACTTTGCGCCGGTACATACTCCGTGACCGTGACAGATAGGAACAACTGCACGACAACACTGGAGATTGTGCTGACCGACTCCTCGCTATTCAATCAGGAGGTGGAGGCTTGGACAGATGTTGATACGCTGTATGCCGGTGAGACCACGCATCTGTTTTCCACTGACTTGGGCGATGATTTCAGCTATCAGTGGAATCCGTCGGGCAGCGTAGCGAAACCGAACGAGCCAGTGACCGATGCGACACCTTTAAGCACAACGGATTATGTAATCGTTGTAACGGATGAGTACGGGTGCAGGAAGACGGACACAGTGCATATTTTCGTGCGTGACGTGATTTGCGAAGAGCCGTATGTGTTTGTTCCCAATGCCTTTTCTCCGAATGGCGACGGCAAGAACGACGTGCTTTATGTGCGCGGTGAAGTAATCACAAGTGTGAAATTCGAGGTTTTTGACCGTTGGGGCGAGAAGGTGTTCAGCACCACTTCTCTGGCAGACGGATGGAACGGGATTTTCCGCGGAGAGCCGTGCGAACCGGGTGTTTACGACTATTACCTCGAAGTCACCTGCATGGGGCAGAAGCAGTTCTTCAAGAAAGGGAATGTTACACTCCTGAGGTAGGGATTCGGCCCCGCGGCGGAATCGAACAAAAAAAATGCACATAGCGTAAAAAATTTTTTCGTAACTTTGCACCCGTTTTTTTAGTACCTATTAAATTTCACACAATGGGAAGAGCATTTGAATATAGAAAAGCAAGAAAATTCAAGAGATGGGGCAACATGGCCCGCACTTTCACACGTTTAGGAAAGGAAATCACGATGGCAGCCAAGGCCGGTGGCCCCGACCCGAACGCCAACGCCAAACTGCGTCTGCTCATCCAGAACGCGCGTTCCGAAAACATGCCCAAGGACAATGTCGATAGAGCCATCAAGCGTGCTTTCGAAAAGGACACCTCCGACTACAAGGAAGTGCTCTTCGCCGGCACCGCCCCGTACGGCGTCGCCGTGGTGATTGAAACCGCCACCGACAACAATCAGCGCACCGTCGCCAACCTCCGCAGCTACTTCAACAAGCTCGGCGGCACCCTCGGCAACTCCAACATGCACGACTTCATCTTCGACCACAAGAGCATCTTCACCGTCGTCCGCACCCCCAACCTCGACCTCGAGGAATTCGAACTCGCCATGATGGACTTCGACGCTGAAATCGATGCCGACGAAGAGGAAGTGATCGTGATGGCCGAGTTCTCTGCCTTCGGCCCCATCCAGAAATATCTGGAAGACAACAAATACGAAATCAAGAGCTTCAAGTTCGAACGTATCCCCAACGTGATGAAATCCGTCACCGACGAACAACGCGAGGAAATCGAAAAGCTCCTTGAAAAAATCGAAGAAGACGAAGACGTCACCAACGTGTTCACCAATATGGAGTAACAGTGATGTGTAAGCGGTGAACCTCAATCCGATGCGGTCACCGCTCACCCGTTCAGTTCACTAAATAATAATCGACCATTAACCAAAGCTATGAAGCACTATTACAAATTTCGGGTTTATTATGACGAAGTGGAAGATTTCGTACGCGACATCGAAATTCTCTCTAACGACAACTTTGAAAACTTCCACAAAATCCTTTTCTCATCTATCGGATTGAAAGGCAACGAGTTGGCATCGTTCTTCCTCTGCGATTCCAAATGGAACAAGCAAAAGGAAATCTCCCTGATGGACATGGGCGACGACAGCGAGAAGGAGGAGCCGGAATACGAGGACGAAGATTCCTACTCCCTCCGCTCCAAACTGCCCATCTTCGTGATGAAAGACTCTTTATTGAAAGACTTCATCTCCGACCCACACCAACACATCATTTACGAGTATGACTTTCTCAACCCGAAAGTTTTCTACATTGAATTGCTGAAAGTGCTGCCGGCCGAAGAGGGAGTTGAATATCCACGCTGCACTCACAGCGTGAAAGAGATGCCCAAGGAGCTGAAAAACGTAGTGCTGCCAAATCCCGATGACGATTTCAAATTGGAAGACGAGGACGAAGACGACAATGACGGCTTTGACGACAGCTATGACGAAATGGATTTGAACGGTCTGGATGAATTTAACATTTGACAAACCTACCTTATTGGTGATTGCTGGTCCGACCGCGGTCGGAAAAACGCAATTGGCCATCGAAACCGCCCTACAATGCGAATCTGTCGTGCTTTCGGCAGATTCGCGTCAGTTTTACCGGGAGATGAAAATCGGGACAGCAGCCCCCTCCAACGAAGAACTAGCAACAGTTAAACACTACTTCATCGGCAATCTCTCCATCCACGACTATTACAGCGTTTCCAAGTACGAACAGGATGTCCTACAGTTGCTTCCATCCCTTTTCGCTCAACACAACGTGGTGGTAATGACGGGCGGCTCAGGCCTGTACATTGATGCAGTATGCAATGGGATCGACGAACTGCCCGACCCCGACCCCGAAATCCGACAATTTGTGAACAACATCTACAAGAACGACGGCATCGAGTCACTGCGCTCTCAACTCCGCAAGGTGGACAAAGCTTATTACAACAGCTGCAACCTCGCCGACCACAAGCGGATGATTCGTGCGGTGGAAGTCTCGCTCCAGATGGGAAAACCCTACTCCGATTTCTTGAAAAACCCGCACAAGAAGCGCGATTTCAACATCATTAAATACTGTCTCGTGCGCCCCCGCGAAGAACTCTTCGACCGCATCAACCGGCGTGTGGACTTGATGATGGAGCAGGGGCTATTGGAGGAGGCACGCCAACTCTACCCTTACCGCGAACTCAATTCGCTCAACACAGTCGGATACAAGGAACTCTTTGACTTTTTCGACGGGAAACTCTCTTTAGAACAAGCGGTTACAGACATCAAGACGCACACGCGCCGCTACGCCAAACGCCAGATGACCTGGTTCAAGCGCGACGGAAGCTATATTGGGGTAGAAGCTCAGAGGTAGGGTCTTACTTCTTCGCCTTACTGTCGCCACTGCCCACTATCACCTCACCATTCCAGCCCTTGATGCCGTTGTCGAGCTCATAAACGGTGAAACCCTTCTCTGAAAGCACGACGGCGGCCCGCTTGCTGCGCTTGCCGCTCCGACAATACACGGCGACCGGTTTTTTCTTGTTCAGCTTTTCCTCAGCGATTTTAACAAAACTTTTGTTGTTGATGTCAATATTGAGGGCGCGGCGGATATGTCCCTCTTCGTATTCGCTTTTGGAACGGACATCCACCAGCTGCACCTTCTTCTTGGAAATCGCCTTCGCAAAAGCCGCATTATCCATAGAGGTATAAGACTGATTTTGGGCGCATCCAGCAAATAAAAATGCGACAATGAGAACGATGAACGAAACAATTCTTTTCATAATGATGAATTTAGTATTGTAAAAACGCATTTATAACTGAAAACGGGCGGAATTATTATATTGTGAACTGAATTCAGTGATGCGCAAACTGAGCCACAGGACTAAATCGGCAGTCCGAGTACCACGACTGCCGCAACCAGCACAAACAAGACGACCTCCTTGATGAACGAAATGCGCTTGTCGGAAATGATGGCCGTGAAATAGAATGAGAGCGGCACAAAAAGATAGCCCATCGTGTAGGGGAAGGGAATATTGGAGAGAAACATCATCACAACCAACGTAAGAAAAAGGAAATTGAGGGTGATATAGCGTTGACGGATGATGACCAACTTGTTGTCGAACAGCATTTTGAGGCGTACAAGCACAAACGGAATAAGCAAGATGAACACGGCCAACGCAGCGATTTTCCACAGAGAGAACGACAGAATCTTCAGCAAGGGAAATTTCAGGTGGAACTGCTGGAAAGAGGCGGCATAAACGGCCACATCGTCCACAAAGAAGTGATAGGAGAACATATAGATGTAAGGGATCAGGAAGCCGAGAAGGGTGACAATCATATCTTTCAATTTACTAAACCGATTGATTGCCAAGGCAATGACGACGTAAAACAGGAGAAGTACAGCCGTGAAATCAAAGAACGAGGCCACACCGATGAGACCACCGGAGAGGAGAACCTGCGTCTTAACCCGCTCATTCTGGTAGTCCTTGTTCAGATTCACAAGGCACAAAATGATAAGATTGGTGATGAAAACGGGGGTCAATGGCTGGGAATAGCAACCCACAACCATAAAACCCACGAACCAAATTATGGGGAAAAAGCTTTTCTGCTCCAGCATATTGCTTTTATGAAAGAAATTAATGAGCAAAACCCCCTCCGAAATCACAGCGAGCAGAATGAGGGCACGATAGAGCGACTGCCACTGCACGATGGAGGCAGAGAGCCACTCAGCGCACGGCAAAAAATCATCGTAATGCGTGAGAATCAACGGAGTAGAAAACAAACGCACACAGAAATATGCCATCGCCGCGGCAATGACAACAACCTGAAGCCATCTGTGTTTTTGCAGAAAATAGAACATCTCTCAAAATCGGCGGCAAACATACATTATTTTTTTTTATAAAATCACTTAAAACGCATTTTGCCAAATAGTTTTTTTAGTATTTTTGCCGACAAATATTTTGAGTGCGTTCACTCGTCTATCAATAAAAAATTTTTAAACGAAAAACATGAAAAGCAGAACTATTTTGACCATCTTCTTGAGCTTAGTTGTCTTGTTGCTTGTCTTTTTAAATGCCAAGGCAATCCTCCGCCCCAAAAAATTCGAAGATGTTTACACTCAACGTAAAGAATTGAATTCCAATAGATTGACAGCCATCGTCGAACTACAGAAACTTTACAAGAAAGCCAATGGCCAATATTGCGACAACATCGACACCCTCGCCAACTTCTACGAAAACGGCTACATCATCATCAAGAACATCACCATCAAGGAAGGCTTGGCTGACACGCTGCTGAAAAAAGTGCAAAACATGTCCATGGAAGAACGTGAACAGGGAGGCTACAACGTTATTCACGAACAAAAAATCCCCATCAAAAACCAAATGAACGACATCCTTGCCAACCTGAACGAGAAACGCGAGCCGGATGACAAAATCGTGATGGAAAACTTCCAATACATTCCTTTCAACGGTCAAGAAAAATACAAAATCGTAACCTGCGAGGCCGACCATACCGATTCCGCTAAAATACAGAAGTTTGCAGTTTACATCCCCAAAGACGTTCTTCTGAACAATTTCGAAGAATCCGTATTCCCCGCAAACCAAAACTTCCTCTCAAAAGGCTGGAGCAAGCTGTTGTACAACAATTTATCTTCCGATATCCGCGAAAGCAGAAAATGTACCGGCCTCCAACTGGGAGACACCGCCTCCACTTCGTTAGACATCAAGGACTATGGAACTAAAGCTGAATAACTTTCCCCCTTACGCTATTCACCTTTGTTCCACAGGCTTTACCCTCATCAAAAAAAGCCGGTCCTCGGACAATCATATTTGCGAAACCTATAAAAGTGCCTCACTCTCTGCATTGGACAAGGAGTGTGGCATTTTCTTTGGAGAAGCCACCGACAATGAGGAAATCCATATCCTTTCCAATGCAACGCCCCCAGCGCTCGTACCCAAAGAAATTTTCCAAAAACCCGCCAGCCAATACCTCGCCCTCCAGCATGACCTCGCCGACAACGAAACCATCTTTGAAGACACTATCGCCGACTACATCGCCATCTACCCCTTCTCCATTTCCAAACTGACCCAGATTCAAAGAATCATCCAGCATCCCATATTCCATCATACCGCTGCATTTTTATACAAGGAATTAACCGCCTTCAAGACCCAATGCCAGCACAAACTGCTGCTTTTGCTGGATAACGATACAGCCGATTTCGTTTTTCTTCACGAAAACCAGCTCCGATTAATCAACCGGTTCAAATTCACCACCAAGGACGACATCCTCTATTATGTGCTGAATATTCTACTGCAACATCGGATCACCACGGACAATTGTGCGGTTTTGTTCGCCGGAGAAATTGAAAACAAGGAAAAGACCCTGGGCTTTCTCAAGAAATACCTTCCTCAAGCACAAGACGCGGTTAGCGCTTTCAGTTCACAAATCACCAATCACGGTTCACTATAATGCGTATTATTGCTGGAAAAAACAAAGGTCGGAAAATCGTGGCGCCGTCCAACCTACCCGTGCGCCCCACCACCGATTTGGGCAAAGAGAGCCTGTTCAACATACTGAACAACTACTTCTTCTTCGATGCGGTCACCGTAATCGACCTGTTCGCCGGCACCGGAAATGTAAGTCTGGAATTCGCCTCCCGCGAGGCAGTTTCCGTCACATCCGTGGATGCCTACCAACCCTGCGTTGATTTCATCAAGAAGATGGCCTCCCAACTGAAATACGACAACATGACCGTCATCAAAGCAGACGCGTTCCAATTCCTCGCCCATCAACGGCAGCCCGTTGACATCATCTTCGCCGACCCACCCTACGACATGGAGGGCATTGAGAAAATCCCCGAAATCGTCTTCGAACGCAATCTGCTCAAACCCGATGGATGGCTCATTCTTGAACACGACAAGACACACGACTTTTCACAACATCCGCAGTTCTTCCAACATCGAAAATACGGCAAACTGAATTTCACCTTTCTCGTGAATATGACTGAAGACGAAAAACCGAGCGAAGAGCCATGATTCCAACCTTTTTGAAAGAGGGCGACACCATCGCCATAGCCGCCCCCGCCCGCAAAGTAACGGTGCAGGAAATGTCTCCTGCCGTCAAGTTCCTTGAGAACCAAGGATTCAATGTTGTTTTGGGCGAAAACCTGTTTGCCGAAAACAACCGGTTCGCCGGCACCGACGAGGAACGCGCCGCTGACTTCCAACAATTTTTCAATGACGACAACATTCGCGCAATCCTCTGTGCCAGAGGTGGCTACGGAAGCGTCCGCATCATCGACAGACTGGACTTCACCCATTTTCTACAAAATCCGAAATGGATCTGTGGCTTTAGCGATGTAACCGTATTCCACTCTCACCTTAGCCGCTTCGGCTGCGCCTCCATTCACAGCACCATGGCGAAGTTGATTCAAGAGGATGGATTGGAGAACATGAACAACCGCACGCTGCTGCAGGCGCTGAAAGGTCAGTTGCTGGCCTACAGCTTCCCTCCGCACATATCCAACCGCACCGGATTCGCCCAGGGAGAGCTCGTGGGAGGCAACCTCTCGCTGATTTACGCGATGCTCGCCTCTACCTCGGAGATGGAAACCGACGGCAAAATCCTCTTCATCGAGGAGGTCGGCGAATACCTGTATCACATTGAAAGAATGATGATTTCACTGAAGCGCGCCGGCAAACTGACCCATCTTGCAGGCTTGATAGTGGGCGACATCTCCGTGAAAGAGGAACCCGCCGACATCCCATTCGGGCGCACTGCCGAACAAATCATCGCCGATTGCATGGCGGAATACGACTACCCGCTCTGCTTCAACTTCCCCGCTGGACATGGGGAAAACAACGTCGCCCTCCGATTCGGAACTCCCGCCGAACTGACTGTTGCCGAATTCGGAAGCACACTCCTTATTAGATAGAAGGTGGGGTACGATTCTGCCCATCAACGATTCACGACCGATTCCAGCAAAAACGTTGATGTTTTTACAAGGAAAAACAGATTGAAAAAGATGCGGGATCTGCCTCCAATCAAAAAAATAGTTGTACTTTTGCACCGCGAAACAGTAGAGGGATTTCTAATGATTGCAACTACTATAAAAAATGCTAAACCATTGAATCCCTTGCATTTCGTTTAACTAATTTATTAACCTCAAATATTTTTATTATGAGCTATCTATTCACATCTGAATCAGTATCTGAAGGGCATCCAGACAAAGTCTGCGACCAAATTTCAGACGCTTTGTTGGATTCGTTTCTCGCCAGAGACCCCGAATCAAAAGTGGCTTGCGAAACATTAGTTACCACCGGACTTGTAGTTTGCGCCGGCGAGGTGAACACGAGCGGTTACGTTTCCATCGATGATGTCGCAAGGAAAACCATCCAAAACATCGGTTACGACAAGAGCGACTATCAGTTCGACTACAAATCGTGCGCCGTCATGTCAACCATCCATCAGCAGTCGAGCGACATCCGCCAAGGTGTTGACAAAGCGGACGAAAAAACGCAAGGTGCCGGCGACCAGGGGATCATGTTCGGTTATGCCTGCAACGAAATGGGCAAATTCTACATGCCCATCACCATTGACCTTGCCCATTGCATACTACAGGAGCTTTCCAAAATCCGTCGCGAAGGCAAACTAATGCCCTATCTGCGCCCCGATTCCAAATCACAAGTCACCCTGCGTTATGCCGATGACGGAACCCCAGAAGCCATCGACACCATCGTCGTTTCCACGCAACATGATGAGCCGCAAGGCGGAATGAGCGATGACGATATGCTGGCTCAAATCAGAAGAGATGTGCGCGACATTCTCCTTCCACGCGTCATTAAAAATCTTCCCTCCAAGATTCAACGTCTGTTCGACAAATTCGATTACAACACGAAGTTATTCGTCAATCCCACTGGCAAGTTCGTCATCGGAGGTCCCCACGGCGACAGCGGCGTCACGGGGCGTAAAATCATCGTTGATACCTACGGCGGACACGGTGCGCACGGTGGCGGCGCCTTCTCCGGGAAAGACCCGTCGAAAGTTGACCGTTCGGCCGCCTACGCTGCCCGCTATGTCGCCAAAAACATGGTGGCCGCTGGCATCTGCGACAAAGTCCTCATCCAACTCGCCTACGCCATCGGTGTGGCCAAACCCGTCGGTATTTTCGTTAACACCTACGGCACTGCCAAAGTGAAAATGAGCGATGGCGAAATCGCCAAAATCATCGAGGCAAACATCGACCTCACCCCTTACGGCATCATCAACCGCTTCAAACTGAAAAACCCCATCTATGAAGCCACTGCCACCTACGGACACTTCGGCCGCGACTCCTACGAACAAGAGGTGGAGGTGTTTTACGAAGACAAGGATACTGTCAAAAGAGACGGAAAAATCTTCAAAACCGTCACCTTCTTCGGTTGGGAGAAACTGGATTTGGTGGACGATATGAAGAGATGGTTCAAAGTTAGCGATTAGCTGTCAGCTATATTATTGAGTCGGTTTTGCTGCCATAAGCAAGGTCGCCGGCATCGCCCAGACCGGGAACGATGTACGACTGGGCAGTCAGTTCGTCATCAACTGCGCCAAGCCAGATAGTGCAATTGGTATCTGGAAGGTTATCTTGCAGATATTGAACGCCCTGCGTGCTTGCAATGGCAGAAACCACGTGGAAATATTTCGGGGCACCCATCGCCATAATCTCGTTATAGGTGCAAATCATCGATTGTCCGGTTGCCAACATCGGGTCGCAGATGATGAGGATGCGGTTTTCCATCTCAGGGGACGACATATAATCGATCTGAATGTCGAAAGTGCCGTCAACGTAATGCTTGCGGAAGGCGGAGATGAAGGCGTTGTCGGCATGGTCGAAGATGTCGAGCATCCCTTGATGCATCGGCAGACCGGCACGCAAAATGGTTGCGAGAATCGGCTGCTCCTCCATCAGATACATTGTCTTGGTTCCCAAGGGAGTTGTCACTTCAACCGGCTTATACTGAAACGTTTTGCTGATTTCGTAAGCGAAAATTTGCCCCAAGCGCTCCAGGTTGCGACGAAAACGCATGCGGTCTCCTTGAACATCCACGTTGCGCAATTCTGAAATGTACTGATTGAAAATGCTGTTTTCTAATCCAAGATTTCTTACTGATTTCATGATTTGTTGATTTGTTGATTTGTTGATTCATTGATTCGTTCATTGCAGATGGGCGATACGGCGTGCTGCGCCCCCCCCCTCTCCTTCATCCTCTTATAGATCCGAATAAGGGGTTTCAACATTCCATTTCTTGTAAAGTTGAGTGCGGGGCAGGTGTATTTTTCGGAGCCGAATTGGCGATAGAAACGCGCAACATTCGGATTGGAGGATCCATTGAAGTCGAGCACGAGGGGTTGATGCGCGTGCTGACGGATGTACTCGTCAAGGATAAAAAACATCGCTTTGAAACGCGCGAGCTCTTCATTGCGACCGGAAGCCCAAAACCAGGTGCGTTGCGCATCTTTCAGGAAGCAGGCTCCGGCAATGAGTTGTCCATTGGGTGTGCGGGCGCCCCACGTGTCAAGCAAACCGCGCTGACACGCGAATCCCGCCATTTCAAGAAAACAGCCATAGTCGGCATCGCCCATCCTGACGGCTTTGTCCTGACCACGGCTACTGGCACGAAAGAGGGAAATCACCTCCGAAACGGGGATTTCTGTGTCAAGGAGCAGTCCCTGCGAGCGCGCCGATTTCACATTCCGCTTGGTATTGGTGGCATAATGGCCGAAAATATCCTCGTAGGGGGCATTCAAATCCAAGCGGTGAGAAACCAACACCCCGGCTTTCGATGAAATCAAATCAGAAGGATTGGTTTCGTTGAGATGGAGGTCAACCTGTTGGAAGCGACGGGGAATGGCAGCGACAAACTCCGCCACTTTTGCCGGCGTGATGGATTGCGTGGAAAAAATGCCCAGGCGGGAAATATAAAATGGCGAATAGATGTAGGAAACCTTCCATTTATTGCGACAAGGAAGCGGCATCACCGACAAGTAATCATCCTCAATCAATGCGCCCCATGTAGGGTTCGCAATGGAAAGAAGGTCAAAATCAGCAAAAAAAGTAGGGATAGAAGAACTCGCTACGCAACGGTTCCATTTCGCTTTGTCAATGTCATTATGTTTGTAGAAATTAATCACTTACATTTACATTTTTTTGAAAGAGCCCTCGTAACAATTCCTTTCAATCCTCATAAAGCGAGGGCAAAAATACACATATTTTGCAGTATTGGTGCGTCATAGGGACTTTTTTTTTATTTTTTTTCATTACGGTTTGTTTGTAAAGAAAAAAGTAGTATTTTTGCAGCCTAAATTTTGAAGGATAAAAACAAAAGAAAAGTTAGTAAGAAATGGCAAATCATAAGTCATCAATCAAGAGAATCAGAGCTAATAACAGCAAGAGATTAGCGAACCGCTATTATGCAAAAACGATGCGTAACGCATTACGCGATTTAAGAATGGTATCCGACAAAGCCACCGCTCAACAACAACTGCCTAAAGTTGAATCCATCATCGATAGACTGGCTAAGAAAGGCATCATCCATAAAAACAAGGCAGCAAATTTAAAATCAGGGTTGATGAAGAAAATCAACAACCTGTAATTTTGTTTTCATAATGACTGAAGAAACCCTGATTCCATTGGAATCGGGGTTTCTTTTTTTGCCCTTAACCATGTAAGTCGGGCTATCTCAGCACCACTTTCTTCACCACGCTACCACTTTTAACCACATAAACTGCGGGTTTTAAAGCGACTTCGCACCGAATTACATTCTTTTGGCTGAAAACCGTACGTCCGGTCATATCATAAACAACAACATCGGCAGGACGCAGATTTTCGACGAAAATTCTATTGTTAGAGCTGTTAATTCTGCAGTTTAAGCTGGTATTTTCGCCCATTTCATAAGTGGAAATTTCATTCGTATCCGTAGGGGGGGTGTAAAGATTGAGGGCTATCAGAACCGGATCGTGGTCGGAATAGCGGTAGATGGTAGTGTCTCCAGATGGGAAATAGACCGCGTAGGGCTCGTCCGCGTTCAAGTGATAAGGCGCAGCGCCCGTTATTTGCACAGCCAACGATGGCGATGCGAAGGCGTGGTCAAGATATTCTATTTCGTTGTTGAATACGTAACTATATTCATCTGGAGAATAGACACTTAACTGGTTTTCATAGCCATTTTCCGACAGATAGCGAATCGGCTCCGCCATCGTGGAACAGTTCAAATCACCCACAATCAGAATATCGGAATCCTGATAATAGTTCTCCGATAATTTCTCTTCCAGAAATTCAACCAACTGCTCCACATTCTGCATCCTGATTTCATTCGTGGAGGTGTCGTCCATTCCTTCTTGCGCCTTGAAGTGGTTCATACTCAGCACAAAGCGCTCGCCGGTAGAAATCTCTTCAAAAGCCTGCACATACTCTCGCTTTCTGTAAACCCAACTGTTCTCATAAGGACGTCCCAACTCCAAAACAGGCGTCACCCTGTCAGTTCGGTAGATGAAGCCGACCTTCGTATAGTCATTCACTTCTGTATCATGGTCTTGCACATAAGTGTAGCGGCCGAAATCGGTAAGTTCGTTCAGTCCGTCCACGATGTCGGCGAGGGCGCGATTCCCATTTTGGATTTCCGTAACTGCATAGATGTCGGCACCGATATGAGCGAAAGCCTTCGTTAGTTTCGTGTGCTGCACTAAAAAGTCGGAATCGCTTTCGGCCGCGCTGAAAGTACCTTCCCAGTCGGGACAATAGTACTCGAGATTGGCGGCACAAACCAACAGTCGTCCATCGCCCAACTCCGGCAAATGCGTCGGCCTTTCATTGTTGCCGAAGACCTGACTTCCGTTAACCACAATCATCCGCTCCCCTACTATCGTTGCTTCCAAGTTCTCAAGGGTAGCGCCCGTGCGGATGCTATCGCCCCACACACCATTGAAGGTGGCTGTCAAGATGGCATTGTCGCATTTCGTGCGCAGCGAATCAAACAGCGCAGTGCCCTCGATGGCCATCTCCTGCGGCTGACGCAAACGCTCGTAAGAGAGGTAAAAAGTGTTGCCGTAGCGACCACAAACATGCAGCGTCTGTCCGAAAGTGACCGTCCGGTTGACATAGTTGGTCAAGGGCTGTCCATTGAAGACGATCGTGCTGGAAGAGCTGTTGGTGCAGGACGCGATGAAAGTGAAATCCTTGATCTCCCAGGCTGGGAAGTCCACGCTATCTGTCACATAGCGGAAGGCAATGGTGACTGAATTCTCCCCCAGATAGTTGGAAGGCAAATCAATGTTTTGGGTCTGCCACGTCCAATTGCTGCTGCCCCAGTTCGGAATAGCCAGCTGTTCCCAAGTGGCAGTTGCAGGATTTCCAGCGTAATCAGAGGAAACGAGCACCTGACAATGTGCCGGCCAGTTGGCGGGGGAAGAACCGTAAGCGTTGGCTTGCGTGAAACTGAACGACGCGCTAACCATCTCCGACAGGTCAAAAGAGGGGGAAATCAGCCAGTCGTCGTCACCGGTTTCGCAGTTGTAACTATTGACATAGGCGCAATGATAGCTGGAGTACCAAAACCACGAGCAATCGCCAAAGGCATCCACAACGGTAAACTCGCCGAAGTCATCGTAAAACGTTTCCGAATAGTTGATGTCCACGCAATCAGTCTGTGCAAACGTCACCCGCATCGAGCCAAACAAAATCACTACAAATAATAAAAGATTTTTCATAATGATATCATATTAATTATGCATCTCCTATCTACATCTGTATTTCCATCCACTTTTCTTCCTTCTCATTGATGGCGTCCAGTATTTTCTCGTAGGCGGCATAGAGTTCGCCCGATGCGATTTCCGCGCTATAATGCTCAGGATCAGCAAGTTTGCTCTCAATTTCCGCCTTCTGCTTGTTCAATTTGGCAATTTCGTCCTCCAACCTCTTTACCTGGTTGTTTTTCTTGCGATCGATAGCCTCGCGTTCCTTTTTCTTCTCCCAGTTCTGCTTGTTGGTGCTCACCTTCTGCTGAACCGCATCGCCCTTTTGCAGCGTGTCCTGTGCCTGCAAGGCATGGAACGAATCCACTTTCTTTTTCTCCAGAAAGTCATACACGTCACCAAAGTAAGTTTTGATTGCGTGGTCACGGAACTCGAACACTTTGGTGCTCAGTCCTTGCAGGAAGTCACGGTCGTGCGACACGAGGATCATACTGCCCTCGTATTGCAGCAAAGCGCTTTTAAGCACGTCCTTCGACTGCATGTCGAGGTGATTGGTGGGCTCATCGAGGATGAGCAGATTGAAGGGTGAAAGCAGCAGTTTAGCGAGTGCGAGGCGCGACTTCTCGCCACCGGAGAGCACCGCCACCTTCTTCTCGGTGTCCTCCGTATCGAAGAGGAAACTGCCGAGGATGGTGCGGATTTTCGGACGGATGTCGCCAACCGCAATCTCGTCGATGGTTTCAAAAACGGTCTTGTTGGGATTCAGTAGCATCGCTTGGTTCTGGGCATAATAGCCGATCACCACCTGATGGCCGAGCTGAACGGTACCCGACATCGGCTGCAATTCGCCCACAATCGCCTTTACCATTGTGGATTTGCCTTCGCCGTTGCGGCCGACAAAGGCTACTTTTTCGCCTCTTTCCAAGTGAAAATCGATATTTTTCAGTACTTCGAGATTGTCGTAGCCGATAGTGGCGTTTTCAGCGCTGACGGTCACGCGACCAGAGTGCGGGGCGGGTGGGAAGCGGAACGAAATGTGCGAGTTGTCGATTTCGTCCACCTCAATTTTGTCCATTTTGTCCAACAATTTCAAGCGGCTCTGCACCTGCTTGGCCTTGGTTGCCTTGTAGCGGAATCGCTCAATGAACTTCTCAATCTGCGCAATCTCCTTCTGTTGGTTTTCGTAAGCATTCTGCTGGGCTTCGATACGTTCCAACCTTTGTTGCACGTAAGTGGAGTAGCTGCACTTGTAGTCTTGGATATTGCCGAAGGTGATTTCAACGGTGCGATTGGTGACACGGTCGAGGAAGGCGCGGTCGTGGGAGACGAGAATGAGCGCGCCGTCGTAGCTGGCGAGGTAGTCCTCCAACCATTGGATGGACTCGATGTCGAGGTGATTGGTCGGCTCATCAAGGAGAATGATTTCGGGTTGCTGGAGCAGGATTTTGGCGAGGTTGACACGCATCTGCCAGCCGGTGCTGAACTCCATCATCGGACGGCTGAAGTCAGTTTTGCGGAAACCGAGACCAAGGAGAACCTTCTCCGCATCGCCTTCCATAGTAGCCCCCCCCAAGTGGTGGAAACGGTCGTTGAGGTCGGAGAGTTGCTGCGCTAATTTCGCGTATTCATCTGATTCATAATCGGTTCTGTCGGATAGTGACTGTGTAACGGAGCCGATTTTGCGTTCTATATTGCGTTGTTCCACGAAAGCGGTCATCGTCTCCTCCCAAATGGTGGTCGTGTAGTTGCAATGGATCTCCTGCGGAAGGTAGCCTGTGCGGTGGCCGGCGGAAATCACAATCTCGCCCGACTCGGGCTGCAACTCCTTGTGGATGATTTTCAGCAAGGTGGATTTGCCAGCGCCATTCTTCCCCACCAACCCGATGCGGTCGCGGTCGCCAACCACAAACGACACATCCTTGAACAGGAAATCCCCTGTGAAATTGACCGATAGTTTATTGATTGAAATCATTTTGTGCGATAATCGTGATGTTTGTTCTTATGAAGACGATGTGCACATTGTCTCCTAACAATGGGTTTCTATCCCCTATATTTTTCCGCGTACCCCTTAATCTGTTCAATCATCGACATGAGGCCGTTGGAACGGGTGGGGGAAAGGTGTTCCTTGAGGCCGATCTGGTCAATATAGGCGAGTGGGGCGTCGGCGATTTCCTGCGGGGTGCGGTTGGAAAGCACGCGAATCAGCAGGTTGATGATGCCCTTGGTAATGATGGCATCGCTGTCGGCGCGGAAAACCAACTTCCCGTCTGCAAACTCGGCGTGCAACCACACCTGCGACTGACACCCCGGGATGAGGTGCTGCTCATCTTTGTATTGAGGATCGATTAGCGGCAGGCTTTTACCTAACTCAATGATGTAGTTATATTTGTCCATCCAATCGTCAAAGAGTTCAAACTCTTCGATGATTTCATTTTCAGCTTCTTGAATCGTCATTTCCTTGCAGTTTTGGGCTGCAAAAGTACAATTTTAATTCATAATGCAGAATTCGCCACGCAGAATTATTGACATTGACTAAGACTTTGACATTGACATGGGGAAGATTAGCTTCTACTCTAAATAAAATTCAACTCCCGATTGGCCACCGGATTGGCATAAATTCCGAGGAAAATCTCGCGCAACTCGTCTGTTTCGCCCACCACATCCTTCAAACCGTTTTCCATGTAGTCAATGAAATGCTTTTTGTCATTTTCTTCATAATGCTCGGCGTATTTATACGACTTGTTAAGCAAATCATAGGCTATGTAATTGGTTTTCCAGAGCTTATAATTTTCATAAACACGCAAATCAATCATTGCAGCCAACTTCGAGAACTTATGATTCTTCTCAAACTGGTCGCAGAATTTGAGTTCGGCCTCGCTCACACTCGGAGCAACCACCAGTTGAACATGCCCTTTGGGCTGGGTGATGCCATGAAGAATGCTCATCAAATCCTCGTTCGGCGCTTTTTCATATCGCTGATAACGGGAGACGAACACCTCCTGCGTCTTCAGGAAATCGCAGGGGTCGTATTCATACGAAACCACTATCGGTGTGATATTCAACTCATTCAGGTTTTCCACAAAAGGCTTGTCGCTGCTCAAGGCAAACATTTTCAGCACTGCCAACTCGGTTTTGTCGTTGCCATCTTTGGTACGACCGTTGCGTTGTGCGATCCAAACAGAACGATTTTTCTCCAGAATCGCATGGCGCATATAGGAGGAAACCTCAATCGACTGCTTGTAAAAATCACGCATGTTGCCACCACGCATAATCCGGAACATCCGATTCACCTTTCCAATATCAATCACCAAATCCCCCTTCATCAGATTGCTCCCGAAAGTAATCTCTGAAAAGGCCTTGTGATTTTCATATAGGAAATACTGCACCATCGCTGCATCCAGCAGAATATCGCGGTGATTGCAGATGAAGATGCTCTTGCGGGAATCATCGATCTTGTCAAAGTTCAGCGCCGTCACCCCCTCCGTAGTCTGGTCAAGGATGGACTTGACCACGCGCGACATCACCAAGGATTGGAAAGCGTCGGCGGTGGTGGCTGACAAACAAAGTTGGCGCAAGTTCTCCACCGGCTCCTTCGGGAACAAATAGGCGCAGATGGCCGGGAAATAGGGGTTGTCCACAATCCGCCGTACCGCGGCCGGAATCTCCTCATCCGTGTAGGGACGCATATCGTCAAATCGCTGCTCCATAAGCTAATAATGATGAATTATGAATATGTGGAGTTAAGTCAAAATCAAAGATTCCTTTTATCGATGAATTTCACGGGTTTGCGCTTCACATCGGGGAACTGTATTTTCTGAATATTTTCAATAGAATCGAAGCGGATGTCAGGGGTGACACGCAGGCGGGCGCGGAAACGGTCCTTCAGGTCCTTCACAACCGCCTCTTCGTCCGGATTGCGACTGCCCACAACGGCCGTGACTCTGTCCATACCAATCTCGTTGGAATCCACCTCGATGATGTAATTGGCGACATAATCCACATTATCCAGCACATCGAAGATGGCAGCTGGATAAAGCGTTGTGCCTTTCAACTTGATCATCTGGTTCTTTCTCCCCACAATCGGGCTGATTCTAAATGAGTTACGCCCGCATTTGCAAGGTTCGGTGTGAATGCTGGCCATATCGCCCGTGCGGAAACGGAGCAAAGGCATCGCCTCCACCCCCAATGTGGTGACCACCACCTCGCCCACTTCGCCGGGCTTAACGAGCTGGTCGTCATCACCGATGATTTCCACAATAATCAATTCGGGATGATGGTGCCCACCGCAACCGTACTCACATTCGGGGAACGTGGTGGACATCTCCGTGGAGGAATAGGTGGCATAAAGCTGCACGTCCCACTTCTCCTTGATGCGCTGGCCCAGCAGATTCAGGTTGAAATTCTGGTCGCGCAAACCTTCCCCTATACCGATGATTTTCTTGATGGAGGAATTCCTATAATCGATGCCGTGTGCTTCTGCATAACTGATGAGGCGCAGGATGAACGAAGGCACACACATGATAGAGTCGGGGCGGATACGCTGGATGGTGTCCCACTGCAATTCAGGAATACCATTCCCCACACGGATTATACCCGCTCCCAACGACCTGATTCCCAAGAAGTAAGCCAGCCCAGCCATAAAACGCTTGTCGATGGTCGTCATCAACTGAAGGACATTTCCTGGACGTAGCCCCGCACACATAAACGAGATTTTTTCATTGTAGGCAAGCCGTTGCAGGTCGCTTTCACTACAGGTGAAGGTCACAGGATCGCCCAACGTTCCGGAGGTCGTGATGTAGTCAATCACCTTGTCCTTCGGTACACAAAGGAAGTCGTAATTATGTTGCTGCAAATCCTTCTTTTCCGTAAAGGGGATATACTGTAAATCCTCTAATAGCTTAATCTTCTCAATATCAACATGTTGTGATTCAAACATTTTTTGATAAAAAGGGGATTTCGCTTTCAAGTAAACCAAATGCTCGTGCAGTTTTTCTTCTTGAAACCGCTTGATGACCTCTTGGGGCTGAAACTCAATATCTGAAACGTAATTATCTGGAAATAAAGACATTGCAATATCGTCGATTGGTTAAATCATTGATTTTTTTCAATATTAATATTTGTACGGTGTGTCAAGAATTTTAATCTTATAAAGCCATCTCATAAATTCAAAGCGCCATTTCGCCGTTTCACCCGCACGTTCTTCGCTCATCGCATAGCCATGTCCGCCAGTGTCATACAGCCAGAATTCGTGTTTTACATGCTTGTTTGTCAACGCTTTATCCAGTTGCACGCTGTTCTGATACATCACTACAGGGTCATCCTTGGCAGTAACGAGGAAGGTGGGGGGCATGTCGTTGGGAATCTGCAACTCCATCGAGAACTTGTCCTGCTGCTCTTTGGTATAATGGCGACTGAGCAAATTGCGGCGCGAACGCTGGTGTGCGATGCTGTCTTGCATGGAAACGACGGGGTAAACTGGCACCACAAAATTCGGCTTCAGACTTGCATTCGACTGAATGCCAAGTGGTTTCAGGTAATTATCCTTGTAAAAGGCACCCGACATAGTAACGAGATGACCGCCGGCGGAAAAACCCATCGTGCCCAATTTCTCCGCGTTGATATGATATTCGTCGGCACGATCGCGCACCAGTTGAATGGTGCGCTGAACGTCTTGAATCATCGCGGGATGGTGATAACCGTCTTTGCCCACCCGATAGCGGAGAACGAAAGCGCTGATACCCTGTGCATTTAGCCATTCGGCCACAGCATAGCCCTCCGTCGCAATGCCCATCAGATGACTGTAACTTCCTCCAGGACAAACAATTACGGCGATTCCCGTATTGATGGAGTCGGGAGCGGGATAAACGTAAATCTCCGAACGCTGATGCTTCATGGTAGGAACATCCTTCCAAATGCGCAAGGGTTTCGGCTGTGCAAAAACCGCAACTGAGATTGTTAAAAAAACAAAAAACAGTACAAATCTTCTCATCACAATAAATTTTGAATTTCTTCTTTTGATAATTTGCGGTACTTCAAATCAACTGGCATTCCATCCTGCAAAATGAAGTTCACCAAAAACATCTCCTCATCATAAAAAGAGAGTTTTGAATTAGTGCTGGGATTGCATTCTATGTATTTTATTTTATTGATATCCAAATGCTTGACATCACAAATCTGTTTAATCAAGGAACCAGCAGCATAGGTAACCGATGTTCCCGGATTGTCCTGATACAATTCAGTCACCAAGACGATTGAAATGTCGTCTTTCTGAACTATTTTGAGTCCACAGGTTGAAGGCATATCCCATTGTCCGGCAAAATTGAATTTTTCATCAAAATATTTATCGCTGACTTTCATCTGTATTTAGTATTAATTTAGTTCTAAAAAAATTAAAATGCGTTAAAATGGCTCTTGCTGCGGTCAACATCCTTACCGAAAGACTTGTTGGCCAAGTTGCGGTTGCGCGGGCGATAGGTGCCGTCTTCCATTTCGCGCAACATGACGCGGGTGAACAATCGGAACATTTTTTCTTCTTGAGTTTCAGTACCATAGAACGATTTCCAGGCATATTCGTACAATTCCTGCAGACGTTCGGGAGACATGTGTTTGGGCTGATAAACCACCTGACCGGCATTGTAGTGATCCCAATCATGGTCGAAAATGCGGCCCTCGCGCATTAAGTCATCGTAGGCCTTGGTGTGCGGGAATGGGGCCAAGATGGTGAATTCTGCCAAATCCAAATCCACATTGAGCAGGAAATCGATGAGGCGCAGGATGTCGTCTTCGGTCTGGTTGTCCAACCCCAACAGAATGGTGCCTTCCACCCCGATTCCATAATCGTGATAACGTTTAATACGCTCTTTGATGTAGTCGGAAGTGTCATAAACCGCCTGATAAACGTACCATGCGCCAGCCTGCGCCGCCAAATCCAACACCTCCGGCTTGTCTTCAATCGTATGGCTAATCCATTTTTTCTTGTACGGAATCATTTCGCGGAAGAGATCCATCTCCCATTCCGTGTTCTGAGCCAACGAGTTATCCACGATGAAGAGACGATTGTTGTCGATGGTTTCCAATTCTTCAAGCACCTTGTCGATAGGACGTGCGCGAAAGCAACGGCCACCTAAGTAAGAAACGGCGCAAGGATAGCAGCTGAAACGGCAACCACGGGAGGCATGGAACAAATCCACCATCTGAACCCCCTTGTGGTTATAAAGCTCACGCTTGTACAAATCGCGGCGAGCAGGTCCAACCAATGCAATATCCGGCTGTTGCCCCATATAATTATAGACTTTTTTCAACTTGTTGTTTTTCAGGTCGTCAATCACGGCATCCATACGGCCTTCCGATTCCCCCAAAAATACCGAATCGGCATGAAGCAACGTCTCTTCCGCATGCAGCATCGTGGAAATACCGCCGAACATCACCTTTTTGCCCATCGCACGATACTTGTCGGCAATGGCCCAACCACGCTTGACCTGAGTGGAAAGCATCATGGAAATAGCGACGAAATCACACTCCTCATTAAAATCAAGCTCCTCGACATTTTCATCGGTAAAGGAGATTTCCACTTCCTCCGGCAACGTTGCGGCAAAAACCACCGCACCATGAGGAGGCAAATTAAAAGTAGTTTGTCCTGGCAATTTTTTCCACTTCGGATAAATCAATTTACATTTCATCATTGAATATTTTATTTTCCTGTTATTTTTGTTTGATCTAAAATAAGATTAAAACATTGATTTTCATCAAGTTCCGTTACATAATGGAGATTCTGCGGAATGGCGGCGCAATGCGAGGCCACATCAAATGCCTCCTGATTTTTCTCAATTGCAAAAATATGCAAATTTTTCTTTGTTAAAGCGACCAACAAAGAGAATTCACCCTGACCGCAATTTTGAATCAGCAGCGTGCCCTCGTCGGGAAGTTTGGCAATCTCCTTCTTCCAAACTTCAAAATTCCTGAACTGCCGACGGCACGCACGCGCAACCTCCGCCCCTTTGTAGATGTAGTTTTGCATCACCCATTCACGATAATAGGATGGCGTTTCAACTTCGTTCACAATTCTTTGATATTCACGAATATAGAGATGGCGAAACGCCTGAGCGACCTTTAAAGTCGGTTGATTGCGGCGCAAATCCACATCAGAGGGAATCCTGTTCAAAACCGAAAGTGTCACCTTCCCCTTGTGTAGCAGAAACTCCTCTTTCGGAAACGCGTGCCCAACCCCATGCAAAACCACCGGCAACACATCCAGATTCAGCTCGTTGGCCAGATAAAACGCGCCCTGATGAAAGCGAAGGATGTCGCAATTGGCGGAGCGAGTGCCCTCAGGGAAAACCAAAATGGAATACCCCCGATGAACCAACTCACTGAGTTTCGTAACATTAGCCTCAATACCGTCCGCCACTGGCAAAAAATCGGCGTAGCGGATAATCCAGCGATAGAATGGACAGTTCCAAACCCACTGGTTTGTCAGCACCACAATTTTGGGCGACAAGGTCAGCAAATAGAGCATGTCCAAGTGCGACTGATGGTTGGAAATGAGAATGGAAGGTTTCTTAAAATCCTCATTATTAGGATTTTGCAAATCATAATCCACTTGAAACATCGCCTTGGCGAAAAAGCGCATCACGTTGCAAAGCATCCGATGGAAATGTTGTTTCACCCTATCATTTCTATTGAAGAAAATTTTGCAGAAAACGGCCCAAAGAGAGATGCCAAGAGAGGTGACAAAGAAAATAGAGAAGGCCGCAATCGTTTTCAGCAAATTCCAAAGAGTGACGGGAACGCGGCGCAACTTGCCGCTTTTGGTTGTCAACCACTTGAAAATCAATGGCGGGAAAATGTAAGCCATCATCACTACCGAAGCCATGCCGATGACAGTGACCTCTGCCAGCGAACGCATCGCGGGATGTTTAGCAAAAATCAACATGCCAATTCCCAAGAACATAATCGACGCGGAAAGGATGATGGAATTCTTGAATTGCGCCAACATTTTACGGCCCGTCCGGTATTCGTACATCACCCCTTCCGTCACAAAAATGGCATAATCATCGCCCTGCCCGAAGATAAACGTGGCCAAAATGATGTTGACAATGTTGAATTTGATGTCAAAAATGCCCATAATGCCTAAAATCCAAATCCAAGCGATGGTCAAGGGGATGAAGGCGGACAGCGCGATTTCCAAGCGACCAAACGAGAAAAGCAGGAAAGCAAAAACAATGAATCCACAAATGTAAAGCACATAGTCGAAGTCACCGGAAAGCGCATCAATCATTCTTGTGATAATGGAGGAATCCGTGAATGCAAAAACATCCGTATCAGCGGAATTGAGCCGTTGTTCGACCTGCTCCCGTTCTTGTTTTTTTACTTGTAAAATACTATAAATCATCGATTTCCCATCTTCTTCAACGATGTAAGAAGAGACAAGATCGTGGAGCGCCGACTCGAAATACTCCAACGGCTGCGGCTGGAAATCATACTGCAACGTGGCATAGAAATCCTCGAATGCCACCTCACTGAAACCATTTTCTTTCGCGGATTTTGCGAACGAGGCCATAAATTGCTCACGATGTTTTGACCAGAAGTCATTCCACAAAGCCAGCCTTTTCTGCTGTTGCTGCTGCGAAGGGAGAAACACGCTGATTCCGCTAACTTGTTTAGCAATAGAATCTTGCAACATTTTGGAAAGTGTCGCCGCAACCTTTTCGTACTTCTGCAATGCCGCATCGGTCGTTTTTCCCTCCGCAATGCAATAGACTGTCTGCACCGTCGTATCGGATTCAGCCACCAACTTCTCGAAGGCAGCGCGCTGTTCATCCGTCATGTAGTTGATTTTGTGCATGTTCGTCTCAAAAGAGGTCCTCGAACTTCCGATGAAGAACACCACAGTGAGAGCCAGAATCACCACCAGCAACCAAGGGTGGTTTTCGGGATGAAATTCTGCAACTTTTCTGAAAGAAAGTTGCGCCTCCTGCCATTTCTCCGGACGTTTACCCAACAGATGCGGCAAGAAAATGAGCACAAACAAAATCGTGCCGACTAAAAGCAGTGCGGCAAACAAACCGAGATCGCGCATCGCGTCCGAACTGATGAACAACAAACTCAAGAACGCGCCGACCGTTGTGATGTTCCCAATCAGCAAAGGAGTCACTATATCCTTGATAATCTGTACTTTATCACTTGTCCTTTTAAAATGTGACAGTAGATGAATCGGGTAGTTGATGGCAATGCCGATGATGATGGAAGCAACGCCGACCGCAATGATGGAAATTGGATTTTCAAACAGCACAATATACCCCAAAGCGAAGAGCCCACCGAAAGATATTGTACAGACAATCAACAAGATACATTTCAGATTCCGATAATAGTAGATAAGTAGCGCAACGATGAAGGAAAGGGATAGCAAAAGGGCCCACAAACTGTCTTTTTTGATTTGGTGCGAGTTGGTCTGCGAGACCAGCGAAGCGCCAAAATCCGTTATCTTGACCTTGCGATCGAATTGTTTCTCAACCGTTTGCATCGCATCGTCAATCTGTTGTATAAGGCGGGAGTTATTGAACGTTTCGCTGACGGGAAACTTGGAAGTCACCACAACGATAGCCTCATCGCCGGAATTGTTGAAAATGTAGCCGCCACTCTCCTTGTATTGGTCGTTCAGACGGAAATGATCCAATTTTTTCAAGACATTTCCAGAAAAGAACAAGGGGTCGGAAAGAATCACCTGCTGCATGAACCCCGTCGGCGAAGAGAGAATCATCACATCGTTAATCAACAGTGAATCAATGTGTTGAGTATTTATCAGCGTATCCATTCGGGCATAGTCCTCCTCCTCTAAAAAATAGGGCATATTCTGGACTACAAAAGCTGTTATATCTGTAATTTGCTGATTGTCAAATTGATAAAAAACCTTCTGCATCAAACTGTCTTTGTCATTCTGATAAAGACGAGCAACCAACGAATCCACAGCAGCAGCAAGCAACTCATAATCAACTTCTTGCGTTGTATCGCGACGGGCTTGTTTGATATTGATGACGATGCGGTTATCGGAGCCGATATGCTGGTAAGCATCGTTCACTCTTTTGTTTTCGCCGTTTTCAGGGAAAAAATTGCTGATATCCTCCACGAACCTTATGTGCATGATGCCCACGATAGCCACAACGACCAAAGTCAGCAGGGTTAGCCACATCGCCCAGCGGTGTTTTTCAAAAAAAATGTAAATTCCGACGAAAAACTTGCGCATTTAACGATGATATTTGAAGATTTTGTGCCAAAGCATGGAAGGATAGCCATAGAGGACGGCCAAGAGGCAGAGAACGGCATTCAGCACGCTGATGCGGAAGAAGTCTGCGCGCGGTCTGAAATGCGAAACACGCTTTTCGGCAGGAGGGTAATATACATTGATGGGGACGGGGATCAAAGGGATTCCGCGCCAAGCAGAGCGCACCAATATCTCTAATTCCGTCTCATAACGACTTGTCAGCCAATGCATCCCATCCATTCTACGCAGAGGATAGAGGCGGTAGCCCGACTGCGTATCGGGCAATCGATGGGCGGTTTGAAGTGCAAACCAAAAGTTGGAAAATTTGTTGGCGAAAGTGTTCTTCTGCGGCATGTTCGGATGATTCATTCCGCGACTGCCAATCAGCAGAGAATCAGGGTGTTGCTGGATGGAATCCAAAAAAACAGGCAAGTCGTCCACTGAATGTTGTCCATCGGAATCCATTGTGATTACGTAGTCAAAGCCACGCTTTTTAGCTTCTCGGAAAGCGGTTTTCAGCGCATAGCCCTTTCCCCTATTCGGCGAATAACCTATCAGAATCACTTCATTTTCAACGCTTTTCAACAAATCAGGCGTTGCATCCGTCGCACCATCATTGATCACCATGACGTGATTGCACCGACTGCGCGCCGCCTCTATCACCTGCATAATCGTCCCAGCATTATTGTAAGTGGGGATTACAATACAAATGTTAAGCTCATTAAAGCGTTGATCTAAAGGTGGTTGCACGACAATTACTGATTACTGCAAACTTTGAAAGATATTTTTGCGAATTTCGTATCCTCAAAGGAGACTGACGCCTTGACTACATATCCGCTTTCCGCAGGCTCCCAAGCGAGTTGATAATTCACCTCACGTTGTTTCAAAGGACGGATAATATTCAGGAATTTCGCATTTTTAACACTAAAAATTGGATTTTTAACAGGGGTGATCAATCCAAAAAGTTCCGTGGCAATTTGGAAAATGCACACGCCCGGCACGATGGGATCTCCGGGGAAATGACCTTCAAAGATTCGATGTTCGGGATTCAAACGAATTGAAAAATCGGCTGAATCATCTCCAACCTCCTGTTTCTCAACAAAAAACAAACTATTCTGAAACATCCTTCTTACTTAATAATAAAATATACACCCACCATCAAAATCAGAACGCCAATCCAACGTGTAAACGGAATCGTTTCGTGCAAAATGAAGAACGAAAGGCAAAGTCCAATCACGTAACTTACTGCAGTTAAAGGATATACCAGACTGAAATCATTCTTTTTCAATAACATTATCCAAACTACAAAAGCGGCGGTACCACAAACTCCTGCAATGAGAAGCGGCCATGAGCTGAAAACAGCTTTAAAAAAAGTCCAACTCCATGAAAAGGAGGGGATTTTCCGAAGAGCAAATTTAAGAGACACCTGCGATGAGACCAGCAGAAAGGATTGCAGTAAAACTAATAAGAGAGTTCGTATCATATTGATAAAAGAGAAAGTGAAACATTAGGTTGCGAAGGATTCCAACCGAAATAATTGAAAACGAGGATGTTCTTCGGATTTTTTATTTCAGCATCCTTTGGATTATACAATAATAGTTTCGGGATCAATCTCTTATGTAAGCACATCGCAGCAACGTATATGCCGAATGCTGAAGAGCAGAAGGATTCCCCAAACAAGTGTTTATACCAAATGACAGGAAATTCAGACATCGCCTGTGTCAAATAGTGGCCGACATAACGATCCACATTGGGGTTCCCGCTATAACTGGCCACCACCGCATCCACATCAGAGAGCGTGAGCTTGTTGGCGTGCAACATTTTGAATAGAGAGTCCCTGATTTGGGAAGGCATGGGAGAATGGAAGAGCTCAATATCGGCAAGCCTACAAAGCGTGTTTTCCGTGTGGTCGGTTCCAACGAGCATACTCAAAGAACAACTTCCTGAAAACGAGTTGATTTCTTTGTCGCACTGTCTCATCATATCCACATTGACATCCTCTTTGCGCCAATAATTGATTTTCGACAGCATATTGAAATAATCGGGAGTCATTTCATCATGCCCGCCGACAAGGGCCGAGCGGATTTGCCCCAACTGCAACTGAATGAAAGCATCCAACAACGCGCTATCAAACGAAGTCCCCTGATTGGAATAAGTGCTGTTGTAGCCATGACAATGCAGGCGAATGGCGATTTGAGAACTGATGGTGTTATGCGTTGACTGCATGAAAGCGGTGGGGGGCAAACACTCTTCATCGTTGTCAATCACTGCATTGAGGAACTTTTCGGTGTTTTCAATACAGCCGAGTCCGGTACCGGAGATGATCGCGTCGGGCATTTCACAACCGCCTTTTTTCAATGCCGAAAGAGAGGTGGTGATGGCCCGCTTAATCAAACGCCCCATTCTTCTTGACTCCGCAGGTGGAATAAACTGCTTGTAGTCAGGCTCGATTGACTGGGCGAAAGCCTCTTTCGGCAGGATGGGATTATCAAACCATTCTTCCGTAAGTGGTTTTTGTACAGAGATTTGCGATACAGATTGTATATAAATGCTCATATTGTTGGTGAAGTGTGATTGGTGAACCATTGACAACGCTACAATTTTGAAAAGATACAGGAGGTGTCATTGCCGCCGAAGCCAAAAGAGTTGGTCATCACGTGACGGAGTTTTGCGTTGCGAATGGTCTGCGTGACGGGGGTAAAGTTCAGAGAGTCAATTTTTTCTTTGAAGTTCAAGCTGACAGGAATGAAATTGCGAGTAAGGGCAAGGATAGAGATCACGGCTTCGAGAGCGCCGGCGGCGCTCGTGGAATGTCCGGTGAAAGCCTTGGTGGAGGAGATGGGTGGCACGCGGTCGCCAAAAACGCGCATCACGGCAAATCCTTCAGTCTCATCGTTGTTCGCAGTGCCCGTGCCATGCGCATTGATGTAGTCAATGTCCGATGGCTGAAGTCCAGCCTCTTCGAGTGCCTGAATCATCGACTGATAGGCGCCCTCGCCATTCGGAGAAGAGGCAGTCTGGTGATAGGCATCGCAACGGTTGCCTCCGCCTGCATAACGGCAGAGTGGTGCTACACCGCGCTCTTGCGCGGTTTGGGGGCTTTCCAGAACCAGATAAGCAGCCGCTTCGCCCAAATTGATACCCTTGCGGTTTTTGTCGAACGGCTTGCAAACCTCATCATCCAAAATCATAAGGGAATTGAAACCATCGAGGTGAAACTTGCTAAGGCATTCCGTACCGCCAGCTACCACGATATCGGCCCGGCCCGTGCGAAGCAGATTCGCGGCAAGCAAGAAAGCATTTGCCGCTGACGAACAAGCTGTCGAGATCGTCGTCAACATCGAATAGTGAATATCCTGCTCCGTGATTTCCGCAATCATATTCGTGCAAGCGCCGCAATCGTGAAGCGCGATGTACTCGCTATGCTCGGTCCCATATAGAAAATCGTGATAAAGTTGCTCACTTTTTTCCATACCGCCAACGGTCGTGGCAGAAATGAAAGCCACACGCTTGCCCTCAAGCAGACCTTTCTGCAGCTTGGCCATTTGTGTAGCCTCAAGCAGGGCAACCTGCCCCAGCAAAGTGGTACGTGTAATCACCTTGTCGCGGCGATAATGCAGGGAATCAAGGAGTTCCTCCGTGGTTTCATGCACTTCACCCACAGGCAAAGAGGTGTATTTCGACTTCAAAATCCGCATTTTATCCACACCGGACTTTTCCTGCAGCAGCATGGATGCAGTCTGCTCCACACCCCTGCCGAGAGCCGAAATCACGCCCATTCCTGTAACAACAATTCCGTCCATCAACTATTTGGTTCTATGTTCTTTGATATATTCGGCCATCGTGCGAACAGACTTGAAAATCTCCTTGCCTTCTGCGGCATTTTGCAATTTGATGCCATAATTCTTCTCCATCATGACAATCAACTCCAAAGCATCGATTGAATCCAGACCTGTTTCGCCACCAAACAGGGGCGCATTTTCATCTATGTCCTCCGGCTTTTTATCTTCCAGATTCAAGACTTCAATAATTTCTTTCTTTAATTCTTCAATTAATTGATCCATGTTTTAATATTTTTTTTGATAAATAGAATTCAGGTTTTCTGCGGAAAAGTCTGTTAATTCCGCTTGATTGCCTGTGCCAACGGCACAAATCAGCACATCGCAATGCCCCTTGTCAAATTCAATCCAGCCGCCCAGCCCAAAATCCGCCGTGTCCAAAGCATCTTCAAATGCGCGACTGATCACAGGCGCCGAAAAATCTTCGAGCACGAAACACGATGACTCGCCTCTCAGATGATGGCGGATGGCGATCTCGCCTGAAACGATATTCGCCAAAGTATAGACGAAAACCGCCGGGCTCGGGAAGAAGTTCTCCTTCGTCTGAATGGTCTGTTGATAGGTGCGGTCGTCATCCAAGGAGCCAGCAGCATTGAAACAGAGCACCGCCCAATTCTCTTTCACCTCGTCATTCACCATATTCAGACTCCGCATCACCAACTCGGCGGCCATTGTACCGGCCTTGCAAAGCAGGTCCATCTTGAAGAACTTGGGATACTCCATCCCAATTTTGCTATAAATCTCTGACAACCAATGCCTTGCAACATTATTTGGCTCATCGGAAGCGGAACGACGCAAAATCAAATCGCCGTTCAGACTCACAAAATCATCCGTAATTCGGGAATAGGAAAGTATCTTCAAATTCTTCATACGGCAAGGAATTTAGTGAACAAAACAGCCGCATTGCTGCCGCCGAATCCGGATATCATCTTAACAAACAGAGGTTTGTCGGTTTTTTCTGGTTGAAGTGCGACATGGATTTCCGCCGCCGTTCCAGGATTTTGAGTTCCGATGGTTGGCAGAATCTGTCCGTTCAGCAATTCGTGTGAAGAGATAACGGTTTCCAGCACGCCAGCCGCACCCAACGTATGGCCGAAGTATCCTTTCAAACTATTGACAGTCAACTTGTTCCATCCCATTCTATCCAAAGCGACCGACTCCATGTCGTCGTTATATCGCGTGGCCGTACCATGTGCATTGACGAAGGCGATGTCGGAAGCGGAAAGATTTTTTTCAGCGGCCATCACACTTCTCAGTGTTTTCAGCAGTCCTTCGGCAGTACGCGAGGGGGCGGAGATGTGATTGGCGTCGTTGCAAAGCGCAGAAGCGACAATCCCGATTGTATTCCGCTTTGTTTCAGCCATTTCGGTGAAGATGATGGTAGCGGCCGCTTCTCCGAGATTGAGCCCGGTGCGGTCGGCATCAAACGGCCTGCAGAAGTCGGGCGACAATGCCTTGAACGACTGGAAGCCGGAGATGATGAACTTCGACAGCACATCGGCACCGATGACAGCCACATAGCGGAAGCCGTGTTTTTGAAGTAGCGGTTTCACGAGGTGAAGTGCAGCGCAGCCCGAAATGCAGGCATTGCTGACGACAATCGGTTCGTTGGCATTGCCAAAATAACGGGAAATCAGCTGTGCGGAACGCCAAAGGTATGGGCGTGAAGGCTCATAGTCATGCAAGTCCTGGAGCAGTTCCACATTGCCCTTGGTAGTGGAAAGCACAAAAAGCACATCTTCCGCTGCGGGATTGATGCCTGCTTTCTGGAAGGCATCGGCTGCGGAAAGAATGGAGATTTTCTCTAAACGAGTATAGTTTTCCAAGTGATTATTAGGAAGTTGCGCAAACTTTTCCTCCACTTTTTCCCAATCCAACAATGAAGCGCAAAACGGTTCGGGAAGGTCAAAATGGTCGGAATACCGCTTCAGAGCGGAGTGCCCGCTACAAACAGCGTTCCAGTTTTCTGCGGAAGTGAATCCCAAAGGAGACAAGATGTTATCACCGATGCTACAAATCATAGGACACCATTTTTACGTTTCCAATCCAAAAAAAATTCGGGAGTAGCAAAAGAGAGCTGGTGATTTCTGTCAAGAAAAACTTGAACTGAGTACCCCGTTGCGACCAACTCATTGGTTTTTAGGCTATAGATTGCATAGTCAAAAATGAGTTTCGCGGCATCGACAGGGCGGTAGGAAATGACCACCTTCGCGCTTTCCTGATATTGCAACGGTTTTTTATAGTCGAAATGAAGTTCAACTAATGGCGCATAAAAGCCGTTTTCAAAAATGGTCAAATACTCCAGATTGTATTTTCTGCCGAACTCTTCGCGAGCATCTTCAAAATAGAGGGCATATGAGCCGTGCCACACGATGCTCATCGAGTCCACTTCGCTGAATCGCACATCAAAGACCTTCTCTGCGGTGAGTTGTTTTCGGCTATATTCGTTCATCACTATCTGGGGCTATAAAGACCTTCATGGTGCAAGTCGCGATAACTTGCTCATTAAAAATAACTTCTGCTGCCACAACCTTGGCAAGGTCAATAGCGGCGATAGCATGAATTCGCGTTCGGATGGTTGTGCCTACAGATGGGAGCGTCGCGACGGAAAAATCCTTGATGCCGCCGATGACCCCGATGGGCACGTTATCATCCTCCAAGGAGAAGCCGATAAAGGCGGCACAGGTTTGCGCAATATTCTCCATCAGACCGCATTCGCGGAACAATCCGCCATCCACAAAAACATTGTCCTCCCTGATGAGCAAATCCGTTTCAAAGGAGGCTTCATCAGAGGATAAAATGTTATCAATCATAACGATAGGTGGACGCTGGGGAATAAATGGCTGCGCCGAAATCGGAAATTTTACCGTGCTTGATCTCACTTTTTACCTCAAAATTTAAGGGTGCAAAAATAACAAAAATAATTCAAACAGCCAAATCACAGCCGGCACTCCAGAATCGTATGCCCCAAGCCAAGTCCATCATGGAATTTGTCCACGTGCAAGCCCGCCTTCTCCACACATCTGACCATATCCTCGGAATAGTACATCTTGCTGTTTCCGTTGGCTAATGCCGTGAAATAGAGGCTGGTTTGTGCAAGGCAGTACGATGCGGTTTCAAAACGCTGTCTGTCCCAGAACGTCTCCATGATGAAAAGGCGGGCGTTCGCGTCCATTGCTTTCGCAGCACGGCTGAGGATGCTGCAAACCTGCTCTTCCGAGAAGCAGTCCAGAAACTGGCTCATCCAGATGATGTCAAAGCCTTTGGGGAAAGCGGTTTGTTCGTCCAGCACATTGCCGGCATGTCCGGAGATGCGGTCGGCGCCTTTCGTGTTGGCGGTCGCCTTTCTCATCATCTCCAACTGCTGGGGCAAATCCATAATGGTAACTTTAACATCTTGGTCATACTCAACGCATTGCGTCGCCCAACGACCCGTATTGCCCCCCACATCCAACAAGGTCTTTGGCTTCTTCGAGAACACAATCTGCAAAGCCTGATCAAAGGAGTTGTCGGAATAGAAATGGTCAAAACCGAACCAACTTTTCTGAACCTGCGCCGGCAGTTGCGACAACCCCTCATAGATCGTCGGCCAATCGCCGAACACCTTCAGCCCCTCGGGCTTCCCATTCAATATCGATTCTTCCAACTTGAAGAGTCCCAAGTAGTTGACATCCTGATTGAAATCCATGTTCACTTGAGCCATTTTGTCATTGAGCAAAAACCAGCCGGCCTTTGCCAAGACAAAACGACCGTTTTGGAGCAGTACCGTCCCGATGGTGAGCGACGATTCGAGCAGCACCTGCGCACCATAACGCGAGAGGTTCGCCTTTTGAGCGACTTCGTCGATGGTCATTCCCTCCTTACAATCGTCAAGCATACGGAAAATGCCGAACTTGACCATCAGGCGCGACACCTGGAACACAACGGGAGCAAATGCTATTTCCTGTGCGAGCCGTTGAGCCTGCACCGCACTGAAGCGTTCTTTGGAATAAAAATCTTTTAACGGGGGATTAAGTTCCATAACTATTTATGATTAAACTATTTATGATTATTTTTTTGATCAATTTCATCTACGATGACACGTAGTTTGCGGAACAACCGCTCTTCCATGTCGGCGATTTCATAAACGATTTCCACGATTTCGTTCACGGAGGGCACACAATCGGCTGCGCCGTCGCGCGCTAATTTGCCAGCGATGATGGAAATTCTGCGCCATTGGTCGCCGATATTCACCATCTCCTCGGCCATTTGGCACAATTCGTCGGAATGAAGTGTCTTCCCCGCCTCTTCAAGAAAACGGGCGTAAAGATAGCGATAGCCCGAACCGCCGGAGCCAATTTCCAGCATTCTGAATATGTAGAGGAAGAACTTGCGGTTGTGGGCGGTGAGCACAGGCTTCGCCTTCCGTTTGATGCGGTACGCCATATAGCGCATGCCGCTGACGCCCATAAAGGAGAAGGGGAATTTGGCGAGCATCACCTTGCAAGTGGAACGGATGCTGTCGGTGATGACCGATTCTATCGGCCTCACATGGTCGGGCAGCCTCTCAACATAGTAGTAATCGCCCCAAATCGGCGGGATTTTCAGGCTGAAACGCGCATGGCGCAAATCAGCCTCAGCAATCAGCTTGTACTCGTCTGCGGGCGAAAAATTGTCCACCACCACGTAATTGCCGCCCTCTTTCCTCATCACCTGCACACTATGACCGTTGAAAAAGAAGCGGTTGGACTCCTCACGGATAAAGGGGAGCCGGGAGATGGAGGTCATCAAGCCCACCGGTATGTTTTTTCCCAGTAAAGCGTCCAGATCCCGCATCGCCTTCTTCTTATTCAACAGGAAATATCGGCGATATTGGATGGGCAGGTCCATCTGTTTGATGAAATTACGGATGATGAATCCCTGCCAAGTGCGGCAGACCATAAAATTGATTCCGCTGAACCTGACAAGCGTGGAGAATCCGAAAACCATCCCCTTGCCGATGCCGAAAATCATGGCCTCGCTGATGTCGTAGCCGACGTATGCGAGCAGATTGCGCAGGGTGCCTGTTTCGCAATGGATATGGGGGATGAATTCTGATTTTTCCATAATTAAGCCCAGAAATCGTAAAAATTAAACCATTGTTCCGGATATTTCCGCAGGATATCTTGCAGATTTTCAGCATACTGACGGGCGTAGAACTGACTTTTCTCACGCACCGACAACTGCGGGTCGGGAGAGTCGAACCGCTTGACGAAGCCGTGATAACGGGTACCACGCTCCTTCACGGCAATCAGAGAAACGACTGGAACGTCCATCTGGGCGGCGAGCAGGAAAGTGCCCAACGGGAACTTCGCAGGCTTGCCGAGGAAGTCCACCGTGAGCGTTTTGCGGCTCCCCCAGATTCTGTCGCACAGAATCACGGCGATCTCACCGCGATCCAAGGCATCTTTTAGCGCAAAAATGTGCGATAAATCAGGCGTTACGGGAATCATTTTCTCATTGTGGGTCTCAAATGAGGCCTCACGACGGCGTTGCAAGCCAGCCCGCTCCCCGCCGAAAACGATCGCGTTGATGGTCTTTTTATCCTGATGGAAAAAATGCCCCACCAACTCGAAATTGCCAACATGGGAACCCGCCACAATCATTCCGAGAGGAGAATCCAGCATCTGGGTGAATACCTCCTGCCCCTCCACTTCAATCTTGAACTGCTTCGAATTCCCTGCCAGAATGGCAAAACGGTCCAATACAACCCGCCCGAATATCAGATGGTTCCGAACGGTGCTCCAAAAGGACTTCCATGCTGAAAAATGATGTATCTCCCTGAAATAGCCATAGATACAACCAAAAGCACGATGGTTGACAACGCAATAAAATGGCACAACCAAGTACAAAATCGGGTAAAAGAAGACGACATTGACAGATTTCAAAACTTTTAACAAAAATCTCTGTCCGAAATTACCGCCTCCCGTCTTACCACTCCACTGCCGTCCTTCTGACTGCTGACTTGACATCAAATTATTAGATTACTAAATGAATAGAGATAATTACGCCTCTTTCATTTTATTTTCAATATAATCGTAAAACTGCGACAGCAGCTTCACGTTCTTCATCTCTTCTGGCTTGATTTTGATTTTGAAATGCTCCTCCACGATAACGGCGATATCCACAAAATCCAAGCTGTCAATCTTGAGATCTTCCCTCAAACGCGCATCATCTTTCAAGCGCTCAGCGTCAATTTCCAATTCCTCTATAAGGAAATTGTTAATGGTTTCGATAATTTCTTCTCTGTTCATAAATTAATATTTATCAAATTAAAGACGATGTACCCATCGTCAACTTTCAATTCTCAATTCTCAACTTTCAACTTCCTCACCACCAGTGCACTATTCGTACCGCCAAAGCCAAAGGAGTTGGAGAGATAGAGGTTGATATTCTTTTCCATGGTCTGGTTGACAATATTTAAATAGCGGGAATGTTCGTCAGGGTTTTCAAAATTGATGTTAGGAGCGATGAACCCGTTAAGCATCATTAGGTTGGAATATACGATTTCGCTTCCTCCAGCCATCCAGCACTCGTGACCGGTCATGGACTTGGTGGAGGAGACGGGGGTTTTTAGTTCGCCGAAGAGGTGGTGGAGGGCGTCGGCTTCAAAAGCATCTCCTTGCAAAGTAGAGGTGGCGTGGGCGTTAATATAGTCAATGTCAGCGGGTTGCACGCCTGCGTCCTTCATAGCGCGCTGCATGGCGATGCAAGAGCCGAAGTCGCTGGCCTGCGAGATGTTGGCGCCATTGGAGGAGAAACCGTAGCCGGCCACCTCCGCAAGGATGGGGGCGCCACGCTTGACAGCATGCTCGTACTCTTCCAGTATAACGGTCGCCGCTCCCCCACTCGGCACAAGTCCGTCACGGTCGCGGTCGAACGGACGGGAAGCCTTTGTCGGGTCATTCACGCGGGTTGAAAAGGCGCTGATGGCGTCGAAGCTGCTCATCGACAGGTAGTTGACCTCTTGCGCGCCGCCGCAGATGATCACATCCTGCAACCCTTCGCGGATGAACATCAGCCCCAAACCAATGGCATGGGAGCTGCTGGCGCACGCGGCGCTAATCGTCATGTTGATGCCCTTCAGCTTGAAGATGGTGGAAAGGTTCATCGTGACAGTGGAGTTCATTGACTGGAAAATGGCACCGGAGCCTTGGAGCGTGGTATCCTTGGTTTCCAGCGTGTGCATGTGCGCCTCGATGACGGATTTGGCGGACGAGTCGTTGCCGTAGAGCACGCCCACCTCGTTTTTCTCAAGGTAATCAGCATCGATGCCTGCATTTTTCAGTGCTTCCACCGTGGCCATGTAGGCATACTCGCCCTCTTCGGCAAGGCAGATTCTGGAACGGCGGTCAAGCAGTCCTTTGAGCTGTGGGCGCTCCACAATGCCAGTCAGCGGAGAGCGATAACCATAGGCGATGCGCTGCTCGTCGATACCTATGCCGGATTTGCCCGCATAGAGCGACTGTCTTACCTCTTCCAAATTTTTCCCAAGGCAGGAATAGATACCCATTCCTGTGATAACGACACGTCTCATAGTGTAGAATTGACTATAAATCTATTTTTTTGTTCTTCAAATAATCGATGACGGCAGCCTCCTCTTCATACTTCGGCGTGTCCTTGATGAAAAGCGGCACCATCGCACGGATTTCATCGTAAATGCGGCGGCTGGTTTCAGAAAGGTTGTCCTTGACTTTCAGGCAGTCAACAGCTTGCGCTAAGCCGATAAAGTAGATTGAGAATACCTGATAGGCATTGTCGATGACGCGCTTCGCCAAGATGGCGGAGTTGGTACCCATACTGACAACATCCTGATTGTCATTGTTATTGGGGATGCTGTGGACGTACATCGGATTCGAGAGTGTTTGGCATTCAGCGGTGGTGGAGGTAGCAGTGAACTGCATGGCCTGCACTCCGTAATTGAGGCCGAGTTTGCCCAGATTGAGGAACGGCGGGAGAATCTCGTTGATTTTATCGTGGCACAGGTAATTGAATTGTCGTTCCAGCAACATCGTCATCTTGGTGACGGCGATTTTCATTTTGTCCATTTCAAAAGAGACGTAGTCGCCATGGAAATTGCCACCGTGATAAACATTCTTGGTTTCGCTGTCCACGATGGGGTTGTCATCCACAGCGTTGAACTCCTCTTCAAGGATTTTTTCTGAGAAAGCGAGTGTATCATACACGGGGCCAAGCACTTGCGGAACGCAGCGCAAGGAATAGAAAGGCTGCACTTTGTGTTTGAAAATCTGTTCTTTGTGAGGGTGATACATTTCGATTTCGCGTTTCAGCAGTGCGTGTGAACTTTGCGCAAGCTCGCACATCTTGTGGGCTACGTAGGTCTGTCCCTCGTGGCCTTTGAGGTCGTTGAGTTCAGGCGCGAAGAAATCGTCATAGGAGGCCACGATTTCGTTCACCATCAGAGAGCCGACGATGGCGTAATGGAGCAGTTTTTTTGCATAATGGAGATTGACAATGCCCACGCCCGTCATCATGGCAGTACCATTGGTAAGAGCCAAGCCTTCGCGGAGATGCGGTTTCAGTGGTTGGAGATTCAACTCGCGCATCACCTCAGCAGACGGGCGGAGCTGCCCTTTATAGAACACTTTTCCCTCGCCAATGAGACAAAGGGCGAGGTGGGCAAGCTGCACAAGGTCGCCACTGGAACCCACGCTGCCGTGCTGCGGGATGAACGGGCAGATGCCGTGGTTGATAAAATCGACCAGCAGTTGCAGCGCGTCAATATGCACGCCCGACTTGCCACGAGCGAAAGTGCGGTAACGAGAAAGCATGGCAGCCTTCACATAAACATCGCCGAAAGGCTCACCCGCACCGGTAGAGTGGCTGCGGATGATATTGTACTGGAGGTCAAGCAAATCCTCATCAGGAATGCGGTATTGCGCCATCGGACCGAACCCGGTATTAATGCCATAAATGATTTTATCTTTTGAAAAATCCGACAGAAAATTGTAACTTTCTTCAATGCGTTGTCTTTCTTCAGCTGTGATGCTCAATTTTGCATTTTCAAATATTACTTTTTCAGCTTCTTTCAGTAGCATGATATATTATTATTTTGATTTACAACAATTTACAAAAAATAGTTAACAATTTAAAAAAGGCGCACAAAGATACGACAATAAAACGGAATAACGAAAAAAATTTTATTCCGCCTGATAGTTGAAGAGGAAGGAAGAAAGAAAGAAAATTATTTCCCGGCCAATTTCAAGAACTCTTCATCGGCATGGAATATGCGGGCGATGGTGAGGGCTTCTGTCGGGACCTCATCGGAAGTGGTTTCAACAAGAGAGTAATCCATAAACCGATTCAGATTTTTTGGTGTGATATCATCCGTTATCTTATTCATCATCAATCCTTTGACACGAAGTCGGCGACAATGTGCCGCCACGCCGCTATAATGGGTGGAGACGAGCGACATCACTTCATATTTGTCCATCATCATCACAAAAGCGTTCACAATGCTCCGTCCTTCATCGGGATTCGTGGTACGCGCCAACTCGTCCACCAGCACCAACAGATGCCTGCCCTGCTTCGTTCTCTCGATTATCTTGTTGATATTCAGAATTTCAACTGCAAACGACGAGAGCCCTTTCTGCTCTGTCTGCCGGTCGTCAATCACACAGGACACCTCCTCCACTGGCACGATCCGCGCCCTTTCCGCCGGCACATAAAACCCGAACTGGAAAAGATGCTGCGCCAGGTTGAGCGACTTGAGCAGCACGGTCTTCCCCGACATGTTCGCGCCGGTAATCAGACAGGGCTTCTTCTCCATCAAGATATCGATGGCTTGGAAATCAGCCCCGCGCTCTTGCAGGATGTGCTTGATTTCTGGATGAAAAATACGTGTATAAGAGGTTGATTCAAAGGATATTTCGGGTTTACAGAGATGCCACTCCGCCGCCATTTGCGCCTTCGCATTCAACAAATCCAGCGCGGCAATTTCTTGTTGGTTTTTCTGCAAACTTTCCCAATAGGGATGTAGCATTTCCGACAATTTTCTGCGGACTCTGTCCTCAACCTGCGCGATTTCCCAGTTCAAACGCTCTCGCTCGTCGGCGTCATCGGTCTGTTGCGCCTGCTTGCGAAGCGGCTCCAACTCGCTGTCGTAAACGGAATAGATATAGAAATGCTCGATTTTAGAATCTTCGGGATCAAGCGCCTTGACGACCTTAGACAAATCATACAGCCTAATATCCGACTGATTTCTAACAAGTTCCAGGATTTTTTGAGAGGTGAGAGCGAACTTTTTCAGCTCAAAGAGCTCAATGTCGTCCAGAACCTGCATCCGCTTGAGGTTCATAATGGTCTGAGAAATGTCGTGGACCTCGTGCAACGACGTAATCAGCGCAACCTCCGCACCCGGATTCTCGCGCACGAAAACCATCTGGTTTTCAACCCTGTCCAATTCGCGTTGAATGGCGTCAGGACTAAGCAAAAAGGGGAAATGCAGCAACTGCGACTTGCCCAACGGAGAACAAACCTTCATGCAGTCGCATACGTACTGCAACCCGCTCACTTCTGTCAAACAATCCTTGAACTCCATTTGCTTTTAATGAATAACGAATGATGAATCGGAAGTTGCTTCCATAGGGATGCCGATTGATCTAAAAGCCCGACATTCATCATGAATAAGCAATGATTATTTTTTTTGATTGGCCAAACGTTGTTGTTCTTTCATCGCAGCTTCCATCCGTTCCTGCCATCTTGATTTTTTGACCGGCTTCGTCATGTTGGCGGCAATCTGTTTCCTCAACTTGTCCTCATTGATGGCCATTCTGAAAATCCACATCTGGAGGAAGGTAATCAGGTTGATGAGCAGATAGTAGTAGGTCAAGGCGGCAGAAAAACTGTTGAACATGCCAAGGAACAGGATGGGCATTAGATACATCATCCATTTCATCATCTTCATCTGGTCTTGGTTTCCAACCGACATCAGGCGATTGTTGAGCCAGGTATAGACGATGGTGGCGACGGTCATCAGCAGGGTGAACAAGCTGACGTGGTCGCCGTAGAAGGGAATGTTGAAGCTCAGGTCGAGGATGGAATCGTAGGTGGAGAGGTCGTCGGCCCAAAGGAAGGGCTGTTGACGCAACTCGTAGGATGCCGGGAAGAAACGGAACATGGCGTAGAGAATCGGAAGTTGCAGCAGCATCGGCAAGCATCCCGACATCGGGCTGACACCGGCCTTTTTATACAAGGTCATCGTGGCCTGTTGTTTCTTCATCGCGTCTTCCTGCTTCGGATATTTCTTGTTGAGTTCCTCCAGTTCGGGTTTCAACACGCGCATTTTAGCCGACGACATATAGGTTTTATAAGCCACCGGAAGAATGATGATTTTAATAAATACACTGAGTATCAGGATAATAATACCATAACTGATGCCGTATGCCTCCAACCAGTTGAAAATGGGCAGGATGATGAAGCGGTTGATCCAGTGGAGCAGGAAGAAGCCCCAGCCCATCGGCACTTGACGTTCGAGGTTCAAATCGTAGGTCTTCAGCTGTTTGTACTGGTTCGGACCGAAATAGAAACTCATGTCGAATCGGCTGTCATCCGTATTCGCGACATTCATAACCAACTGGGCATCAAAGTCTTTCAGTTCATCGCCGATTTTGCTGTTCTTGCTGTTTTTCCCATTGGGAACGTTCACTTTCAGCTCGCCCTTGCGGAATGCGTTCTTGGCAATGATAGTGGAAGTGAAGAACTGTTGTTTAAAGGAGACCCATTTCAGTTCGGTGGAGAAGTTCTTGGAATCGGACTCGCGTTCTTTCAGGTTGTCCACCTCATTGAGGTTATCCATAAAGAAGAGAGTGGTATTATCGCGCTCGTAATCGTAATTCTTCTCCACGTTGCGCAGCTGCGCCTCCCAGTTAAGAGTAAAATCTTTCTTGTTGGAAGCCATATAGCTGCCCATGTTGACGAAATGCACGCTATAATCGAACTTGAAGTCGTTGGCTTTGAATTGATAGAGGAACTCGATGTAGGCACTGCTGTCGAGGGTGGCGTATGCGGAATGGGCGGAATCGGCGCGATAGTAGGGGTACATTCTCAAGGCCAACGTCGCGGAATCCTTCTTTACAATCAAAGTGTCCTTCGGCGATGAGAAATAGCAGTTTTTGGTCTGTACACGTGGACATTGCGTGTCGTTCATCGTCAGGTCAATCGACATGGAAGTGGTGTTTTGGTCGAAAAGGATGAGTTGCGGTTTTTTCTGACCTTTCGGAGCATACGTGTAAATATCATTGAATTTCACGTAGTTAACATAACCTCCGATGCGAGCGATATGGTATTCACCTTTGTTGGTTTTCACCACGAAATCACCGGTTTTGGCGGTGTCGGCGTAGCCGAAGAGACCATTTGAGTTGGCGGTTGTATGCGGTTCGGGGGTTCGGACGGTAGGTCCGAGATTGGGTGCTGGCTGCGGTTTTGTCGTGTCGGCGAGAGCGACAGTGGTGGAATCCGTCTTATTTGCAGCAGCTGCCGCCGCTTCCTTTTCGGCCTGTTCCTGTTGCGCCTCATAAGCTTTTTTCGCCTTGTTGCTGCTGTAAAAACTATAACCCAAGAACAATCCGAAGATGAGCAGCAGACCGATAATCGTATTTTTATCCATAATATTCCTGATTTTCTTTCTCTTAAAAAAACGGGCGCAAAAATACAAAAAAAAGTTAGACTATTCCTCGTCCATGAGTTTGTCGATGCCCTTGCTGACGCGATGTAGGCAGATGCCGACGCCAATGCGGAAAATGCCATAACAAATCAAGGCGAGCGCGACAAACACGACGATGAAGGTACCGCCAAAGAGCGGGCTGCCGAAGATGAAAACAACCGACAGAATCAGTGAGAGTACGGAGAGCGAGAACCAAGCCCACCAACCTTTGATGCCAATGGACTGCAAATCGACAGAAAGGCCGATAGTCCAGAAGGAACGGAACATAATCCAGAAACCGACCAGATAGATAAGCATCTGTCCCACGGTGGCTTGCGGCAACGATAACAAAATGATTCCCAATAAGATATCGATAAGGCCGGCGGTGAGATTCCAGCCCCATCCGACGGCAATATTCCGATTGGCGAACGCGAAAATCACTTCAGACAAGCCACAGACAATGAACAGGATCTCAAAGAAGTCAACCAGACCCTCGAAAGCCGCCAATGGAGTAAAGATACACCAGAAGCCGATGAGGATGGAGAGTGTGCCGATAATTATTGAAATCCACCAATGTTTGATGTTGCCGGTGATGTGTTGCAGAATGTTGGACATAATATTGCTGAGTTGTTTAATTGTTGGTTCGTTGAGGGAGGATTGCGATTTATATTCTCGAAGAGGCGGCAAAAGTACTAAAAAAACTTTGATCATGAGCGAAGTGACGACAATAGAAAATCCCGTCGGGCAGTTAGCACGGCGGGATTTCAAAAATGAAAAAGAATGAATGAATATCAACTGCTTATAAAGCCCTGAACTTTACAGTGAAAGTGTATTCACCGGGATCAAGCTTGGCATTGTCAGCTTGAATGGTGTAGTTGCAGATGAGTTCCATTGTGTTTTTGTTCAAGGTTTTTATACTTGCAGTGGTGAAAGCGGTGGGTGCCCACGGCAGATAGAGGCCGAGGAGCATGGTTTCAGAATTGAAAATGTAAGTGCCAAGTGATATATCCTCATTGGTTTGTGCTGGATGGTTGATGTCACCAATCTGAGTGTTGCCATTCAAATATTCGGTTCCTTCGGTTGGAGCATTTGCAGAAGCAACGAATTTGTAGATGTCGTCGATTTCATAAGCATAGAAATAACCAGTGCCGCTGGCGTAGTCGCCAGTAAGGAGTTCCGTGTTGGCGGCAATGGTTGTGTTGTTTTGCAAGTGGAGTTCATGTGTGCAAGTAACGGAACTCAACTGCCAGCCGTCTTTGTTGGTCAAGAAATCCTTCATGGTTTCCACCTGTTGTTGTTGAGCATCTTCTTCGTCTTTTTTGCAAGCGCTGAATACCAGCGTGCAAGCTATTAATACCAACAATAATTTCTTCATAATTAATTAATTTTTAAATGGTTAATAAAAAAATTGATTTTGAGTGATTATTTTGCAGAAATATTCATGTCATTTACGACTGTGCCGGGGATGATGGTGCCTCTCTTGGCGGTGGCTTGGGTGCCTTTGTGGCAGAAACCCAAGAAGCCGATGGGGCAGAAGATGATGCCGAAGACGACACCGCAGGCGATGGCACCTCCACGGCGGTTCTGGCCTACCAAATCGAGTTTGCCGTCCAAGTTGACCATCTGGCCGTCAACGGCGGTGGTGGAAATCACGCGGAGAGTCATCGAGCCCTCGCGTCCCATTCCGCGCGCCTTGTTGCAGTTTTCCTTTTGCACAATGACCGGCGTTTCAGCGGCAATCAGCGTGTCGCCCTTCGCACTTATAATCGGAGCGGCGACCTTCGCCTTCACTTTCGACATGTTCTTGCTGGTCTCCTTGGTGGCAAGTTTTACATTGACGATGGTCCCTTTGGCCAAGGTTTGCGTCTGCGCATTCAAGCTGAAACATACGATCAGCATCATTAATAAAGCAACGAGTTTTTTCATAATAAAATAAGTTTTTTCATAATAAAATATTTGTTCTGAGAGCGTTAGTTTGCGGGAATTTCCACTGGAGCCTGCGTGCTTTTGGTGGCACTATGGTCAAAGGTGCTATAATAGCCGCAAGTCGGAGAATATGTCCATTCGTGTCTGTCAGGATATAATATGTAACCAGAATTCTGGAGGGATTCAATAGTATAATTACCATCGCTGGGGAGATACTCAACCATGTGATAATATCCAGGTTCCACCACATAGCTCTTTGATCCGTAACCCGCTCTGCTTATCGTGAACGTACATTGGTAATCAGTTGTATTTGCTAGTTTCGCTCCAGTATAACAATCGGGGAAACTGACTTTGGTGGTATAATAATTATTAACTGTCGCGGCGGTGGTTTCAACAATTGCCGGGCCGAATGGGTAGTGGCTGGTTTGCTCATAAGTGATGGAGTAAGTGCCAGCGGGGACATTCTCAATATTATAAGTGCCTCCTGCCGTCATATTGTACGTACCGAGCCCCTGCACAGACACTCTGGCAGAAAAATCGCTCCGATTTTCGAAAGACAGTTTTCCGCTGCTGTTGGAGCCACCACCGCTGCTTGTGTTTCCGGAATCGGTACCAGAGCCCACACCATTGTCATCTTTGTCACAAGCCGTGAATGCAAGCATGCAAGCCAACAAAATAAAAAAACATTTCTTCATAATTAAAAATTTTAATTGGTTAATAATTAAGCTGTTATACTATGGTTTATTATCAAAAAAAGAGCATAAAAAAAGCGTGAACTCAACTCATTGCACGCTCTTGAGGCCTTCGACTGCCTGACCGCCATACAACAATAATTGAGAACACGCATTTACAGCGCGAGTCATCAAGTCGGCGGTTTTTGAAAGTGTCGAAGTTTCAAGAGCCTACTTTTCAGCACGTTTTTTTTCTATAAAAAAGAACCTATGCTTTCACACGAAAACGCGGCAAAAATACAACTTTTTAATCATAATGGATGTTTTTAATTCATAAAAATATACAAACTATGTTAATTACATTAGTGGTACATCGCTTAAAAGGGAGCAGAAATCGGTGAACAGTGAAGTGATTTCCTAAAAAAGAAGGCGGCAGAACCAGTCCGCCGCCCCTATCCGTCGGCAGTCAAATCAAGGTCGAAGTTTCAAGAGCCGTACGGTTTAGTAGTGGATGATGCCTTGAAGCGTTGTCCATGAAAAACAGCATGGACAGGTTACGTTGTTCTTGTTCGATATGACCATCCAATTTCAAGATTATCATTTTCTACGTCTCCTTTCTTAGATGACGCAAAAATAGATGTTTTTTTTGTAAAAAAACAGGAGGGGCAACGAATCACCGATTTCGGCAATAAAATGAATATTAACAGTGGATTAAATGCACTTTTTGAACGACTGTTGCATACGGCGGCTGCACAGAATGTCGCGAGTGACGCGCTGCATATCGGCATCGATATAAGAAATTCGGAATTTTCCGTTCCCGATTTCCAACAAACAACTGGGATTGACCCAACACCAGCGATTCACCCTTACCAACTCGCCTTCAGTAAGATGCAATTTCCCCGCTATGTCTTTCTTGAATGAAAAATTGACCAGTACACCCGGACCACGATCTCTAAAATAGACGATTTTGTTGTTGGTTCCGCCTCCCTTCCCTGTGTCGGTCTCCATCATCACGATGTTACTCAAGGATGTTCGGTAAAGCGGTTCTCCCTTCAACTTCAATTCAACGTCGGTTACAGCCTTGTTGCGCATAAAAAACTGACAGGTTTCATCTCCAATTTTACAATTGATCTGAATGGAAGTAATCTCAACATTATTTCCCGCGGCAGCCATCAAGGACGCTGGGAAAACATCATAGAGAATCTCAGTGACTTTCATCTTACATGCATACTAAAAAAACATTTGTGTCTTGTTTTTTAATTACACATAGTAAAAATCACTCGATAGGCTTTTGATTTAAAACAACGCAATAACGCACAAACCCATCGAATAGTTTACGCGCCGCCACCCTTTTAACAATTATTAAAGATTCCCTACTTAGCAGAAGTCCACAGGCACATCCACCGGACAGATGTCTTCGTCGGGGGCAAGCGCCTCCCACGCCGAAAGCTCCTTCAACTCCTCCAACCGCTTTTCGGATTCAACAACGCGGAAAACCCTGACGCCTTGTCGGATGTAGATGTCGGGGGAGGCATCCTCTACGCCGCGGGCCGTCCGCATCTCGTCGTACTCCGCCGGAATGAAGTATTTTTCGGAAAAGAAAAACAACCCCAGCTTATCCCCCACCGTCAGCGACATATAGTCCAGCTCCTCGCGGATTTCCATCGCACTTGCCCAATAGGGAAACAGCAGCTTCCCCTCCAAAGTGAGGAGGTTCTTCTTCCCGTCAACGAAAACGCGGAACAAATTCAATCTATTGACAAAGAACATGTTATCAAAATCGAAGCCGGTTATGGGCGTTCCCTTGCCATCGGGGAGCACCAGTCCCCAACGGTTAGCCCTGCGCGCCGGAAGCGGCTGGGAAGGGTCGCTGTTGTAAAGCAAGTCGTCGTAAATGGCGGGCACCAGATTTTCACCCTCGCAAGAGCGCAGTCCCACGCGTCCATTTTCCTCAAAAGTGTCTTCAAACATAGCACATTTTTTTAGGCTGCAAAAGTACTAAATAATCAATTATTATTCGTACCTTTGCCGCGTGAATCGGGATTTATTACCATGTTCATTTACAATTCATTAAGAAAATCAAAATAATCAATAAAAACATCTAATATGAAACAGACACCCATATCACGTGAATTGGTTGACAGAATGATTGCCGCCAACGGCATTAAAGACGTAAGCAAAGCCTCCATCCGCGAAACGAAAAGACTCATCAACGACATCGAGAAGGAGTCGGGCGTTAAGTTCGTTCGCATGGAGATGGGCATTCCAGGCATTCCAGCCTGCAAAATCGGTGTAGAAGCCCAAATCGAAGCCCTAAAAAACGGCATTGCCACTTGGTATCCCGATATTGAAGGCACTCCCGAACTGAAAAAGGAGATGTCGCGCTTCGTCAAGAACTTCATCGACCTTGACATTGCTCCCAGCTCCTGCATCCCTACCGTCGGCTCGATGATGGGCGGTCTTGCCTGCTTCATGACCTTTGCCCGCTTGCACAAGGAAAAAGACACCACCCTCTTTATCGACCCGGGCTTCCCTGTTCAGAAAAACCAACACCGCATCAACGGCCTCAAATTCGAGACCTTCGATGTGTATGACTTCCGTGGCGACAAACTGCGCGACAAACTCGAAAGCTACCTCAAGCAAGGACACATCCACTCCATCGTCTATTCCAACCCCAACAACCCGTCTTGGATCTGCTTCACCGACAAGGAGTTGCAAATCATTGGCGAGCTGGCCACGAAATACGATGTGGTAGTCATTGAGGATCTCGCCTACTTCGGCATGGACTTCCGCCGCGACATTTCCACCCCCGGTCAACCTCCGTATCAACCCAGCGTGGGCAAATACACCGACAACTACGCGCTGCTGATTTCCAGCTCCAAGGCCTTCAGCTACGCTGGCGAACGAATCGGCATGCTCTGTATCTCCGACAAACTGTTTGACCGCCAGTTCCCCGACCTCACTCCATATTTCGGCACCCCTATTCTCGGCCGCGCCATCATCTACGGCACCGTCTATGCCATCAGCTCCGGCACCTCCCACTCCGCCCAATACGCCATGGCCGCCATCCTCAAGGCCTGCAACGACGGCACCTACAACTACTTGGACGATGTGAAGGAATACGGCGAAAAAGCCCAAATCATGAAGAAAATATTCACCGACAACGGCTTCAAAATCGTATATGACCACGACGAAGACAAACCGCTCGCCGACGGATTCTACTTCACACTTGCCTATCCCGGCCTCACCGGCGAACAGCTGCTGCACGAACTGCTTTGCTACGGCATCAGCGCCATCTCTTTGGCCATGTGCAACAGCACCCGCACCGAAGGTCTCCGCGCTTGCGTCTCCCTCGTGAACCGCAACCAATTCCCAGCCCTCGAAGAACGTGCCAAACTGTTTAACGAGAACCATCGCAATGCGTAACTGAAATCAAATGATTCCTTCAAAACGCCCCATACTTCTGTTTTTCATCGCACTGACGGTGCTGTTCGCGGCCTGCCGGAACAAAGGGGTTGAGAAGCCCCCCCACTGGCTCAAGCAGTACCATTTCTTTCAAGAAAATGAGTATCAGGCATTTTTAACAAAGAAAATAGAAGCTTTAACAGATGCAGATGTCGCTTTTTCCGCCCAAATCAAGGCGTATTACGACAAAGAAAAAGCACCCTACTGGACGGCAAGCGGCTACCAAGAGGAGCGCGTGGCGGAGTTGATGGAATTCATCGCCCATTCCGACGAACACGGCCTATCCCCGAACGTGTTCGGCTACACCACTTTCAACAAACTGATTGACTCGCTGAAAACCGGCAAGGTGAAGACCGCCGAAAACCTCTACGACATGTTGGCGCAAGCGGAGCTCCTGCTCACCGACGCCTACGTTCAATACGCCAAAGACCTCTCCTACGGGGCCACCGACCCTAAGGAGGTGAACGGCGGCAAATGGCTCTACGAAACCATCTATCCCGATGAGACGTTCATCAAAACGACATTGGAGGAGATGAAAAACGTAAAAAACTATCTGTCGAGCGTTCAACCAACCGACACCAATTACGTGAAGCTACAGACAGAGCTGAAGAAATTCCTTGCCTTGGGCGACACGGTACTTCCCCAAATACCATACATCAGGGCGAAAAAGTCGCAGCAAGTTGCCAATGTGAAACTGGTGGGCGAACGTCTGCGCTTTTTAGGCGAAATGCCCGCCGACTATGCCCCCACCGACATCTTCGACGAACCATTGCTGAAAGGTCTCAACCACTTCCGCTACACGCGCGGCATTCCTGAAGGCGACACCATCGGCGCCGAAACCATCGACATGCTCAATGAACAACCGAAGTATTACATCCACAAGATTTCCACCAACCTTGAGCGCATGCGCTGGAAAACCACCCACCAGAAAGGTGAGAACTACATCGCCGTCAACCCCGCCGACTTTCACCTCGTGTCCAAATGCCAAGACACCCTACTGACAATGAAAATCTGCTGCGGCAAATACCCAGTAAAACGCCGCGCAGACACCTACGACGGCGAGAAGCTGCTGCGCTGCATCAAAAGCGAGTCGCCACTGCTCTACAGCGAAATCAATATGATTGTACTCAACCCCGAATGGAACGTGCCCGAAACGATTTTCGCCGATGAGTACTACCCCAAATTCCTTAAGAACCCAGGTTACATCCAGAAACACCACTACTATCTAGTGGATTTGAAAACCAAGAAAGAGGTGCTGCCGGAAACCATCAACTGGCATAAGGTACGTCAAAAGAACATCCCATACAAGCTGGTTCAAAGTTCAGGAAAATGGAACGCGTTGGGCAGTGTGAAGTTCAATTTCCCCAATTCGGAGTCGGTGTACCTGCACGACACCGACATTCCAAGTGCCTTCAAACGCCGCAACCGCGCACTGAGCCACGGCTGCATCCGCGTGGAAAAGCCTCGCGAACTGATGCGCCAACTGCTGGTGATGAACGACTACGACACCGTAAAACTGGAGCAGACTTACATTATCCTCGGCGATGAACCCACCACAGAAAAGGGCGAAGAATTTTTAGAAGAACGCGAGAAGAAGGAAGAGGAGTATTTTGACAAACTTGCCCCCGAAGATACCATCTTCTACCGCCCATTGCGCCCCACCAATGTCTTCCTGAAGAAAAAGATGCCGCTCTTCATCGAATACTTCACCTGCTACGTGGATTTCAACGGCGACATCAACTACCGCCCCGACCTCTACGAAAAAGAAGGAAACGTACTCTACCTCCTGCGGAAGTTGGAACACTGAATCGGGGTAGGGAACATAATTGATAAACAACAGTTCCTGCCCACTAATCACCGTTCAAAACAATGTTGAAAGACAAAAAAATCTGCGTCGTACTGCCGGCCTACAACGCCGCCGCCACCTTGGAAGCCACTTACAACGAAATTCCCTTTTCCATCGTGGACGAAGTGGTGTTGGTGGATGACAAATCCTCCGACGAAACGGTGAAAGTAGCGGGAAAACTTGGCATCCGACACATTATACAACACGAGGAGAACAAGGGCTACGGGGCCAACCAGAAAACCTGCTACCAGACGGCTTTGTCTCTGGGGGCGGACATTGTGGTGATGCTCCACCCCGACTACCAATACTCCCCCAAGCTGATTGAGTCGATGTGCTACCTGATTTCCAATGAGGTCTATCCCGTCGTATTAGGGTCGCGCATCCTCGGCAAGGGCGCGCTCAAGGGTGGAATGCCCCGCTACAAGTACTTCTTTAACAGACTTTTAACCGCATTCCAGAACTTCGTGATGAACGAGAAGTTGGCAGAATACCACACTGGTTACCGCGCTTTTTCCAAAGAGGTTCTGCAAAGCATCAATTTTATGGCGAACTCTGATGACTTTGTGTTTGATAATCAAATGATTGCGCAGATCTTCTACGCAGGCTTCGAAATTGCGGAAATCACCTGCCCTACGAAGTACTTCCCTGAGGCCTCCTCCATCAACTTCCGACGGAGTGTGAAATACGGCTTCGGCGTCATCCACACCTCTCTCTGCTACCGCCTGCAAAAGTGGGGGATTACAAGATGCAAGTGGCTGTAATACAGTTGGAAATTTGGAGTTGCAAGTTATAAAAACTAACTCAATTCGAGATTTTCTTCCGTCAAAACAATGTTTTCTATCGCGTTGATTTTCCCCTCATCGAACGGAATTCTCACCTTGATGTAGTTGTCTGTGAAGCCGAACATCCAGTTATTCTTGGATTCCGACTCCAGCAAGACGGGTCTTGTTTCTCCAATGTGGCTGTTATAGAAGATGTGTTTTTTCGCTTCCGACAAAGCCAGCAGCCGGTTGGTGCGGTCTTTTTTCACCGGCGACGGTATCTGCCCGACCATCTCCGCCGCAATCGTGTTCGGACGACGGGAGTAGGTGAAAACATGCAAGTAACTGATAGGCAACGCCTCCAACCACTCCAATCCGTCGGCAAACTCCTCCTCTGTCTCCGTAGGAAAGCCCGCGATAATGTCCATCGCAATGCAAGCATGCGGCATCAACTCCTTGATTTTCGCCACTTTGTGTGCGTACAAGTCCCGTTGGTAACGACGGCGCATCAGCCCCAACACACGGTCGCTTGCCGACTGCAACGGAATGTGGAAATGGGGCATAATCATCCTTGACTCAGCGGCCAAAGCAATGATTTCATCCGTCAGCAGATTCGGTTCGATGGAGGAGATACGGATGCGGATGCCGGAATCCTGCTTTTCAATGGCTTGAAGCAACTCGTAAAAGTTGGTGCCGTTCTTTCTGCCGAAATCGCCCAAATTCACACCTGTCAGATTTATCTCCTTGATACCCATCGAATGAATCTGTTCAATTTCGTGCAAAACGTGTTCGATATTGTCGCTACGGCTCTCACCACGGGCGCGCCAAACCGTGCAGTAGGTGCAGTGGTAGTCGCAACCATCCTGTATTTTCAGGAACGAGCGTGTGCGGTCGCTGCTTGAAAACGCTGGGAAGAAGGGCGGATTGGTGGGCAGGGACTCCCCTCTCAGGAAAGGCAGCACATTCATCTTGTCCTCGTTGCCGAAGGTGGCGACCACGCCAGGCCACTGCTGAATTTCCTTCGGACGGAGGGCGGCATAGCAGCCGGTGACCACAATCTGCGAATCAGGATACTCGCGGTGAAGGTGTGCCACAAGGTTGCGGGCTTTCTTTTCCGCCACCGCCGTGACAGCGCAACTATTAAGGATGATGTAGTCGGGGTGCTCAGCATACGAAAAGCCCGCGTTCACCAATTGACGCGACAGGTCGGAGGACTCGCTGTAGTTGAGCTTGCAGCCCAAAGTGTAGATGGCAAAAGTAGGTTGTTTCATTTGGACGGCAAAAATACAGCAAATTGTTGAAACGTTGAATGGTTGATTCAATTATTCGCTAAAGTGTAGAATCAAATAGCAATGTCAAAAATTTAATCATTAACCACTAACCATTAACCATTAATTAAGTATCTTTGCAGCCGAATTAAAAAAAAATCGAATGAACAGTATTTTGGCTTTTGTCACCTGGTCCGTTGACCCTGTCGCTTTTTCAATCGGCAGCCTGCAAGTGAGATGGTACGGCATTCTGTTAGCCACGGGTTTTATTCTGGCATATTTGGCTCTTCAGAAAATTTTCAAGAAAGAGAACCTCTCGCAGAAACTGCTCGACCACTTTGTCATTTGGACGATTGTATGGACGATTGTGGGGTTGCGTCTGGGGCATTTCCTGTTTTATGAGCCGGAATATCTGATTGCGCATCCGCTGCAAGTGCTTCTTCCAGTGGACGAGCAGTGGCACTTCATCGGTTATCAGGGACTGGCGAGTCATGGTGCGGCCATTGCCATCCTGATTTGGCTAATCTACTACACATGGACCCGCAAGATGAACTTCTGCTGGCTGCTTGACCGAGTGGCGATAGCCGTGCCCATCGCCGCCGCATTCGTGCGCTTCGGCAACCTGATGAACCACGAGATTGTGGGCAGCATCGCCAATGTACCGTGGGCGTTCGACTTCATGCTGGCTGAAGATCCCGCCGGCACTTTCCGTCATCCTTCCCAACTCTACGAGTCCCTTGTCTATCTCACCTTGTTCATTATCCTGATGATTTACTACTTCAAATTCGCCAAGGGCAATGTGCCTCCCGGAAGAACTTCGGGCATTATGATAACCACCATTTTTGCCTCCCGCTTTTTCATCGAATTTCTGAAAGCCGACCAAGTGGCGAAAGAGGCCGACATGGTCCTCAACATCGGCCAGAGGCTCAGTATTCCGCTCACTCTACTCGGCATTTGCCTGTTGATTTATTCCATTGTAAAGAAAGAAAAAATCCCGCACTACGTGGAACCCCAAGCACCAAAAAAGAATTAATTTCCAATCCATCATCTTTATTATATATTATACTTTTTATAATTTTGTGTTCGCATCAAACGCGAGACTCCCTTAAAAGCAAAAAACTAAATCATCAATAGCATGAATCCTTTATTTGAAAAATCCGTTTATGTTGCGCGCCGCGAAAAATTGGCGCAAAAAGTACAATCTGGAATCATCTTGTTCCTCGGCAACAACGAAAGTCCGATGAACTACCCAGCCAACTGCTACACGTTCCGTCAGGACAGCAATTTCATCTATTATTTCGGCTTGACGGCCCCCTCATTGGCCGCCATCATCGACATTGACGAGAACCGCACCATTCTTTTCGGCGACGATGTCACCATCGACGACATCATCTGGGTGGGCGACCAACCCGCCATCCGCGATCTCGCCGCTCAGGTGGGTGTCTCCGAATCGATGCCGCTGGCCAAGTTGGAGGATTATCTCGCCACCAACAGCAATCGCAAAATCCACTTCGTGAAACAATACCGCTTCGACAATCAGATCACACTGGCCAATTTGTTGAAAAAGAACGTCAACAAAGTGAACAATTACGCTTCCATTGACTTAATCAAGGCGATTGTATCGATGCGTTCCGTGAAAGAGGACCGCGAGATTGCGGAGATGGAGAAGGCCGCCGACATGGCCTATACCATGCACACGACCGTTCAACGCAACTGCAAAGTGGGCGGTACCGAGCACCGCCTCGTCGGCTTGGCTGACGGCGTCGCCACTGGCTACGGCAACGGCATCTCTTTCGGCATCATCCTCTCCCAACACGGCGAGATCTTCCACAACGCCGACCACAACGTGAAACTCAAATCCGGCAAATTGCTGTTGATGGATGCGGGCATTGAGGGGCTGATGAACTACTGCTCCGATTATACGCGCTCCTTCCCCGTCAACGGCAAGTTCACCGAAAAGCAGCGGAACATCTACGAAATTGTCCTGAAAGCCAACATGGCGGGTATCAAGATGGTGAAAGCCGGCACGCCCTACCGCGACATACATTTCGCCGCCGCCGAAATCATCATGCAGGGGCTGAAAGACCTCGGCCTGATGAAGGGCGATGTGAAGGAAGGCGTAAGGTTGGGTGCGCACGCGCTCTTCTTCCCGCACGGCCTCGGACACCAGATCGGACTGGACGTTCATGACATGGAAGGTTTGGGCGAAGACTACGTCGGCTACGACGACGAGTTCAAGCGCAGCGAACTCTTCGGCACCTGCAATCTGCGTATGGCCCGCCGCCTCGAACCAGGCATCGTGATGACGGTGGAACCAGGCATCTACTTCATTCCCAAGTTGATAGAGATGTGGCGCGCCGAGAAGCACCTCGCCGACTTCATCAACTATAGCAAACTGGACAGCTACCTCAGCTTCGGCGGCATCCGCGTGGAAGACTGCGTAGCCGTGACCGAAAAGGGACACAAAGTTTTAGGCAAAGCCATCCCAAAGACGGTGGCAGAGCTGGAAGCGACAATTGGCATCGATGCCTAATCACAGATTTTTTGTTGGAAAGGGAGGTAACACGATACAGTCACCTCCTTTTTTTATGCGAAACCATCGGTGATTGGGTGGGTTTCGTCAAGTCTAAAAACTTTTTGTGTTTTTGCGAAAAATATCATCATTATGGCTTATCATTTTAAGAATTTGGTTTTTGAAGGCGGTGGTGTGAAAGGCATCGCCTACGTGGGTGCTATGGAAGTGCTTGACAGAGAGGGGATTTTGAATAACATTGAGCGGGTGGCGGGTACGTCGGCCGGTGCTATGGTGGCGGTTTTGGTCGGGTGAAATACTCCGCCGAAGAGGTGAAGGATGTATTGTGGCATCTCGATTTCAATAATTTCATGGACAAATCGAACTTCTTTGTAGGCAATACCACGCGCCTGTTGAAGGAGTACGGCTGGTATAAAGGCGACTTTTTCCGCAAAACGATGGCCGACCTTATCCAACGGAAAACCGGCAATGGCGAAATCACTTTTGGCGAGCTGGCCGCAACGAAGGAATACCGCGAAATCTATTTGGTGGGGGCTAATCTTTCCACCGGTCTTTCCGAAGTGTTCAGTCACAAGACCACCCCGGAGATGAAGGTGGCCGACGCTGCCCGTATTTCCATGTCCATCCCGTTGTTTTTTGCCTCGGTGAAAGGGGGTGCGAAAAAGCATGTGTATGTCGATGGCGGTCTTTTGGAGAATTACCCCATCAAGACCTTTGACCAGGTGGAGTTTATTGCCAATGCGAACAGCATCCGCCGTACCGAATATTACGAAACGATCAATACCAAGTGTGTGCAAAAGGGCAGTGCCAAGACCGAATATGTGTATAACAAGGAGACGTTAGGTTTCCGTTTGGATTCATCGGATGAGATTTCGATGTACCTCGGGAAAGGTTCGACGGAGGTCAAGGAGATCAAGAATTTCCTCGGTTACACCAAGGCTTTGGTGACCACCCTTATTGATTTTCAGAACAATGTGCATCTGCACAGCGACGACTGGCAGCGCACGATTTATATCGACACGATAGGAGTGGGGTCTGTTGATTTCGATATTTCCGACGAGAAGAAGACCGATCTTCTGAATTCAGGAAAGCAATATACGGAATCCTATTTGGAGTGGTATAACAACGACGAGGAGAAGGCCAACAAATAGTTTTTTGTCTTACATTATTTTATTACTAAAAAAATATAATATTCGGCGAATCCATGGCTAAATACCATATTTTTATTGTATTTTTGCAGGCCTATTAAGAAAACCAATTTATTCACAAAATCAATTAGTTATGAAAAAAGTACGATTATTTTTGATGTTGCTGATGGCGGCAATGTTGCCATTGGCCATGCAGGCGCAGCAGGCTCTGCCCTATTCGTACGGTTTTGAGGATAACGACCTCTCTGCCGACGGATGGACAAGGTCAGACTGCCACTCAAGCACGGGAATTACCACTTCCTCCAAAATGAATGGGGATTATGGCTTTTCCTTCCATTGGAGCACTACCCCTCCTCAGTATCTTATCTCCCCTGAACTGACAGGAACAACTTCAGGTGTAGATGTTTCATTCTACTATAAAAAAGGCGGAAGTTTTACTGAAACTTTCATGGTGGGTTATTCAACCACTGACGCTTCCTCTTCAAGTTTCACTTGGGGTGAGGAAATCACTGCTTCTTCCGATTGGACTCTTTACAACGACTTCTTCCCTGCTGGCACAAAGTACATTGCGATAGCATATACTGCGAATGACCAATACTACTTGTATCTTGATGACTTCACTTTCGCAGCTCCTGCTACCTGTGCTAAACCTACCGCTGTGACCGTTGCGGATATTACCACTACCTCCGCCACCATCAGCTGGACGGACAACAACATGCCCACTCCTTCCTCTTGGACGATTGACGTGAACGGTACCGAAATCACTGGCATCACCGCCAATCCCTATACTATTGAAACCCTTACCCACTCCACTGCCTACACCGTAAGAGTGAAAGCTGTATGTTCAGAGACGGATGCGTCAGACTGGAGCAACACAGTAAACTTCACCACTGCATGCGATGCCACCGTTGTGGATGCCGATCACGATTTTTTCGAAGGTTTCGAGGAAACGACCTTTGCACCTAACTGCTGGAATAGTATTGCATCAGGCACCTATGCTTGGAGCCGCTACACCTATCAACATCATTCGGGTTCAGCAAGTGCTCACAGTGGTTATTATGGCGACATTTATTTGGTGATGCCGGATCTTCAAATAGGAAATGACAACACCGATGTCTGGCTGAAATTCTGGTCATATAATAATTATTCGGATGATTATGACAAGAACTCAGTTATTCTCATCAATGGGAACGAAGAAACAGAGCTTTGGTCTCCGGAATCAGTAAGTTCAAGCTGGACAGAGACTGCTATCAACCTTTCAGAATACAAGGGACAGACAATCCGCCTCGCCTTCAAATATGAAGGCAGCAATGCTCATGACTGGTATTTGGACGATATAACAGTGTCATTCGATCCCACCTGTCTCCCGCCCACTGAAGTGACTGTGGATGTTGAAAGCATTAACCCATACGGTGCTACCATCAGTTGGACAGACAACAATGCCACAGATCCTGAAAACGGTTGGGTTCTCCTCGTAAATGAGGAGGAAGTAGTGGCTAATGCCACCCCCTTCACCCTTACCGACCTCACTCCGGAAACCGCTTACACTGTGAGAGTGAAAGCTGCCTGTACAACTACCGACAATTCCGCATGGAGTGCTGACGCTGCTTCTTTCACTACCCTTCCCACCTGTCCCGCTCCTACCGCTCTGACGGTGGATGCTAACAGCGTAACAGCTCATGGCGCTACCCTCAGCTGGACTGCCGGCGGCGAAGAAGAGTCCTGGATTATTAACTACAACGGCCACGACACTACCGTTATCGACAACCCCTTCACTTTTGACAACCTCACTCCCGCTACCGCTTACACGGTGAAAGTGGCTGCCGCTTGCTCTGAAAGCGACACTTCCCATTGGACCAGCACGGTAAGCTTCACCACCGAATGTGAGCCCGTCACCATTGATGAGGAGAATGTTTATTATGAAGATTTTGAACAATATGAGAGCAACAGCTTCCCGCTTTGTTGGACTCGTGATATTCCCTATACCAGCTACTCCTCCACTTATCCGTATGTTTATAACTATTCAAGCTCTGCACATGGTGGAACCAAGTTGATGTACATGTATTATTATGGCACCAGCTACTCTAACCTTATTTCCACTCCGACATTCACCAACGACATCAATACGCTGCAGGTGAGCTTCTTCGCGCGCTATTCCAGCACTAATCCTACCTTCGTGGTGGGTGTGATGGATGGTACCACCTTTGAAGCTGTAGATACTATCACCCTGACCAGTTCGTATGAAGAATATACCGTCATGTTCAATGAATATGCCGGCAATGGCAACCGCATTGCGTTCAAATCCATTCCTACTGGCACAAGCTCCTACTCTTCTTTCTATGTATATTTGGATGATGTGACGGTGGAACTGATTCCTTCCTGTATCAAACCTTCTCATCTGGAAGTGGTGGAAGGCACGATTACCACTACGGAAGCTACCATTAGCTGGACTGATAACAACAATGGTGAGCCGACCAACGGTTGGACACTCTTGGTCAATGGTACTGAAGTGGCTGCCGATGCCAATCCGTTCACGCTCGACAACCTCACTGCATCTACGAATTATGTTGTAAGGGTGAAGGCCAACTGCGCTGCTGATGATGAATCCGCTTGGAGCTCCGACAGCCTTGTCTTCGCCACCGAATGTGAGACCTACGTTGTTACGGAAGCCAATCCTTTCGCTGAAAACTTCAACGCCCTTACCGCTGGTATTCCGTTGTGCTGGAATAATGAAGAAGGTACCACCACCAACGCTGCCCAAAGATGGAATTATTATGCAACTGGCTACACTGGAGCTTGTTTGAGATTCAATTCCTATAGCAACAGCAATGGTAATACCAATATGCTGAAGACCCCCGTTTTGGACATCACAGCTTTAGCTACTCCGAGAGTTACCTTCATGTATAAGAACCCCACCGGTGGTGACTTCTCCGTTTTTGTTTCTACTGACGGCGGCGAAACCTATACCACAGCACTGGCTACGGGTCTGACCGGCGTCACCAACTGGACTCCGATGTCCATCGCTTTGGAAGAATTAGACGCCACCGACAGTGTAGTGATCGTGTTCCAAGGCACCAGCAACTATGGTAGCGGCGATGCCTACATCTATTTGGACAATGTGGTTGTAGAAGAGACTCCCGCTTGTTTGGCTCCTACCAATCTTTCTCTTGACACCGTGACCACCACCTATTTCCAGGTGAGCTGGACCGACAATAATGAAGAGACTCCCGCTTCTTGGACTGTAGCTTACAGCATTGACGGCGGTGAAACCTTCATCGAAATCACCGGCATTGACCATGACTCTGCCGTCGTTTGCAACTTTGATGCTCCTCTTGGTGACATCAATGTGATGGCCAAGGTGAAAGCCAACTGCGATGTGGATGCCGAAAGCGCTTGGAGCGATGAAATCAATTTCGTGACTCCTCCCACCTGTCCTGCTCCTACGGCTATTGAATACAGCAATGTGACCGGAAACAGCGTCACCCTCAGCTGGACTGCCGGCGGTGAAGAGACCGAATGGATTCTCGAACTCAATGGTACCGAAATCGTTGTTAACGAAAACCCCATCACCATCGACACTCTTACGGCCAACACTCCCTACGTTGTCCGTATCCGCGCTTACTGCGGTATTAGCGACACTTCCGTCTGGAGCAGTGGCTTTGTCGGCTTTGTCACCCCGTGCGATGCCATCTCCGCAGAAAACTACAGTGAAAACTTCAGCGGCTACACCGCCTCCAACAACATTACTGCCTCCAACGGTGTGTTACCCGATTGCTGGAACTATATCGGCACAAGCGGCGGTTATCGTCCCCACGTTTACAACGGCACCTACAGCCCCACAGCTTCTGACAATTGCCTCGTGATGACATCGGGCACTTCCAATTATGGTGGAAGCACCAATTTCGCAGTAATGCCCATCTTTGACGACCTTACCGGAAAGCAACTGACATTTGCTACCGCTATGGAAAGTGCCACAATGGGTACGCTTACCGTAGGCTATGTCACCGACCTTACAGCCGAAAGCTTTGTTGAACTGGAGACAATTCCGAACAACTACTATTCTAATAATAGATATGTTACTCACGAAGTGATTGTCAGCAGCGTTCCCGCCAATGCTCGCATTGCTTTCAGATGGTATCAAGCTACCTCGTGGTATTCCTGCGCTATCGACGACATCGCCATTGAGGATATGCCCGCTTGCGTGACACCGATTGATGTGGCTGCCGCCGACAGTACCATCACAGCTACTACTGCCATCATCAGCTGGGTGGATTACAACTTGACGACTCCTGCTTCTTGGATTATCAACCTCAACGGTGTTGACACTGCTGTCACTGAAAATCCGTTTACCTTCTACAACCTCACCCCCGAAACTGAATACACCGTTATGGTGATGGCTGCCTGCACCGAAACCGACAGCTCCGAATGGAGCAGTGAGATTACCTTCACTACGCTTCCTACATGTACTGCTCCTATGGATGTTACCATCACTGGCATCACCACCACCACCGCCACGGTTGCTTGGACTGACCGCAACGAAACAGATCCCGAGAATGGCTGGATTATCAACCTGAACGGCATTGACACTATTGTCACCGAGAATCCGTTTACCTTCGACGACCTCACTTCCGCAACTTCCTATACTGTTAAAGTTGCTGCCTTCTGTAGCGAAACCGACACCTCCGACTGGAGTGCCACTGCCAACTTCATTACGCCTTGCGAAACGGTGGTCGTTACCGACCAAGAGCCCTATACTGAAGGATTCGAGACCGAAGAACTGATCTGCTGGACCAATGACATCATCTCAGGTTCAGTGGAATGGGAGATTACTGACAACTATGCTGAAGTAGGGAATCAAAGTGTCTCTTTCGGCGGCACCTATAGCTATTCTGGAAGCGCCTACCTCGTTTCCCCCGTATTTGATTTGACACAAATCACCACGGAACCTCAGTTGTCATTCTATCACCAACAAGCTGAATATGATGATTGGTATGACACCTATAATGAAGAGTTGCACGTATATTATCGTACCAGCCCCACCGACACGTGGACGCTGTTGGCCGATTATACCAGCAATTACGAAGAGTTCACGCTGGAAACCATGATCCTGCCCAACCCGTCGGCTACCTACCAGATCGCCTTCAAAGGCGTTGAACACAATGGTTATGGCGTTCAATTGGACGAAATAGTCATAGAGGCTAGCCCCACCTGTCCTAAACCGACAGACCTGACCGCTTCTGCCATCACCACCACTTCCGCTGAAATTGGCTGGACCCCCGGCGGCGAAGAAACTGAATGGACTGTCGAGGTTGACGGCGTTGACACCATCGTCACCACCAACCCCATCACACTCACCAACCTGACTCCTGCCACAACCTACACCATCCGTGTGAAAGCCAACTGCTCTGCCGACGACCAGTCTCAATGGAGCAATGAACTCACTTTCACCACCGCTTGCGATGCCATTACGATTACTGACCAATTCAGCGAGGATTTCAGCGGATATACCGCTACCAACTACAATGAACTCGGTGTCATGCCCACCTGCTGGGATGCCATTGCAGCTGCAACCTATGGCCCCCACGTTTATGCCGGCTCATACGGACCCAACGGCTCTAACGACAACGCACTTATTTTCACTTCAGGCACTTCCTCAAATTATGGCTCTCCCAACTTGGCTGTTCTTCCGGAATTTACTAACGACCTGCAGGGATACACGCTGTCTTTCAAAGCGAAATTGGAGAGCAGCTACGCTCCTGGCGTTTTGACCTACGGCTACATTACCGGTGTTGACCAAACTACATTCACTGCAATTGACACGGTAGCAGCCTCTACCACCGCGCAAGATTTTGAATACACGCTTCCGTCGATTCCCGCTGGAACACGCTTGGCGTTCTGCTACAGCAACAGCAACATCTACTACTGCTGCGGTATTGACGATGTTGTCATCGCCTTCATCGAGGAAGACACCTGCGCCACCCCGACCGACGTGGCTGTGAACAACAATGTTGTGACTTGGACTGGCGATGCCGCCAGCTACAATGTAACCATCACTGCCAACGGCGAAACCACGACCGAGAACGTGACTGGCAACAGCTACACCGTCACCGGCCTTGAAGACAGCACCCTCGTAACGGTTTCCGTACAAGCTGTTTGCGACGAAGACAACCTCTCCGATTGGAGTGAAGCTGTTGAGTTCACCTACATTGCCACCGGCATCAACAACTACAACCTCACCGCCAATGTATTCCCGAACCCGACCACCGGCAATGTCACCATCGTCCTCTCCCATCCGATGGTCAATGCCAACGTACAGGTTTGTGACATCTACGGCCGTCAGATCTCTACTCATCAGGTAGAAGGTCTCCAATTCGAACTCAACCTCGGTAACCTCGCCCCCGGCGTCTATATGCTCCGCTTCATTGAAGCCAACGCCGTCCTCAACACCGTGAAGGTGGTGAAGAGATAACCGATTGAAAAACACATAACACAAGAGGCTGTTTCATTTTGAGACAGCCTCTTTTTTTTGCGTACCGTTAGGAATGTTGTTGGGATTTGCACATGATTTTAGCAGAAATTTGCCTATACAATTCCACTAATTCATTGCAAAAAAACAATTAACATGCAATAATCACTTTTCCACCTGCACCAACATTCCTTTCAGGTAGCTGCCTTCGGGATGGTAGATGTCAACGGGGTGGTCGGCGCCGGCTTCCAAGTGCCGTAGCACGCGGAGTCGCTTTTTCTCCATGGCGGCGGCGGAAAAGACAATCGTCTGGAAATCCTCGATGGAAATGGCCTGAGAGCAGGAGAAAGTAAACAAAAAACCACCGTCTTTGATTTTCTGCATCACTTTGCGATTCAGGTTTCTATACCCCTTGATTCCGCTGTCTTTCACTTTGTGATGCTTGGCAAAGGCAGGGGGATCGAGCACAATCACATCATAGATTTTGTCGGGAATGTCATCCAGAAAGTCAAAGACATTTTCAGTGTAGGAGGTATGCTTTGTTAAAATTGATTCGCCCATTTCGGCGATGTTTTTCTCGGTAAAATCAATCGCTTTTTTGGAAATATCCACCGAATCAACGTGGGAAGCCCCACCCGCAAGAGCGTAGGCGGAAAAGCCGCCGGTGTAGCAGAACAGGTTGAGAATATTGCGGTTGGCGGAGAAATGACCGACTAAAGAACGATTCTCTCGCTGGTCGATGAAGAAACCGGTTTTCTGGCCTTTGATAATGTCGATATGAAAAGGAATGCCGTTTTCTTTCACTAAAACGTCATCAAAACTACCGTAAAGCAGTTCGTCAACTGGCTGGAAACCACGAATTTCTGGCAGTGTAGCGACACTTTTATCGTAAATGGAACGGATTTTTCCGGCGAAGAGGGTTAAGATGATTTTAACGAACAGCTCGCGCAAACGGAACATCCCGTAGGAATGGAATTGGAGCACCACATTCCCGTCAAACCAGTCGATGATGAGGCCGGGCATGAAATCGCCCTCCCCGTTCACGAGGCGGAAAACGGTGATGTCGGGATTGTCAAACAGCCCTAAAGAGCGCCGCAACGCAGCTGCCATCTCTATTTTACGTGTCCAAAACGCCTCATCGATTTCCACCTGCTCGAAACTGAAAATTTTGACACACGTAGAACTATTGTGGTAATGTCCCGTTGCAAGATATTGATTTTCATAATCATATACATCAACCACATCACCATCTGCAATACCATCGTCCATTTTGGAAATCGCTCCCGAGAACACCCACGGGTGAAACCGAAGCAGCGATTTTTCCTTCCCTCTTTGAAGAACTATCCTTTTCATATTAAAAATCATTAGTCAAAATCAATACGACAGCATCCTTTCAATCGATTTTCGAGCCTTGTCCATCAGTTCGGGATCGAGAAGAAGTTCGGGCTGTTCGGTTTCCAATGCGCGACAAATGTTATCGAGTGTATTGAGTTTCATGTGTTCGCACACGTTGTCGATGCCACCTGCTTGAACAGGATAGAAAGACTTATCGGGGTTTTGGCGTTGCAGTTCGAAGAGGATACCGGGTTCGGTAGCCACGATGAACTCGCGGCAGGTGCTGGCGGCCACGTGCTTGAGCATGGCAGCGGTGGAGCCGGTGAAGTCGGCGAGTTCGAGGATGTCGGTGGGGCATTCCGGATGGGCGATCACTTGGGCCGCGGGGTGGCTGACTCGAAGTTCAAGGATGTCGTCGGGGAGGATTCGGTCGTGAACGCAGCAGGAACCGTCCCACAAGACCATGTTACGGTTGAGCGCACGGTTGATGTAGGTGCCGAGGTTTCTGTCGGGGGCAAAGACGATCTTCTCGTTTTGCGGCAGCGATTGCACGATGCGCAGGGCGTTGCCCGAAGTCACGATGATGTCGGACATGGCCTTTACCTCGGCGGAGCAGTTGATGTAGCTAAGCACCGTGTAACCAGGATAGTCCTCAAGGAATTTTCCGAAAGCCTGAGCACGACAGCCATCGGCGAGGGAGCAGCTGGCTTTGAAGTCGGGAATGAGGACTTTCTTGGTGGGATTGAGGATTTTGGCGGTTTCGGCCATGAAGTGGACGCCGGCGAAGAGGATGATGTCGGCATCAGTGGCGGCGGCCTTCTGCGAAAGGGCGAGGCTGTCGCCTACGAAATCGGCAATCTCCTGAACTTCAGGACGGGTATAATAATGCGCAAGAATAATGGCGTTTTTCTCTTTTTTAAGACGTAAGATCTTTTCTTTCATAGAAATAAACGATGTTAAGACTGCAAATTTGCGACTGCAAAAGTACAAAAAGATATTGACTTTAACATTGTGTGTCAGAGGTCGATGTCATGTTCTATGACCTCGTCGGCGAGGCGGCATTTCTCTTCCTGCGACATCTGCGCGTTGATGCGGGCGAGAATCTCGGTTTCCGACATTTCGGGGTTGCGTTGCTTGATGCGCCGGATACGAACCGGCAGCGAGGCGTTGACAACGATGACCTTGTCGAAGTAATGGGCCAGATGTGCCTCGAAGATGATGGCCGATTCCATCATCACCTTGTCGGAGCCCTGTGCGCGCGCCCAAGCTTCAAACGCATCCATCACCAACGGATGGATAATCGCCTCTAATTTTTTCAACGCATTTCCATCATTAAACACAAGCGAAGACAACTTCTTGGTATTCAACACTTCACCATCAAAAATGGCATCTCCGAAAGACTTCCGCAACAGAGTTAGAAATTGTGGGCTGTCGTACAGTTTCTTTGCCTCGTCATCTGCATAAAAAACAGGAATCCCTTGCTGAATGAACTGCTTGGAGATGAAAGTCTTGCCTGTTCCGATGCCTCCTGTGAGCGCTATTTTTTCCATAATCATCTATTTATGTGATAGTGCTGTGTGGGCTGAGAAAACGACAGCATGCTTTTCTTTACGAATGCAATCTGATTTTGTTGCCTAATTCAGCAAAAAAATTCGGTAGAAAAGTGTATTTTTGCAGCCTTAAATCAAGATATGAAAAAAATACTTTTTATTCTGGTTCTGTTGTCCACCTCTTTCTCGCTCAGTGCGCAACAAAAAACGCAGCAGAAAGCGCAATCAAAAGATTATCAAACAATTACAATTCAAACCAATGGGGTTTGCGAACAGTGTAAAAAACGGATGATGGACAATGTTCCTCAATGGATGGGAGTGAAAAGCTGCACGTATGATGTAGGAACCGCCAAACTCACAGTCACTTACGATGCAGCGAAGACCTCGCCCACGCAACTGCGCACTTCCATCAGCAAGCTGGGTTACAATGCCGACAACGTGAAGGCGGATGCTGCAGCACGCGCCAAACTTCCCTCATGCTGCACCTCCTCCAAAGCGGGTGGATGCGGGCATTCTGGCGGATGCGGCGGATGCGGGCACCACTGAGGTAAGGACTACGAGGACGCGGATTTACATGACTGGACATCTCCCCAGCTGAGTTCACAGATAACTCATCAACCAATCAACGTTTCAACAAAAAAAATGTATTTTTGCACACAAGAATCCCAATTGGGTATTCAGATTTAAGAAACTATCTATCAATCAATTAACTATATTTTATGATCCAAAGAATTCAATCACTGCTTCTGCTTATTGCCGCAGCCATCTCCATTGCCATCAACTTTTTCACCATCGGAACGATTAGCTATGCCGAACCCGGTCTTCCCCAGATGGTTTCCGAGTACACCGCTTTCTCCCTTTCGATTCCCTCAACGGGGAAGGTGCTCCACTACACATACTGGATTGCCGTGCTTTGGATTGTTTCAGCCGTGCTTTCCATGATCACCATCTTCATGTATAAAAACCGCCAACGGCAAATCCGCCTGAACGGCGTGAATATGCTGGTGATGCTGGCCGCCCTCGTGACCATGCTGTTCATCTATCCGAATATGGTATTCAACACCGATGTCGTTTTCAACCGCTGGATCCTGCTTTCGCTGATCCCCGCCGTCTGCTTGTTTTTTGCCAACAAATTCATCAAGAAAGACGAGGCCAAGGTTCGCGCCGCCGACCGTTTAAGATAAAACACGGATAAAAGATGCTTGATTTTCTGTCATTTGGAATTGCGGATGTAATTGACATTCTGATATTTGCCGTCATCTTGTACCAATTGTTCAAATTGTTGAGGGGTACGGCGGCCATCCGCATTTTCTGGACGATTGTCATCCTGTTTTTGGCTTGGAAACTGCTGAGTGCAGCCCATCTGAATCTGGTGAGTGCCATTCTCGGCCAAGTGATTAGCGTGGGTGTGATTGCGCTGATTGTGGTTTTCCAGCCGGAAATCCGCAAATTCCTCCTTCTGCTCGGCAACACGCGCTTGATTAAACTGTTCAGCGGGCGTTTTCACAAGAAGCAGGGCAGCTTTCAGGTCAACGATGCCGAAATCAACCTTGTGGTTCGTGCCTGCCGGCGCATGTCGGATTCCAAGACCGGTGCGCTCATTGTTTTCGAGAAAGACACGCCCTTGGACGAGACCATCGCCACCGGCGAGCGCCTCGATGCCGTCATCTCGCGCGAGTTGATTGAGAACATCTTCTTTAAGAACAGCCCGTTGCACGATGGAGCGCTGATTATCAAGCACCATCGCATTATGGCGGCACGCTGCATCCTGCCCGTTTCCGACCGCGAGGACATCTCGCCCGACCTCGGCCTGCGCCACCGCTCCGCCATCGGCGCCACCGTCCTCTCCGACGCCATCGTCGTGGTCGTTTCGGAACAAACCGGCAAAATCTCCCTCTGCCAAAATGGGAACATCACCGTCGGCATCTCCCCCGTTGTACTCGAAACCATGCTCAAGGACATCTTCCTCAATGAAAAAGAGGGGGAAAAAAGTAAACTATAAATATATATATGGATGAAAACTATTCTTATTCTTCAATAAAATGACCATTGTATGGATTTCAATAGTTTAAACTTTACAATATTCTGTGTGAACAATGTGGCTTCCCAGCTTAATAAGAGTGCGAAAGAGGTGTATCATCTGATGCAAGATGCCAACATTATTAATGGCTATATCGTTCCCTGTTATGATGTTTTGCACACATTTTCAAAAGAATATATTGTAGAGGACTTGATTTCATTTATGCAAAAGAAAGGGGTTTTGTCATGATTCTATACCACACATCAACCTTAGAAATCCGCAAACCTGACCTATTGCATTCCCGTCCAAGACTTGATTTTGGAAAAGCGTGCCGTAAAGGATTGCCACACAAAGATTATGATATTATTGAAGGCGGTATCGCTGATGATCAAGTGTTTGATACTGTTGATTTGTATTTTTCAGGTATCTATACTCGCGAACAAGCTCTTGATCAATTGCAATTCAAAAAGCCTAATCATCAGATTTGTATAACTTCTCAAGAAACTCTTGACAAATACCTGCATTTCCAATCATCTAAAAAATTGTAAGTATGCAAGCGAATCCTATACTTTTACAAAAGAAATATGCCCGCATTGTAAAACTATTTGCCGAGCGAACAGGATTGTCATACGAAGAAGCATTGGGCAAGTTTTACGATTCCCAAACATACGACCTCATAAGTAATGGTGTCGCGGATATGCATTGTTTCAGTGACGAATATCTTGCAGATGAATTACTTATAGAATACGGATATAAAATCGAATCAGAATAATAACAGAACACATGAAAAAGCTCTTCACTATGATATTTCTGGCTGCTTGGGCACTTTCGGCAAGTGCCAACGACGGTGTTTTTTACGCCGCCGGCAACCAGCTTATCCCCATTGTGGAGACGGACATTTCCGTGAAAAAAGAAGTGCTGAGTATCGTCCGTCAGGGCGACTACGCCATCATAGATGTCAATTACGAGTTTTTCAACCCCACAAAAGCGAAAACCCTGCTGGTGGGCTTTGAAGCCCCTTCCCCCTACAATGCCAACTTTTCGGACTACCGCAACAGTCATCCCTTCATCTCTGATTTTACTGTCAATTTGAACGGGAAAGAGCTGCCCTACAAAGTGGCACTTGTCAGAAATGATAGCATTTATTACCAAAATGGGAAGTTTATCTACGCCGACACAAGTGATGAGGAACTAATACACTCAATCGGAAGTATTAACGGCCAATACGTCTATTACTTCACGGCGGAATTCCAACCCGGCGTGAACACCATTCATCACCAGTACAGATACAAAGTTTCTATGAACATTGCCTTCCCCATACAGATATTCTATACCTTGACAGCAGCCAACCGTTGGGCCAATCATCAGATTGACGACTTTACCTTGAATATTGATATGGTTGATTCTGAAGAACCAATGAGTTTCCAGATACCGGCCACTTTTTTTGAAAGTGCCGATGAATGGCATCTGACTGGACAAGGGCGCATAGAAGAAGACCTCTTTGTGGCCCCGCGGGATTCGACAGAAAAGTATGCCGTTTTCCATATCGTCTCAAATGGTGTTTCTTTCCACAAAAAAAACTTCCATCCGAATGGGGAACTCACCGTAGAACATCGGACCTGTATTTTCGACCTTCTGGGGGTGGTCAACAAAAATGGTCGTTTGGATCGCGCTCTCCAGAATTATGCGGCCAAGCAATATCATTACCAGCTTGAGAATATGCCTCAGATGCTCGAAATTTGGTCAGAGAATCCCAAGGCTGCCGAAAAAATCCCCCAACGTTGTTCCGACTACACCCGAAGAATCATGCGGAATCTACCGTGGGCTTACCGAGGATATGTTTTCAAAGACAAGAAACTTCAGATGTTTTTTGAATCCACCCAATGGTACATTGCCAATCCATCTTACAATGGCTCACAGGAGGATTTCAGCGATGGGGACTTCAAATGGGTGAAATACTGGGACTTGGATAAGAATTCTGATTAAGAAATAGGATAAAATATATGAACGACAACCTCAACCCGTCGAAAAAGCGGCTTTCGGCAGCCGAGAAGGAGTTCGAAAGAGCCATCCGTCCCGCGGATTTCCATAATTTCTACGGACAGGAGAAGGTGATTGAGAACATCATGGTATTCGTTCAGGCGGCAAAGGCGCGCAAGGAAGCGCTGGACCACGTGCTTTTGCACGGGCCACCAGGTTTGGGCAAGACCACGCTCTCGCACATCATCGCCAACGAGATGGGCGTGAACATGCGCGTCACTTCGGGACCGGTCATCGACAAGCCCGGAGAATTAGCAGGCCTGCTCACCAATCTGGAACCCAACGATGTGCTCTTCATCGATGAGATTCACCGTTTGTCGCCGGTGGTGGAGGAGTACCTCTATTCGGCGATGGAAGATTATAAAATCGACATCATGATCGAGTCGGGGCCGAGCGCCCGCAGCGTGCAGATTGCCCTGAACCCGTTCACGCTGGTTGGAGCCACCACACGCAGCGGTCTACTAACAGCACCTTTGCGCTCTCGCTTCGGCATCAACCTGCGGCTCCAATACTACGATGCACCCACGCTGTCGCGCATCCTCAAACGCTCCGCCTCTATCCTCAAGATCGACCTGAACGACAATGCCGCGCTTGAGATCGCCCGCCGCAGCCGCGGCACCCCACGTATCGCCAACCTATTGCTCCGCCGCGTGCGCGACTTCGCCCAAATCAAAGGCGATGGAACCATCAACTACGACATCACCCAAGTGGCCCTCTCCGCACTGAACGTGGACAAGCACGGCCTCGACGAGATGGACAATCGTATTCTCACCACCATCATCGACAAATTCAAGGGCGGCCCAGTCGGACTCACCACCATCGCCACCTCCGTTGGCGAGGATTCCGGAACCATTGAGGAGGTGTACGAGCCATTCCTCATCCAAGAGGGCTATCTGATGCGTACTCCGCGCGGCCGCGAAGCCACTGATTTGGCTTACAAACATCTGGGAAAAGTTCGCTTTTCTGAACAACAACCGGATTTGTTCTCATAAACCGCTCATCCCTCTCAAATCACTCATCACAATCCACTAATCACATAAAAAATGTTAAAGAAAGCATTAGAAATCATCGGAGAATACTTCCTCTTCCTGAAAAAAGTATTCTCAAAGCCCGCCAAATGGTCGGAGTTCTTCCGCAAGTTAATTGACGAGATGAACTCAATGGGCGTGGGCTCCCTGCTGATTGTCTGCATCGTGGCGGTATGCATGGGCAGCGTCATCACCACGCAAACGGCGCTGCAAATTGAAAGTCCATGGATCCCGAAATGGACGCTGGGTTTCACCGTCCGCACCTCAGTCGTAATGGAGCTATGTCCCACCATCATCACGCTGCTGCTGGTAGGCAACTTGGGCTCGCGCATCACCTCCGAAATCGGAAGCATGCGCGTTACTGAACAGATTGATGCACTGGAAGTCATGGGCATCAACGCCGCCTCTCATCTCATCCTTCCCAAAATCATTGCCGCCCTCATCACCATCCCCATTCTCATCATCATCGCCATCGCCTTTGCCCTCTTCGGCGGCTACATCACCGTCATAATCACCCACGTCTCCTCTCCATACGAGTTTTATGACGGCCTCACCTCCTTCTTCCGCATGTACGACATCTACTACGTTTTGACGAAAACCACCATCTTCGCCTTCGTATTATCCACAGTATCATCGTTTTATGGCTACCGCATTGAAGGTGGCGCACTTGAACTCGGCAAGGCCAACGTGAACGGCATCGTAGTTTCCAGTTTCATCATCCTCGTGCTGAACCTCGTCATTACACAAGTAATGTTATAGGCAAGCAAGAAGTAGAAGACACGGACATAGTCCGCAGACAGATAAGAACTCAATACTCAACAATGATAGAAATCAAGAATGTTTCCAAGTATTTTGGTGAGCGGCAAGTGCTGAAGCGCATTAACACGCAGTTTGAGCAGGGCAAGGTGAACCTCATCATCGGGCGGTCGGGATCAGGTAAGACCGTGATGATGAAATGTTTGATTGGGTTGCTCACCCCTGAAGAGGGCGAAATTCTGTATAACGACCGCAATTTCAACCAATTCACTGCCAAGGAGAAGCAGGAAATCCGCACAGAGATGGGCATGGTGTTCCAGGGGGCCGCGCTCTTCGACTCCATGACCATCGAGGAGAACGTGATGTTCCCGCTCACGATGCTGACGAACCAAAGTTACGACGAGAAAATCGAGCGCGTCAATTTCTGCCTCCAACACGTTGACTTGGCTGGTTCCAACCACCTCTACCCCGCCGAACTGAGCGGCGGCATGAAAAAGCGCGCCGCCATCGCCCGAGCCATCGCTTGCAAACCGCGTTACCTCTTCTGCGACGAGCCCAACTCCGGCCTCGACCCCAAAACCTCCCTCCTCATCGACGAACTCATCATCGATATCACCCACGAATTCGACATCACCACCGTCGTCAACACCCACGACATCAACTCCGTCATCACCATCGGCGAAACCATCTCCTTCATCTACCAGGGAAACCTCGAATGGCGCGGCAACAAGGACAACGTCCTCACCTCCGACAACGAAAAGCTCAACGACTTCATCTTCGCCCAACCGCTGACACAACGGATCAGAGAGAAGATGAAGTAGGGAAAAATGAATATATGGCTGGAAAGAAACGTGCAGGGCGAAACAGGACTTTGAGCATTTCGCAGAAGGAGCGCGAAGGACTTCTCCCGTTTCTTTCTACGTTTTCCAAACCCTGCACTATTGAGGAAATCATCGATACAACAATCAATCAGGATTTGTTTCAAGTCATCGATTTCCTGCCGAAACAATCGGCCGACCTGATTGTGATTGACCCGCCATACAACCTTGCGAAGAATTTCGCGGGATTGAAATTCAAGGAAATGGATGAGGCGGAATACAAGGATTATCTGCGCAAATGGCTGCCGAAAGTGATTGCGCTGGGCAAGCCGACGTGTAGCATCTACGTCTGCTGCGACTGGAAAAGTTCAAGTGCGGTTTATGAGGTGTTAAGCGAAAATGCCAATGTGCTCAACCGCATTACGTGGCAGCGGGAAAAGGGGCGCGGCGCAAAACGAAATTGGAAAAACTCAATGGAGGACATCTGGTTCGCTGTCCTGGATAAAAAGTCGTATTATTTTGATATTGAATCGGTTATGCAGAAAAGAAGGGTGATAGCCCCCTATAGGGACAATGGCAGGCCGAAGGATTGGGAGGAGACGCAGGAGGGTAATTTCCGACTCACACACCCGTCAAATTTCTGGGACGACCTGACGGTTCCGTTCTGGTCGATGCCTGAAAACACCGACCATCCAACACAGAAGCCGGAGAAACTGTTGGCCAAGTTGATTCTGGCCTCCTGTCCGAAGGGCGGACTCGTTTTTGACCCGTTTTTAGGCAGCGGCACCACTTCCGTGACAGCGAAGAAGCTGGGGCGTCATTTCTGCGGCGTGGAAATCAGCGAGGAATACGCGCTATTAGCAGCGAAGCGGCTGCTCCAAGCCGAGCAAGACAACGGGATACAAGGTTTCAACGACGGCGTGTTCTGGGAGCGGAACTCCGGAAGGTGAGGGCGAAATACACCGGCAACAAGCCTCACAACCACACACTTCATAGTGGTTGTCCATCTCTTTGATTCTTTTCAAGCAAAAAGGATGTGAAAAACACCAACACAAAAACACGCTACAAAAAATACAGTAGTTTTTTTCGCGTACAAAAAGTTCAGAAACGTGGAACTCGGTAAAAAAAAATCCCGCATATAGCGGGAATTTGTGTCTCAGCTGGGATTCGAACCCAGGACCCCATCCTTAAAAGGGATGTGCTCTACCTGCTGAGCTACTGGGACCCCTTGTTTAGAGACGGCAAAAATAGAACTTTATTTTGAATTGACAATCATTTGAAAGATTTTTTTATTTTAACGTAAATTATTGATTTTTAACACACTAAAACATCTAAGCAAAAAAAAAACAAATTCGGTTGCCGCCGATTCCTCATTTTTTTGAAGAATAAATCCAAAAATCTGTAATTTTAAAAGGATTGGTGGGTTTTGATTTGAAGGCGGAAAGCTGACTTCGACTCTTTCCCTGTCCACCACATAATTCAGTTCACCCATCACTGATATCAATCCACTTTTCCTCCAATTTCACGATTGTAGAGAATCGTATATTTTTTCAGCAAAAAACTGTTGACGTATAAGGAAAAAAATGTAAATTTGCAACCAAATTTTGCATGCTTTTAATTACTGAATAATCAATAGCTTACGAATTTGAAGGATGCAAAATCCGCAGCATTATAAATCAATAAACCGAACAGAATATGACAATGCAAGACAAAATCAACGAGCTTTTGGAATTAAGAGAGAAAGCTCGCATTGCCGGCGGCGAGAAACGCATTGAAAAGCAGCACGCCCAGGGCAAGTACACCGCAAGAGAGCGAATCCTGAAATTCTTGGACGAAGGCAGCTTCGAGGAGTTCGACATGTTTGTAACCCACCGCTGCACCAACTTCGGCCTTGACAAGGAGCACACACTCACCGATGGCGTGATTACCGGCTACGGCACCGTTGACGGCAGATTGGTTTTCGTTTACTCACAAGACTTTACCGTTAGCGGCGGCTCCCTTTCCGAAACCGTTGCCAACAAAATATGCAAGGTGATGGACCAGGCCATGAAGATGGGCGCTCCCGTCATCGGCTTCAACGACTCTGGCGGAGCCCGCATCCAAGAAGGTGTCAACAGCTTGGCCGGCTATGCCGAAATTTTCCAACGCAACATTCTTGCATCCGGTGTTGTTCCGCAGATCTCTGCCATCTTCGGTCCCTGCGCTGGCGGCGCGGTATATTCTCCCGCCCTCACCGACTTCATTATGATGGCCAAGAACACCAGCTACATGTTCATCACTGGCCCGAAGGTTGTGAAAACCGTTACCGGTGAGACTGTCAGTGTGGAAGAACTCGGCGGCGCCAATGTACACGCCACAAAGTCGGGTGTCTGCTCCTTCGCCGTGGATACCGAAGACGAAGGCATTGCAATGATTCGCCAGCTGCTCAGCTACCTGCCCTCCAACAACATGGAGTCTGCCCCCCGCTACACCTGCGAAGACCCCATCAACCGCCTCGACGACGTACTCAACAGCATTATCCCCGACAACCCGAACAAGCCCTACGATGTGAAATCCGTCATCAGCAGCATCGTGGACAACGGCGAATTCCTTGAAATCCAACCGATGTACGCCCGCAATATTGTGGTCGGCTTCGCCCGCTTCAACGGCATGTCCGTAGGCATCGTGGCCAACCAACCCAACTATTTGGCTGGTGTGCTCGACATCAACGCCTCCCGCAAGGGTGCCCGCTTCATCCGCTTCTGCGACGCCTTCAACATCCCGCTGGTCACCTTAGTTGACGTTCCCGGCTTCCTACCCGGAACTGGTCAAGAATACGGCGGCATCATCCTCCACGGAGCCAAACTGATGTACGCATACGGCGAAGCCACCGTCCCGAAAGTGACCGTCATCCTCCGCAAAGACTACGGCGGCGCTTACTGCGTGATGAGCTCCAAACAGCTTCGCGGCGACATCAACTATGCCTGGCCGACCGCCGAAATCGCCGTCATGGGCGGCAAAGGCGCCGTTGAAATCCTCTACAGCAAGGACATCAAGGCCATTGAAGAACCCGAAAAGAAAGCCGATTTCATGAACGAAAAAGAGGCCGAATACACCAAGGCATTCTCCAATCCTTACGTGGCAGCCAAATACGGCTACATCGACGATGTGATTGAACCGCGTAACACCCGCTTCAGAGTCATCCGCGCCCTCGAATCACTCAAGACCAAACACCTTGAGAACCCGGCCAAGAAACACGATAACCTCCCATTATAATCCATCTAAATCAACAATAGAATGAAGATTATCAAACAATTATTACTCACCTTCGCATTGGTTGTAGCTGCGATTTCCCTTCCGGCACAGTCCATCGTTGACCTGCGCTTGAACGAAATCCTCATCAAGAACGAAGACAACTTCACCGATGAGTACAGCCGTCCAACACCATGGGTGGAAATCTACAATAGCGCCTACAACTCCGTGAACGTCGGCGGTTGCTACCTCACAAACGATACGACAGGCTTCGCCGCCGCACAAAAGGACAAGGATGCTTTGGACAAATTCAAGAAAAAGTGCTACAACATCCCCACCGGCGACCCCAAAACCCTCCTGCAACAACGCAGCTGCGTCGTTTTCTTCTTGGATGGCGATCCGACCTACGGCACTTTCCACGTGAGTTTCACCCCCGACCAGACCAACTACGTGGCTTTAATCGGTTCCGATGGCAAAACGCTCATCGATATTATGGAATTCCCCCCGATACTGCGTGACACTTGCGTGTCGTACGGCTGCGTAAAAGATGGCGACACTTCGAAAATGGACATTCTGGACTTCTTCACCCCAGGCTCCAACAACACAGTGCTCAACGGCGAAACCAAGTCCGACAGATTGGCCAAGACCGACCGCTTCGGCATCAAGATGGCCCTCACCTCCATGAGCATCGTGTTTACCGTTCTAGCCTTTATCTACATTATCCTGAAAATTTTCGGACATTACTCCAAGAAAGGATTCAACGTCAAATCAGGTAAGAAAGAGGCGAAGCCGGCGACACAACCCGCTCCGACTGCCGGCGGCAAACCGTCCGACGAAGAGCTGGCCGCCATCGTCACTGCATTGAACCAAGAAATGGGCGATGCCACCGAGGAGGAAAAAGTGGCCGTATTTACCGCTCTATACCTCTATTTAGACACCCAACACGACCAAGAAAGCGAGGTTCTCACCTTCACCAACCTCAATGAAGCATCCCCGTGGGGACAAAAGTACTTCAATTTCAAACGCAATCCGAAGTCATAGTGATTGGTGAACAGTGAATAGAAATGTGGAACCGCCGACCCGTTGAACAGATAAACGATTAAGCGATTAAGCAAACAAGGAATCAAGCAATTAATCAATAACAATTAAACAATTAATAACCGTGAAAAATTACAAATTCAAAATCAATGGCAATGAATACTCAGTGGACATTGTCGGCATCGAAGATAACAAGGCTCAAGTGGCTGTAAACGGCAAAAACTACGAGGTGGAAATGGATATGACGAATGTGAAAATGCCAGCCGCTCCGAAGCCGGTAGCCCGTCCCGCTGCAACTGCAGCCGTAGCCGCTGCACCGCAAGCCGCTCCCGCTGCTGCTCCCGCCCCCGCCGCAGCTCCAGCTCCCGCTGCCAGTGGTGCCGGAATGGCAGTCAAATCACCCCTCCCGGGCACAGTCCTCGACCTGTTCGTTCGCGAAGGCGACACCGTGACCGCTGGCCAGCACCTGATTCTGCTGGAAGCCATGAAGATGGAAAACAACATCGACGCGCCCAAAGCCGGCGTGGTGAAAGGCATCCGCGTTAAACAACGCGACGCTGTCATGGAAGGCGACGTACTGCTTACCATCGAGTAGTCAGAGTTTTCCATTGACCAACCGAAAAAAAAAGCCAAGAGTGTTTTGCTCTTGGCTTTTTTGGTGAAGTAAGGACAAGATCACCCTTTCAGCTCCCTCACCTGTTGCTCACTCAAACCAATGGCTTGGGTAACATCTGAAATAGAGACACCTAATTCCAATAATTTACGGGCGGCTATGAGAAGAGCCTCTCTACCTTCCTCTCTACCTTCCTCCAACCCCTTTTGGAAGCCTTCTTCAACGCCCAAGCGGTGATGGTAGTCCATCGCGTCCTTCACATCCTCGTACTCCAGTACGCTCTTCTCATACTCTTGCTTTTCCATAGTGCTCAGTTTTGTTAATCGGCAATCCTCGTACAGCTTGTGGAAGATACCAAACTTCTTCGGGATCTCACCCTCCGCCATCTTGTTCATGTTGTGGATGGAGTAGCACCATCGCTCCCTATCATCCAACAGCTGGTCGAACTGCATTTGCGCGGCAAATTTACTCAAATCTATCAAAACAAACGACATCTTGTCAGAAAAAATATTGTTCCGCTCATCTTTGAGCGTCACTCGCTGCATAAACTCCTCACGATTCACCAGTTCGGGAATGCTGAAATCAGCTAACAAGATGGAGATTACAGGCGGGAAGTTGTACTTGCGGTCTCCCACCTTCAGCGAGTTGCTGATCAACCGCGACGAGTAGGCCACAATCCGGTTCCTCAAAAACTCCTGGCTGGTCTTCTGCATCTCCACAATGACCTGGTCGTCATTCTGCGTGGTGCAGAGCACATCCAGCACCACCCTCTTCTCAGTTGGCCGGAAACCCAACTGCTCAGTGGGCTGGTACGTGATGTCGGTAATGGTGCCAATGTAAGAACCAAGGAAGGTGTTAAGGAAATGGAGAAGGTTGTTCTTGTACGGTTCAGTACCGAAGAAACGCTTGAAACCGAAGTCGGTCAGCAGGTTGACGTGGTGGTTGGGTTCATTCTTCATAATGAGTGATTTTAGTTAATAATTAGTGAAAATAGTCGACTGCAAAGATACATCAAAATTCGATACAAAACCACTCTTCAACTTTGGCATAGAGATGGGTGTCATTTTGGAAGATTCATCCCCCAAATCTGCATTTTTCAATCAAAAAAGTGCAAGAATCGCTCATCTTCTTTTTATTCCAATATAGCTTCAGTGAAGTGTCGAGTTTCACGTTACGGAATAAAGCGAAAATGCGCTTTCTTATTGTTGCCTACTATTTAAGGAACAACGACGTCAAAATACAAAATTAAACTGAAGTATGATAAGAAATTTCACATACATATTTCTACCCCAAAATGCGTGGCGCAAATTTCACGCATATACATATTAATGTTTCATGAAAATGGTAAATGAAGCGTAGCCACGTCAAGAAAGTATAAGCGCCAACATTTCTGCGGGCAGAACCACTTTATCTACTTGTGGAAAGTGTTTCAAGTTCCCAGTAACTAAATATGAATCCTCTTTAGAAAGAGCCACTTCGTAAAAAACGGCATCATCCAAGTCTTGAAAGTCAAAGTCCGAAGGGGTTCGCTCCAAACTGATACCTAAACGGATTAAAGCCAAGACTCGCTGGATTTGATTATGAGTGAACTTGAACTTAGGTCTACTCAACACTTCGCAGTATTCAGAAAGAATCTGCTCATTGTATAAAGGGATTATCGTTCCTTCTAACACCATGTTCAGTAAAGTAGCGGTAGGAGAGTCAGGGTGTGAGGTGAGTAGTGCAGATACTATGACATTAGTGTCAAAAACAACGTAAAACTTCATCATTGAGTGTTATTTCTTCTTTCGTGATAGGGCAACTTCTTCATTAATCTCCTCCAAAGTCATGTCCGAGAGACCGCGTTTCTTACTGGAGGCTCTCATCTCCTCAATGGCTTGTTGGGCTTCTTCAACAATTTGATGGGAAGAGTTTAAGTCAATCCTGAAGGGGATGGCTTGTTCGCGTATGGATTTGCGAATGAACAAGTTGACAGCAGTTGATACGCTTAAGCCAAGGCGTTCGCATAGCAAGTCAAATTGGTTTTTTGTTTCGCTATCGATTCGAATGGTATATGCAGACATAGTCAATTATTTTGACTGCAAAGATACATTATTTTGCAACACAAACATCAACCAATGAAAAATTTCAATTCCCTTCCTCAATTATCATTTTATCCGTATTTTTGCAACATTATTTTTTAATAAAGGAATTCGATGATTCAAATCAACGGACTTGAAAAAAACTACGGCGCACTGCAAGTACTGAAAGGCATCAACCTCGAAATTGCAGACCGCTCGGTCATCTCCATCGTGGGTGCATCAGGTGCGGGAAAGTCAACGCTACTCCACCTCATCGGCACGCTTGACAAACCCGACAAAGGCAAGGTGCTCATCGACGGCACCGACCTTTACACCCTGTCTGACAAGGAATTGGCGGCCTACCGCAACCAGAATATCGGCTTCGTGTTCCAATTCCACCACCTTCTTCCTGAATTTACCGCCGCGGAAAATGTGGCACTGCCCGCCATGATTGCCGGCAAAAGCAAAGCGGAAGCGATGAAACGCGCCGAAGAACTGCTGGATTTCTTGAAACTGAAGGAGCGACTCACGCACAAGCCTTCGCAACTCTCCGGCGGTGAGCAACAGCGTGTCGCCGTAGCCCGCGCCCTCGTCAACAACCCCAAACTCATCCTCGCCGACGAACCCTCCGGCAACCTCGATTCCGAAAATGCCAGCAAACTACATCAACTCTTCTTCGACCTCCGCGACCAGTTCCACCAGACTTTCATCGTGGTGACACACAACAACGAATTGGCCGAAATGTCGGACCGCAAAATCACCATCAAAGACGGACAAATCGTCAGAGGTTAACGATATTGAATGACCATCGCAGCAGAGTTACGGACGACCTGCTGCATCGCCATGGATTTCCATCACCTTTTTCAATGCCGTGGCCAACTGGTCGGGACAGCTGGTGGATTTGTATCCGCAACGGATTCCCTCCAATTTCGCCGCTACCTCCTCCATTTTCATTCCTTCAATCAATCGGCCGATGCCCTGCAAATTGCCATCGCATCCACCGACAAAACGAACATTGTGCAATCGGTTTTCTTCATCCACTTCAAAAAAAATCTCCTGACTGCAAGTTCCCTGTGTTTGATATTTGTATTTTTTCATAACTTAAACCATAGACCATTCACCCATTACTGCTTCTTCATCGCTTTCACCACCTTGCCTACATACTGGGAATGAACGCCGGAGGTCGATTTGGAGTAGAACTTGGCCGGAGCTTCCTTGAACGCGGCCTTGTCAAACGGCGCAGCGTACATGATTTCGCATTCAATCACCATGTCCGCCTCCTCGTAGTAGGGCGTGCCATTCTCGGTGTAAAGGGTATGCAATCCCAACGCCTTCGCCTTGTCGCCGTCGCGGCCCGAGTGCGACCCCATATAGTCAAGTACATTCCCGTATTCCTTCGGGAATGTCATGATAGTGAAGTAGTTCCCTTTGTCCATAAACCCTTTGGTATAGCGTTTCTCGGCCACATAAACCGAAACCATGTCCTGCTGCCAGAGCGTTCCGATGGCACCCCAACCGATAGTCATCGCATTGGATGCATTCCGGTCGCCGGCTGCCAGCAAAATGCCGTTCGTGCCATTGCCGTGGAAGAAAGTGAAGCCGTTTTCACGGAACTCCTTGGTGATGTCAATCTCCTTGAAACTCTTCTCAGGAACAGTTACGGGAGCGATTTGCACATCGGCACCAGCTTTGCCGCCAAAGGTGTTGTAGGAGATGTTTTCGGGCTTCCATTTGTCCTTTACATTCGGTTTTTCAGCAGGATAACCAATTACGATAGAACAGAGCGGAACGATATTGTCGGGCAGGTTGAGCAGCTTGGCGTATGCGGCGCAGCGTTGTTCGCTGGGATAGGTGCCGGTCCACACAGCACCCAAACCCATCGCGTGGGCGGCAAGGAGTATGTTCTCGGTGGCGGCGGAGGCGTCCTGAATCCAGAATCCACGGGCTTCGCCAGGCAAGGCTTTATCCATATTGCCACACACAACAATCACCAGCGGCGCGTGAGCCGCCATCCCCGCGTTGGGTGCAATAGCGGCGATGTTTTTCAGCTGCTGCTTGTCGGTAACTACGATGAAATGCCACGGCTGCTTGTTCACCGCCGACGGAGCCGCCATGCCGGCGCGAAGCAGCTTCTCTATTTTCTCGCTCTCCACCGCCTTGTCCTGATACTTGCGCACCGATGCACGCGTCATAATATTATTGTACACGCTTTCTTCCATAATTGTTGAATTTTGATTTGACTCTTGCTTAACATTGCCTTGGCCAAACATCGAACCGATGGAAATCGCAACAAGTGCAACGGCCAAAACAAAAGATAAAATACTGGTTTCTTTCATTTTAATGTTTTATTAGTTAATATGTGAAAGTTATATTTAACGTATAAAACGCGGCCCTATTATAGAATGATTAAGATTTTCACTCTACGATTCGGGCGGCACGGCTCCTTGGATTTCGGGCGTAGAGGCACGGCATGTCGCATCTCAACTGTTCATCTTCATCCCCTCTTCGCAAAACGTCGCCGTCGGGCTTTCCGCCTATATTGCGCTTGCGCTTCCTTGGGCGCTAAGCCGCAAAGGAGCTTCCTTCGGTCGCTCTTTGCGTCCAAGCGCCCTCCGCGTCAGCGCCGCACGCAATGCCGGCTGCAATCCCTGCCGCAGCCCCTGTCACATGCTCATTTCCGATACTTTAATCAGCGTACCAGTGGGGCAGACAAAACGACAATAGGGACGCGGAATGAAGATCGCGAGTAACGCAACTGCAACAGCGCACCCGATGACGACAGGCGAAGCGGTCTGAAACAGAAACGCCGTGAACAGCTCGTAATCCATCCACTCGAAAAAGACGCCCGTCCACAAGCATACCATCAGTACTGCCCACAAAATCCGGCGGAACCAATTCAACACCTTGACCAGCTTCACACTTATTCCAATCTTCTTTTTCGAACAATGCCCCATCAATTGCTGCAACGCGCCGAAAGGGCAGACGTGTGCGCAATAAAACTGCTTCTTGCCAAACAACGGATAGATGAACGCAACCAGAATCATTAGGATAATCACGAAATAAGCCCAGCTGAAACCGCTTGACAGAAAGGTGAGTATGGAGGTGTACGAGACGAACAGCCCGCACCAGAAACCTAATACCAGCACGTTAAGCACCATCTGAACAATCTGGTACGTTTTGTTCTTTATAAAGAGTGGCAGAATGGAGGCCGACAGCACCACCAACAGTCCAACAATGAATTTCAGTGTGAAAAAGGAGCCCTTTTGCTGCACGGGTGCGGCATCAGCCGACTGTGCATGACACAACGCTGCCTGTACATTTTGGATGATGGCGTTGGATGAATAGGTGGCACCGGAAACCGCATCCACCTTCAGGCGGGAAGCTTCCGAAACCGTCTTGCCGTTCCACTTCGTCCTCAACTCGCCAAAGGCGCGGTTGAAAAAACTGGGCGTTTCCGCATTCTCCAGCGCACGCACCTCCACTACTTTGCCATCAACGATCAAGACCTCTACCGGGGTGGGGCCGTTATAGCCTTGAATCTCCTTGCCTAAAACAGTCGTGTTTACAATCAGCGTATCGCCCGACCTGCGCGAGGTGGCGACCGAAACAGCGGGGCTTTTGGGCGCGGAGGGCGCGGGCTGATGGTGAAAATCGAAAGTGGAGGAAGAATCCGGCACTGACTGGGCTGGAACTGTTTTGGCGGATTGTGGGGCGGACAATGTGGCAGAACCAGTTTGCGGCGTCTGCGGCGCTTTGACAGGAAGCGGCTTGTAATTTTTCAGAGCGAGTTGTACATTCTGGATGATGGCGTTGGAGGAGTAAGTTGCACCGCTAACTGCATCCACCTTCAGGTTGGAGGCTTGCGACACCGTTAGCCCGTTCCACTTTGTACGTAGTTCATTGAAGGCACGATGGAAAAAGTCGGGAGTCTCTTCGTTAGGCAGGGCACGCACATTCACCACCTTACCATCAACAATCGTGACCTCCAAGGGCACCGGTCCATTGAAACCTTGTATGTCCTTGCCCAATATCTTGGTATTGATTACGACCGTATCACTGGGACTTGAGGTTTTATCAGTATAATAAAGAGAAGAAGGGGCTGCTGAAACCGTTGCCACTCCTCCTCTCAGGCTAAACCACGCAAACTCGTGGCCGAAGAGTTTTCCATCGCGGACCAAGGCGGCGACAGCCATCATAAGCAGGCAGAGCAGGAACATCAGCCACTGGCGCCATCCCGCAATGTGAAGTCCACCTTTCTGTTTTTCATCTTCCATATTGTTGATATTAAATGATTATAATAAAAAAACATCCATCTTTTAAGGAAGCGCAAAATTACGAAAAAACATTGATTTCTACCAACATAAAGCGAACCAAAGACCATAAAAAGCATCACTAATCTGTTTGATATAAAATAATAATGCGTACCTTTGCAGCGTCAACTTTTCTGCTTCGAAAAGTCCAGATTGGCAAAAGAGTTAAAATCAAAAACCCAATCATTTCATCAAATCTTTTCGCTTATGAGAAAACAAGTTATACTATTGGCCGTACTTTTTATAAGTACATGCACAGCCTTCGCGCAACAGTTTGTCATGATAGATACAGTCTATGCCAACAAGGATCGTTGCACACTATATGCCGATGGAGATTTCTGGTTCTCTCGCAACATCCATCACGACGAGGTCCCCTGCAGGAAGTGGGATGACGGGAAAACATTCATCTATTGCACGGATATTGACACTGCTCAATTCAGATACGAGTACAACAATTCCCCATGCACAAGATTGGTCGTCATCCGAAAAAAAAGAGTCAGCTTTGTGGATTTTGTCGCGTTTCCGTACTACATAGACACGTTGCGTGAAGGCAAAACTTTCGACTTTTCGCAGCAGCGCGACATCCCGGCGTTCACCTACCAGTCGGCCGATGCCCCCGAGTTGCAGTCGCTGCGGCTGAAGTACAACTTGGATTCTGTGGCCGGTACGGGAGATGAGGTGACCCGGATACTGAATGTGCTGCATTGGGTGCATCATACAATCCGACATAATGGCAGTGCCGGTTTGCCCCCAACAGAGAGGAATGCGGCGACAATTGCCAAATATGCCCAAAAGAGAGGGGTAAACTGCCGCGGTTTGGCACTCTTTGCCAACGAATGCTACTTGGCATTGGGCATCCGCTCGCGTGTGGTCACTTGCATGCCAAGAAATTACTACGACGATTGCCATGTCATCAACGAAGTCTATTCCGCGCAATTGGGCAAATGGCTGTGGATCGACCCCACCAACGAGGCCTACGTGATGGATGATAACCAGCAGATGCTCAGCATCTTTGAGGTGCGTGAGCGGCTCATCAACAACCAACCGATTGTACTCAATGAGGAGGCCAATTGGAACAATCAGTACCAAGTTCGCAAGGAGTATTATTTGGATGAGTATATGGCCAAGAATCTCTTCTACCTCTCGTACATCCTTCATTCCTCGTACGGCGCCGACTCCCGCACATCGGGAAATGCAATAGAGTTTTTGAGACTTGAGCCCTTGGAAGTGGAGCAAGGAGGGGCGGTGTCAGTGAACCAATTCAACAAGTTCACATTACGAGAATACCCCACCAACAATCCCCAATTGTTGCGATAGCAAGAGATGGGTGGATAGTTAATAGTTTGACAGGGATTGGTTAGGGAGTCCGTTCCCGACTGAAAGAGAGGGCGAAATGGAGGGCGCATTGAATAGGTGTTTTCTCACAGTATAGGTCTGAAATTTTCGGTCATTGCCCTTATCTTTCAAAAGCAATAGTGATGTAGGCCGTTATTGAAAAAAATCATAATTTTGCAGGCCTGAATAATAATACGGGATGCCGTAAACGTTACAAGGGCGTCCTTAAAATTCATGATTATGGAAGAGAAACTCAATCAAAACCAAGAGGTGCGGGGCGAAGCCACCCAGTCAACCCCTGAGATGCCCGCCCAGGAGCGAGCTCAACAACAGCCATACCAACAGCCTTATCAGAGGCAGGCGCAAGCCCCTCCTTTTCCGCCGCAACCTCTCAGACGGAACATGTTGGGAGGCACAGGTTTCGTGCTGGGTGTGATTGGCGTCGTGCTGTTCTGGGCGCCGTTCGTACGTTTCATCCTTGGTGTCCTCGGCCTCACCTTCTCGCTGGTGGGCCTTTTCCGCAAGGGCTATCGCAAGGCCTTCGCCATCACAGGTGCCGTCCTGTCGGCGCTGGTGCTTTTCATCGTGGCCGCTATCTGGTCCCATTTCGGATACACCCTCTCCGACATCTTCAACGAGGACTTTGTGGATTTCCTCAACTTCCTCGACAAATAGGATTTCAGGGGACGGATAAGCCGGACCCATTGCCGGGGCGTCCACATGGTCGCAAGCATTCCCCTACGTCCTGGGGAGAGGAAGCGACCCGGCCTCGCATTTGCCGACCTTGCGGGGCCGGGGGCGAGGGGGATGCGGGACACGGCGGCAAGGACAGGGACAGAATCAAGGGCAATCCGGTCGACAAAAAAAAGCGGCTCGCAGAAATGCGAGCCGCTGTGGCATTGGGCGACGACCTACTTTCCCACCTTCTTCAGGCAGTATCATCGGCGCGGCCGGTTTTAACTTCTCTGTTCGGAATGGGAAGAGGTGTGCCCCGGCGCTAT
>JAFVNW010000039.1 GCA_017506175.1 Bacteroidales bacterium | reverse complement strand
TTTGGAAGTTAGCTCAAAAATTTGTTCTTTTGTAAACTCCATAAGTTCGTGCTTTTTTATAGGTTTGTGTTTTTATTGTTTCACTTTACAAAACTATAAAATTCACGAACTTTTTTTCTCTCGGACACACTTTTTGAAACAGTATCCTACAAAGAGTTGTTATCCACAATTGGAGATGCCATTACGGAACAAATCAGCATCTACGAGAGCCGTATTGCTGCCTTGGAAAAGAAACTATCGGAGCTGGAGGGTAAATAGCAATTTTATTCCGCTTTCAAGGTTATTGAAAAGTAGTTTCAAAGTGTACAATTTGATTTGAAAAATTGGTACAATTTGATTTGGGGATTATAATTGTCCTAATTTGGGTATTGTCGGCTGTTGAAATCACAATGTGATCTCTTGCCGGGTTCGGGTATATCTGAACACCCCTGTCATTTTCCCCTGCATCTTCTATTTCTGTTGCCGTCATACAACTGGCGAAACGCGGATTATGATACAATAGTTCGCCATCTTCGCTATAACAGACAAGAGTGAATTCCTCGTTACTTTCCACATCCAACAATTTCGGATTTAGCGGAAATAGGAGCCCATGTACACTGCCAATACCTTCTATCCATCGCTCTTGAATCTCTTCAAAAGTACCACTTGTCACCATATTGGATACGATTTCTCTTCTAAATTCTCCATTAGCAAGCTGCACAGTATCAATCTGTTCAACCACCATAGCTGTGTAAACATCCCAGCCAAAATGAAAGGGTGGATATGGGAAAGTGTCACCCACTGCAAGAGTAAAATCATAAAGCAAACGCTTTTCCTCATCAGGCAATTTGATTTCCACAATGTCATCCGATTCTTTTATCGCACCACAATACACGACATCCCCCTGTGGGTTTTTGTGGAAAAGTTTGGACCAACTCGTATCATAGAGTATCGTGTCGCCTGCAAGGTAATACTCAAGGGTGTCGGATTGGTAATTGGAAAAGGAATAGACAGACCATGAAGCATTTTCTGTGGGAAAATGCGGAGTCTGCGCCGTCGCACTGTTCCCTCCCGCCACTACCAGCAGCACAAGAAGCAAAAGGGTTTTAAAAAAGTTACGTGTTTTCATGGTTGTAGGTGTTTTATGATTTATTCATTTATCCGTTGATTTTTTATTCGTTTATTCGTGGGGATGTCATATTATGGCATTCCCACAATCATCCTCACATAATTCCCTCATCCTTTAATCTTTTCATCCTTTAATCCTTTCCTCTCACCTCTCAATTTTCAATTCTCAATTCTTCACAAACCGTCCTGTTTCCACACCGTTCTCCGTCACCACACGCAGGAGGTAGATGCCGCTGTGCAGGCTGGAGACGTTGACGGTGTGCCGGGCGGTGCCGTTTCCGTCCACGGTCATCATCACCCGTCCCGACAGGTCGTACACGGTGATTTGGCGGATGGGGCTGGCCGATTCCACCGTCAGGGTGCCGCCGGTAGGGTTGGGGTAAATGACCAGACCGTTGTCTGTGGGGACGCACCGCGTGCGTCCGTCTTGCGCGTGTCCTCCCGACAGGTTGCGTTCCCCGATGTCACCGAGGTTCAACGCCGTGTCGTCCTCGTAGCAGATGTGGTGGAAGAAGCAGAGGATCTCCTTCGCCATGCGGGCGGCGCGTCCTCCATTCTCCGCCACCTGTTGCATGGCGGCGATATCGGTGTCGGTCATCAGGTACCAATTGCCGTCAACGGTCTCCCGCAGCTGTTGCAAGGCCATGTAATTGGAGTATTCGCTGCGGGCGGCTTCGTCGGGAATGAACCGCTGCGGCAGGGCGGCCAGCAGCGCGGCAGCCGTGAACAGGCCGCCTTCCTGGCTGTACACCTCCGCCAGCTGGTAGGCCGACACGGGGATGGTGGAATCTTGTAGAGATGCCCCATGGCACGTCTCTACGATGGTGGCATACCACTGTTTCAGCAATACCATGTCCGGCATGCTGTCGCACAGGATGTTGCGGATTTCCGTGCGGGCCAGGTCGCCCATTGCGGCCGACAGGTCCGACAGGCGGGCGGTGAGGGTGTCGTTATCTGTTTCGTACTGCGGGTCGGTGGCATCCG
>JAFVNW010000038.1 GCA_017506175.1 Bacteroidales bacterium | reverse complement strand
TGGCACAGTGAATTACAGACTCCGCGATGCGATTTTCAGCCGTCAGCGCTATTGGGGTGAGCCCTTCCCGATCTACTACAAAGATGGTGTTCCCTACGCTCTACCGGAAGACAAGCTGCCGCTGCTTTTGCCCGAAGTTGACAAGTATTTGCCGACGGAGACAGGCGAGCCGCCCTTGGCGCGCGCTGCAAGTTGGAAAACCGAAGATGGTTGTCCTTACGAGTGCAGCACCATGCCCGGCTTTGCTGGTTCAAGTGGCTATTATCTCCGCTATATGGACCCGCATAATGATGAAGAGTTCGTTTCCCAAAAGAAAAACCAGTATTGGCAGCAGGTCGATTTGTATGTTGGTGGCTCCGAACACGCCACTGGTCACCTCATCTATTCCCGCTTCTGGAACAAATTCCTCTTCGATTTGGGGCTGGTTTGCAAGGATGAACCCTACGCCAAACTGATCAATCAAGGTATGATTCAAGGTCGCACGAACTTCGTTTACCGAATTGTTAATACCAATCAATTTGTATCTTTGAATTTGAAAGATCAATATGAGGTGACGCCGATTCGCGTGGATGTCAATATTGTTCACAACGATGTTCTTGATATAGAGGTATTTAAGCAGTGGAGGCCGGAATTCAACCATGCTGAATTCATCTTGGAGGATGGCAAATATGTGTGCGGTTGGGAGATTGAAAAGATGTCGAAATCGAAGTACAATGTGCAGAATCCGGATGATTTGGTGGAAAAATACGGTGCCGACACGCTCCGTCTGTACGAGATGTTCCTCGGACCGATTGAGCTTTCCAAGCCGTGGGACACCAATGGAATCGAAGGAGTCTTCCGCTTTATGCGCAAGTTCTGGCGTCTCTTTTTTGATGCCAATGGCGATTTCAGAGTCACGGACGATGAACCGACACGCGACGAGTACAAGACCCTGCACAAGACCATCAAGAAGGTGGAGGATGACAACGAGCGCTTCTCCTTCAATACTACGGTCAGCGCGTTTATGATTGCCGTGAACGAACTTTCGGAGTTGAAGTGTGCCAAGCGGAAAATCTTAGAGCCCATGGTGGTGCTGATTTCCGCGTACGCGCCGCACGTGGCTGAAGAGCTGTGGCATCTGCTGGGGCATTCCGATTTTGTGATTGATGCCGCCTTTCCCAAGTTTGATGCATCCTATTTGGTTGAAAATGAGGCGAAATACCCCGTCTCTTTCAATGGCAAGACTCGCTTGCAGAAGGTCTTCCCCGCCAACATGGCCCCGAAAGACATCGAAGCAGCTGTCCTCGCCGACCCCGACGTGCAGAAGTATTTGGACGGGAAAACACCCAAGAAGGTCATCATCGTACCCAAGAAGATTATCAACATTGTCATGTAGTAACCGTGAGCAGTGATGGGTGACCGGTTGGTTCGCTTTTCATAGATCACAGTTCACGGATTACAGTTCATTGTAATGAAATCACGGGATTTTGTATTCAACATAGCCATCCTCATTTTCCTGAACTTGCTGGTGAAGCCGTTCTGGATCTTGGGTGTGGATGTGGCGGTGCAGAATCGCGTGGGGGCGGCCGCATACGGGCTCTATTTCGCCATTTTCAATTTTACTTATATTTTCAATGTGGTGCTCGACATGGGCATCACCAATTTCAATAATCGCAATATTGCAAGATATAATATCTTGTTATCCAAGCACTTGTCAGGGATAATCTCGTTAAAGCTGCTGTTGGGTTTGGGCTATATGCTCCTTACATTCGTGGTGGCGCTTTGCATCGGCTACGACAGTCTGCATTTCAAGCTGCTCTTCTGGATGGCGATTAACCAGTTCCTCAACTCGTTCATCCTCTACCTGCGTTCCAACGTGTCGGCGTTGTTGATGTTCAAGACCGATAGCGTGTTGTCGGTTCTGGATAGGCTGCTGATGATTGTCATCTGCGGTATCTTGCTGTGGACCAATGTATTGCGCACGGATTTCAAAATAGAGTACTTCGTTTATGCGCAGACAGCCTCCTACGTGATTGCGATGCTGGTGGCGTTGGTGGTTGTTTTTAGCAAGGCAAAATTGCAGAAATTGCATTGGAACAAGGCCTTTTTCCTGATGATTTTGAAGAAAAGCTTCCCGTTTGCGTTGCTTTACTTGCTGATGGCTTTCTACAACCGCATTGATTCCGTGATGATTGAGCGCTTGTTGCCGTGCGAGATTTCCACTGTGCAGGCTGGTGTTTACGCCTCTGCCTTCCGCTTATTGGATGCGCTGACGATGATTGCCTACCTGTTCTCGGTCATTCTGCTGCCTTTGTTTTCCAAAATGTTGAAAGACAAGGAGGATTTGGGCGGCATTCTGCGTGCGGCGTTCTCGCTGTTGTTTTTCTTCTCTGTCACTGCGGTCACGATACTGCTCGCCTTCCGGATTCCTGTGCTGGAATTGCTATACGACGCGCACATTGCCGAAAGCGCGGGCGTTTTCACTTTCCTCATTCCCTGCATCATACCCATTTCGTTGACATATATTTACGGCACGCTCCTTACAGCCAATGGCAGTATGAAGTTGTTGAACTTGTCAGCGGTTATTGGCATCGTGGTGAATCTGCTGGTGAATTTCATTTTGATTCCGCGCTTACAGGCGAGGGGGGCGGCTATCGCCAGTTTGAGCACGCAGTCGGTAATGGCTGTCATTCAGACGGTTATCGCCTTCCGCGTGTTGAAGTTGCCTCTGCGCGACATTCCCTTCGTCCGTTGTCTGATTTATATGGCGCTGTTGATTCCCTGCACTTTGGTTTTTGCGAGGTTTTACACGGGGAATGTGCTCATAGCGTTGGCCATCAGTGCGTTGTTCGCCTGTTTGATTGCGCTTGCAACGGGGCTCATGCCGTTGAAAATCCTGAAGGAGTTCAGGAGAGGGTAGGGCATTTCACCCGCATGAAGTGATTAAAACTCTTAATCGTTGACAATATGAAGCAAAAAATTGTTTCCGCCGCCATC
>JAFVNW010000037.1 GCA_017506175.1 Bacteroidales bacterium | reverse complement strand
CATGGACGACGGCGTGCTGCTGGGCCGGATGGATGGCGACATCTTTGTCGCAAAGACCTTCATCACTTACGAGATGAGCTGCGGCCGGCAGGAGGAGGAGTTCACACGGCTCCAGCACGCCATCTACTCGCCCAGCCTTACGTTGCACCCCTACTACCGCCACCTACCAGTTCCAGAACTGCAAGGCATCACCATCCCGAAAAAACTATTAGACAAAATCAACAAAAAGACTGAAATATGACCGAAAAAGGAACAAGTCAACTCAGCCGGCTGTGCGCCGTGTTCATCGTATTATGCCACGCACTGGAGATACTGGTGCGCAAGATCGAGGCGCTGGCACTCCGCGAGCGGCTCTACATGGCCCGCGAAAACAAACAGGCCGTCAACGGAATCATCCAGGCTTGCCGCAAGATTGAGTTCAATATGGACCACATCAGCGAATGGGCATTGGACGCGGCCGTGACCGACAAAGGCGAGTGCGGCACCACCGGCGCATACGACGTGCTGCAACAGGACGCCAGCGACGTCTGCGAACTGATCCTCTGGTGGACGAATGCCAGCCACGCCGACGACGCCGCCCGCATCAAGACGCTCGCCAACTTGAAGCTCATGGTCCGTGACACCCCCATCATCGACCCCGACATCATCAATTCATTAAAAGTAAAGATATGAAACTATTCCGAATTATCAGACGTCTGTTCCACCTATACCCGAAAGGCGGAATCGTGTCAAAGAACGCCACAGGCGGGCATCTATCCAAAAAAGAGATGCAAGAGCTCAGCGAACTACGCAAAAAAGCGGAAAAGACTCAGAACTATTTCGACAACATTCCGGTCTTCAATGAAGACTTCAAACGTATGGCAGGACTTTACAAACAAAACTAAATAAAAGTAAAGATATGATTGAACAAAATTTGTTCGTCAATCTTAACAAGTGGAAATAATGAATTTCCGATTTTTAAGAAATAGTGCATAGTATTTAAGTATTTACGAAAGAAATTTGTTCGTTTCGAAATAATTTCGTACCTTTGCACAAAAATTTCATACACTATCAAAAAAGCAATATGAAACGCATCAAAACCCTTTCGGCTGAATTCTTCTGGATTGAAGCAACCGCCGCCACCATTTTCTTTGTTCTGTTCATCCTCGACTTGGTGCATCGCGACTTCCTTCATGCGCTGCCGTGCCTGACCGCAGTCATTCTCATGAGCTCATGCGTTCTCGCCCTCGGAGTTATTCGCAAGGAGGCCAACAAGCCACAACTGACCGACCACATCGAAGTTCCCGAGAAGCCACTGCCGACCGAGGTCGCCGCCCTGCAAGAGTTGGTGCGGAAGTACGAGCAAATCGTTTCACTCAGAGAACAGGACTGTCATAGACTCAATGAGGAGTACAACCTCCGCTGTGACGCTGAGGAAGAGGTGAGGAAGAAAGACATCGAAATCCGCGAACTCATGCGCAACAATCTGGAATACCTCACCGAGCGGGACAACTTGTACAAGGAACTGACCGCCCTGAAATCTCCCAAAAAGTAATCTAAAAACGAACTTTTGCACCATAGTAGAAACGAACGCGCAGGGTGTCATTATTAAGAACACCACCGGCGTCATTATTAAGGACACCCGATGCGTCATTATTAATAACACCTTTTTGCCTGAAAAGGACAGGCGTAAAATCAGAACAACATGAAACTTCCGTACATCGCCAAACTCAACCAAGGCAACGAAGCCTTCAACGTTGGTCAGTCCATCTCCGTGGAGGAGAAACCCATCGGAACGGCATCGTCCAAACAAATCGCCGAACACATCCACATGATGAACGGACTCGTGCCTACCGACGTGGCAGAGACCGTGTGGAACCTGCTGGGTGACGTCATCATTCACTTCATGGCGCAGGGCTACCGAGTGCCGTTCAAAGGGCGCGGCTATACGCTCGGCACTATGTATGCCGACGTCAAACTGAAGAAGAACCTCTCGCTGGCGGACGTGCAAGCCATCGACCCGACCATCTAGCAGCTCACTATGGAGAACTTCGCGAAGTTTGTCAACCAGGCCGACATCGTGGAAATGGCAAGGCTGTATATCATGGTCGATTGCGGCGGCAGCTTTGAGACCTTTGCCATGT
>JAFVNW010000036.1 GCA_017506175.1 Bacteroidales bacterium | reverse complement strand
TTAGTCACCCTCAGTTTTCGCGATCGCACTTGTCGTGCGTAAAACGGAATTGATTTCAAATCGTAAATTCGACAAATATCTATAACACTCTGTGTGTCAAAGTGTTTTCAGTGATTTCTTAAGATTATCGCATCAGCAGTATTTAAAGAGACAAATGGATAATTCCGAAAAATTTTGAAGGCGGTTGCATTTGCATTGAAAAAAGTTGTATTTTTGCAGCCTGAAAAAGCACCGATGCCCAGGTGGCGGAATAGGTAGACGCGTCGGTCTCAAAAACCGATGAGGTAACACTCGTGCCGGTTCGATACCGGCCCCGGGTACGCACGAAAAGGAGGAGCACAGACTTCTCCTTTTTTTATTTTCCGACGGAGCACACGCGGCAGGGATTGCAGCCGGCATTGCGCGCGGCGCTGACGCGAAAGGGCGCTTGGCCGCAAAGAGCGACCGCAGGAAGCTCCTTGGCGGCTTAGCGCCCAAGGAAGCGCAAGCGCAATATAGGCGGAAAGCCCGACGGCGACGTTTGCGAAGAGGGGATAAAGGGAATACAGTAAACCATGTGCATATCCCCTACCCTTCCGGATGGCAAGGAGCCGGGCCGCCCAAGAAGAGAAAAAAAAGACTTTGCTGTGAATGGTTGGCTGATTGGAAAATATTTTCACGCTTCCGCTACAGTCAAAAAAAAATTGTAATTTTGCAGCCGATTTTATGGTGAGAATCTTCTTCGGAAAATTCGAGAGGGAAGCCAGGTGAAAGTCCTGCACAGTACCCGCTGCTGTAAGTCTCACAAATGCCCTGCGCATAAGCCACTGCACTACCGACGGGAAGGCGCGCAAGGGCGAGACAAGTCAGAAAACCTGCCATTCAATCGTTGTTGAAAGTCTCGGGAAATAGACTTACACAGACGAGTCCATGGTGGCCTATCGTTTGATTATTTCCCCGACTGCGGTTTTTTGAAATATTATAACAATATGACAATAAAGCAATTAGCACAATATAGTGCCAACGATACGAGTATTAGGTGGGGGAAGGCAGCAAGCCTATTCAAGTGGTATAATTGTAATTTCATGAAGAGAATCGCATTTTTTTTCACTTTTTCTCTGTTATTTTTGGCGTGCGGAAACAGGGGTGCGGGCGACCGCACTCCTGCGGCCGGCGCTAATTTCTTTGAGGGGAAAGATGCCTACGGGCGAGAAGTGGTCATTCCAAGCGAGCCGCAGCGTATCATCTCGCTGTCGCCCGCCATCACGGAAATCACCTTCCTGCTCCATAGCGAAGACAAACTGGTGGGCATCACCGACTTTTGCGACTACCCTCCGGAAACGTCTCGAATCCAACGCGTCGGCACACTGCTGAACATCAACGTGGAAAGTCTGTTGAAACTGCAACCCGACCTGATTCTTATCGGCTCCGTGGTAAGCAAAAAAGATGTAGCGAAGATGGAGGAAGCCCAAGTTCCGGTCTATTCCGTCAAAGCCGAAGGGCACGTGGAGGACATCTTCACCACCATCGGCAAACTGGGTGTCATATTGAACAAACAAGGTGCCGCCGACAGTCTAATCGCTTCATACAAGAGTGATTTGCAACAAGTTAAGAATTTACAGGACAGCACTACCGAGCGCAAATCGGTCTATTACGTAGTGGGGTTCGGAGATGCGGGCGACTACACCGCACCGGGTAAATCGTTCATCAACGACATCATCCAGTTGGCGGGCGGTCGCAACATTGCAGAACAGCTGCAAACTTGGAGCATCAGCCGCGAGTTTCTTTTCCAGCAAGACCCCGACTACATCTTCATCCGCGCCGAAGACCGCGACGCCTTCTGCCGAACCTACCCCTACACCAAACTCAACGCCGTGAAGGCCGGCCGCGTCTATCCCATCAACTCGGGCTGGATTGACCAGTTGTCGCCCCGCAACATCGAAGCCATCAAACTGATCCATTCTAAAATCAGTGAATAGTGAACTGAAATGGGGAAAAAGCTTCTCTTCCTGCTTGTTTTTTCGCTTTTCTTTGCAGAAAATTTCGCGCAAATCGACACATCCGTGCAGTTTTTGGAGGGTATTTCCGTAGAGGGGAAAGCGGAACGGAGCGCAATTTCCACCACCGTACCCGTACAAACGATTACGCAGGCGGACATCCAGACGATGCCCGCCGTGTTGCTTTCCGACGTGCTGAAACTCTTCTCCGGCATCGTCATCAAGGACTACGGCGGCGTGGGCGGCATGAAAACTGTATCCATGCGCGGCTTCGGCAGTCAGCACACAGCCATCTCCTACGACGGCCTGCCCGTAACCGACTGTCAGACAGGGCAGATCGACCTATCGAAGTTCTCCCTCGAAAATGTGGAGCAGATTTCCGTGAACAGTGGCACCGACGACATTTTCCTACCCGCACGCCTTTTCGCCGCGGCCAACCTCATCCAGATACGGACGCTGCGCCCGAAGTTCGACAAGCGCCCCTTCCATATCGACTTCCGCTTTCTCGGCGGCTCTTTCGGCTTGTGGAGTCCGAGTGTGCTATTGGAAAATAGAATAGTGAAGCGGAGGAATAACGGGTTTTCGCTTTCTTCATCTTTGAATATCAACTACTTACAATCCGATGGACGTTATCCGTTCACCATCTATTACGGCGGTGACAACGACAGCACCTCGTTGGAAAAGCGTTCCAATTCCGATGTGAGATCCATGAATATTGAGGGCAATCTCTTCTTTACTTTCGATTACACTACCCAGATGGATGTGAAGTTTTACTACTATCAGGCGGAACGCGGGCTGCCGGGCGCGGTCATTTTCTACAACACCCATTCGCGCCAGCGGCTTTACGACCAGAACGCCTTCGGACAGGTTCATTTCTTGAAGCATTTCTTGAAAAATGTCGATTATCAGTTGAATGCGAAGTTCAATTATGCTTACGAACGATACTTTGACCCCGACTATCTGAATGCCGCCGGCTTTGTAGATAACCGCTATTTCCAACGCGAATACTACCTGTCGAACGGTGTTTCGTACCGGCCTCACAAAATTGTAAACCTGACATTGGTCAACGACTTGATTTTCGGCAATTTGACTGCGAATCTGCCGAATTTCATCCTGCCATCGCGCCTGCAGGTGCTCACGGTGCTGTCGGCGGCAGTGGACACGAGGTTTGTGCAGGCGAAGGCCGCACTGCTGCACACGGGGGTGGCCAACTGGGCGAAAAAGGGCGCCGCCGCCGACAATGTCAGTCGCTTCTCGCCCTCCGCGGGCATCTCCATCCGCCCGATGCTCTCGCAGGACTTCCACATCCGTGCATTCTACAAGAACATCTTCCGGCTACCTACATTTAATGATCTCTATTACAACGATTTCGGCAACCGCGACCTTCGTCCCGAGAACACGCACCAATTTGATTTGGGGCTGACATACGCGCGGTCGTTTCTGCATAAAAAAATAGGGATCTCCATCACCGTTGATGGCTATTACAATCGTGTGAAGGACAAGATCGTGGCGATTCCGAGCCGCAACCTGTTCACTTGGATGATGTTGAACTTCGGCGCGGTGAAAATTGCCGGCATGGATGCGAATTTGGTTTTTGATTACGAGATTATCAAGCAGTTGAAAATAAACATCGTAGGCAGTTACTCCTTGCAGCAGGCGGTAGATGTTACCGACCCCAAAAGCAACACCTACCGTCATCAGATTCCCTACACGCCCTTGCATTCCGGCTCAGCCTCGCTCACCCTTTCCACACCGTGGGTGGATGTCAGTTACACGGTGGTGGCGGCAGGCAAGCGCTATGCCTTGCAGCAGAACGTTCCCGCCAACGAACTGAAGCCATACAGCGACCACAGCCTCGCGCTGGCGAAAGACTTCGACGTGAAAGGGAAAGTGGTGCTGGGCTACAAGCTGGAACTACTGAACCTCGCCAACCGCCATTACGAGATTGTACGCAGCTATCCGATGCAGGGGCGGAGCGTGCGGGGCACCCTTCGAATCGGAATCAAATAAGGAGACGGCGGCAGATTTTAGTTGTGTCAAAAATCCTTAACACGAGACGTAGCTTTTTTCCAAGATAGTCGCACCATTCACATTCACCCCAGTTTTTTTTGATTGACATGAGCGCGGCTTCGGGAAGCAATTCAATTTTTTCAAAATCAATATTGTCCATAATCTATTTATAAACCACAATCGTACAACTTATCACACGAAATCACTTCCGAAGTCACCATCCCGTAACCACCCGCTCAGTTCCGCAAAGAAGTCGTACTGCAGGATGATGGACAGCTTCATCAGCGTGCCAGTGTCAATCCATTGGCGGGAGAAGATGAGATAGACGTTGTTGCGGTGGCAGCCCAGCTGCTGCGCAATCCACGGCACCTTGACGCCCTTCTGCACCACCACCTCCTTGATGAACTGTCCGATGTGTATGTCTGTAATTTCCTTCATAAAAAAGCGTGGAACCTGTTACTTGCTTGAGTTCCGGGTTTCCACGCCCACCAATCCAACAAGTTGCTCCACGCCGTAATGCTACGGCATTTAGTAACTTTCCTTGATTGGTTTTGTCCTCAAAAAGAAGACGTTGTGGAAATTGGAACTCAAGGATAGCCACAAATGCTATCTAATATGCATGCTGTTTTTAGTTCTTTTCTACTATTAAAGTATGAAAGTGTAATTTGTATCGTAAAAGTGTGCAAAAGTACAACTTTTCCGTTAAATAATCCCCTTTTCGTTCAATCCCTTGAGGACAAACTGAACCGAACTTGCGGAATAGAGTACAACACAATAAAAAAAATGTTTACACCTCTGTTTATCAACACATTACAATTTATTACATTTATAATTATTATATTTATAATAATTGCAAATGCAATAAAAATATTTCATTTGGAGGAAATATTTGAAAAAAACTCCCAAATCTGATCTTGGTGATGTTCCATATTTCAGAAATTTCATTCGAATTTCAGAAAATAATTCTGTATTTCAGAATTATTGTGTATTTTTGCACCGATCAAACAATTCGTTATGCACATCATATCTAAGAGCACTATTGTTGAGTACTACACAAAACATCCATCATCTAAACAACCATTAGAGGATTGGTATGTTCTAACGAGCAAGTCTAATTGGCAGAATTTGAGCGATATAAGGAAAGTGTTTAATAATGTGGATTATGTCGGAAACGATCGTTATGTGTTCAATATCAAAGGGAACGACTATCGACTTGTTGTGGTGATCAGGTTTTCCAAAGGTCGTGTTTTCATCCGTTTCATTGGCACACACGCTGAATATGACAAAATTAAAGACATTCAAAATATTTAGGTTATGGCACAGATAAAGAGCGAGGCCGCTTATCGAGCTGCATTGAAAAGAATTGACGAGTTGCTTCCTTTGACAGGCGACGAGGTTCCAGATGATGACCCGAATTTGCTGGAAATGGACATGCTTTGTGACATGGTGGAGGAATACGAAAATATTCATTATCCCATTGGGAAACCTGAATTGGTGGATGTTATTAAGCTCAGGATGTACGAGCGCAATCTCACCCAGAATGCCATTGCGAATCTCCTTGGCATTAGTCCGTCACGAATGAGTGAATTGATGCATGGCAAGATGGAACCTTCTTACCAGCTCTCTCGAAACCTCTGCCTCAAATTGAACATTGAGCCATCGGTGGTTTTGGGAGTGTGAGGATCTGGCCGTCCCTAAATTTCTGTATCTGCGATTTTAATTGACATAGTCCTGCATGCCGAAATCGCAGCCTTTGGGGCGGATATATTAAATATATTATGATTTATTACGTTTATAATTATTATATTTATAATAATTGCAAAAGGCAAATTCAGTTCATCCTATCCGAAAAACTCGATCAGTCCCATTACAGCGGGAGGAATGAAGAAGAACTGAAAGGCGTAGCTGATGGCCGTCAAAAAGCGGCTGCCAGCCAGCTCTGTAGCACTCTTCACCCAAAACCAGCGGGGTGGAACCGTGTCGCCCCAGCCGAAAATGCCGATAAGTAGTCCAACCAAGGCACTCACGCCGCCAAGTATGAGCGAAAGTGAGTCGCCGTTCTCCACAAGGTAGAAACCTCCGATGAAGAGGCACACTGGCGAAAGCCATTGCCAGATCCAAAGAAAAAATGCCATATTAGTTCTGTTTTTCTGAAATTTTCTTCAGTTCGTCAATCTTCTTTTCCAATTCATCTAGCTTCTTCATCACATCGTCGTTGTTGTCGCTCACCATGGCATCCACGAAGATGGAGTTGATGAACGACATGCCGATAATGCCGCCGAGGATAAGGAGGAACACGAAATAGAGGCGGATGAGCCCGCCGATGAGCGGTGAGGTGCCCGCGGCGATCGTGTCGGGAATGTCGTACCAGCCCTCCACAGTGCAGATACGGAACACGGAGTAGATGGATTCGAGCGGGGTGGAGAAATACTGCGGGGCGATTTCTTTGAAAAGACTGCAGTTGAGCAGCCCGAAAATGACGATGATGACCAAAAAGCAGAGGAGGATGGCATACGACTCGCGCATGGCCATTTTAAAGGCCTTCACAATCTGCGTGAAATTGGGGAAGAAGTGCAGCACGCGGAAGAACCGGAGAACTCTCAACATTCTGAAAATGAGCAGTATTGACAAATCCATCATGCCCGTAGGCAGAAACGCCTCCACCAGCGATGGCAGCGACACGATGACCAAGATGCCATCGAGCCGGTTCCAGCCGGAGTGCCAGTATTCCTTCGCCCCCAGCTTGATGTGCTTGACAATCATCTCGATAAGGAAAATCAGGGTGCAAGCGATGTCCAAACCCGTCAGTAAGGGTGTGTTTACACCGCTGATTTGCAAATAGATGACCACTGCATTGAGCAGAATGACGGCCAGGATGATTTTTTCGTTGAGGAAGATTTTTTCAATAATGTTTTTCATAGGGGGGGATGGATATGTGTTTTTGAATCGGCAAGATTTTGCGAACTCAAAATACGATTTATTGGTATTTTCAGTTTACAAAGATACGTAAATTCCCAAATCCTCATAATTTTTTTGTCGGAAATGTTCCAAATCCTCACTTTTTGGGGGTGTGAAACACCTCCTGAACTTACTGAATAAAACACAACAAATGGTTGCTTATATTGCTGTATTTTAGTATATTACAATTTATAATGTTTGTAATTATTAATTGAAAGAGTAATAAAATCATCTTATTTGAGGAAGC
>JAFVNW010000035.1 GCA_017506175.1 Bacteroidales bacterium | reverse complement strand
TGGAAAGTATAAAATGATTATTTTTGCACCCGAAAAACGAATGACAACCTTTTTAGTGTGATTGTGAACTTTTACAGAAACATGTCAACCCAATTAGTGTAAACCACTCAAAAAGTGTCAACCAAAATCAGGAAAAGTCATTCTTTCAGTTTTTTGCAGCTTGAAAAAATACAATCTAAATAAGTTAATCCGTTAGGCAAACGTATCCGTTCCATCTCTGAACTGCCCCGAAAACAACGATCTCCAATCTCTTTTACGGTATCTGGTATATATATATCGCGCAAACCGGAACATTGAAATGCCTCGGTGCCCAATTTTGTCACAGTGGGCGGGATCGTTATCGTATCCAAATTGCAGTCGTCAAAGGCAGCCGGGCCTATGGTCTTTGTGCCGTATGGAATGTCATAATGTGGGCGGTAACCTGGGGGGAAAGCGACCAATGTCTCCCTGTCCTTGCTGAAAATCACGCCATCGATGATGGTGAAATAGGGATTGGCAGGATCCATCTCGAAGTTCTGAATCCCTGCTTGTGCAAATGCCCCAGCTCCAATATAGCGTACATTGTGAGGAATAAACAAATGTGTCAGCTTTCGACAATATGAGAATGCAAAATCTTTTATTACTTCGACTGAATCTGGCAGCGTTATTTCCATTAGTTCTTCGCATCCATTAAATCCTCCCACTTGTTTCACACCATCAGGAAGTATGACCGTATGTAGCATTGAGGAACATTCAAATCCCGATTCCATGTCGTCGCCAGTATCCTCAATTCCTTTTGGAAAGGCAAAATACTGTAACAGTGTATATTTCCCCATTGTAGGAAAGGTGTTGTCTCCTTCATAGTGGCATTCGCTTAAATCAAGCACCCGCAAATTGGGGGAAGATTCCACATCCACCACAAATTCATCATCAGGAGAATCGCCTATATAATCTCCTTCGGAGGTGCACATTTCATCTAAAACCACACGTATATCTTCATCGTTCAAAACTCCTACAATTTTCAGAGAGTGAAGCTTTCTTCTTTCGGAATATGAAATATATTTTGACAGAGTACCGGCTTTGTCAAGTATTACTGTTTTCTCAAATTCCATAGTTTCTTTTATTTGATAATAGAAATGGTTGTTTTTTTTCAATGCGGCAAAATTACCACCCGACTGCGCCAAAAAGCGGGCCAGTGGAATTTTTATTATAAGTAAGTTATGCAAAGCATCTCATAATATGGAAATGGGCGTAAAATATTTGTGCTCAAATACTTTCATGTTCTGGCACTACTGAGCCAGAGCGGTACAAACTCCCCTTCTATTTTAGAAGGGGTGCCCGTAGGGCGGGGTAGTAATATGAAACATCCGTTCTTATCCAACATCCTCATGTTCATAATTCCCAACAATATATTTCCTTAAATCCTCCAGCGCCATGCTCATGTGTTGGAGCACATCAAAATCTGTTGTATGGAAGACTTTCAGTCCGAGTCCTTCCAGATACCTGTCCCGCTGCTCATCATAGTCTGTTTTTTCATTATGTGAGCCGCCGTCAATCTCTACTACAAGCCCAAGCCTCTTCACGAAGAAGTCAACGATATAGTTGCCAATAACTTTTTGTCTGTCAAAATCAAGGCCATGGAACATCTTCTTGTGAACTTGCATCCAGAAAACAATTTCAGCCATATTGCCCGCTTTGCGATTCTTGCGTGAATAGTTCAATAACTCTCTGTTTTCAGGGAGGTTGTGGACGTAGTGGTCTTTGATTCTGATACCGTTGATGATGGTCATTTTTCAAAAGGAATTCTAATGTTTATATTACTACCCCGGCTTACGCCACCCCTTCTTAAAAAGAAGGGGAATTGGGGCTGCCCGCATCTGCTGTGCGAGGAAAGGAATTGTTGTGGATTTTAGTTGTTATATTGTTGATTATCAATTTGTTGGTTTGATTGCTATGCGTCCTTATCAAAAATTAAGGAGCGGCTCAGGGCTTTTTACATCTTAAATGTGGCTTGAAATGTGAGTGATTGCAACATTCGTTTTGTCATCAACATTCAACATCTTCTGAACATACTTGGAGAACAAGTTTTCCAATTTCTTTGCTTGTTCCGGATTCAACAATTGGCCGGAATGTCCCCTGCGCCACTCAAAGTCAGGAATAACTTCCTGTAGTTGTTCTGTGGTGATGATGGTTTGCTCTTCAGGATTTACGATGAAGTTGGGCTTCATATCCATATAGTGGATTTTCCGTCTGTTTCTGTTTGGATCCCAGTCTTCATCGGCGTATGGCTGCGAAGTGAATATGCCGCTCATCACGACTCCCGTGTTCCCTTCACCCACACGTATCATATAAAAGCGGTCTCCCATTTTGGCCTTTTCCCACTCGTAAACGCTCCAATTGAAGCTATAGTCATTAATATGGCCGATGCTTTCTATATGGTTTTCCATGGAATTTGAAAAGGCTGGATTCCACATCAGAATAAAGGTCTGCTGCTTATCATTATACCCGTTGCCAGGATAATTGTGAGGATCTTTTTCAAACTGGCTGCTTGTTTTCACAATCCTTCTACCCTGTAACCAAAGGTAGCCACGAACAGCATCCCCCTTGGATGGTTTCTCATCAAAGAATGAGGTTTTTGCAACAAGCGGAATTATCAGATTCTCGTCTTCTTCGTTGTGATGAACGGATATCTCCATGCGGTAAAAATCACGTCCGAGTAGCTTCGTCTTCCTCACTTTGGATTTGACCGGCGACCAAAATTCCGCATCATCGGGGTAGCGGTCATCGTGTTGGAGACATGTCACAAACATTTCCATGCTCATCTTCATGGGCAAAGCTTTGCCATTGCTGTCACGCCGAACAACAGAAGGATCTGACCTATGCATCTTTTCAACGGTTTCAGGGTCAATTTCAAATGACATTTCACTGTCAGGCACCTTCTCTGCATTGTATGCGATGGCAGACAAGGCGAAGTTGTATGTTTCTCCGATTTTGTATTCTGCCTTGTGCAAAGGGTAGTCCGCATCAAAGAACCTGAATTCCATTTCATCTTTATAATCGCAGCAAAGCACAGCCTCAATTCCGTTGGAGAACTCATAGATTTTCGTCAGTGTCATGGGTACACCTGTCTCATTCATAACATAGGGGAAGGCACTCCTAAAAATGTTCCCGTTTTCTTCTGCCTCCAATAATGTTCTGATTGTAAAGTCTTTGGATTCGTCCAGAGACATGGACAATATTTTGGCATCATACTCTCCATTATCATCATTAGCTTTAATGCTCGCGTCCCCAATGTAGTTTTGGGAAGAAGCAATCACTTTAAAAAGGTCATCTGTTACATTTTCAATGTCTTCGACCACACATTCCCAATGGGAGCCGTGTCCTTGGTCAGGGTCAAATCTCCTATCTTCTTTCCTTGACTTTTTTGTTCTTTTATCCGCTTTTTCGTTTTGGGGTGTCATGCTTACTGATGGAATGTTTTCGTCTGTATTCCCGATTACTTGCGAGTCTAAAAGTTCCACGTCAAATCTAATGTTCCAAACACAGGCATTGCCTTTGGGATTCGTTTTCAGGGTGTCGTCTTCAAGAAAATCACAACGCTCAGCCGCGCTTTCTGAATGACCTGTTATTTTCATAGTTAGCGACCTGCCTTCATTTTGGAATATGATGTATCTCAAACTATCTTTCACCCAATACGGAAAAACACCATTGTTCCAAAAATAGCAAGCGAAAAAACTTTCTGGCACTTCATCGCAGTTCAGTATGAGATTCCCGTCAATATTCTCCAAGATAGTGGAATACGAGTTCAGATGAATAGGAATGTCAATGTGTTTCAAGATGCCGTTTCGCAAATCATCGAATAACATTTGAGGAACTTCAAGGATCATGCTGTTGCCTTCATCGGGCACTTCATTTTGATTATTCATTGCAATGGTGTTCTTCTCTTTCATAACATACTATTTTAAATTACGTGGCAAAATTACCACCCGACTGCGCCAAAAAGCGGGCCAGAGTGAAGGGTTTTTCCGAGATTATCCCTCTATCGGCAGATCCTCTTTGGTGATTTCCGCCAGCTTTTCCGATGTGAGGTTCACCTCCGATGAGAGGCGGTTGGCCTGATGCTGCAGGGTGAGCTCGAAGACGTTGCGAACGAAGCGGGCGTTGCCGAAGTTAGCATCCTTATGCGCCACAGCCTCACTGAAATATGCTTTCAACGCCACCGCTGTCTCTGGCGTGATGGTGTATTCGAACTCCTTGAGTCGCTTAAGAAATATCTGGTAAAGTTCATCGGCATTGTAGTCCGGAAACTCGATGTAGCGGCTGAACCGAGACTGCAATCCGGGGTTGGAGTTGATGAACGCCTTCATTTCATTCGTGTAGCCGGCCAAGATTACCACCAATCGTTTGCGGTCATCCTCCATGCGCTTCAGCAAGGTTGCGATGGCCTCCCTGCCGTAATCCTTTTCGTCACCAAGCAGGGAGTAGGCTTCGTCGATGAAGAGGACACCGCCCAAAGCGTGGTCGATGACCTTGTTCGTTTTGACCGCCGTCTGCCCGACATATTCTCCGACAAGTCCAGAGCGATCTGTTTCCACCAAATGACCTTTTGAAACCACGCCAAGTTCTTTGTAGATGTTGGCGAGAATCCGGGCCACGGTGGTTTTCCCGGTTCCGGGGTTGCCGGTGAATACGCAGTGGTAGGTGATGGGGGAGGCTTTCAAGCCCTTTTGGCTGCGGGCATTCTGAATGCGAATATAGTTGGTGAGTGCTGTCACATCCTGCTTCACACTGTCCAGGCCGATCAAGTCGTCCAAGGCTTTCCGCGACTTGAAATCCCCACCCAAAGGAGCTTTATAGTATTCTGTTTCAGGCATGGCTTGGTCACCCGCCACCGAAATGTTGCTCCCATCGCTTTGCAGTTGCATGATGGAGTTCAGGAACTTCGCCTCGTCTTCTGTGACTGTATTGTCAGCTTTTGCCATGATGGAGGCGAAACGGTACAGCAGCACTAGATATTTCTGCTTTTGAAGTTCGTCGATTTTGTCCAAGATATGCGCCACCATGAAAAAATTAGAGTCTTCGGCGTCATGATATGCAAAATAGCACTCTTTGAGGGCTGTTTCCGCCATGACATGGTTGGAGGAACGATACAAATCCCGATAGTTGTCGTAGGAGAGTCTTTTCCCTCCCATTGTTCGCTCCATGAAATAAAAGAGCGCATAACTGGTCTTGTCGAGACGGTCATACGGGAGTTGAAGCCCTCTGCCGCAATGTGCCATGTCTACCCAAAAAAGATACTGAATTTTGTTGGTAGGGTCTTTAATCGTTTCATCGCCATCGTGCAACACAATTCCTTCAGACGCAGCATCTTTGAACTCCTGCGAGGAGATGGCGGAATCATACACAGTCATCAGGTCATCCACCACTTTGCTGATTTTGTCGAAGTAATCGCGGTCAATTTCCTTGTTTTGTCCAGACTCGGAATAAGCGGCCCTTCCTGTTAAACCTCTTGATTTGGGTGATGAAGTTTTAGATCTCTCAGATTCGTTTGTAAACCAACCTAATATGATTGCAGCCAAAACAATGAGGATGCCATAAAGCAACGGATGTTCAGTGCTTAACAAGACAAACACCAAAATAATAGAAACAAGGACACATCCTATCTTTTCCATCTAAAAGACCAATTGATTTTGAAATTGCAAAAGTACAAATATTATCGCATCTGCTTCATTTTTAATTTTATTCCGACCTTCCCGCCCTGCCCAGCACCTCCTTCCCAGTCGCACGGCTGTACAGGATGCCATCTTGGGAAAAATAGACCGGGGTTGTCGGGGTGAATTCCTACATAAGGCTTGTCTTCTTCCGGGTCGTCAATCATCTCCTCGAAATAGAAGTCGTAGGCGATCTCTTTTAATGTGGAGGGGAGGGAGACATGGTCAAATCTGCCATGTAGAGCTGAGAATTCTATTGTTTCAACACCTTCAGGTACGATTATATCACCAGTTAGGCAATTGCAAAAGAATGCTTCTGCCCCAATTCGTCTCACACTTGGTGGAATGTCCACATGCTCAATACAATTATATGCAAAGGTACCATTGGGGATTTCTGTAAGAGATTTAGAGAGCACCAAGTCGTCAATGCAACAACCATAAAAACATCTTTTTCCAATCTGAGTCACAGTATCGGGAAGCCGGACGCTTACAAGGTTGTGGCAATTTGCAAAGGCATAATCGTCAATTGTCGTAATGCCATTTGGATAGATGAGTGTCTGTATTTCTTTGTTGTTGGCAACAGCTGCAACGCCAATTATTTCTATACCTGGTTCAAATTGCGGAGCATAATCAGTGGGGACATGCACCAGCACTTTGCCGTCATCAGTGACAACTTGCGCCCATTTTTTTACAAAAACAGTGGAATATTTTCTGTTAAGAATCATCTTATCCAGTGCATAAAATTCCTCCTCATCTTCCGATAAACGATAGAGGACATCCTCCTCATAGCTCCCATGCCCACCATCAACGATATTTAGTCCGCTGATGTCAATGCGATAGTATCTGAGTTCTTCAAGCACTTTTGCAAAAGTGGACAATTCTTTAATCTTATATTGTCCTTCAATAGCTATGATTTTAGTATGGTTGAGTTCCATCCATCGCTTAAAATCTTTTGGCTTTCCACGGAATACACTGATAGATGATTCGTCTTTTGCTTTCTTGATGCTTTGGCGAATTTTTAGTTGCTGGTTTATCCTTGCTGTATCTTCTTCTGTAAGAACGGGTAAGTCAAAAATACTGGAAAGTTCATCATACAATTCATTGTCAAGGATGTTCCAGATCATAGGTGTGTCAAGCACTCGAGCAATATAACTGTCCAGATTTTCACCTTCACGTTGGGTCATAGCATCAACAGCATCCACAATCATCTTTGGCACACCTGCTTGTATCAGCCGTTTGGGTGTATAATCTGGATGTTTCAAAATCCCAGACAAAAGTACGACCATCTTCATTGAGCCACTATAGTATTCCTCCGTGCGTTCCGCAAGATGAGCCCAATATGATTGGCCATTTCTGTTTGGCATGTCTTTGTATGCTTCACGAGTCAACAATACTATTTTGGCGAAAAGCCGCTGGTCTTCCTCTTCAATATCTGCAAATATATATGATGTTGGTTTTTCCCGACCTGCCGCTTGCAATTTCTTTTCCAGTTCTTTTTTCAGCTGTTCCAGATCATTTCCCGCAACTTCCACATTTTCACTGTCGTCGGTAATGATGTAGGTTGATTCAGGGTCGAGTGTAATCGTGGCAGGCTCTTCACGGATAGCGTCTTTCTCTTCTTTGTCTTCTTCCTCTCCGAAATAATCATCAATATCATCTCTCTTAAGTGTATGATGGATGAAAATCTCCTCATGTTCGGCAAGAAATTCTTCCCACTTATCTTCGAGTTTTTCGGCCTCCTCTGCGGGCAATAGTCGTCCCGAATGACCGCCATCCCACTTGAAATCGGGAATTAACGACTGTAATTCTACCGTGGAAAGAATAGGGCAAACGTCGGGGTCAATTACTACATCGGCCATCAAATCCATGTAATACACTTCCCGTCCTTTCCCCGTCCAGTCCTCACCTTTGTATGGCTCCGAACGGAAGCGGCCGCTCATGCAGATGCCCGTTTTGCCCTCACCGCAGCGCACCATAAAGAAACGGTCGCCCTTGTGTGCCTTTTCGTGCTCCCACACGCTCCAGTTGCCGACGTGAGCATAGTGTGTCAAATCTTCCCGTAGCCTTTTTATGGTATAGCTCGAGATTCCTGGATTCCAAAAAAGAATGATGGTGTTCATAACGCAACTTTTTTAATTTACGCTGCAAAAATATACAGGCACTGCGCCAAAAAGCGGGCCAGCCCCACTTCTCATCCTCACTTCCTCACCCAAAACCGCCACGGTAGCTTCGCATCCTCGCCGGCGTAGTCCACACCGATGCGCGGACCGCACTGGATTTTGTCGCTGGGAATTGTCAGCCCGCGGTCTTCCACCCACAGCATGTCGGAATTGAGCGGAGTGCCGTTTAGTTTTGTGCTGATTCCTAATGCTTTGCACACTTTGCCCGGCCCGTCGGTTATTGTGGCCGAGCATTGCCGCTTGCCCGTCCGCTGTAACATCAGTTCCTCGCCGTGGGTCGGCATGATGCTGCGGATGAGCACGGCATCGGGAATGCCTTCTTTGTTGGTGACGAAATTCAACATGCTGTGCATCCCGTAGCAGAGGTAAACGTAGGCCCTGCCGCCTTCGGCGTACATCATCTCGTTGCGCTTCGTTCGCCGTCCGCCGAAAGCATGCGAAGCTCGGTCGTTGAAACCTTTGTACGCCTCCGTCTCCGTAATGTATCCGCCTGCTATCTGCCCGTCAACCTGTGTGAACACGTATTTGCCCAAGAGGTTGCGAGCCAATGCCACCACATCGTCATTCAAAAAATATTGGAGATCAATCATTTTAAATAAAAAAAGGCAGATGGGGTTTTGTCGTCGCATCTGCCTTGTTGTAAATGGATTAGTCGTTCTGTTGTGCCATGTAGCTGATCAGTTCGAGCACTTTGTTGGAGTATCCCCATTCGTTGTCGTACCACGAAATGAGCTTGACGAAGTGTTCGTTGAGCATGATGCCGGCGTTGGCATCGAAGATGGAGGTGTGGCTGTCGCCGATGAAGTCGGAAGAAACGACGGGGTCTTCGGTGTAGCCGAGTACGCCTTTGAGTTCATTTTCGGAGGCGAGTTTCATAGCGGCCTTGATTTCATCGTAGGTGGTGGCTCTTTCAAGACGGCAGGTGAGGTCCACGACGGAAACGTCCAGCGTGGGCACGCGGAAGGCCATGCCGGTAAGTTTGCCCTTCAGCGAAGGGATGACTTTGGTTACGGCCTTGGCGGCGCCGGTGGTGGAGGGGATGATATTGCCGTTGCCGGCACGACCGAGACGCCAGTTCTTGACGGACGGGCTGTCAACGGTTTTCTGGGTAGCGGTCATGGCGTGAACGGTGGTCATCAAACCTTCAACCATGCCGAAGTTCTCGTGGATGACCTTTACCAGTGGGGCCAGACAGTTGGTGGTGCAGGAGGCGTTGGAAACGATGTCCTGTCCCATGTACTCAGTATTGTTCACGCCCATCACGAACATCGGGGTGTCGTCTTTAGATGGCGCGGAAATTACAACTCGCTTCGCGCCGGCTTGGATGTGTTTTTCAGCAGTCTCGCGTGTGAGGAACAAACCGGTGGACTCCACGATGTATTCGGCTTCCACTTCGTCCCATTTCAGATTGACTGGGTCTTTCTCGGCGGTCACACGAATAGGGCGGCCGTTAACGACCAGCTTGCCGTCAACCACTTCCACGGTTCCGTTGAATCTTCCATGAACGGAATCATGCATCAGCTGATAGGCCATATAATCCACTTGCAGCAAATCGTTGATTGCTACTACTTCCAAATCCTCATGCTCAACAGAAGCACGCATTACCAGTCGGCCAATACGGCCGAATCCGTTAATACCAATTTTTACTTTTTTCATAATTTTGTTGATTTTTAGAGTGTTGTTGTATAAATCATATTATCTTGAAAAATGGCGCAATTATTAGTCGTTATTCCGGCATAATTATATTATATCGCAGGTTTTTCATCTGCACAAAGCGCACTCCGACATTTTCCTGGCCGCCGTCTTCACGTTTTATCAGCTTGAAACTGTAGGAAAGCGGGGGCGTTTCGGAGGGGTGTTTGTACAGCCGGTTGATGAAGATCCTGGTGATGTCGTACCCTTGGTATGCAAAAGAGCCCAAGGAGGGCAAGGCGTTGAATTTTTCGTAGTATTGGTAGATGAAGCTTTCGTTTTCTTGCGTGTCGGGGTTGACGAAATTGTTGCTGAAGAAGTAGATGTTCATCGTTTTGAGCATCTGGATGTCGAAATCGTCGTCTGTTATGATGGATTCTGGGATAATCCAGGAGAAGTCGGGGAGTTTGGCATGGCGTTTCAGTTCCTTGATGGCCTGGGTGTAGTTGCTTGGGGAGAGGGTGCCGGCGATGACCACGTTGGGTTTGCTGGAGGAAAGGAAGGGGGCGAAGTCAGCGGGAGCGGTAAGGCGGTGGAAGGGGATTCTCTTCTCGTTGAAGTACTTCTCGTAAACGGCCCAATCGGAGGTGGGGGAGGTTGTGTCACCCCAAAGGATGAAGTTGGCACCAGCGAAGTAGCTGCGCACGATGGCCGGGCGCGTGACCAAGGGCGGTTGCATCTTACAAACGTAAGGATGGTTCAGCACGATGGAAGAGTCGGTGGAAAACGGATTGATTACGTGAATATGAAGCCGATCGGCAAATTCCGCAATTTTAGGGAAGAGGTTCTTGGCCACGGCTGCAATCACCAAGTCCACATGCTGGATTTCGGGTTCGCCAAACAGTTGATCCAGTTTGGCGTTGTCGCCTGGGTTGATGTCTCGGACAATCACTTTGAGCTCGCGCCCCTCGGCGGCAAATTCGTCCAAGGCGACTTGCGCCCCGCACCAGAAGCCGATGACGCTTCGGCGGAAAGCCTCCAGCCCGGGCTCCTCCATGTTCGCGATGTGGTCGGCATCGGTGGATAAAAGGAAAAGGACGCTTTTATGTGTTCCGTATTGTGTCGTGACGAAGCCCGCCCTGCTACTTTCCTCGTATTGGGAAAACAACTGGGGAGCCAATCCCATGAGTGTCAATAAAAGCAGTATTGTTTTTCTCATTTGCAATCTTCCAGGTTTACTTTGTGTTTCCAGCGGCGGTGGCTCCAAAGCCAAAATTCGGGCTGGCGACGGATGGTCTCTTCCAGCAGACGGGTGTATTGTTTGATGATACCACCATTTTCTAATTCCGTTGGTTTTTCTGTAATTATTTGATTTACAATTTTATAATGTCCAATTCTCTCTTTAATCACTTCGTAATACACAACCGGAATATCGTGTTTTCTCGCGAAATACTCTGCACCGTAAATCATGCCCGAAGGTTGATTTAAGAACAATGTTTTGTAACTTTTGTTCATATTGTTGGGCGACTGGTCGCTGAGCATCATGTAAGTGGTGAGTTCCCGGTTTTGTTCTCGGTCGTGGAATAGTTCACGCACATGGTCGGCAAAAACGACAACCGTTCCATAACGTGTTCTGGCTCTGTTGATTAGTATTTCGAAAACCTTGTTGCTGTTGGCTTTCCCCACACCAACGCCCGCGTGTTTGAACTGCATCGGCAGGCTCAGAATCATCCATTCCCAATTGTTGTAGTGGCTCGACATCAGAATGACGCTTTTGCCCTCATCGTAAAAACGGTTCACCACTTCGGGGTTTTCGCAGCGGTACCTTTTCATCACTTTTTTTCTGGAAAGCGTGAGCATTTTCAGCATTTCCGCGGCGATTTGCGAAAGGTGAAGGTAGTATTTCCGACGTAAGGATGCGATTTCCCTTTCGCTTTTTTCAGGAAAAGCACGCTTCAGATTTTGGGTGATGATATGCCTTCTGTATCGGATGATGTAATTGACAACCAGATAGAAAATGTAGGCGATGCCGTAGAGAACCCAAAGAGGGAGCAGGGACATCGGATAGAAAACCAGATAAAACAGCACTCTCATTCCCATTGTTCACAAGGTTTTTGCGTATTCAAGGATGGAGTTGACAATGTGGTTGCTGTTCTCCCTGATGTCGGTGCGGTTGGCGTCCGTGATTTTCCCGATGAAAACCGTTTCCATGCCGCTTCTTCTCCCGAAAATCATGTCGGTAGCGCTGTCGCCAATCATCACGGAGTCGGCGAAATCAATGTCGGGAAAGTCGTTTTTAGCCTGCAGTGCCATGCCGATTTCGGGTTTGCGGCAGTTGCACCCGCTGCCGGCAAGGTGCGGACATACGTAAACCCCGTCAATGTGCACCCCCAATTTCTCTAAGAAATCAAGGAGATGCCGATGAACCTTGTCCACTTGTTCACGGGTGCAGACGCCTTTGGCGATGCCTTGCTGGTTGGTGACGACAATAATTCGGCGGAATTTCTTGACCAAGATGGGCAATGAGGCGAGAAAGTCGTCGCGAATCACGAACTCGCTGATGTCCTTGACATAATCCCCCACCAACTGGACATTGATTACGCCATCGCGATCCAAAAATAACGTGTTTTTCACCTCTTTTTTCACTTTTTAATTATTGCGGTGCAAAATTACCATTTTTTCAGCAAAATGGAATTGCGGTTTCTGAATTAATTGCTATTTTTGCAATTCTGAATTTTGTAATTTTAAATATTTAGTAATCAATAATTTATGAAGAGATTTTTTACTATCTTGATTGTCCTGCTCGTAACTTCGTCATACGCACAAGTGGATGTGGATTCAGAAACAGCCGGTATGGAGTGTACGTCGGTAACCGTAGGGAAGAAGGCTTCCGCCGATGGCTCTGTGATGACCTCCCACACTGACGACAGCGGTAGAAGCCGTACGAACATGCTGGTAGAGAAGGCGGCCGACCATTCCAAGGATGCCATGCAGGAATTGTACAAGCGGGTTAACTGCCCCGCCGACACTCCTTCTATGCCCCGCTACTGCAACCAATACACCGGTTCCATTCCGCAAGTGGCCCATACCTACCAGTTCTTGAACACCGCCTATCCCTGCATGAACGAAAAGCAGCTGGCCATCGGCGAGTCCACTTTCGGAGGGCGTGGCGAACTGCGCTCTTCCGAAGGCAAAATCGACTGTCCGATGCTCTGCAAGCTGATGTTGCAACGCTGCACCACTGCACGCGAGGCCATCCGCACCGCTGGCGAACTTCTGAAAGAATATGGCTGGTGTGATGGAGGCGAATGCCTGACCATTGCGGATAAGAATGAGGTCTGGCACTTGGAGATTGTCGGTCCCGGCAAGGGGAAAGTGGGGGCGGTGTGGGCTGCCCAGCGTGTTCCCGATGACCATGTCTCTGTGAATGCCAACGCTTCCCGTATCTTGGAAATCAACTTCAAAGATAAGGATTTTTTTATGTATTCAGATAATGTTGTGAGCGTTGCGGAAGAGAACGGCTGGTACGACAAGAAGCAGGGCGTTTTCCGTTTTGCTTATGCCTATGCGCCCGAGAGCCGTGCAATGCTGGCCTGCCGCCGTCGCGAGTGGCGCGTGTTTGACCTGCTCGCGCCTTCATTGAAGTTGGACCCCAATGCCGAAAACTATCCCTTCTCGGTCAAACCGGATTCTCTTGTGACGGTGGAGGATATGATTCGCGTGTTCCATGATTATTACGAAGGAACGGAGTATGATATGCGTAAAACGCTGACGGTGACCGACAAGGACGGCAAGAGTGTGATTTCACCCTTGGCCAATCCGTTCATGAAATACGACGAACAGAAATTGTTCAGAATCAACGGGGGATGGCACGGCAGAGGAGAGCGCACCATTGCGGTGCATTTCACTGTATATGCCACCATCTTGCAATGCCGCAACTGGCTTCCTGATGAGGTGGGCGCGCTCTGTTGGTTCGACCTCGACAACGTGGCCTCCTCGGTTTACGTCCCGATTTACGCCTCCGTTGCCGACCTGCCCTCCACCTACAAAACCTGCGGGCGTGTCACAGGGTTCAGTCGCGATGCCGCATGGTGGGCCTTCAACCGCCTGGGAACCATCGCCGCCAAGCGCTGGGGCGATATGCACAAGGTGACCGACGCTGTTTGGCAGCCGTTGCAAAAGGAATTCCTGAAAACCCATCTCGAAGTGGAGAAGAACGCCCTCGGCCTGCTGAATTCCGACCGTGCCGCCGCTCTGCGCCTTTTGACCGACTACACTGCGAAATCCTGCAATACCGCTGTTGAAAAAGCGTGGGATACCGGCGACTACATCTGGACAAAGTTCGATGGCGCATGGTAGTGGCTATTCGAGTTTTTCACAATGAAGTGTTGATTTTTTTGTAACAAAATAAAAAAACGTGCGTTACAAGTGAAATAATTCGTAAATTTGCCCCCGCAATTTTGTGAACTGAAAGTATTGTTGATATTGTCGTTTTTTTGCACCTCATCTTGAATAAAATTTAATAAAAATTTGAAATTCCGCAAATACCTCGTCTATTTTTTATTCCTCGTTTTCTGTATCCCGACGGGAATGGCGATGACCTCTTGCCAGCCTTCCTATCGTAATATGCGAAAATTCTCCAAAACGAAAAAGGCGCAGAGCAAGCGCAAAAAATCATTCAAGAAAAAACGCAGAATGAAACAACAATCCACACGACCTATCAATACGACCTATGTGTTGAAGTCGAAACGCAGAACAACCTACCATTATTAATATGCCGTTGCGCAAATTTGCCATTTCCGCTCTTTTCCTGATTTGCGCTCCGTGGATTTCTGCTCAAGATTTGTACGATTTCGGGTTCACCCGTTCACAAAATATGGCTGTTTATCATGAGGATGAACAGCCTTTTTCGTTTCCGTGGGTCGGCGGTATCAACGGCGTCAAACTTTCCGAAATGGATTTGAACCAGGACGGTATCTTGGATTTGGTCGTCTTTGAAAAACATGGAAATCGCATCTATCCGTTTCTGAACCAAGGAGTTGGGAATGAAATTGGATATGTGTTCGCTCCGCAGTACATTCACGCCTTTCCCCCGTTGCACGACTGGGTGATTCTTAAGGATTTCAATGCGGATGGGAAGGCCGACATTTTCACCTACGGCTTGGCGGGGATTACGGTTTATGAGAATGTTTCTGACAATGAAAATCTTCTGTTTCAGTTGGTCACAGACCAATTGCAGTCTTTTTACTACAACAGCTACTCCAACCTTTACGCCTCGCCCGATGACTACCTTGCAGTGGAGGACTTGGACGGCGATGGCGACTTGGATATTCTGAATTTCTGGGTGTTGGGGAAGTACGTCCATTTTCATCGTAATTATTCAATGGAGAATCATGGAGATTGCGGGCATCTGGATTTCCGGTTGGAAAGCGAGTGCTGGGGACATTTCGAGGAGGGTGGCGAGGACAATTCCATCGTGCTGAACAGCGACTGCGGAGCGAAGGACGAGCTCATGCGCCACGTGGGTTCCACCTTTTTGGTGAAGGATTTCAACCACGACGATTTGCCCGATTTGGTTTTGGGTGATATGGATTTCCCGAACCTGCTTCTGTTGCAAAACGGCGGCACGCAGGCGGAGGCGTGGATGATTTCCGTAGATTCGCTTTTCCCGAACCAAGCGCAACCGATTTGGATTTACTCGATGCCGGTGCCGAGTTGTGCCGATGTGAACAACGATGGTGTTGATGAACTTTTCGCGTCGCCCGCCGACCCCTCGCTGACTAAATCGCAGGATTTGAACAGCCTCTGGATGTACCGATGGAATGCACAAAGCAGCCAGTATGAGAAAGTCGTGGAAAATTTCCTGCAAGGAGAGATGTTGGATGCGGGCACGGGTGCCTTTCCCGTCTTTTACGATTGGAATCAGGATGGGCTGGTGGATTTGTTTGTGGGAAACTATGGCGGCTACGATTCATCGCGCTACATCAATGGTTTTTTGACTTCCTATTTCTCGTCGTCCATTGCCTATTACCAGAATGTGGGTACGCAGAACCAGCCGGCTTTCAAGTTGATTTCCAATGACTTTGGAAATTTGCGTCGGCTCAATCGCCGTGCGATGTATCCTGCTTTCAGCGACTTCACCGGCGATGGGGTAACTGACTTGCTATGCGGGAATGCGGATGGTACGCTCTCTTTGTTTGTGAATTATGGTGGGGTGGGGGAGATGCCTCAGTTCGCTGAGCCACAAGACAATTATGCCTCCGTGGATGTCGGAGACTTTAGCACGCCGCAGTTGTTTGATTTGGACGATGACGGGGAAACGGACCTGATAGTGGGCAACCGACGGGGCAAAATCGCCTATTATCGCAATGTGTCGGGTGGCGAAATTCCTGATTTTCAATTGGTTTCTGATGCGTTGGGGGGCGTGGATGTGCGCGACTACAACAACTCCTATTTTGGCTTTTCAGTTCCGCATTTTTTCAGAAATGCGAATAATGAAACCGTCTTGTTTTGTGGAAGCGAGCGGGGATACGTGTTTCATTACGATTTGATTGATAACAATTTAGCGGGAAATTTCCGATTGAAGGATTCTGCGCTGGTGGAGACTTGCGATGAGCGGGTATATAATATTGTAGAGGCGGTCCGCTGTGCGCCGGCGGTCTGCGATTTGAACGATGACGGGTTTGGGGATATGGTTGTCGGGAATTACGCCGGAGGGCTTTCTCTCTATATGGGCACGATGCCTGTTCCTCGCCAAGATGGAATCGCTGAAAACCGGAAGTCAAATCGCATCAAAATCCATCCCAATCCGGCAAGAGATTATTTTCAGGTGGAATGGGAGGGCGGTGCTTCCGCCGAGTTGCAGCTCTTTGATTTGACGGGGAGAGTGGTGTTGTCGCAATCCATTTCTTCTGAATGCAATCGTGTGAATGTGAGCGGATTGAATGCCGGGATGTATGTGGGGCGAATGGTTGTTGGCGGAGTTGTGCGGGTTTTCAAGGTGATTCATGATACTGCATTATGAATGGAATAATGTTTCCCCACAATAGTGTAAATTTTTAATAGTGTACCACACTGTCCTAATAGTACTCCCCCAATATACTCTCTGATAAATAGGGCGATGGCGGGTGAAACCCAAGGAATTGTATGTTGGCCCATTGGAATTGCAAGCATGCTATTTTTATGCCATGAACCACTCATGCGGATACTCATATATTTTATTATGAATATCGTTATTAATCATTATTATTTCGTACTTTTGCGGCGCAATTCAGAAACAATGAAGAGAAGTGTATTAATTTGTATTTCAGTTGTATGCGCAGTTTTTTTGGTTTCATGCCACAAGGACTGCGTCTGCAAATATTATCATAACGACAAATTCTACGATGTGAAGGTGTGGGACGACAAAAACGTGACTGATGAGGATTGCCGGAGCATGAATGACACTTATGAACTCAATGTCCCGATAGGTGAGACCGCCGAGTTTGAGCTTGTGAACGTGAAGGTGGTATGCACGCGGGGGAAATCCGAATAAAAACCATTAATTTTCAATATATGAAGAAGTTATTTTTTTTACTGTCCTTGCTTGCCATCGTGGCTTTGATGGCATTTGCCTCTTGTGAACACAGCGACTGCCTGTGCAAATACTATGACACCAACGACAGCCTTGTCGGGTACGACAGCTGGGACGGCACGGAATTGAGCGCCAATCAGTGTCAGGACAAGGAAAAAGACAATACGCTTGAGGCGGCCAATGGTGATGAAATAGTTGCTTCCACGGTTTCTTGCTCAACGGAATGGTAGGTGATTTCGATTCCGCATTGACCGAGCGGGGTGGCATTGAGCAGCCCGCTCAAGTGAGTCCGTATTTGCAAAGGCGGAGGTCGCGAACTTTCTCTGTGGACGATTATGAGAAGGGCATCCGTCGTGGTGACCGCGTGATTCTCAGTCGTGCCATCACCTTGATCGAGAGCCTCAATCCGCAGCATCAGGCCGTTGCTCAGCAGGTCATCGAGCGTTGCTTGCCATTTTCCGGCAATTCATTGCGCATCGGCATCACCGGTGTGCCTGGGGTGGGGAAGAGCACCTTCATCGAGGCTTTCGGCAAGTACCTGACTTCCCTCGGCAAGCGAATTGCTGTGCTCGCCATTGACCCGAGTAGCGAACGCTCCCGCGGCAGCATCCTTGGTGACAAAACCCGCATGGAAGAGCTCTCCATTGACCCGCACGCATTCATCCGCCCGTCGCCCTCCGGACTGACCTTGGGTGGTGTGGCTCGCAAAACCCGCGAAACCATCGTCCTCTGCGAGGCCGCTGGCTTCGATGTCATCATCGTGGAGACCGTCGGCGTGGGGCAGTCGGAAACTGTCGTGAAGTCGATGGTGGACTTTTTCCTGCTACTGATGCTTTCAGGTGCGGGCGACGAGCTGCAGGGCATCAAGCGCGGCATTATGGAAATGGCCGACGCCCTGGTGATTAACAAGGCCGATGGTGACAACGTGCGTCCCGCCGAACTGGCGAAAACCCGCTACCAGTCGGCGCTCCACCTTTTCCCTAGAATGGAAAATGGTTGGAACGTTCCCGTAACCACCTGCTCCGCTATTGAACACACCTCTATCGATAAGGTCTGGAAAATCATCTGTGATTATGAAGCCCAGATGAAGGGCAACGGATTCTTTGAACAGAACCGCAACGAGCAGAATGTCAAGATTTTCAACGATTGGATCGATTTCAGTATCCGCAATTATTTCCTTAATAATGAAACGATTGAAAACATGATAGACCAGTTGTTGCCGAAAATCCAGGCAGGCGTGATTACCCCATATCAGGCGGGCAACGAGGTGATGCGCGCCATCCGTTCGGTCGATTCATAAGGTTCCATTGAAATGTCGGAGATGGAAACTTTCATTCGTTTCGAAATTTTTACTAGATTAGTGCGTCGGTTCCATTGTTTTTGTAAATTTGCAGCCGATTATTCTAATAATTCTTAATTCATGGAAGCATATTTGATTTGGTTCGTCATTGCGATTGTGCTGGTGATTCTGGAAATTGCGACAGCTGGCTTTGGCGCTATTTGTTTTGCAATAGGTGCAGTTGCTTCGGGGGTGACCGCTCTTTTGGGAGGCGGTTTCCTCTGGCAGATCTCTATCTTCATTGTGGTATCGTTCTTGACGTTCATCTTCCTACGCCCTGTGATTGTGAAATTTTTTGATAAGCGAAGCAAAAATACCAAGACCAATGCAGAGGCCCTCGTTGGTCGGACCGCCCTCGTTTCGGAGACTATCGACCCTGTTGCTCATACCGGCCGCGTCGCCATAGACGGCGATGACTGGAAAGCCATTTCCGAAGGGGGCATCTTGATTGAAAAAGGAAAGGAAGTGGTCGTCGTGGACATTGATAGTATTGTATTAACCGTTAAAATCAAATAGTCATGGGAATTGTTTTAGTTGTTTTAGCCGTTTTGGCAGTCATTTACATACTGAGTGGCATCAAGATTGTGTCACAGTCGGAAAATATGATCGTGGAACGTTTGGGCAAGTACAACCGTACTTTGTCCGCCGGTATCAACATCATATTACCGATTATCGAAAGGCCGAAGGATGTGGTCGTACGTCGTCAGAATGGCACAATGGCTCGTTCAGCCCGTATTGACATGCGTGAGCAGGTCTATGATTTCGACAAGCAGAGTGTGATTACGAAGGACAATGTGATGACGGAGATCAATGCGTTGCTCTATTTCCAGATTGTCAATCCGATGAAGGCGGCCTATGAGATTCAGAATCTGCCGTTGGCAATCGAGAAATTGACGCAGACCACCCTGCGTAATGTGGTGGGAGAGATGGAGTTGGATGAAACGTTGACCTCTCGCGACACCATTAATTCCAAGTTGCGCACCGTGCTTGATGATGCCACCAACAAATGGGGTGTGAAGGTGAATCGTGTTGAGTTGCAGGATATTACGCCTCCGGAAAGCATCCGTCGCACCATGGAGCTGCAGATGCAGGCCGAACGCAACCGACGCGCCGAAATCTTGAAGGCAGAAGGTGAGAAACAGTCTGAAATCTTGAATTCCGAAGGTCAAAAGCAGGCGGAAATCAATGCGGCCGAGGCGGAAAAACAGGCCAATATTCTTCGCGCTGAAGGCGAAGCTCAAGCCAAAATACTCCAAGCTGAGGCGGAAGCCCGTTCCATCCAGCAGATCTCTTCTGCTGTCTCTAGCACCGGTTCCGACCCAGTCAACTATCTTCTCGCTGTTAAATACATTGAAACGCTGAAGGAAATCGCTGCCGGTCAGCAGAACAAAACCGTTTACCTGCCCTACGAGGCTACCAACATGCTCGCCTCTCTGGGAGGAATCAAGGATATGTTCAATAAATAGTAAAATTTGCGCCTCAATCCCTTTTTTCAAGGATATTGTTTGTCAAATTTTTATTACCTTTGCGCCGCATTCGCGCAGATTGTTGGTCTGATGCGCAATATGTTGATAACAAGATAATTAAATTAAAATACAACATTATGAAGAAATTGATTTCAGTAGAAGAAGCTGCCGCAATGGTTAAAGACGGCATGACTGTCATGGTGGGAGGCTTTTTGTCTGCCGGTTCCGCCAACAAGGTTTTGGAAGCCATCGCCAAGAGTAATGTGAAGGATTTGACCATCATCTGCAATGATGCGGCTTACCCCGAAAAAGGCAGCGGCGTTTTGATTGCCGCCGGCAAAGTGAAGAAATGCATTATGTCGCACATCGGCACCAATCCGAAAGCGATTGAGCTTTTCAACACGAAAGAGATGGAAATCGAGTTCGTTCCGCAAGGTACTTTGGCAGAACGTATTAGAGCTGCCGGAGCAGGCCTCGGCGGCGTGCTCACCCCCACCGGTATCGGTACCGTCATTGAAGAAGGCAAACAGAAACTGACCATTCAAGGGAAAGAGTATTTATTGGAAATGCCCCTGCATGCCGATGTCGCCCTCCTCGGTGCCAACCTTGGCGATGAATCTGGCAATCTCGTCTATTATGGTACTACCCAGAATTTTAACCCGATGATGGCCACTGCGGCAGACTTGGTAATCGCTGAAGTTCAGAACATTGTCCCTGTCGGCGAAATCCCGATGGAGAACGTCCGCACACAGGCCCTCTTCGTTGATTATATGGTTCAAGCGTAGTAGCCCTTCTGAATACTTAGAGACACGATTTCCCGTGTCTCTATTTTTTTTTTGCTATGGGGAAAATATTATTAGTAGATGACGAGGCCTCCATTCGCAGTGCCATTCGCGAGATTTTGGAGTACGAGGGATATGAGGTTTGCGAAGCCGGAAGTGGTGAACAGGCGTTGAAAGTGGCTCAGGAGGAGGTCGTTGTCCTTGCGTTGGTCGATGTGAAGATGGCGGGTATGAATGGCGTGGAAACGCTTGAACATTTGAAAAACGCACACCGTTTTCCGGTTATTATGATTTCAGCCCATGCAACCATCGATATGGTGGTGGATGCCATTGGAAAAGGGGCTTACGATTTCATCTCCAAGCCGATAGATATGCATCGCTTGCTCATCAGCACACGTAATGCCATCGAAAAAGTGCGCCTTGAAAACGAGGTGGCGACCTTGAGAGAACAACTGCATAAGTTCAATAATCATTAATCTTTTATCATTTCACTATGGCTCAATACCTTTCTTCGCTTGCTTCCAATCGGTTGGATTACAATTGTTTAACAACGAATCAGAATTTCTTTCTCATTTCAGGGCCTTGTGTGGTGGAAAACCGCGAGATTACGTTTCTGGTCGCGGAAACAGTGAAGCAGGTTTGTGCAGAACTCAATATCCCTTTCTTTTTCAAGGCTTCCTATCGCAAAGCCAATCGCTCTTCGCTTCATTCTTTCACCGGCATTGGCGATGAAGCCGCTATCCAAATTCTTTCTGAAATCAAGCAACAGCTTGATGTTCAAATTGTTACAGATATTCATACTGAGGCGGAAGCCGTCTTTGCCGCCCAAGTCGCCGACATCATCCAGATTCCCGCTTTCCTTTCGCGTCAGACCTCTCTTCTTGTAGCCGCCGCTCAAACAGGTAGGATTGTCAACATCAAGAAAGGACAGTTTTTGTCGCCCGAGTCGATGCAGTTCGCAGTGGAAAAGGTTCGGGATGCTGGAAATCAGAAAGTTATGTTGACGGAGCGAGGGACCTGCTTCGGTTATCAGGACTTGGTTGTTGATTTTCGTGGAGTGAAAGCGATGCAGTCAAACCGCTGTCCCGTTGTCTTGGACTGCACGCACTCTTTGCAGCAACCCAACCAGCCGCAGGGGGTTACGGGTGGACATCCGGAATTGATTGAGACCATCGCTAAAGCAGGCGTCGCTGTCGGCTTCGATGGACTCTTTATGGAGACGCACCCCGACCCTGCACATGCGTTGTCTGATGGAGCCAATATGTTACCAATCAATGAGTTGAAGCCTCTTTTGGAAAAATTGGTCAAAATCAGAGAGGCTATCCATGAATGATTAGAGATTTTTTTATGGAAAATGCGTGGGAATAGGCCCGTTATGCTACCACACTTTTGATATGGTTTTTATGATCACCTTGAAATCGCTCCAAAGCGTGCGTTTTTCAAGATATTCGAGATTGATCCTCAGTTTGTCGGGCATAACGGTGTTGATATAGTATTGTTCGGGGTTTTCCGCCTTTTCCAAGAGTTCATTCTCGTTGCTGTATTGAATGGATGCAGGGTCTGTGATGCCCGGTCTCACATTCAAAACGCACAACTGTTCGGCCGTGTACAAGTCCACGTATTTCCGAACTTCCGGTCGCGGGCCCACAAAGCTCATGTCTCCTTTCAGCACGTTGATGAGTTGCGGTAATTCGTCGAATTTGTATTTCCGAATGTAATAGCCTGATTTAGTGATTCTTGCATCCTTGTCTCCTATGGTTATCAGACCTTTTTTGTCGGCGCCGATGCGCATGCTTCGGAATTTGAGCAGCTTGAAGTCGCGTCCCCCTCTGCCCACACGTGTCTGGCGATAAAACACGCCGCCTGTTGAATCCAGTGCTACCCAAATGGAGAGCACAAGGAATAGAGGACAGAAGATAATCAGTCCTAAAGCACTTAACACGATGTCGCAGAGGCGTTTCATATTTCTCAACCTACTAGCTCTTACCTCCAAAAGCGCTATCCACAAAATGGTCGATGACGTACTCCACTTGTTCGTTTGTGAGACAGGTGTGCAGTGGCAGCGTGATTTCGTTGCGGTACATGTTGAAGGCGTTTGGAAAATCAGCGATGTCGAACCCTAAATGCTTGTAGGCAGTCATCATGGGCAGCGGTTTGTAATGGACATTCGTTGCAATCCCACATTCCGCCATCTTCGTAATCACCGCATTCCGATAATTTTCATCTTTGCCAAGCAATCTAACCAGGTAGAGATGTCCGCTGGATGCGGAAGTATCGCTGAAATGGTTGAGAAGCTGTACGTTACAATTTCTCAATGCCGCATCGTACCTCTCGATGATTTCGCGGCGACGCGCCAAGATTTGGGGATAGCGTTCCAATTGCGCGAGTCCGATGGCCGCCATAATGTCGGTCATATTGCATTTGTAGGCGGGATAGACGATGTCGTACTCCCACGCGCCTACTTGCGTTTTGGCGAGTGCGTCCTTGCTCTGTCCGTGCAATGAATAGAGCATGAACTGTTTGTAAAGCCATTCATTGTCAATGCCTTGGATGCTTTTCCAAGTGAGCGCGCCCCCTTCTGCGGTGGTCAGGTTTTTCACGGCATGGAAGGAGAAGGAGGTGAAGTCGGCGATTTCACCGCACATTTTGCCGTTGCATTGTGCGCCGAAGGCATGGGCGGCATCGGCTAATACAATAACACGGTTGAATGCCTTTTGGAGCTCATTGTTTGGTCGGAAAAGCGCTTTCTTCTTGTTGACGATGTTAAAAATGCGGTCGTAATCGCAGATGATGCCGGCCAAATCCACGGGTATGATGACTTTGGTGCGTGGCGTGATGGCGGCTTCCAGCTGGTCGTAGTCCATCTCCAGTGAGTCCTTCTGCGTATCTACTAAAACCAATTTTGCCCCGACGTGCGTGATGACGCTGGCGGTTGCGGTATAGGTGTAGGCGGAGGTGATGATTTCGTCGCCTTCTCCGATGTCTAGAACTCTCAAAATCAATTCCATGCATGAAGTGGCGGAGTTAAGGCAGACGGCTTTGTCGGTATGACAGTAGGCAGCGATTTTCTGTTCAAACTCTTTGGTTTTGGGGCCGGTGGTAATCCAGCCGGAGCGAAGGACTTCGGCAACAGCGGCAATTTCTTGTTCTCCAATATCCGGAGGGGAGAATGATATTTTCATCGTATGTGTTTTAGTTTCCAGCATAATTGATAGCATTAACGAATTGTTGTGCCAAAACATTGTACGTATGATGTTTTAACACGTATTGATGCCCGTTTTCACCTAATTTTTGGCGCTCTTCGGGTGTTAAATCTGTTAATTGAACGATGGCTTCGGCAATTGCGGAGGTGTTTTCCGGCTCGACGGTGATGCCGCATTTTGCTTCTCCTATCAGGTCGTTGCCGGAGTCAATGGCTTGAATGATGGGCTTGGCTGCCATCATGTAGTCGAAAATCTTGTTGGGGCTGATGCCGAAGCGGAAAAGTGATTGTCGCTGCAGTCCGACATAAAGCACATCCATCTGTCTCAGAAAAGTCGGGATGGAGAGCTTGTTTATTGCTGGAAGGAAATGGATGTTTTTATATCCCTGATTCTGAGTATATTGAATCAGTTTTTCTTTCTCTTGACCCGTCCCGACCAGCAAAAGTGAAACGCCTTTTTCCTGTAGTGAGGCGCAGGCGTCGATGATGGAAGGCAGGGAGTTGGCAATGCCATGGGCACCGGCAAACGCGACCAGAAAGCGGCCTTGGGATTTAAGCTTTTCAATCAGTTGTTGGTGTGCTGCGGGCAATTCCGCGGGCTTGTCCCAATCCTCTTTGACGATGCCATTGGGAACATGGAAAAACTTGTCGGGGGCGAGGCCGTGTGCAGTGCAGTGTTCTTTCGCGTTCGGCAAGATGGAAATGACGGCGTTGCAGTGCTTATACGCGTAGTTCTCAGCGTGTTGCAGCATGGCGATGAACGGATGCCTCGGATTCATTCCGCCCAGCTCAATAGGGGAGAGCGGCCATAAATCGTGAATCTCGTAGATGTATTTGGCGGAAACGTGCTTCGCAATCTTTCTTGCCGCGTAGTTGTCGAAAGTGTAAGTGGAGGAGGCCACCACCACATCCGGTTTGAAATTACGGCAGATTCCCTTGTATTTCAAACATGATTTCACAACAAAACCAAACATGGAAAGCACGCGCTTTGCTCCGTTTCCGTGATATTCGTTCGTCTTGATCCAATAGTAGTCTATGCCGTCGATTTTTTCAAATCCTTGGCTTTCAGGTTGTTTTTTGCGCAAATGCGAATAGGTGGCCCCTATGATCAGCACCTGATGGCCCATTTTTTGCCACTCCTTTGCGAGATAGTATGGGCGGAATTCCATCCCCAGTTCAGGGGATCCGGCATAGTGATTGATGAGGAGAATGTGCATGCGTTTTTGAAATTTGCAAATTTACAATTATTTATGGGATGGCGCGGAATGTGTTAATAATTTTGCCCCTCTTTTTGAGGCAGGTCTGCGAAAATTTTGTCGTAAATCGCAATGAATATCTTTCTGTTCGCCTCTTTGGTCGCCTTCTCCGCTACAATTTTTCGGTTGAGTTCTGCCGCCTCAGCCGCATTGATTCTTTGCATTGCCTCGGAGAAGAAATCGGTGTTTACATCTCTGACGATCAATCCATTATCACCATCTGTAATCCATTCTCGGTTTGCGGGGAGGTCGGAAACAACGGGCACACAGCCCATACTCATCGCTTCCAGCAGGCTGATTGAGGTCGCATCGCTTTCGGGAATGGAAACCCAGATTTTAGCCTGCGAGTAGTAAAGGAAGTTGGTCGGTTCGTCTAGCCAGCCCACGAAATCCACTTGTTTTTCAATACCGAGTTCTTTCGCCAGCGATTTCAAATGATCGGTTTCGCTTCCAGTAGCGCCGATTACCAGCCGCCAGTTTTCGTGTTTCGCATAGAAAGGGGCGAATGCGCGGATAACGGCCTCTATGCGATAGAGCTTTTCGTGCAAGCGATTGGAGTAGATGATGTTGGCTTTGTCAGCGGTGGGCTCGTGCGGCTCGATGCCGAAATTGGCGATGACGATGTCGTGTTTGCATCTGGCGAGGCGCTGCATCTCTTCGGCCATGTACACCGAATCGGAGGTGAGGTAGTCGGAGTTGCTGAGCACATATTGCACTACTTTCTTGTAGAGAATGTTCTTTCGGGGCATCACGAGGATGTCGCTGCCCCACGCGGTGCTTATAATGGGAATGCGTCCTTTGGCCCTCACCGCAAACCATAAAGCCTTGTTGACTTGTTGCCCGTGGATGATGTCGGGTTGGAATTCCTGGATGATCCGTCGGGTTTGGCGGTAGGCCTTGAACATCTTCAGCGGAGTGGCAGCGTAGTCGATGACCTGGATGGGTAGCCCCTCGCATGCCCCCTCTTTCTTGTCAGTAAGCACCAGGATGTCATCAAAATACCCTCTGATGAGCTGGTAGAAATTATATGTGTGGACGCTGTTGTTGCCTAATAGTAGAAGTTTCATCTTTGGGTCAGGTGGTTTGGAAATAGAATCTCATCGTAGAAATGGTCGAAATTGTCCTTAGCGACGAAGTTCCGCAGGAAATACTCCCTGCATGATATTTGCAGGTGGGCGTGGTTGCGTATGACGATTTCAACGGCTTGTTCAAAATCTTCGTAGGTGAAGTGGATTGGAAGAAGTTGGCCTGTATCGGCGCAGGCGATTTCCCTCGTGCCGCCCGCGTCCGTTGCGATGATGGGGATGGAGGCGTTGATGGCTTCCATCAGCGAGACGGGCAGCCCTTCGGAACAGCTCAGATTTAGAAAAATGTCGAGCTGTTCGTGCCGGTAGATGTCGTAAATCTTGTCGATGGTCTGGTAGCCTTTCAAGTCGATGTTCAAATTGGCGGGCCGGCCTATGAGGTCGAAGTCAATGCCAGTGCCGATGTGGGTCCAACAGACCTGTTGGTGAGGGTGCTTCTGGGCAAAGGTGCAAAGGGTGGTGAAAATCAGTCCCAGCCTTTTCTCTGCAACAGCGGAGGAGCAGGAAACAAAGGAGATGTCGGCTTTGGTCCTTTTGGAGGAAAGAGCGGTTTCTTCCAAGGGAGCGATTCCCAAGTAGGCGTGGTGCACTTTGTCGCGGTACTTCGGGTAGCGCGACTTCAGGTACTCTGCCTGTGTTTGCGAGACCGTGTAGATGTCAAAATGCTCAAGAATGAACTCGCGGCAGGGGATGTGGATGCCGCGGCTTTTCATATAGACATCGTGGCCGTGGGCGCGGGCGACGAAGCGGCACGAGGCGAGTTCGGGAAAGCTGTGCCGAGCCATCGCCAATCCGAGTGCTCCCTCCGAAAACCAATAACTGTAAAGCACGGATCCTTGCGGAATCTCCTTCCGCTTTTTGCGAAAATAATGCTTCACCAGCTTTGCTCCGTAAAAATAGCTGACGGCCGTTTTGAACTCACTGCCGCTTTTGATCTCTTTTCTCTCTTTGAAAAGCATTTTCCAAAAGGAAAAGCTGCAGATACTGGCGAGCAAGAAGCACATTTTTTTGAAGAACCCGCGTCGGCACAATGCCGTATCCACCGTCACATCGGGCGGACATGTCCGCCGTTCCGATGCCGCCTGCATGGGAATGACGCAAATATCGTACTTGGACGATTCCAGTGCAAGCTCTGCCGCGAGAAACGTTTCGCTCATCTTCCCGTATGGGAAAAGGCTCGTGACGATATAGACGTGCGGTTTCTGCATTTTTTTTATTTATAAAACATATTGATAATCAAATTGTTGAGAATGCTAATCTGATTTTTTCGATGGTGCTTCGCAATCAATTCATCATTGTATGGCAGTGTCTTTTTTTCGGCCCAGAGCCGATAGGCATCTTCAATGGCTTTTTCAATGTCGTCCACGCAATCGAAGTCAGCGATGAATCCAGCGTGACACTCCTTGATGAGTTGGGCGGCCACGTCGTCGGGATCCACTGTGGCGATGATGGGGCGGTGGCAGCCCAGGTATTCGAACAATTTACCGCTGTAAACGCCCTTTTGTTCCATTTTAGGCAGTGTCAGTACGAGTGCATCGGCTTGTTGCATGCAGTGTATCGCTTCACGATGGGGGATTTTCCCCGTGGTTTCCACCAAATCGCGCAACACGGTAGGAATCAGCACGGAATGTCCCGCACCAATCAAGCGTACGCGCACCTTCGCTTCCTTGTTCTTCCGCAGAAACTGCTCCAAGGCCTGGAAAAGTGTGTAGGGCTGCCGCTTGCCGTAAAACGTTCCCACTGTGGTCATGGTGAAAATTTCGTTGAACAGGGCGGTTTTATCGACCTCAAAGTCGTAGCCGTTTCTGATTTCGGCAAACTGCAGGTTGTTGTTCATGCAGTTGTTTCTGAATCCTTCCAGAATGGGTGCCGATACGGTTGTCAGTAGGTCGGCGTGGGCGAGCACGTCGCTTTCGGCCTGTCGGTAGAAGTGGCGAAGGCTTTTCACGATGGACGGATTTTGGGCGATTTCGTCGCGGCAGTCCGCCACCCAGTGGAATTTCCGCCCCTCCTTTTTCAGTTGAAGCGGCACCAAATGCGCCGCGATGGGTTCGTAACTGCTGATGACGGTGGTTTCTTCCCCGTATTTGTCAAGCAGTGCACGCACTTTGGCGGTGGCGTTCTTCTGCCAGGCGCGGAACTCGTTTTTTTGAAACGTGAGCAGTATTATATTGTACAGTGCTTTCGCCTTGTGGATGAGGTACGGAACCGGTTTCAGAAACATCGCTTTCTTGAAGAGCATGTCGTTTTCAAGATAATGCACCGTCACTCCTTCCATCTCAAACGGGGCACCTTCGCTCTTGAGCGTCACCACGTCAATTTCAAAAACATCTTTGTCAAAGTAGCGCACAAAAGCCTCCATTCTGTTGACTGCCACGGAGTTGGCAGGCGGAAACCAGGTAGTTACCAAGATGATGTGCTTCTTTTTCATCGGGATAGAATTAGTGTTTTCAATTCTTTGAGGTAGTCTTTGTCAAAAATCCAGTAGGCGCCTAGAACCGCCAGCCCGTAGGCCGCCATCATTGCAAATTGGTAGATGATGTTGTCGGAAATCAGCGTCGTGAAATAAAAGGGGACTCCCAGCGCAGCGGAGATGAGCAGTGGGCGCAGGAAAGACAGGATGTAATTTTTCAACGGGATAAATGACATCTTGTAAACCATCAGCCGCCAATAGAGGAAGAGGAAGGCGATGGCGACGGCGGTTTGTGCATAAGCCACTGCCACGATGCTGAACTGGCAGGCAATGACGATAGCGGCGGTGACGATGAAAATACGCACCACTGTCCAATAGAAGCCGAGGTCGGTGCGCCCCTTGGCCACCATCAGGATGCCGGCAGGATTGGCAATGGAATTGAACAGCCCCCAAAAGGCTAGTATGCGGACAAAGACGGCGACTTCCATCATATTATAGCCGTAAACCACCGCCACAATCGGTTCAGCGAAAATGGCAAGGCACAGGAAAATAGGCATGTTGAAGGTGGAGAGAAGTTTGAGCACCTTCAGGTAGTTGCTCTGCAGTTTTGGAAGGTCGTCCTGAAATTTGGCGAACGCCGGTGTCGCCACATTGGTGACAATTGGGTTGATGACTTGGATGGGTTTTAGCACGAACTCTTTAGCCAGATTATAGACGCCGAGCTTTTCCATCCCGAAAAAGCGGCCGATGATGAATACATCGATTTTGTTGGAGATGTAGTCGAAAACCTGGGTGCCGACTTGGTATCCTCCGATTTTCAGCAGGTCGGCGATCTCGCGGAGCCGACAGTGGAAGGCAATGGGGTACTTTCGGAAGCCATCAAGTGCGAAAGCCACCTGCTGTACGAGTGTCTGTGCCAGCAGACCATAAACGAGGCTGTAAACCCCAAACCCCAAAGCTGCCAGAACCACCGTCAGTATAGTGCCGGCATAGATGCCTATGATTTGCACGATGGCGATGAATTTGAATTCCAAATCTTTCGACTTGAAGGTGTAGAACATGTTGCCAAGGGCGTTGAAAATGAGCTGAAGGCCCATGAGCGGGATGATGTTCAGAAGCGATGGCTCGTTGTAGTAGCGGGCGAAGAGGGGAGAGGCCATCGCGAGCAGCACGTACAGGACGATGCTGAGCGTAAGGTTTATCCAGAAGACCGAGGAGTACTGCTTTTGCGAGATTCCCTGCTTGTGAATCAGCCCGATGCTGAGACCGAGGTTGGAGAAGATTTCCGTGAACCCCAAGATGGCCAGCACGATGGCGATGATTCCGAAGTCGCTTTTTTCCAATAGTCGCGCGAGAATCAGTAGCTTTAGCATTAGTACCAACGTGTTGTTCACATTGGCCAACGTCGTCCATTTGACACCCGAAACCGTTTGTTGCTTCAAGTCTCCCATCATTATCTTATTGTCGCGGTTTTACTAAAGGGAATATAGCCGACGGCAACGGCGAAGAACAGGTAGTGGAACCATAAATCAACGCTGGAGCTGGGGGCGAAGAGAAGAATGACGTATGCAGGAAGCAGCAGGTAGAACTCGTTCTTCCCCCTTTCGCCGATTTTCTTTTCCAAAAAACAGAGGAGTAGAAGGTAGAGAATGAATATAAAAAGACCGGAAGAGATAACCATTTCAAAGAGAAAGGAGTGCGTATTGATGTCGTTGTGGAAGAGTGTTGCATTGTTGAGCCAAGTGTAATAAACTCGCTCCATCTTTGCACCGAATCCGAGGAAATAGGAGTCGCGTATGGAAAGCAGTGCGTACTCGTACAAGTTGAGACGCACAGTGCCGCTGCTGGTCCCCTTGGTCAAGAACAGGACGAGCAGTGCCGCTCCGCCCAACAGCAGCAACGGAAGTATGATTTTCAGGTATTTGCGGAGGAAGTCCCTGTAGTAGTAGATGGCGAACAGTACCGTCACACTCATCGCAATCCTGCATTTGAGCATGACGAGTGTCGCAAAGGTCGCAATGAAAAAGGCGGCGGCAAACAAGCGACCTTTTTTCAGCACGTTCTTGGCATAGGCCAGCATGAATAGAAGGAAAAACGTGAGGACGACGGCGAAATCATTTGCGTTGGCCCAGAAACCGCACGGCAGTCGGTCGCCTGTGTAGCCGACCTGCATACAGGTGGCCCCCTTCAGATGCCAGTCGGCAAGGCGCTCCACCCACGCGAAAATGATGAGTAGTGAAAGCGCCACAAGGCTAAACCTATAGAAGAACTTGAAAATCGCTTGCGGCTGGCTGTATGTCACGGTTAATGTGACGATGACAATGCTCATCCCTAGCACGTAGTTCAGCACATCAATAAGCGAAATGTATTCGCAATAGAAAACGGACATGACGACCGTATGCAGCGTGTAAAGGAAGTAGAAAGCGATGGTGAGGAAGTAGGGCTTGTCGTACTCGGCTTTGGGCAGAAAGAGAAGTAGTCCCAGCATCAGCGGTGCCACCAGCCGGATGAGGGTGAGCGGGGTGAAGTATAGATAGGCATACGCACCGAGTAAGGCGGTAATGCAAAGCACTCCGAGCAGCAAACTCTCTATTTGGATAAGCTTCGTATCCTTCATCTACGAACGTTTTTTGCGTGAATACTGAAGGAGAGAATCGATTAGAATGATGCTTATGGCGCAAAATACGAGGGAGAGCACACCTACGAAGAAGGTGGTTTTTGCAGAGTTGAGCCTGGTAGCTTGTGTCGGCATTTCGGGCGGTGTGATGACTTTGATGTCTTGCCCAAAACGAAGTCCTTTCTGGTGAATGATCTCAATGATGGTCTCAACCATCTGAAAGGCTTTCTGCGGATCTTCGTCCGAAGCCGATATCAGTGTGTTCCCGCCCCGCTGCTCGTGGCATTGAACCCTGCTGTTGTAGCTGTAACTCGTCAGCATGGTGAAGTGGTCGAGCATGCTGGGTTCGATGGTGCCGTATTTGAGGATGAGCTCGAATCGCACGTCCTCAGTGTTGAACAGCATTTGTGGCATGGGGGGACTGTTCTCCGCGCATACGTATGCAGTGCATTCATATCTGGGCTGGAACAGGGATGAACGCGAGATGAACCATGCACCAACCGTGCACACGACGGTGACTGTCAGCAGAAAAAATTTGTTTTTCCACAGGATATTCAGCAAATAGAAGTCCGCAAATTTTGGATTTCCCGTTTTCATAAAGATGCTAAATTTTGTACGATGATTTCGCCCGCATTGCCATTCCCATAGAGATGGGCCGAGAAGTCGTTCTTTTTTACGGCCATTTCATCCACAGCTTCCAGAATTGTTTGGGTATTCGCACCCGCCAGAATATTGAAACCGTTCATTATCAGTTCAATCCATTCGGTTTCGTCACGAAGTGTAACGCAATTTTTCCTGAAAAAGTATGCCTCTTTCTGAAGTCCGCCGCTGTCGGTGAGGACAAACTGGCAGTTTTTGAGCAGATATACCATCTCCAAATAGCCGACGGGGTTGATGAAGTGGATTTTGGTATGGGTGAAATCGTAATGGATGTCGGCCAATTTGGCTTTCGTTCGAGGATGCAGCGGAAGTACCACGGGATATTTCTCTGAGATTTTTTCCAAAGCGGTGAAAATCGCCTGAAGCCGATTCGGGTCGTCTGTATTTTCGGCGCGATGCGTGGTGCAGAGCGCGAAATGTGCAGGAATGTTGAAGTCGGGTTTCTTGGCTTTCGTGGCGTAAAACAGGGCGGCATCCTGCATGACATCCCCATTCTCGATGATTTTGCAGTCGATGTTGTCAAACCCTTCGCGCTTGAGGTTGCTGATGGCTGTGTCGGTGGGGCAGAATAGCAGATCGGAAATCCTATCAGTAAGGATGCGGTTGATTTCTTCCGGCATGTCCATGTTGAAGGAGCGCAGTCCCGCCTCCACGTGTGCTACCTTGATGTGCAGCTTCTTCGCGGCAAGGGCACCGGCCAGCGTAGAGTTGGTGTCCCCATAAACCAGCACGAGGTCGGGTTTTTCTTGTAATAGCACCTCCTCAATCTTCTCCAGCATTCTTCCCGTCATCGCCCCGTGCGACAAACTGCTGATATTCAGATTGTAATGTGGTTTGGGAATCTCCATTTCGGAGAAAAACACCTCCGACATGTTCGCATCGAAATGCTGGCCGGTATGAACGATGGTCTCACACATCCTTCCATCTGCGGCAATGGCGCGGCTGACTACAGCTGCTTTAACGAATTGAGGACGGGCACCTACAATGGTGATGATTTTCTTCATTGACTATTTGTTTTCCTATTTTACAAAAGGGATCTTGAATATCCCGATTTCTACGCCCTGGTTCTTGTTCTGGACATAGAATGTACCGTCCTTGCTCCGGTTGTTCGGTCTTGAATCGTGGTTGTGCCCGCCGATGACGAGATCCACGAAAGGCAGGTCGGCGATGTTTTCGTCCAGCTCATCGGGATGGGTTCCGGTTTCCGTGCGCCAGCCCAAATGCGATAGACAAATAACCAAGTCGCATTTCTTCTGTTTGTTCAGTTTTGCGGACAGCTTCCTCGCAACATCAACCGGATTCTGATAGTGCATTCCAGGTTTGTCGAAGATTTCGGAATGTGCTGTAAGTCCTTGTAAATCAACGAGCAATCCGAATATTCCGATGCGCAGTCCCATCGTGTCCAAAATGACGTAGGGCGGTACGTTTTTCTTGCTTAATGCAAATCCCTTGTCAAATTTGTAATTGGCCAGAACAATAGGGAAGTCGGCCAGCGGAATAATCGAGTCGGCAAGGAATTCAGCTCCTAGGTCGAACTCGTGGTTGCCGAGCGTGGCCGCTGCATAGCCCATCTTGTTCATCAGCTCGACATCGGTTCTTCCCTTGAAAACGCAGTAGTAGGAACTGCCCTGGGTGAAGTCGCCGGCATCCAGCAGGAGCACGTTGTCATACCTTGCCCTGACCTGCTCAATCGCTCCCATACGCCTCTTTGCCCCGCCTTTGTCATCGTTCTTCTTGGGTTCCACCTGACTATGCACATCGTCGGTGTGCAGTATCACGAGCGTGTCAATGGTTTGCCCGCAGGTATAATAACCGCAGACTAATAAGCTAACAAAGATGAATAAAAGCTTTTTCATGGTGCTATCCAATCTTTTCCACCAGGGTTTTTACCAGTTCATCGACGGAGATACGGTGTTGTTCCATGGTGTCGCGTTCGCGGATGGTTACGGTTCCGTCCGCCAATGTCTGGTTGTCAACGGTTACGCAATACGGAGTGCCGATGGCATCCTGACGGCGGTAGCGGCGTCCGATGGCGTCCTTCTCGTCGTATTGGCAAAGGAAGTGTTTCTTGAGCTTGTCCATGATTTCGCGGGCTTTTTCGGGCATTCCGTCCTTCTTGACCAGCGGAAGCACGGCAACTTTGATGGGGGCAAGCATGGAGGGCAGGCGCAGTACCACGCGGGTGCTGCCGTCTTCCAAAGTCTCTTCGTTGTATGCGTAACTGAAAATGGCGAGGAACATGCGATCGACCCCAATGGAGGTTTCAACCACGTAAGGAACGTAGCTTTCGTTCGTTTCGGGGTCGAAATAGCGTAGTTTCTTGCCGGAGAACTCCTCGTGGCGACTGAGGTCGTAGTTGGTTCTGGAGTGGATGCCTTCCAATTCCTTGAATCCGAAGGGGAATTTGAACTCGATGTCGGTGGCGGCATTCGCATAATGCGCCAACTTTTCGTGGTCGTGGAAGCGGTAGTTCTCTTCGGGAATGCCGAGGGCCTTGTGCCAAGCGATTCTCTCTTTTTTCCAATAGTCGAACCACTTCAGTTCTTCGCCAGGTCGGACGAAGAACTGCATTTCCATCTGCTCGAATTCGCGCATACGGAAGATGAACTGGCGGGCGACGATTTCGTTGCGGAAGGCTTTCCCGATTTGGGCGATGCCGAATGGGATCTTCATGCGGCCGGTTTTCTGCACGTTCAGGAAGTTGACGAAGATGCCTTGAGCGGTTTCGGGGCGCAGGTATATGGTGTCGGCGCCATCGGCCACGGAGCCCATTTTGGTGGAGAACATCAGGTTGAACTGGCGTACGTCGGTCCAATTGCGGGTGCCGGAAATCGGGCAAGCAATCTCCAGATCCAGAATCAGCTGCTTGAGTCCAGCAAGGTCGTTGCGGCTCATCACGTCTGCGTAGCGCGCCGTAATCTCGTCAATTTTAGCTTGATAGTCCTTCACACGCTGGTTGGTCTGGCGGTACATCGCCTCGTCGAAATTGTCAAAGCGCTTCTTCGCCTTCTCAATCTCCTTGTTTATTTTGTCCTCAATCTTCGCAATGTGGTCTTCCACCAGCACGTCCGCACGGTAGCGTTTTTTGGAATCCTTGTTGTCAATCAACGGGTCGTTGAACGCATCCACGTGCCCGGAAGCCTTCCAAATGGTTGGGTGCATGAAGATGGCACTGTCCAGTCCCACAATATTTTCATGGTATTGTACCATCGCTCTCCACCAGTATTGTTTGATGTTGTTTTTCAATTCAACACCATATTGTCCGTAGTCGTAAACTGCGCTCAATCCGTCGTAAATTTCGCTGGAAGGGAATATATAACCGTATTCCTTGGCGTGTGAAATAATTCTTTTAAAAAGTTCTTCGTTGTTTGCCATATCTTAAAATGTTAATTATCAATTGATTGAATTTCTAATGCTTTGCCGCATATAATCTGCAAAGTTACAAAATATTTTTAAAGATTAATGAATATGGATTAATTAATGCCACGATGGAAGCACATGGTTGAATTCTCGATCCCTTATCCATCATTTTAATATTCATTTCTTTTCGGTCTTTACACATTCCTCTTTTCCCATACCCCATACTCAATAAAAAATCGTATTTTTGCACCTCAAATATTGCTTCATTCAAAGGTTAATAATGCTTAATAGTCAATTATGAAAAAAGGACTCCTCCTAACGCTTGTCATTGCGTTTTCTTTCGTGTTAAATGCGCAGAACAATTATGTCAATCCGATGGTGGGAACGGATGCGCACGGTCACACTTTCCCGGGTGCAATCGTTCCGTTCGGTGCGGTTCAGTTGAGCCCCGACACGCGCCTTGACGGGTGGGACGGCTGTTCCGCCTATCATTACACGGATTCCGTCATCTATGGTTTTTCCCACACGCACCTCAGCGGAACCGGCTGCTCCGATTATGGCGACATCCTCATCGTCCCGGGAGGCACCCCCTCCACCTTCTCTCACGATAGCGAGTTGGCGGTGCCGGGTTATTACAAGGTGACGCTCAGCAACGGGATCCGTTGCGAACTCACCGCCAGCAGGTACGTCGGCGTTCACCGTTATACCTTCCCGAGCGGAAAAGGGGAGAAGTGCATCCAACTTGACCTGTCCCACCGCGATCAGGTGATTGACAGCCGAATCTTTTTTGATTCAAAGAATACCCTGGCAGGCTTCCGTCGTTCCAATGCCTGGAATCCCGATCAGTATTGTGCTTTTTCACTCGTCCCATCGCAGAAAATTAAGAAAGTGGTTTTTTATAAGGATGGGATGGAGGTGCCCAATGTGGGCGAGATTCAAGGGAAAGACTGCAAGGCCATGATTTACTTTGCCGAAAATGTGACGGAAGTGGAGTTGAAAGTGGCGATTTCCGCTGTGGATGAGCCGGGGGCGGTGAAGAATCAGCAGGAAATCACAGGACTCGACTTTGATGCAGTCCGTCGCAATGCCGCCGCTGCTTGGACGAAAGTATTGCGTAAAATCGAAGTGAAATCCTCTAATCCCGAAAACCTGAAAGTCTTCTATACGGCTCTGTATCACGCATATACTTCGCCCTATCTCTATTCCGACTATGATGGACGCTATCGTGGCATGGATGGAAAAATCCACCAAATCAGTGGCGGGCATCCGATGTACACGGTCTTCTCGTTGTGGGACACCTACCGCGCCCTGCACCCGCTGATGGCCCTCATCGACCGCAAGCACACAGCCGATTTTATGGAAACCTTCCTTCGTCAGTATCGTGAGGGCGGCATGTTGCCGGTTTGGGAGCTCTCCGCTTACGAAACCGACTGCATGATTGGATACCATTCCGTTTCGGTGATTCTGGATGCCTTTATGAAGGAAATCAGCGATTATGACACGCAGGAGATGCTGGAGGCGATGGTGGCGAGCGCGCACGACAGCCAACGGGGACGGCCGGCCATGGCCCGTTATGGTTACATCCCCGGCGATGTTGATAGGGAGTCGGTATCCAAAACGTTGGAATATTCCTACGATGATTGGTGCATCGCTCAGTATGCCAAGCAGGTAGGCAACCATCAGGTTTACGATGAGTTTATGCAACGTGCGCAATCTTACAAAAATGTCATGGATGAAAACGGCTTCATGCATGGGAAAATCAACGGCGGTTTTTCCACTCCGTTCGCACCGGGGGAGGTCAACAATTTCTTTACCGAAGCCAATTCCTGGCAGTATTCCACTTATGTCCCCCACGATTTCTGCGGTTGGGTGAAGATGATTGGCGGAAGGGAAAAGGCCGTGCAATTCCTTGATACTCTTTTCTTTTCCAAGACCAACTTCAGTGGCCGCGACCAAGCTGACATCACGGGTGTCATTGGGCAGTACGCACACGGCAACGAACCGAGCCATCACGCCGCTTACTTGTACAACTATTTGGGTAAACCCGAAAAAACGCAAGAGGTGGTGCGTAAAATCATGACCGAACTCTATTCCTCCCGCCCCGATGGACTTTGTGGCAACGAAGACTGCGGCCAGATGTCGGCATGGTACGTGCTGAGCGCGATGGGCTTCTACCCCGTCTGCCCAGGTAGCAACCAGTACATCATTGGCTATCCGATGTTTGATGAGGTGAAAATACATCTTGAAAATGGAAATGTGTTTATAATCAAGAAAATACAAAACGGAAATTATATACAGTCAGCAACTTTGAACGGACAGCCGCTGACCCAATCGTATCTGACTTACGAGCAGATTGCCGAAGGCGGCGAGCTGGTTTTCAGAATGGGCGACCGGCCGAGCGATACGTGGGGTAAGGGTTCTGGTAATGAACCAGTTACGGGAGAATTTCCTAATATGATGCCGGTACCCTATTTCTCCACTTGTAAGAAGACCTTCCCCGGCAGCCAATCGATTTCCATTTCCCTGCCGAAGCAAGTGGCCGCAGGCGCGACCATCTACTACACTTTGGACGGTTCCGAGCCGACGGCTGAGAAAGGGAAACGCTATACATCGCCTATTCTCGTTTCCAGCGATGTCACGCTTAAGGCAGTCGCCGTCCATCCCACTTTGGGAACGAGCAAAGTGGCTGAAGCCAAATACATTATCTATCAACAAAATAAAACCATAACCTATATTACTCGTCCGCAGCCGCAGTATTTCGACAGCGGTGAAAACGGCTTGATTGACAATCTGCGTGCCGGTGCCGACTTCCGCTTGGGCGGCTGGCAGGGTTTTATCCGCGATGCCGTGGTTGTGCTTGATTTGGGGTCAAAGCAGGCTGTGAAAGAGGTTGGGGCCAGCTGCCTGTACGATCAACTTTCATGGATTCTCTATCCTCGCGCGTTGGAGGTCACCGTTTCTGACGACGGCGAGAATTACCACCCGTTCGGCAGCCTCAATATCCCCGATGTTGGTCAGTTGAAACGTGCACAATGCAAGGATTTCGTCGTCAAAGGAGATGACTCCGCCCGTTATGTGAAAATCAAGGTGGTCAATTACGGCACTTTGCCCGCTTGGCATAAGAGTCCGGGCGACAAGGCTTGGCTGTTTGTAGACGAGGTATGGGCGAAATGATGCTTATTCTTTGAATAGTGCTCTATTGCTGCTTCCTTTCCTCAGGTAGGTCATCAGCATAATCACGCCGAAGAGTCCGGTGAGGATGGCCAGGATGATGCCGATGCCTCCCAGTGTTGCGGTGAAAGTGTCGTAAAGTCCGTGCAGCGAAGCTGGGATGGACAGTGCCAGAAAGTAGAGCGACAGGCGGTATTTGGGGTATAGTCTTGCGAAAGCGATGAAATAGCCCGCGATGCCGCACCATGTCGCGTGCAGGAACGGCAGACTGGTCAGTCGGGCGATGTTGGAAAAGAAACTCTCCCCGTACTCCATCTCCGCATTCACGCCCAGTTGATACTCAACACCTTCAAAGACGCCAAAGGCGATACCTGAGATCAGTCCGTAGAAAACCAGCGTTTGTGGGAAAAGGGGCTCCCGTGCCCGCGAGGAGATGAGGTAAAGTGGAATGGATTTCACCAATTCCTCCGTCACCCCAACCCCAAGCACGAAAAAGAGCATTTTGAGGATAAAACTGTTGGAATTGCCCAAAAAGTAGGCCACATTCAAGTAGTTGAGTGCCAGGCCGAAAACAACGAACACGCAGGCTTGTGTGAGAAAAAAGATGATGAGCGTGGTTTTGATGCGAACTTGCGAGGTCTTGAAGTATGTGTAGAAAAACATCCCCCAGATGGCTGCGAAGTATAGCGAGATGGCGTAAAACATTAGCCATCCAGTGCCGAGAAAGGTTCCGAATGCCAAGGGAAGAAGCCCGACCAACGCAAGAATGAGCAGCTTCGTGTCGGAGGACCACTCCCGTTGGCGCAGTGTCTCGAATGGAAATGCCATCTTCCGTCCGATGCGTCCCAGCTGACTGAACAGGTTCCCTTCGTGCTCAATGCTTGTGCGAAGGCCCGCTTTTTTTAGGTAGTATCCTACTGTTTTCGGTCTGTCGGTGTCTGTCTCGGTGTAGGCAATGTCGTATTTGAGAAATGTGCCGTGGTTGACATAGCGTTGTACGTCCTCGATGGCGTATGGACCATAGGTCTGGTTATTGCGGATGATGGTGATGTTCATAGTTCATGGTGTCTCAACTGGGTTGCAAAAGTACATTTTTTTTCAGTAAAAAAAACTGTACTTTTGCAACCCGAATATCTTGCTATGCTCATCGGTGAATTTATAGCCCTTTTTGTAGCGATTCTCTGGACGGCCTGTGCACTCGGCAGCGAGGCGGGGAGCAAGCGCATAGGCGTGCCGATGTACAATGTTTGGATTCAGCTCTTTTCGTTGTGCGTGGGGCTTGTCATTTGCTGGGGAACTTCGGGACATCTTTTGCCACCGTATGCCGACCGCGCTACTTGGCTCTTTCTGCTGCTGAGCGGCGTGGTGGGGTTTTTCATCGGCGACTACTGCCTCTACAAGTGTTACTCGTTGATTGGCAGCCGTTTCGGTCAGTTGTTTATGACCTTGGCTCCGATGTTCAGCGCGTTTGCGGCGTGGGTGATGCTGGGACAGACGCTCTCATGGTGCAGTCTGTTGGCGATGGGGGTGACCCTCGGTGGTATCGCGCTTTCCGTCGTGGGTAGGGGAGCCGACCGTAAACTCTCTTTCCAACTTCCTTTGAAAGGAATTCTGTTGGGCATCGTGGCTGGCATTTGCCAAGGTGTCGGACTGATAATCAGTAAGTTGGGAATGGACAGTTATCAGGCTGCCGTGCCGGTTGGCGCATGGTCGAAGATGGCAAATTTCGTTCCGTTTTATTCCAATATGATTCGCTGTATTGCAGGACTCACCTGCTTTCTGTTTCTGCTTACTTTTACTGGACAATTAAAAACACTCCACGGAAGTTTGCGTGATAAGAAGGGTGTGCTCGGTTTGGCGGTTGCGGTGATATGCGGTCCTGGCATTGGGGTGGGCTTCTCGTTGCTGGCAGTGCAGTACACTTCCGCTGGCATCGCCTCCACGCTGATGGCCCTCACGCCTGTGCTCATCCTGCTGCCCAGTCATCTCATTTTTAAGGAAAAAATATCCAAGCAAAGCATCATCGGCGCGTGTATATCCGTGATTGGAGTGTCGATGTTTTTCCTACTATAGAACTCATTAGATACAACAAACCAACGATTAACGTAAATGAAACAACAACGCCTACTTTTCGTCTGTCTTGGCAACATCTGCCGTTCTCCTGCCGCGGAAGAGATCATGCGGCAAATCATTCTCAAGACTCCCCAGCTGAGGGACCTTTTCGAAGTGGATTCCGCAGGAATCGGTCCGTGGCACGAAGGCCAGCTGCCTGATTCCCGAATGCGCTATCATGGAAAACTTCACGGTTACGACTTTCACCACATCGCCCGCCAGATCAAAGCCAATGACTTCGATAGGTTCGATCTTGTCTTCGGGATGGATAGCGGTAATATGTCGGATTTGAAGGGACTCGTTCGTGATGATCGTGCCCTGTCCAAAATCCGCTGTCTCGCAGATTATATGACGCAACATCCTGATTACAAGGTGATTCCAGATCCTTACTACGGAGATGACGAGGATTTTGAACTTGCCATCGCCCTCATTGAAGATGCCTGTGCAGGCTTGGCAAATGCATTGAAATTGCAGATGAAATGAACCATATAATCACGACAATGGCCAAGCAGGTGAAGGCAAAGTTGCCGGCCAGTACAAGATAGCGGTTGATGTAGCCGTTTCTCTTTCACGCCACCAGCCATTTGTATTTCATAACGCTGTAGATCGGTAGAAATGGAATCAGGATGGGGGTGCGTTTCACATAGGCGCGGTATTCGGGATCTTCTCCGTAGGTGTTTTCCTGACGGATTTCCAGTCGGCGCGCACCACTGAACATCACGTAGATAATGCCAATGTAGCCGATTGCGGAAATCACCCACTGCCAGGCAGTGGCCGCAATGCCGATGTTCAGCAGCAGGCATCCCGTCCAAGTCGTCACTTCGCCTAAATAGTTGGGACAGCGCACGAAACGATAAAGTCCCGTATCTACAAACCGTTGCGGTGCGACCTTCTTGGCTTTCGTCTTTTGTGCATCGGCGATGGCTTCGAGCAGCGTGCCTGCCAGCATGACTGCCGCGCCAATCCAAGCCCACAACTCGTTCACTGTGCCCCCTTCCGCACTGTTGCCCAAGCGAAATGCCAGCGGACTGATTTGCGCTACATAAAGCAATGCGCATGAAATCCACACGACGAAGGACTCTCCGAAACCGGGCCGCCGCTGCTTACTGTCCTCAAGGATTTGCCTGTACCCCTTCGCTTTTCGTTCCCGCAGCAGCAGGTAGGTGCCTAAACGGCAGCCGAAAATGAATAGGACGATGCAGCACGCTATCGTGGAAGGCGTTAACTGATTGTGAAAGATGACTGCTGAGGCAATTGCCAATGCCGCAATGCCGTAGCCATACCCGATGCTGAAGAAATAGACGATGAAACGCCAACCCATTGAGCAGACCGCGAGTGAAACCGCTAAAAGAATCCATAAGTAACTCATAAGTGTTTTTTTAATTGATTAATATGAAATCTATTTCAATGTCAACGTCAGGAAAACGCAATGAAAGTACAGACTTTTTCTTTTGTTTTTTGAATAATGTAGAAATTGTCCTTGGTTTCCAGAATTTCGGATTGGATGGTCTCTCCGAATTTTACGGGTGCTCGATGCTCAATCAGCATGCGGTGTATGGTGAAATCTTGCGGTAGAACTTCCAATGCCATGCGCACGTACTGCGCGTTGTTCACGTGATGGTTATAGTCGATGTCGTTGTGTCCGATGTTGAATGAGAGGGCAGGGGCGAATGCGCCTTCAGGCTTGCGGATGTGGCGGTCGCAGTAGTCCATTTCCAGTTTCGGGTCAAAGACGATGTTCTCGTATATGTTCTTTTCTATGCGTGTCAGTTTGCCTGTGTTGCGGGAAACGAATGCCCCTACTCCCCAAGTCTTATAGCAGGGCTGGTGCTTTTCATCGTAGATGAAGGTATTTCGGAAGCCGAACATCGGGTTGGTTTCAAAGATGGAGGTGCTGACGGTGAGTCTTTCGCCGATTTCGGGAATGCGTACGACATCTACTTGGCGGAATGCGAGGAATTGGGCGAGGCCTTTGCTCTCGAAGTAGTTCAGTAGTTCAGGCTCCGAGGTGAGCCACATTTCGGAGCAGTCTTGAAGCATTTGCAGGGCGGAAAATAGTTTCAGCCTATAATTCTCATCGCATCTCGACGGGCTGACGATAAAGGGGAGTGAGTACATGGACTTTCTTTTATTTGTCGCTGCAAATGTACGATTTTTTTATGATAGAATAATTTGTAATTTTGCACTTTCAAAACGATGATGACCTTTGCACTTTTCCGGGATGTTTTCGGTTCAGCGGGCTGCGTTTCCCGTTCGGATGTCCTTATGCGATTTCCGCAATTCGACAAAAACAACTTTACGCGCTGGTGTCAAAAAGGGTATCTTGTAAAACTGCGTAATGGCTATTACGCATTCCCTGAATATATGCAACTTGCTGATTTTAAATATGTTGTAGCGAATAAAATCTATGCAAACTCGTATGTGAGCCTGCACTCCGCGCTCATCTTCCACCATTACATTTCCGAGCAGTTGAATGCGCAAATCAGTAGTGTCACCTCGTTCAAAACGTATGATTGCCGTAATTTTTTCGGGAAATTCAATTATCGGACGTTGCGTTCTGATTTGCTTTTCGGATTTGAGGAGCAGTCTGCGGGGCCGTTCACTTTCCGTATTGCTTCACCGGAAAAAGCCCTGACCGACTTATTTTATTTGTTTCCTGCCTATTATGATTCGGAGCTGGGCATACGTAATTTTGCCATCGAAGTGGAGCGGCTTTTTGAAAATTTCAAAGTTGAGCGCCTGTATGAATGTGTGCAGAAGTTTGATAATCAGGCACTTGAAAGAAGGATTTCAATTTTTTTGCGGATGTACGGACTATAGGTTTTATAACTTGTCCGCCACCACTTGTCCGCGTGGATTCCGGACGGTGTATTTAGCAAAACGCTCATCGGCATCGAAGCCGTCGCCAATGTTCACGGTACCGTCGGCGCGAATCTGGATGACACGCACATTGGAGTAGATGCGTTTGTTGCGTTTGTCCCAGATGATTTTTTTCGTTTTGAGAGTGTCCCCCTGTTTAAGGTTGGTTATCACCACGTTACGACGGGCTTCCATCCGCATGTTTCGTTCTTCGTTGATGGCATAGTCGGCGGTAAGTCGTGCTTCGGGCGTTCCGTCGTTGTCGTATGAGATGATTTCGATTCCTTCCGGACAGTCCATATAGGGATTGTCTCCGCCGTACTTGTTGAGCAGGGGGGTGTGGATCTCAAAGCTGAGTTTGCCTGCTTCACTGAGATTGAGGTCGAGGTTTGTGGCCGACTCATCGGGGATTTTCCCGTTATATCTCATCAGTTCGTTTTGGTTGAACTTGTCGTCTTTGCAAGCAACAAAAAGCACCCCCAGCAGGAGAATGCAGAGGGTGCTTTTGATATTTTGTTGTGGATTAAGCCGGTACATTAGCGGATTGTGGTCGTTTCACCAATCCAGCCGCCAACGCGGTAGGTTTGACCTTTGCTGTAGCCCTTTTGGAATACAACCGCTCCGTCGGGGAATTTGAGGCGGCTTCTTCTCTTGGCCACGTCGTTGGCCAGTGAGGGATCAACGGCAACGGCTTTGTTGTACTTGTCAACGGCGGCCCAGTTTTGAGCTCCCGGAATGGCATCGTCGCCACCTACAGAGGATGCCGCGTACATATCGCCAATCAGCATATAGGCTTTGCCGAAGTTGGCATTGCAACTCAGAGCCTTGTATGCGTAGTTTCTTGCGGCAGAGAAGTTCTTTTTCAGGTACTCGATGTTGGCCAGATAGTAGTAGGGTTGGGTTCTCTTTTCATTGGTCGTGTACATCTTAATGGCTTCGTTGTAGAAAGTGGAGGCTTTGTCATAGTCTTTTTCAGCAAAGTAGAAACCGCCCATCATTTCAGCGGATGCGGCTGTAGGAGCGTTGGTGTAAACGATTTCAAGGATGTCCTTGTAGATGGTGGAAGTACGGCAGCCTGTTCTATCCAGCGTCTTCAGCATCTTTTGCAGCAGCGGAATGTTGGTCTTGTGCTCTTCCAATTTGCTGGCATAGATTTTTTCCAACATCTCGCAGCTGGCGAAGGGGAGGAATTGCTTCTCGATTTTGGCGAAAACGCCATCGTATTTCTTGAGAAGCTTGTATTGGCGGGTAGTGTCGCTGGTCAGCACTTTCGCCTCTTTGTCGTATTTCATCTTGTCGATTTCATTGGCGTCGAATTGGGCTTGGAGTCCGGCCAGCTCGGCAGTGTCGGCTTCCAGTCTCTCGTAGCATTTCACCTTGGCGTCGTCTATGTATTCGTTGGCGCGTTCGTAGGCATCAATCACGATGCTGGTGTCGCGCAAAGCGGGAGCAAGGCGGGAGGCAAGGGTAAAGTACTGATTCCAAATGTCGGGATCTGTCTCCTCTTTTTCCATATCCACTGAACGTTCAAACATGTAGAAAACCTCCTTCAGCTTGTCAATGTCATTGAGTTGTTTTTGACGATATTTCAGGATGTAGAATGCCTTGAACCCGAGTCCGCGTCCCTCGGTGTAGCTTTCGTCGTATTTGGGACGGATGTCGTAAGTCCACAGCAACGTGTCAATCAAGTGTTCGCGGCGCAGACTGTCTTTTTCGGCTTTAATGAGGTTTTCCAACATCGTGGTTCCGTTGATGAAGATGCCGTTCCATGAGCAAGGGCAGATTTCTACCAGCTTTCCCCATGCCATATAGGCGTCATTGTAGTTTTTGGCCTTGTAGTGAACGGAGAATGCAGTGATGTTTTGACGGCAGGTCGTGGAGTCTTCAGGGGTCGCTCCATATTTGGCTCCACAAGGCGTTTGGGCTTGAACTCCAAAAGCAAAGCAGATCATAATTGCTGCGACCATCAATAATGTCTTTTTCATTTTTCTTTCCTTTCTTATTTAATGGTTATTAATTATTCCTGTGTTTTATTCTAACTTAACGCGCTGATACCACTTTTCTTGTAATGTGAAATGCAAAGAAATCCTAAAATAATTCTCCTTCACTAAATTATACTTGATGGTACCCATTTGTCCGTACTCGAACATCACCCCTAATGAGGAGTTGTTGCTGTAGAGTTTCAGAGGAAAACCCAGTCCGAGCGATACGCTGAAATCCTGGATGGTTTGGTCATTAAGCACGATTTGTCCGGTTGTGTAGCGTGCGCCAATGCGAAGACGGATTTTTTTCAGATAGTTGGATGAGGTGGCATTGGATACGAATTGCAGCCCTACGGAACCGGTGAGCGCATCGCGCATCTCATTGCTGGTCTCGCCACCTACTGAGAATTTCGAGTAATTCTGCCATGACACATCGGCTGTGATCCACAATTTGTCTTTGTATTGATAGGAGATCCCGCCGCCAATTGTCTGCGGAATACGCATATTCGATTTGCCGTCGTTGTAAGAAACGGAATCATTCAGTATTTCCGAAGTCCCCGATTCTGAATAGTTGTAGATGAAGTCCGACTGCTTGGTCCAAAGATAGGCGGTGTTTTCATACACAAGTCCGAACCCCAGACGGTGCTTGTTTTTAATGGTGGTAAAGTATTGGATGCCGCCGGAGAGATAAATACCGTCAACCAAAATGGTGCGGCTTACCCTTGTGTTAAAGAAGTAGCTTCCATCATATATCGCTGATTGTGAGTAACTTAATGTTCCGAACAGGTACGATGCGTTCAACCCGATGGAGAGGCCTTTGCAGATTTTGAAGGCGTTGCCCCAATATAACTGCATCAAGCCTCCGTCTGCATCGTAGGAGTATTTGACCGAGGTGACATGGTCCATGGTCTTGGAGTCAATAATGCTATATCCCAGATTGCTGAAGGGCAGAATGCCGGCAGAGGTTCGCCAATGTTTTGTTACCGGCAATCCGAGGGTGAAATAGCCCGGACGTGCGTAGGTGGCTTTCTGTGAGATTTCCGAAGTCTTCAAAGTGCTGGAGTATATGCTGAACGCTACGTCCGCAATGAACGAAAGCGAGTCGAATGCTGCATAGGAGGCGGGGTTCTTAAAGTTGATGAGGTAGGGATTCTGCATAGCATAGCCTACTTTCCCCATCGCGTCGTACGCTCCGCTCGTCACCTTGCTCGGCAAACCGAAGCCATATTTGGAGTAGGGCGAATTAATCGAGTTCTGCGCTTGGCCGAAATGGAAACCCAAAAGCAGAACAATGATAGCGACTAACTTAAATCCTTCCTTTTTTAACATTGAAAATCAACACTTTACAAAGTCCGTACAGTATAAAATTTGAGGGGGCAAATATCGTATTTTTTATTGACTTTTCCAAATCATTTTTGTTTCCCCCAGTCAGAACAATCTGTATCTCACCGAATTGTTGTTTATAACGGGAAATCGCCCCGTTGATTTCATCGGCGATGCCATTGATGACGCCGCTTTCGATGGATTGGCGGGTGGAATGCCCAATGTAAAAATCAATCTCCCTTTTTTTCACCAGTGGCAGCCGCTGTGTGTAATGGTGAAGTGCCGCAAAGCGCATGTCCAATCCTGGGGAAATGGAGCCGCCCTTGAAAACGCCCTCCTTCGTTACAAAGTCCATTACCAGACAGGTTCCGGCCTGAATGGAGAGGACGTTTTTGTCGGGGAAGGTCGTGTGCGCAGCCACGGCATCGGCTATACGATCCAACCCTAAGGTCTGCGGCTCGTCGTAGTCGATTCGGATGGGAAGCGGGGTTTCGTGTGAAAAGGGGAGAAGGGTCGTATTCCGATTCAGGTATGCCTCGACATCCACGTTTCGCGCACCAACGGTTGAAATAATAGAGTATTCAATGGCGTGTTTTTCGCATAAATCTGCAATGTCGGATTCTTCCAATTCAGCTTTCGCAATATTTTCAATCAATTCCGCATCGTCGGAAAAGAGCCCCGCCTTTTGCCGCGTGTTGCCGATGTCTATGGTCAGATACATGTTTCTCCCTTCTATTTGATTTGCGTTGACTGTGCTGTTTACTTGCCGAGACTTTATGCAAAATGCGGGTGCTTTGATTTCTGGAATCAATATAAGTTTAAGGCCCGTTGTCTTGTTCGGTTTTATAGGAAGTCGGAGAGCACTTTTCTGGCTTCCGCCATCTTTTCATCCAGCAGTACCTGGTTTTTAGCTTCCATCAATAGACGAAGATAAGGTTCTGTGTTTGAGGGTCTTACATTGAACCACCAATCAGCAAACTCAATGCGGTAGCCATCGAAGTCCATGAATTGGGTGGAGGTCTCCTTAGCCATGAAATAATCTTTCAGTGCGTCCATTGCCTCTTTTTTCTTCTCGATGCGGAAGTTGACCTCGCCAGAGTTGGCGTAAACGGCAATCTGGGAGATGAGTTGGGAGACGGTAACGCCTTTTTTCTTCATTTCGCTGACAATGTGCAGGATGACTTGGGAGGCAATCATGGCTGAGTCGGAGTAGAAGAAGTCGCGGAAATAGTAGTGTCCGGCGAACTCGCCGCCGAATGCGCCGTCAATCTCGCGCAGTTTCAGTGCGGCATAGGCTCTTCCCACACGCCAGATATGTACTTCGCGTCCAAGCTTGTGGATGAACTCGCCAACGGATTTGGAGGTGCGGATGTCTTGAATAACTTTGCCTTGGTAGTTCTTTTCTTTGATGAAATAGAGGCCGAGAACGGCAATCATCAGGTCGGGTGGAATGAAGCTGCCCTTTTCGTCAACGAACATCACGCGGTCGGCATCGCCGTCGAAAATCACGCCGATGTCGGCTTTCTCTTTCAGCACCAATGCCTGCAAATCCTTGATGTTTTGTGGCTCCAGCGGATTCGCCTCATGATGCGGGAAAGTGCCGTCCAGATCGTCGTAGATGTAAATCGGGGCGTTCCCGAAAATGTCTTTTACCAGAATGGAAGCCATCCCATTGCAGCAGTCCATCGCGATTTTCAAGTTGCTGATGTCGTATGAATACTGCTTTTGGAACTCCAGATATTCGCTTTTTACATCATGATTGATGATTTTCCCCTTGTTCTCTACGGGTTGCGGAGCATCCACAATCATCTTTTCCAGTTTGCTCAACCCGGTGTCGTAGCCGACGGGGAGTGCGTTGGTGGTGGATACCTTCAAACCGTTGTGCTCTTTCGGATTGTGGGAGGCGGTAATCATCACTGAGGCATCAAAGTGATGCTTGGCAGTGAAATAATAGACCATCGGGGTGGTCGTCAGCCCCATGTCATACACATCGGCCCCTGCGTCGGTGATGCCGCGTGTAAGGGAGTCAAACATGGCAGGAGAGGAGACTCGCATGTCGCGACCAACCAGTACTTTATTGACATTCAGTAATTTAGGAAGGTAAAATCCAATCCTGTAAATTGTGTCCAACGTAAAATCCTTGTTGAACACCCCTCTGAAATCGTAAGCTTTAAATGCAGACATTTTTAGTGATTTATGATTAATGATTAGTTGTTAACTCTCACAAGGTTTTCCCATCGGTAGAAGGCGTAACTTTTGATGTCGAAGAGCAGGTTGTAGAAGATTCTCCCCCAGTAGTTTTTGGTTCCGAAGCCGCTGGGGACTTTTAGGAATTTTTCGCAGAGCACAGGAGTGTGGGTATTGGTTTCGATGATGGCCACCCAGACGGCGCCCGTTTTGCTGTGCGTGTCAAGTGATTCCACGATGAAGAGGAGCCCGTATTTGAACTGGGTGGGGGAGGCGAGTGTCTTTACGTATTCGCAGATGTCCTCATCGCTGAAAACGTCCGACATATTGATGTTTTCGCAAAGTAAATTGTTGAGTTTAACCGACTTGTTCTTTTTTGAAATCAACGAAAGGTCGTAGTTCATGATCGGTTTTCGGAAGCTGAGACGGATGTCGTATTTCTTTTGGTCGGAGATGATGAGCGTGTTCCACTCGTTGAAATAGTAGCGGAGGATTTCCGGGGTGAAATCGAATCCTTTTCTGGTGAATTTCGCTTTGGAGAAATCGATGCCCAGCCATAGAATCTCCTTCGATTCCAAAAAGTCCGAGAAAAGTGCTTCGTTGAGGTACATAATTATTGGGCCAGCCAGGAGCTTGGGTTAAGATAGGTTTGCATTTTGAGGAGGGCGAAGTGAAGAATGTAGGTTCCGGTGTCGTTGTTTTTGGCAACTGTGCCGATGTTTTGTTTGCTGGTGACGTTTTGCCCTTTCTTAACTGTAATTGTCGCAAGGTTTTGATATACAGTCATATACTCTCCATGCTTGATGATGACGACCTTGGTGCCGGAGATGTCCATTACGCTGACCACTTCTCCTTGATAGACGGCTCTGACGGGGGCTCCGGCTTCGGTCAGCAGGTCGATGCCGTTGTTTTGGATTTGTACGGAAGGTACGTCGGGGTGCGGGTAGGTTCCGAAGCCGCGAAGTTTGCTGCATTTGGTCACCGGCCATGGAAGGCGCCCTTGGTTGCCGGCGAAAGTGTTGCTGAGCTTTTGTTCCTCTGGGGTCATCGTGATGACCGGTTTGCTGCTAGTATTCCCTCCCGATTTTCCTGTGGAAGTGCTTTTGCCTTTATTGCTCTTTGCCTTTTTCGCGTTGGCGGCGGCAATCTCCTTCTGGATGGCCGCTTGGATAGCCGCATCGAGTTTTCTTTGCTGCTGCTGCTTTTGCTTGATTTGGGTGGACAGTTCTTTTTCCTTCGTCTTTAAGGAAGCCGCCAGTTTGTCCTTCTCGCGTTTTGTTTTTTCCAAATTGGCAAGGTTGGCCTCCTCTTTCGACATAATAGCGGATTTGGCATCTTTAATCTCCTGTATTTCAATCTTTTTTCTCTCTATTTCCTTTTGGGTGGCTTCAATGGTCTCCACTTGCGACTTCACGTTTTTGGCGAACGCTCGGTAGTACTTGGCGCGTTGGTACATGTGGCTGAAGTTGTCAGCTGAAAAAATGAAGGTGATTTTGTTGGTGAGTTTGCGGTTTTTGTAGGCGTTATAGACCACTCGCGCGTAATCGTCTTTCATGTACGCTAGTTTCCGGTCGAGGCTCTTCGACAGTTTCTCGTTCAGCGCCATCTCGTCCTCAAGGCGGGTGATTTCGTCTGTGAGCGCGACAACCATGTCCTCGCGGTTTGAAATCTGTTTCCTGAGAACCGCAATCTGTTCAAGGGAGGCGTTTTTGTTCTTGCGTGTTTGATTCAACAGTTCTTGCGTGTTTTTGATTTCCCTTTCGAGCTTTTGCTTGTCTTTTTTCAATTGCTTGCTACTCGTACTTTGCGCATCAAGCAAAAAGAATGACAATGAGGTGGCAATGATCAAAAATGCAATAACTATTTTCTTCATAATCAATTGGTTGCGCTTGAAGCGGATTTTGCACAATCAAGCCTGCAAATATACTTCTTTTTTTTGGTGAATTTTGTCCGAAACCGACATTTATTTTCACAATCTCATGTGAAAAAAAATCGTATTTTTGCGCCGTTTTTCACATAAGGAAATGAAAAAGCACATTCCCAATCTAATAACCTGTAGCAATCTGATTTCTGGCTGTCTTTCAATACTGTTTGCAACGCGCGGTATGCTCGAAGTGGCGTCCTTGATGATACTTCTGTCGGCGGTTTTCGATTTCTTCGATGGGTTCGCTGCGCGAATGCTGAAAGTGCAGTCTGTCATTGGTGTTGATTTGGACTCGCTGGCTGATGTCGTCTCTTTCGGTGTTGCCCCAACCACTATTCTCTTTGTTTTTTTGAACCAGTTGATTGACAATACGTTGCCGCCTGCTGCACAAGAGGGGCTCATGCGGATTCTGCCCTATTGCGTCTTTGTTATTCCTGCATGCTCCGCTTTGCGTTTGGCGAAGTTCAACCATGATGAGCGTCAGCACACGGAGTTCCGCGGATTGGCCACGCCTGCCAACGCGCTGTTCATCGGTTACCTGCATTTTTCTGCCAAATCACTGGCTGTTCTCAACCATTTCTGGGTGGTTTTCCTGCTCTCCCTTGCTTTCGCCGTTCTCTTGCTTTCCGATATCCCAATGTTTTCGCTCAAGTTTAAGAATCTGAAATTCAAGGAGAATCTGGTTCGCTACATCTTTTTGGCATTGGCAGTCGTATTGTTCGTCATCTTCCGTTTCGGCGCATTTCCGATTATCATTTTGGCTTACATCCTGATCTCACTTGTGCGTATCCCCCTTAAACACCCATTGCAATGAAAAATCTTCGTTCTGTCGCGGTTTTCTGCGGCTCTTCCGATGGTGCATCGGAAAAATATATGCGTTTGGCATCCGCCCTTGGAGAAAAATGCGCCGAGAACAGCCTCTCCGTTTACTATGGAGGTGCAAAATTGGGCTTGATGGGTGCTGTGGCGGAGGCCGCTCTTCAGAAGAATGGCAAAGTGATTGGCATCATGCCCGACTTTTTTGCGGACGATGTGGTCAGTGCAAAGAATCTTTCTGAGATGGTTTATGTCAAGTCGATGAGTGAGCGCAAGCAGTTGATGGAGCGGTTGGCGGATGCGTTTATCACGCTCCCTGGCTCCTTCGGCACGATGGACGAACTTTTTGAAATCATCGTTGATGCGCAGCTGGGCATCCATCACAAGCCTATCGTACTGCTGAACCATGACGGTTATTACGATGCGCTGCTGTCGCAAATCCAACACTTTCTGGATGAGGGTTTCCTCCGTCCTTTCCATCGCAGTTTGATTCTCACCGCTACTACAGTGGACGAGGTCTTTACCTGCCTCGAAAATTTTGAATATCAGAATGATAGTGATTGGATCGGTACTTATACCAAGAGAAAGTGAACGGCGGCTGTTGAATCGTAGATTTGGAGTGTTTAAAATAAAAAGAGGGTGACTAAAAAGTAGTCATCCTCTTTCTTTTTGCATTTTTCGCAAAGTTGCTTCCGACATTCCATTTCAATATTTTTCTGACAAAAAAAATGGTTATTTATCTGAAAAACAAACAAATAACCATTGCCGTTT
>JAFVNW010000034.1 GCA_017506175.1 Bacteroidales bacterium | reverse complement strand
TCCGTTTTGTTTTTTTATTTCCAACTCTGATGTGATTTTCTTTAATTCAGTCCTTAACCGCTGAATGGCTTTATACAATTGGTCGGTTGTCCCCTTCCCGTTCCATAATCCTTGGTCTATATCAGCAGATGAGAGACAATGGTTTTCTTTACGCAAAAAGAGTTTCAATAAAGCCGCAGATTGAGGAGTCAATGTATAAATCGAACCTTCTTTTTTCAAAGTACCGGAAAAAAAGTCGAACACACTTCCATCGGGTAACAAAAAGGTTTGAGCCTTTTCTATTTTTACATCCGCCACATGCACTTCACGCTCTACGACCTTTTCTTTTACAAACTTACGTTTAATAAATTGTTCCATCGGTCCATAAAAGACAACCACCAGAGCAAACACGATCCAAGGGAGTAATAACCAACACCAATTTGTAAAAGAAAGGCCAAACAACCAATAAGGATAAGAAATATATGTCGTCAATTCATGTTCGCATCGGAAACCCAGATATTTCACCGTTAAGCTATCCTTATTACGATGCGAATAGTCTTTTTTAGAATAGGTTGTATCATTTTGCAATTCCAAATCTGTATAGACATAACAAATTTGATTATTCAAATAAATTCCTTTCACAGCCATAAGGCTATCCCAATGCATCGCCAATGTATCTACAGATAAAGGATAATAATAAAACAACGTGCTTAAATTGGTTCTAGCCGTAGTTTCTTTCACTAAACTTTGGTCATATTTCTTTCTGTCTATTTTATATTTCTTAAAACCATTCACCGTCATTACAGAAACCGAATCCGGTATTTGCCTTTTCAAAGAAGTAACACCTTTTTCTTCGCTTACGTAATGATAAAACGGAATATCCGACCGTTTATCCACTTCCATCCACAACGCTTCTTCGAAAGAAGCCTTTGCTTCTTCCTTCCATGCTAAAACTTGCTCGTCATACTCCTTTTGCAGTATCCAAGCATAACTGCCTGTACCGAGTAAACACAATACAGCAAGCAATCCTAATATGATGGTTTTTCTTTTCACTTCAAAACATGATGTTCATGAATACAAAGCTACAAAAAAATATCAAGACGTTTTCCAAAAAGGTGAAGACGTTTTTTAAAAACGTGAAGGCGTTTAAAAAAAATGCCTTGGTGTTTTGGGTGAAACGCCAAGGGGTTTTGATGCAAATGACTTGGTGTCTCACCTTGTTCTTGGAATTCGTTGAAAATCTGCCAAATCTGCAATGAGTGTATAAGTGTTTGGCTATTAGGACGTTGATGTGGCAGATCTAGTGCAACGTGGCAGATTATCTGCCACCGTATCTTACTGAATGTTTGAATGTTACAGGTCGGTTGCAGATGTTGCAGATGCCGTTGAAAAATCATGCTAGAAGACGGGGCGTGGTCTTCTATAATGACGAAGCCCCGTCATGCTGGATGACGAGGCTCAATGACATTACCATTACCGGGGTTTGTAATCCATTCGGAACGAGGGGGTGCGGTCGGTGGGGAAATCGGACGGGACGGGTTGCTTCACCTTGCCCGTAGCTGCCCACTCGGCTCCACGCAACAACAAGGTCTGGAACCCTACACACTGCATGGCGGGATTGTCTTCCAGCGTTGGGCCACAATGCCCCAACATGAGGTGGAAAATACGGGCCTTGCCATAATCGACGGTGAACACCAACGGCTCTTCACGTCCAGAACCTCCGGTTGCGGCATCAGCCCATCCGGTATAAAGCAGGTCCTTGATGTTGGCAGGGCCACGCATGCGGTCGTACATCTCGTCGCGGCCATGTATCCAATTGTCGGGCAAGCCTTTCACAATGGGGTGCTTGGAGTGACGAACGTGCATGGGGTATTCGCGTTGCTGACCATGCGAGCCTCCCGGGCCGGGGGTATTATCGAGTACAGGCTTACCGTCTTTCAAATAATAGTAAGGACCGGACTTTTCGGTGCGGCCTTCCCAGCCTCCCAAAGCGATGATGCGGTTGAACTCTTCCCAACCGGCAAAGGCATTGTCGGCCGCATGGTAGATAACCACACCGCCTCCACCTTGCACATACTTCAGAAAGGCGGCATCGGTCTCGGCTGGCCAACGGTCGCCGTTATAGTCAAGCACCACCACATCGTAGCGGTGGAATTCGGGACGGAAACTGCTCATGTCGCCTCCGGCAGGGGCTGTCAGCACAATGTCGGTTTCGAACAGGCCCGAATGGTCGAGGATAAGTTTCAGCACTTGGTGGCTCACCTGCCAGTTGTGGTTGTTCTGACCGGAAACCACGAGGGCTTTCAGTTTCCTAGGAGCCTTGGCTTGTACGCCGCTACCCATCAGAAGAGCAACGACCGTCATCAGATAAAGAAAGATGCGTTTCATAGGGGTTCACGTTTTAGGTTTATTTAAACACCGGCTTGTCAGAAACAAGCGACGGGGTATTGCCCGCTACATAGGGCCAACCGTCTTTCCACTGCACCTGGTCGAGCAGAAGGACACGACCGCGAGGATTGGAAGCCTTCACGGCATGATAGAACATCCAGTCTTGGCCGGCATCGTCGGTCAGGATTTCCGAGTTGTGACCGGTGCCGATGAAGTGCTCGTTTTTCTGAATCACCAACTCGTGATGATTGTCCAGCATCGGACGACCCTGCTTGTCGACATACGGGCCGAAAAGTTTTTTGGAACGGCCTACCACGGTGGTGTAGGTACTCTTCAAGCCTTCGCAACAACTGCCTACCGAAGCAAACAGGTAGTAGTAACCGCCCCGCTTATGAATATAGGTGCCTTCGTAAGCGGTGCCGGCCACCTGAACAGGTTTGGCTCCGGGCTTCAAATCCAGGCCGTCAGCAGTCAGCTCGATGCCATAAATGCCATGGAAACTTCCCCAGAACAGGTATTTCTTACCGCCTTCTTCGATGTAGAAGGGGTCAATGGAGTTTTGCACCTGGATTTCGTTGCTACGGAAGAGTTTGCCCTGATCGGTAAAAGGGCCTTGCGGCTTATCGGATACTGCACGGCCGATACCACAGGTCCATTCGCCTCCCCATACGGACATGGAATAGAAAAGAACGTACTTATCGCCGATGAGGTTGATGTCGGGTGCCCACAAACCGCCTTTCGGTTCGAATGTGGGGCGGGTTTCTTTGGCAAAGGCTGTGCCCAGGAATACCCAGTCGACCAGATTTTCCGAACGGTAGATGGGGGTGTGACGGATGTCTTCTGTGGCATACAGATAGAAATAGCCGTCGGCGGCCTTCACTACGGTAGGATCGGGCAAACTGCGGTCGATGACCGGATTGCGATATTCATTCTTGGTCTGTTGAGGGTGATTCTCCCCTCCACCGTTGGCCAACAAGGACGAACCCACCAACCAACTACACAACAGGGATAAGCAAAGGATTCTTTTCATGGTTAGGACATTTAAAATTCTGACGTGAAATGGAACTTGATGTGCTTAAAGTCCATCTGAGCCATCTGAAGCACGTAATTGCTATCGGCCAGGAAGACATCGCGGCCTTCGCGATCCTTCGCCATGTACTGATATTTACGCTTCTTGAAGGCTTCCAACTCGGCAGCATCGTCGCTCTCTATCCAGCAAGCTTTGTAGAGGCTGACGGGTTCCCAACGGCACTTGGCATTGTATTCGTTTTCCAAACGGTACTGGATGACTTCGAACTGCAATTGACCTACCGTACCGATAATCTTGCGACCGTTGAACTGGTTGACAAACAACTGGGCTACCCCTTCGTCCATCAACTGGCCATCCACTTCCTGCTGCACGGTTTTGCCGCTGATATCATACAGATACGGCTGATTGTCCGGCAGTTGTTCCAGCTTGTTTTTCAAAAACAGCGACCGTTCGATCAGGTCGCTGCTGCCGCGCTGAATCAGGCGCTGCTTCAGCTCCTCCTGCGTGGCGGTGAGCACGGTGTAAAACAGTCTGGCTTTATGGGGCGCTGCCAGCTGCTGAAGCAAGGGCAGCTCATCTTCCACAACGTAGTCGATGATCACATCCAGTCCCCTCTCCAGCGCTTTCCCAGCAACGCTCAGGATGCACTCCCAGTTGAAACGGAGGATATCCGGCCAGTACTGAAAACCGGGGCAGTCTGCTCCCACACGGCGCTGGGTTTCCACAAAACCGGCATGAAAATCATCGCCGTGGATGATATAAACCTGCTTTTTCCCGCACTGGTCGACAAGATGCCTGGCATAAGCTTCTGCCAGCGTGGATTTACCAACTCCACACGGGCCGGAAAAGAAATAACTATTCCTCATTCCATTAACCTCCTTATAATTAGCTGATCAAACATTTGATCAGCTTATGCTGCAAAGGCAGACGGTGCAGC
>JAFVNW010000033.1 GCA_017506175.1 Bacteroidales bacterium | reverse complement strand
TGGTGTGGGTAGCCACCATCGCCGACTCCTCAGCTACTTTCACGAGCTACGTTACTGTGCTCGAACCCGTTTGCGACACGATGCACCCGCAAGACGGCAGCGGCAACACGTACGAGGTGGTTCGGCTCATCCACGACTGCTGGCTGAAGAGCAACCTGCGCACCGAGCTTTACGCTGACGGAACCCCCGTTCCTGACATCCGTCAGTATCCTGGCACCGACCTCGACACGTACGGTTACCTCTATACCTACGATGCGGCCACCGGGAACTATTCCCCGCGCGGCGACACACTGCAGGGGGCGTGCCCCGAGGGTTGGCACCTTCCCTCCTACGATAAGGCGGCGGAAGTGATGGCTCACTACGATGCGGAAGAGCTGATGTCGACGACCAACTGGATAAACCCGGGCAACAACAGCAGCGGCTTCACCATGCAGCCCGGCGGCTACTACAACCCTGCCGGCGACCCGCCCTACGAGATGCTCTATGTGAGCGCCTACCTCTGGTCCTTCACCCCGGGCAGCAGCATCAACTACGCCCTTCAGTTCGGGGGCGTGTGCAGCACCATGGAACTGATCCCCGTTAGCGGCAACCCGAGCTACAGCGTGCGTTGCCTCAAGGACGTGTCCTTTTAGTTGAGAATTGAAAACTGAAAGTTGAAAGCTTTTACATATTAATATATAGAAACAAGACAACAAAATTATAAACCAACAATTATCAAACAAATGAAAAAAATGTTATTCTTTTCCGTCATGTTCTTTATGGGACTGGCGATGAGCTTCGCGCAGGTGCCTCTCAATAAGCAGCTGACTTACCAAACGGTGGTGCGTAATGCGCAAAATAAGCTGGTGTATAACCAGAGTAACGTGTCTGTGACGGTTTACGTTTATAACCTTAACGGTACGACTGTTTACTATAGTGAGACCCACACTGGTCTTAGCACCAACCCCAATGGTCTGCTTACTCTGATGGTGGGCGGCGGTACCCCTGCTTCAGGAAACTGGGATAACATTGTCTGGTCCGATGCTTCCATCAAAACGATTATCAGCTATGACCCAGGTACCGGCACCGTGACGATTGAATCTGACCGCGCACCCGTCAATGGTGTGCCCTTCGCATTCGGTGTTGACTGTAGTGCAGTGGTCGGCTGCGTGGACGACGCCATCGGTAATGGTGGGTCAACCACTAACATCGCCATTGATACCTTGGTTGAGCACCATCTCGCCCCCTATGAGATCAAGAACTGCGGTGATGTGACCAATTGTGTGAAGACTGAGATTGGCAACGGCAGTTCAGACATCAACCTCGGCATCGACACCATCGTAGAGAACCACCTGGTTCCTTACACCATCAAGGATTGCAGCGATGTGACCAATTGTGTGAAGACTGAGATTGGCGACGGTGGTTCAGACATCAACCACGGCATCGACACCATCGTAGAGAACCACCTGGTTCCTTATACCATCAAGAACTGTGACGACGTGAAGGACTGCGTGGCTCCCCAGATCCATGACAGCCTCGCCACCTACGAGATCAAGAACTGCGCTGACGTCATGAACTGCACCGACATCAAAACCATGCGCGACAGCATCCAGACCAACCACTCCGACATCCAGACCCTGGAGACCACCGTCAACACTTTGGAGACCCGCGTGAATACCTTCAACACGCATGTGTGCGACTCCGTCAAGGATTGCGTGGCCGGTCAGATCCACGACAGCCTGGTGGCTCACCCTGTTTACAACTCCACCATCACCTTCCAGCAGGCAGGTGAGACCGACCAGACCATCACCCTGAACCAGAGCACAGACCAGACCATCACGATCGCCACCTTCTCGCAAAAGAGCGACAGGTTCCCCGCCACGGCAGGCCAGACCGACTTCGCCCTGACGGTTCCGAGCGGAAAGATTTTGGACGCCACCAACCACCTCGTGCAGATGTACATCAACGGTGTGTATGTTGGTGACACTGAGGATGGTGTGGTGAAAATGTCTGGAAATACCGCCCAGTACCAGGCCAGCAGCAACGGCAGCTACACCCTCGTGGCAGGCGACCGCGTCAACTTCGTGTTCTGGGTGAAATAATTTAACTGGATGGCTTCGCAGTGGGGACACGATCCCCACTGCGGACATTTTATATTTTTTTTGTTTGATTTAGCATATCGACAATGAGAACATTGAATAAAATCAAAATAGCGATCGCCGCGCTGTTCGTCGGTCTCCTCTGCTCCTCCCCGCTCGCATCCCTCGCACAGAATGAGAACGGTGTCACCGACCAGGGCGAGTCCACGACAAAGGTGAACAGCTCGTATGTGAACGAGAACGGCAAGTTCGTGTGCTGGCCGCGCGTGAGCCCCAACGGCAAGCTGCTGACCTACGGTCCCGTTGTGACCACCGACAGCGTGAACAGCATCACCAGCACCTCAGCCGTCCTGTACGGCAATGTTGTGCACGACGGTTGGTGCGGAGTCACCAAACAGGGTTTTGAGGTGAGCACCGACGCGAATTTCACCGCCATAGTGGCCACAGTCGTCATGAACCCGCACCCCAGCTTCACCCCGTGCATCTATCCTGACTGCTTATGCGCAGGCAACGAGTACCATAAGGAAGTGACCGGCCTCACGGCGGGTACGCATTACTACTACCGTGCCTACGCCGAGAACCCTTGCGACCTAGACCCGAGCTACGGCGACACCTTGGAGTTCGACACTCCGGGCGCGGCCTTCACCGTGAGCGTCACCCCCGACGACGCCGTGGTGTTCTGTCCTGACGCAACCGGCAGCCAGAACCTCACCTACACGGTGAGCTACTCGCCGAACACCATCCCTTCTCCCACCTTCCAGTGGTACTTTGACGGCACGGCCGTCTCCGGCGAGACCGGAACCACCTACACGCGCACCTACACCAACAGTGTCGGCAGCCATACCGTGAAATGCGAGGTCACCTCCTCCGGCATCACCCGCGACGGATCCGTGACCACCGCAGTCTCCAACTACACGGTACCCTCATTGGCCATCAGTGGAGATGCCTCCATCTGCGCGGGCGCGACGGGCAACCTGACCGCCACCACCGGCTTCGACAGCTATGTTTGGAGCTCCAATGTGGCCTCCTCAAGCACGAACACGGCCACCTATACCGCTGCCGGCACCTATACTGTGACCGCCAACACCAGTGATGGCTGTACAGCTACGGCCAGCAAGAGTGTGGAAGTGAACAGCCCCGCCATTTCTGGTACTTTGTCTGTTAGCAGTCAAACGATCTGTTACGGTGCTAATGCTACTCTTACGGCTTCATTCAGCGGTACCTCCACAGGGACGCTCTCTTATCAGTGGTATCAAGGTTCAACTGCCCTTTCCGGACAAACCAGTTCCACACTGAACCTGACTGCTCCTACAGCAAGCGGCACTTACACTTGTGTTTTGACTGCTGATGTCAACGGATGTACCGTGTCAACGACCTCTTCTGGTATGCTGACGGTTAATCATCCGGTGGCCGACATCGCGTCTTTGACTGCTTCGCCCAGTTCCGTTTGCTCAGGTGAGACCTCTACGCTGACGGCTACGGTAGGCTCTACCACCGGCACCCTTTCCTATCAATGGAAGAAGGGTTCTTCTAATGTGAGCGGTTCATCACTGACATTGACTACAGATCCCATTACCGCCAATACCACCTACTCTCTTACACAGACTGCTACGGTGGGCTCATGTACAGCAACCGATACCAAGAGTGTGACCATTACAGTGACCAACACCAGCGCCACCACCAACAATGTGGCTTCTGTTACTTGTGTTTCTGCCACACTCAGTGGTAGCAACACCGCTTGTTCGGATGCGCGCGGCTTCGTGTATAGCTCTACGAATAGTACTCCGACCGTAGGTGGTACGGGTTGCACGAATATACCTGTTACAAATGGAACTGGCAGCTTTACGAATGCTTTGTCGGGACTTACCCCGAATACCACTTATTATGTGTGTGCTTACTCGCACTCCGCAGACGGATATGTTTATGGTACTGTGAAGGATTTCACCACGGATCCGATCACTCTTACCATGTCGGCTCAGGATAAAAACATTAATTTGTGTCAGCTTCCGCACCAGACTGTTGTTACCATTTCCGCCACCCCGAATTGTGATGAATCTCATATTTCCAACTATACATGGAGTTTGAGCCCAGGTGCTCCCACAGCCACCTACACACAATCGTCTGATGGAAAAACCATCACGGTGACTGTGAGCACCAGTACTGAGATAAACGTAAGTGCTACTTGTACGCTTCATCACGTCAGCGGCTATACCAACAGCAAAATGGACTATTCAATAATTGGTGTTTATGGCGACCAACCAGAAATCTGCGTGTGTGAGGATTCCTACAATGGTACAGTTACTCTCACTAATCCACCTGCTGCCCAAATTTCTTCTATTGTATGGCAGCAGCAGGGTGGTGTAGGCCACTCAACTTCTACAGTGGGTCTGAACAAGAATGACCCCACTACTCCTGAAGGAACCTATGATGTGACCATCACCAACACTTATGGTTGTCAGGCTACTCGGTCGGTTATTTTGGGTTTCCCGTTTGCTCGTTGTGCCTCTTTGGGGACAAACGGCTCTACCTCGGAAACCACCGATGCCAATGGAGTTTGGCAAATTACCGATAATCGTTCGGCTAATGGAAATAGCTCCACCACCTACCGTGTAATTCAGATTGGTAGCCAGTGCTGGATGGCCGAAAACCTCCGCTACAAACAAGCAGTGGATGGCTACACCGGTGGCATTTCACGAACTGATTTGGTTAACCAAAGTATCTATACCTATCCTATCTACTTCACATGGCCAGAGCCTAGTCTCAGGTGGACCAATTGGACTGCAGCACAAGATTGGTCTGCAGCAGATGTAACGGCACGCTATGGTTACCTTTACACATGGGTCGGTGCTATGGATATGCCGGCCACCATGCAAACACGTGGTACACTTTTCCCACCCGAACAGAGAGATTATCACATCCAGGGTGTGTGTCCTGATGGATGGCACTTGCCAACCGATGGTGAGTTCTTCCAGTTAGAACATGAATTGGGAGTGCCTCGTGCAGATAGTAACAAAGTGACCACCTGTATTCGTCCTGATAATGAACCTGATGATATTGTCAGTGACAGAGGCAACGACTACAATGCAGGTACCGTTGCAGCCACCGGCTGTGACTGGTATCAGAATTCAGCAACACATTGTCCACAGGACTATTGTTATGATGTTCGCAACGACAGAGGCTTTAGTGCCGTTCCGGCTGGAGTATTCGTTCCGGAGCGCGATCCTATAGCTGGCTGCTTCCAAATCGTTGGTCAACAAGCTAATTTCTGGACTGCAAGCCAAGCTGTCAATTTACATGTAGGTCATGAAGACTTCTCCGATGCAGCATACACACATCACATTACAGCAAGTAAAGCAGGTTGGGGACGCTATCGTGCCGACAAGCACAATGGTCTGTCCGTGCGTTGCGTGCGTGATATGGTGACCACAGCAACTCCCACCAATGTAACTACAAGTTCTGCAACGGTAGGCGGTACTGTGTTGGAAGATGGTGGAAATACGATTACGGAGCGTGGTATCTGCTGGAGCAACACAGGGACTCCGAGTATCTCAGGAAGCCACCGTGCTGTGGCTTCTGACGTGGGTTCATTTACTACTACGCTGACCACTTCTGACATTTCTTCGGGCGAATACCAGTATTGTGCATACGCCATCAACAGTCAAGGTGTGTACTATGGTTTGACGAAGACTGTGCAGATTTTGGCAGCTCCTTCTGTTACAACGGGTAGCACAAGCGATGTGAACACTACTGCGCTTACTATCAATTTACATGGCAATGTGACAAGTGATGGTGGTTATCCCAGCACTACCCGGGGTATTTGTTGGAGCACCACTGCCAATCCCACTACCTCTGCCAGTCATCAGAATGCTAGCACAAATGGTGCAGGAGCATTTGAAATAACTGCAGGAAGTTTGGTTCCAGGTACAACCTATCATTATCGTGCTTATGCCACCAATCCGGAAGGCACAGTATATGGAGAGGATATGACATTTAAGTTCCAACCTTGTGCGGGGTTAAGTAAAGTTAATTTAGATGGATATAACTATACAACCTTGGAAATTGGAACTCAATGCTGGACTTCGAGTTTGCATGCTACTCACTATGCTGATGGATCTGAAATTCCTGCTGGATGGAATACTACAGATGGGTATGTCTATTCTGATATGTTTTCATACTATTACGAACCATTTAATGTGTTTAATCCTGGAATAGATGCGACAACTCAAAATGATCGTATTAATGTTTGGGGACGCTTGTATAACTGGCAGGCAGCTACCCGTGGTGAAAGCGGTGAGCATGTACAAGGACTTTGTCCCAATGGTTGGCACATTCCAACATCTACCGAATGGAATACTTTGGCGACTTATGCACAGTCAACATACGGTAACCCTGTAACGCCTTTGTGTGCAAAAAATTCATGGCAGGTGTCCTTTACCGCAGGCACACCGGGATATTCCGTTGCTACCAATAATCAAACGGGTTTTACGGCATATCCTGTCGGTATATATTATCCTACAGGAAACTGCGAACATGTGTCTGCTGGGATGGCTGTAACATGGCAATATGTTAATTTCTGGTGTGCAGATAAAATCACATATCCAAAATATGTTGCAATTGGATATGATTCAGGTGTTTTGGCAACCAGTAGTGGTATAGGGTGCGATTATGCACCGTATGGCTTCTCCGTCCGTTGTGTGAAAGACTAATTAAACTGAAAACTGAAATTTGAAATTTGAAAGATAGGGCTGTCAGCGATGACGGCCCTTTTTTTGTCCCTGACACTAACCGCTCTTTTTTTACGATTTGATACATACAGGGGAATAGATATCCATGAAGTATCTGGGTTGCTTAGTACCTTGTCGTGGAAAATGTTATCTACGTGCGGTTGGCGTTTGAAAAAAACGCCTACTCACAGGGTTTGCTGTAGAATGGTTGAGTCCTATCGCCAACCCAGGGCAGGGGAGTGCTCGCGCTGATGCCCTGCACCATTCCGCAAGATGCGAAACGTCAAATGGAATCGACAACTCACAAAATGATTGACTCCGAACGTTGTGGAATACTTCTATCTATGATACTCCGAGTTCTATTTTACAATTTTGAATCCAAGCGAGACGGATAGCATGTTCTGTTTCCAGAATGTGTCGGATTCGTAATTGTTGAACTTGTTGGCGGAGATGTCGTAGGAGATGTCACAGGTAAACCGCCAGACATCGATGCCGAGTCCGGCACGTCCGCCCCATTGGGCGTAACCCATCAAACTGTCAATGTCTGAATAACTGCTGCCTACGCGGAGCCCCACGCGCGGTCCGAGAAAAAGGCGCAAGTTGAAATTCTCCTTGTTTACGAGCTTGAATCCGAGAAAAAGTGGGATGTCGATGAAGTGATCGTTGAGCTCGATGTTTTCTTTCACTTCATCTACCATTGCGTTGATGGTGGAGGTTCGGAAAGAGTAGAGCACCTCCGGTTGGAGATAGACAATTCGTCCGGCACGGAGGAAGATGCCGGCATCAGCTCCGGGTTCCAAGTTGCTTTCGGATATGTAATTGCTGAAATTGACACCTGCTTTGATGCCGAGGCTGAATGATGACTGCGCTTTTGCCGTGTAAGCCATTATGCCGACATACACCGCCAAAAGAATGATTCTTGTAATTTGTTTCATGGTTTTGGGTTCGTTGTTCTTTCGGGTGCAAAGGTACGAACTATTTAAATAGGTTTTCAGTTTTTACTCTTAGCGGAAAATAATTGCAAGTAAAAGTGATAATTCCGTTCAAATGTTACTATATCCGTTTTTTTGAGTATTTTTGCGGCTGCAAATAGAAGGTTTGCAGCTGGTTTAGGATATTATGCTAAGAAAGTATCTTTTGTGTGTGGTTTCTGCACTTTTTCTTCTCGTTTCCTGCGACAAATTCGAGGATGGAGGTATGAAATCGGCCTCGCGCCGCAATATTGTCGGCACGTGGGGCTACGAGCGGGTGGTACGCAATGATGCGGAACTGACCGACAGCGTTTTTGCGGAACGCTACGCCCACTCCTACGTCATTTTCGAGCGCGGTAGTATCGCCCGCCTTTCGTGGTACGATGCGGCGCAGATTCTGCAGGAGGAGCAGACTGCCACCTATGTTTTCACCTATAATAAAAAGAAGCTCTGTCTCGTTTTTGACTCGTATCCGCTGCAGGAATGGCAATGGCACGTGAAGCGGCTGACGGAGGACCAACTGTGGGTGGAGTATGCGGAAAACGACACTTTGAATTACCGAATTGAATTTATTAAATTGAAAAAATGAAGAAAACAGCTAACATCACGCTTTCCTGCCTTTTTGTGCTGATGGCGGTTTCGCTCACCTCCTGCAAATACGACGAGGGCCCGTTCCTCAGTTTCCGCACCGCCGAGGAGCGGCTGGTGGGCTATTGGAAATTGGCGAATGTGCAGAAGAACGGGGTTGATATGGATTCCACCGAGCTGATTGCCAACAACCCCGGTTGCTATTACGCTTTTTTCAGCGAACGAATGATCTCGGTGAGCGCCCTTGACGGCACGCTCTGGCGCGAGTCGGAATACGGGAGCTGGGATTTTCAGAATAGGAATAAAGAGTTGTATGTCAATTTCTTATTGAAAAACAAACGTTACGCATACACAGCGGTCATCAAGCGGCTGACGCGCGACCAGCTGATTTACGAGTATTACGATGCGTACAACAATCTTTGGCGCTTTGAGTTCGAAAGTCGCTCGTCCATGTATTATTAATCCAAGTTTTATGCAGAAGAAAGTCTTTCCGTTTCTATTCATCGCCCTCTTAGCAATCATGGTGAGTTCCTGTGCACCAAGAATTTACGGTGCTCGTCCGCATCGGAGAGACCGGAACTGCGGCTGCGAGGTGCCCGCCCATATCCAAAAATCCGAAAATATCCATCCAAGCTATGTCTGCGAAGCAAGTCTTTAAAGTTATCCAGAACTATTTCCTCATCTGCATCGGTTTGGCGATATTCGCCTTCGGTTGGACGGCTTTCCTTCTGCCCAGCCAGATTACCGGTGCCGGCATCAGCGGCATCGCCGCCATCATCTATTTCGCCACAGGACTGCCGGTGGCCGTCAGCACCTTCTCCCTAAACCTGATTCTGGTAGCCATCGCATGGAAGATACTAGGGCGGCGTTTTTGCATCGACACCATCGCCTGCACCATCATCATGTCGGTCTTCATGGCCATTGGACAGACGATTTTCACCAAGCCCATCGTCCCCGAAGATCCGTTCATGTGTGCCTTGATCGGGGCTGTATTGTCGGGATCAGGCGTGGCCTTCGCCCTCAACTACGGCGGCAATACCGGCGGTACTGACATCATCGTACTGATGGTTGCCAAGTACCGCAAAATTGCCTACGGACGTTTCTCCCTCTACCTCAATATCTTCATCGTGCTCTCCTCCTACCTTACCGTCCACGACCCCGTCAAACTCGTCTATTCCGTCGTCGTGCTGTTCATCAGCATCTTCGTTTCCGATCTCGTCATCGACGGCTATCGTCAGACGTTCCAATTTATGGTTTTCTCTTCAAAAAACCATGAGATTGCCCAGCGCATCAACACCGAATTGCATCGGGGTGCCACCTTCCTGAAAGGTACCGGCAGCTACAACCATCAAGACACCGAAGTGCTGCTCATCGTTGCTCATCGCACCGATAGAGTGCGCATCGTTAAGATAATCAAGGAAATCGACAGCTCCGCCTTCATTTCCATCACCAAGGTTCAAACCGTCTTTGGCAAGAATTTCGAAGAAATTAAGGTGTGACCTTGATTTTAACCATAACATTAACTTCGTCATTTCTCCTATCTTATACTTCATATTTAAAAGTGGAATCCATCAAACACATCTTTAAAATCGGCAACGGGCCATCGAGTTCCCATACGATGGGACCGATGAAGGCGGCGCGTGAGTTCATGGCAGCTGCACCCGATGCAGCCCATTACCGCGTGACGCTTTACGGTAGTCTCGCCGCCACTGGCAAAGGCCACTTCACCGACATCGCCATCTCAAATGTTTTGGGCGATAAATTGGAAAACATCGATTGGCAGCCCACGACCTTTCTGCCAGAGCATCCTAACGGAATGGAGTTTTTCGCCTACGACGAGAATAGCGATTTGTTTCTGAACAAGCGTTATTTCAGTGTGGGCGGTGGCGACATTTCCGAAGATGGCAAGCGTCGCGACAACAAGCAGGTTTACCACCTCTTTACGATGAACGACATCCTCAACAACATAGGCAACCGCAAGTTGTGGGAGTATGTTGCGCAGTGCGAAGATGAGGACCTCTGGGGCTATCTCGGAGAGGTGTGGGTGCAGATGCGCAACGCAATCCATGAAGGCTTGGAGCATGAGAGTACGTTGCCCGGCGGACTGGAGCTGCCTCGCAAAGCCTCAACAATGTATTCCCGTGTGCAGGCGATGAATTCGTCGCTGCAACGCCGTTATTCCACCGCCGTTTATGCTTTTGCCGTGGCTGAGGAGAACGCCAGCGGGCATCAGATTGTAACCGCACCCACCTGTGGCTCCTGCGGTGTACTGCCCGCCGTGCTTTATACCTATTACCAATATTACGAACAGAACGACAAGAAAATCCTACACGCCCTCGCCACGGCGGGACTGATTGGCAACTTGATTAAGTACAATGCCTCCATCAGCGGGGCGGAAGTGGGCTGTCAGGGCGAGGTTGGTGCGGCTTGCGCAATGGCTGCCGGCGCCTTCTGCCAGCTGATGGGCGGCTCTTCCTATCAGGTGGAGTACGCCGCCGAAATGGGCCTTGAACACCATCTTGGACTGACTTGCGACCCCGTGTGCGGATTAGTGCAAGTTCCTTGTATTGAGCGCAATGCGTTCGCCTCCATCCGCGCCATTGACGCTGCTATCTTCGCCCTCATCTCCGACGGCAAGCACATCATCAGCTTCGACCGTGTGGTTCAGGTGATGAAAGCCACCGGCCACGACCTGCCCTCACTCTATAAAGAAACCGCCTTGGGCGGACTTGCATTACAATGAGCTGAGAACAAAATGATACTTCGTGTTTTATAATTAATACAATGTTTTTCTCTGTATTTCGGAAATTGCTCATCGTCTATAGCATTTTGCTATTGTTTCCCGTTTGGGCCTTTGCTCAAACGGCGGATGGCAGGCCGTGTCCGAAGCTTCCTGTAGTGCAGGATGTGGATGGCAATTCTTATCACACGGTTCAGATTGGAAAGCAATGCTGGATGAAAGAGAATTTGCGAACTACGAAATATGCTGATGGGCAAGAGGTTGCGCTCGAAGAGAGCAAGTTGAGCTTTACGAAGGGGTATCGTTATTGTCCCAATCGCGATGTCGCGAATGTGGAAAACTTCGGCTATCTTTACAACTGGACGGCTGCCACACGCGGGTTGCACAGCAAAAAGAACCCCTCCAAGGTGCAAGGCATCTGTCCGAATGGGTGGCATGTGCCGAGTGAGGCGGAATGGACGCAACTTATTGACTATGTACAAAGTAAGTCGGTGTATTGGTGCAATGACTACGCTTTGGCGATTGGAAAATCCCTGGCAGATGACAATGAGTGGTGTGTCTCCGATGACGCTTTTTGTGTTGGCAACGACCTGACAACCAACGATTTGACGGGATTTTCAGCAGTTCCTGCCGGTTACTACGACGGGAAATTTGTCAGTTTGGGTTATACCGCTGATTTCTGGAGTTCCACTGTCAACGACTATGGTGGAGCGACGTATCTGTATTTGCGCTCTTATCTGCCGTATGCCGCCCTCAACGCCTACGACCAGCGCGAGGGACGGTCGGTGCGTTGTGTACACAACGAAGAGGTGGAGGTGCAGAAAAGCAGCGATGTTTCTGCTTCCGACACCCTTTTGCGTGCAGAATTCCAGCGGAGAAGTTGCATGGGGGATTCGGTGGTGAAGGATGCCGATGGGAATGTCTATCCCACGGTCCAGATTGGCCGGCAATGCTGGATGCAGGAGAACTTGCGCGTGAAAAGTTACGACGACGGCACCAAAATCCAGTTTTCGAAGAATAAAAAGGACGTGGATGTCGCGTATCGATACAATCCGATGGGATGCGATACTTGCGTGAAAACCTACGGCTATTTGTACAACTGGACGGCGGTGATGCACGGCGAGAAGAGCAGCAACGAGAATCCGAGCGGGGTGCGCGGCATCTGTCCGAAGGGCTGGCATGTGCCGAGCCGCGCGGAGTGGATGGAGCTGACGGAGTATGTGGAAAGTCAGCCGCAATACTATGTGCAGCATGAGAAATGCAATGCAGACTGTGCTTTGAGTGATGTAAAGTATTGGAAATCAGACTGCTATATTACCCACGCCGATGCTTCTGTCGTTAAAACGGGTTTCAATGCGCGGCCGGCGGGACTGTTTGAGGGCTATTTTTCCGATTCTGGCAGCAATGCCTATTTTTGGAGTTCCACCTCGCGAACCCAGACCTTGTCCTATTTCTTCGGGTTGGGGGCGAGTATTTTGGGCGATTATCACCGGTACTACTATGCCGGCGAGGGCTTTTCCGTTCGTTGCCTTCGTGATCAATAGGGTGACGGAGCGCTTCAGTCAATGATTATCAGTCTATTTTGTACCAATACATGCTCTCACCGAGAGCCGGCACGCCGATGTAACCGCGCACTTTGAGTTTGGTTGTGCTTTCGAATTTCATATAGCACTTGTAGGTTTTTCCGCTCACGGGATTGTAAATCGTGCCGCCGTTCCATTCGTTCTTTTTGCTATCGTAACTGAAATTCTTCATCAGTACGATTTGGTCACCGGGGGTGTTGCGCAGTTTCGGGTCCGGGTTCTTGATGTCGGTCTTGGGGGTTCCGTTTTTGAAATTCGGTTCCTTCAGCCAGATCACCTTGCCCCAATACTTGCCGGAGGTTGTCTTGTAGATTTTCACTTTGCTCACCTCGTTGGTGCCGGGCGCGGTCACTTGATAGGTCCCGAGCACCTTGTCGGCGGCGGACTGTCCGCAGACGCTTGATATACAGAATACTACTGTCAGGAAAAAGAAAAATCGCTTCATGGTTTCAAAATTTATGGGTAAAAACAATTAGTCATGATGGGGGAGAGGTTGAGGGTGCAAAAATACACTAAATTTTTGTTTTGCAATGGAAGTGGAGTTTATGTTGTTTTTCATTAGAAAATTTTCAGTTCTCAATTTTCATTTTCCAGTTCTCTATTTTCAGATTAATTCGTACCTTTGCCGCCAAATGTGTAACAATAAATTTAGCAACGGAAATTTGGAGCGAAAAAAGAAGCTCCTGTGGCGGCGTTTGGAGAATAATGGCTGCGCTTGGTCGTATGTCAAAAAGCCAAAGACTATTGATGATGAGTTGCTTATAGAGAAATCCTTGCTCTATCTTGAATTTGAAGAGCTTCACAAATTGAACGAAATTTATCCGATGCATTACCTGCGCGAAGTATGGCGAAAACGCCTTGTTTCGCAAGGTGCCTACTATGACATTGTTAACTGGCTTTTGGCGGCTATGTTTTTCGACATCAAGAATCCCGACAGATACCTGAAACGTTATGGAAAACCAAGAATGGAAGCGAGGGCTTAAACCGGAGACCGTTCCCGTATTTGAGGCAGTATCGCAGATGGAGATAATCAGAGGATTGTATCTCTGTGGTGGTACGGCACAATCATTACAGTTGATGCACAGGAAAAGCGAAGACCTTGACTTCGAACTTCTTGGAACTCGGAAAGACCGTCCGCAATTGGATTTTGCCGCTATATCAGCTGCTGTTTCCGCAATTTATCCTGATTGCAGGAAAGAATTTCTCGGTAGGAATCAGCTTCAAATTTTTGTGAACGGGAATGTCAAGCTATCTTTTTTCCGTCCCGAAAATGCCGTTCCCGAATTAGGCAAAGGATTTGTGTACAACAATATCGTGACACCTTCGCTCCAAGAGTTATTGGGAATGAAACTTTTTACCATTGTGGTCAGAAGCGCTTTTCGCGATTACTACGACATCTATGCTTTGTTGAAGGCCGGTTTCGATTTGGAGCAAGGCATTGCGTATGCAGGACGTTTTTCACGGCATACCATCCATTCAAGAACCATATACAGTATCCTCCTTAACGACAATTATTTCAACAAGCCAGCTGATTTCTCATTATTAGACCCCATCTACGACGTTTCAACTACGGACATTGCTGAATTCGTGAAGCAGTACATTTCAGAAACTGGTATCAAAATTAAACAACGCTAACCGTATATTCCCATCCACATGTAATCGAAATTCTATATATGTTTCACCAAAACCACCGCCTATAGAGTAGAACAACATCCTTATTAACGACATATATATTAAAGCGTTTTCGCTTTTCTTTGTAAGTGGAAATCTGGTAAATTTCTCAAACTAATGCGCAAGAAAGTTGAAACGCTCTCGGTTTTATCCGTGAGCTTTCTTGTTTGCATTAGGGTTTTACCAGAACCTCCACTTGAACATAAAGTTTCACGGATTTTTTGTGTTTGTGACGAAAAGCGGGAACGGCTGATAACCGATTGAAACAACGATTATTACAAACATAAAAAAAGAAATGATTATGAAAAAACAGATTTTATCCATTATTATCGGGACGATTGTTCTTGCATTCCTGTTTGGCACATTGCAGGCGCAGACCGTCACCCTCACCTTCACGGGGAAGGATGCCAACAACCAGTACGTGCAGTTAAACCGCGTGGCCATCACCAACCTGACGAAAGGGTGGCAGGAAACCATCTACTGGCCCGACACCACACTGACAATGCAGAACGGCACGGGCATTGATGAATCCGTCGCCAACAGCGGGTTCGGTCTGTCGCAGAACAACCCGAACCCGTTCACCGTCACCACCGACGTGAACCTGACGGTGGCGGACGCGGGCGCGGTAACATTGGAAATTGTGGATGTTTATGGACGCATTGCCGTAGAGACAACGCATGCGTTGTCTCTACAACCGGGCACCCACCAATTCCGCATTTCCCTGTCCGCCGCCGGTACCTACGTGATGACCGCCCGCCAAAACGGCAAAACGTCGTCCACCAAAATGGTGTGCAACGGTGCGGGAAATGCAAATGCCATCGAATATGCGGGGGAAATTGTAAAGACAACGCATGCGTTGTCTCCACAACCAAAATCCACCACCAACAACCCGTTCAATTTCGGCGACCAGATGGAATATGTAGGATATGCCACCATCAACGACACAGAATGCGAAAGTGGGCGCATCACGCAGTCACAGAGCGGATCTCAGTCGTTTGCGCTGCAGTTCGACGAGGCGCACCCCCAGCCCCAGCAACTCGGGCAGCCCTGCCCCGGCAGCGAAACCGTTACAGATGTGGATGGCAATGTGTATAACACTGTGCAACTTGGCAACCAGTGCTGGATGAAAGAGAACTTGCGAACCACGCGTTATGCCGACAACACTCCCATCTCGCAGGGCAGCAGCGTATCCACCACAACCGCTTATTGGTACTATCCGAACAATGACGCTTCCATCAAGTCAATATACGGTTTGCTATACAACTTGGCGGCAGTGATGCACGGGGCAGCTTCTTCTGTGGCCAATCCGAGCGGTGTACAAGGTATCTGCCCCGATGGCTGGCATGTGCCAAGTGATGCCGAATGGACGCAACTCACCGACTATGTGGGCAGCCAAAGCGAATATGTTTGCGGCAGCAACAACGCCTATATTGCCAAGGCATTGGCCGCCACCACAGGCTGGTATTGGTACGACTGGGTCGATGATGAAGATGAGTGTGCTGTTGGCTACGACCAAAGTGCGAACAACGCCACGGGATTTTCAGCCCTTCCCGCTGGCGGCTACGGCAACGGAGGCGGCAGCTACGGCAGCTATTGTTTCAGAACTGAGGCATTCTTTTGGACTACTACTAGTTACGGCGTTCCATGCTGCCGCTTCCTCGAATCTTACTATGACGTAGTGACTACAAACGACTACCCTAGTTTCGAAGGCCTTTCCGTCCGTTGTCTTCGCGATTAAAAAAGTTAAGAGTGGAGAGTTAAAAGTTAAGAGTGGAGCTGTCGGAAATGACGGCCCCACTTGTTTTATGGAGGAGGTTCCGCCTGCCTATGTCCGATGGAATGGTGTGGTTGTAATGTGGGGTAAATGGTGGGTATACAGCCCTACCCCTCACCCCCCTTTTCCCTCATAAACTCGTCGGCAACGTACAAATCGCCGTAGAGGTAGAGGCCGGTGGTTTTGTCGTGGAGGTCGGCGCAGGTCTGGCTTTCGTAGAACAGCTGCAACGCCTTCTCGGGCGCAATGTCCAAACGCTTGGCCAACTCCATAGCAATGGCACCAATGCGGTTGCTCATAATAATCTCCTGTATGACAGGGGATTTAATGGGATCGTCAGATTCACTCATTTCTTTGCCTCCCAATTGTTCAGACATTCCACCAACCCTTTTGCAAGATTTTCGCGGCTCTCGGTGTGCAGCGTCTCGTAGTGCGGAAGGTGGCGAAACGGTAATTGGGCGGTTTTCGCGTCCATCTGCGCCATTCGCGGTCCATCCCACCCCTCTTCTGCCATTTTGTCAGTCTTTTCCCGTTGGCAAAGTTGTTGCCATAACTGTGGCCGTTATTGTGAACCGAAAAAAAATCAATGCTATGAACTTAAATAATTTAACCATCAAATCCCAAGAGGCTATTCAGAAGGCGCAGATGATTGCGATGAGCAACCAACAACAGCAGATTGATACCGCTCATATTCTGAAAGCCCTCATCGAAACCGATGAAAATGTAATCCCTTTTCTGCTGAAAAAACAGGAAGCCGACCCGAAGGTGGTTTCTCAGATTGTGGATAAACAAATCCAGTCCCTGCCGAAAGTTTCAGGTGGCAACATCTATCTTTCAGGCAGCGCCCAAACCGCCCTCCAAAAAGCCATCATCTTTGCACAAGAACAGGGTGACGAATATGTGTCTCTTGAGCATTTCTTCTATGGAATCCTGATGGCTGGCGATGCCACTTCGCGCATTCTAAAGGACGCCGGCATTACTGAAAAGGGAACCAAACAGGCCATCCAAGACCTGCGCAAGGGCTCCAAGGTTACTTCCGCCGACAGCGAAGAGACCTACAACGCGTTGAACAAGTACGCCACCAACCTCAACGAGGCCGCCCGCAAGGGCAAACTCGACCCCGTCATCGGACGTGACGAGGAGATCCGTCGTGTGCTGCAAATCCTGTCGCGCCGCACCAAGAACAACCCGATTCTGATTGGTGAAGCTGGCGTTGGCAAGACCGCCATCGCAGAAGGCCTCGCTCATCGTTTGGTGAGCGGCGATATTCCGGAGAACCTGAAATCCAAACAGTTGTACTCGCTCGATATGGGCGCATTGGTGGCCGGTGCCAAGTACAAAGGCGAGTTCGAGGAACGGCTCAAGAGCGTCATCAAGGAGGTGGTCGAGTCCAACGGCGAAATCATCCTCTTCATCGATGAAATCCACACCCTCGTAGGCGCGGGCGCAAGTGGCGAAGGCGCCATGGATGCCGCCAACATCCTCAAACCCGCTCTCGCACGCGGCGAACTCCGCTCCATCGGTGCCACCACCCTCGACGAATACCAGAAGTATTTTGAAAAGGACAAGGCCCTTGAACGCCGCTTCCAACCCGTTCTCATCAGCGAGCCCGACAAGTACTCAGCCATTTCCATCCTGCGTGGATTGAAGGAACGCTATGAAAACCACCATCATGTGAGGATTTTGGACGATGCCATCATAGCCGCCGTCGAACTCTCACAACGTTACATCACCGACCGTTATCTCCCCGACAAGGCCATTGACCTCATCGACGAGGCCGCTGCCAAGTTGAAGCTGGAAATCAACTCCAAGCCGGAGGAGCTGGATGAGATAGAACGTAAAATCCGCCAGTTGGAAATCGAGCGCGAAGCCATCAAGCGTGAAAAAGACACCAAGAAAATCGCGGAGTTGAACAAGACGATCTCCGAGCTCCAAGAACAGCGCAACTCGCTCTCAACCAAGTGGCGCGCCGAAAAGGACATCGTGGACAAAATCCAGCATAACAAGAAACTGATTGAGGATTACAAGCTGGAAGCCACCAACGAGGAACGGCAAGGCAACTACGGTCGCGTGGCCGAACTGCGTTACGGGCTGATCAAGCAGGCTGAAGACGAGATTGAAAAACTCCACGCCGAACTGACCAAGGTGCAAGGCGACAAGGCCATGATTGACGAAGAGGTAGGCGATGACGACGTGGCCGAAGTGGTGTCGCGCTGGACTGGCATCCCAGTCAGCAAAATGATGCAGAGCGAGAAATCGAAGTTGCTGCACATGGAGGAGGAGTTGCACAAACGTGTGGTGGGACAGGACGAGGCCATCGCCGCCGTTTCCGACGCCATCCGTCGCAGCCGCGCTGGCCTGCAGGATGCCAAACGCCCCATCGGCTCCTTCATTTTCATGGGAACCACCGGCGTTGGCAAAACCGAACTCGCCAAGGCTTTGGCCGAGTACCTCTTCAATACGGAGGATGCCATGGTTCGTTTCGATATGAGTGAATTTCAAGAGAAACACACCGTCTCCCGCCTCATAGGCTCGCCTCCGGGCTATGTGGGCTACGATGAGGGCGGCCAGCTCACCGACAAAATCCGTCGCCGTCCCTACTCCGTCGTCCTTTTCGACGAAATTGAAAAGGCCCATCCCGACGTGTTCAACATCCTGCTGCAAGTGCTCGACGACGGCCGCCTGACCGACAACAAAGGGCGTGTGGCCGACTTCAAGAACACCATCATCATCATGACC
>JAFVNW010000032.1 GCA_017506175.1 Bacteroidales bacterium | reverse complement strand
GGATCCCGTGAAGGTGATCATCGACAACTGCGACGACGACTTTGTGGATATGCTTGACGCCGTGAACAATCCGGAAAAACCGGAAGCCGGTTCCCGCAAAGTACCTTTTGCTAAAGAGCTTTACATCGACCGTGCCGACTTTATGGAAGAACCGGTCAAGGGTTATTTCCGTCTGGCTCCCGGCAAGGAAGTTCGTCTGCGTTACGGTTACTTCATTACCTGTACCGGCGTGGATAAAGATGAAAATGGCAACATCACAGCCATTCATGCCGTGTACGACCCTGCCACCCGGGGCGGCAATGCTCCCGACGGCAGAAAAGTCAAGGGCACCATCCATTGGGTTTCCGCCAAACACGCCATACCCTTTGAAGCAAGAATTTACGACCGCTTGTTCACTGTGGAAGAACCCGGTGCAGGCGATGTGGACTATCTGACCCAGCTCAACGGCGACTCCCTCAAAGTAGTGGAAGCATTTATGGAACCGGCTCTCAACGAGGTGAAAGTCGGCGAAACGGTGCAGTTCGAGCGGCAGGGATATTTCTGTAAGGATAAGGACAGTTCGGCAGAAAAAGCAGTATTCAACCGCACAGTAGCGTTGAAAGATTCCTGGTCGAAAAAAACAAAATAACGCAAAGCTTGCGGCTCATCTCGTGCCTTGCTGTGTGGATTTGCGGCATATAATTTTGTCGGACAGGTCGGACTGGTCAGACTGGTCGGACAGGTCCGACAATTTTTTGCCGGAGTTATTGCTGTAACATTAATATATACAGCAAATCATTCGGGTTTGGATAAAAACTTGTTGCCGGTGCAGTTGCGGGGCGAGATGGCGCGCCACTCTTCGATGTCAAAGTGGTAGATCGCCGCTTCGCCGGGGCGGAAATGTCCGAATCCGGAGGGCCCCAGGCTGTCGGCGGCATTTTCGATTGCCGGATTATGCCCCACGATCAACACGCTGTCCACCTCGTCGGGCAGATTGCGGATAATGGTCACCAGTTCGCTGGAGTCGCAGGTGTAAAGCTCGGTATCTTCCACGGTGTAACCTTGTGAAAGCTCAAGTTTTACTGCCATGATCTCGGCGGTTTGTTTTGCGCGCATAGCGTGGCTGTGGATTATCAGTTCCGGGTACAGTTCCAGCTGGCGCATGGTTTCGCCCTGAATGGCGGCGTTGGAAAGGCCCACCGGGCTTAACGGTCGGCTCAAATCGTCATCGCAAGCCTTTTCGGCTTTGGCGTGACGTTGAAGGATCAGAGTTTTCATACTCCATTTCGGGGTTTGAAATAAAAAATATATAACTTGTTTGAGTATATAAAATACTCGCATTTTCAGGAATTTGCAAATATTTGTGAGGTTTTTCCCGTGAAAAGGTTTTCTCTTCATACTCCCAATGTTCAGGCGCCCGGGTGGGATGTGGTTCTGATATTGGACAACTTGCGCAGCGCCCATAATGTGGGCAATATTTTCCGCATCGCCGAAGCTCTGCAATGCCGGATCATCGCTTGCGGCTACACGCCTTTTCCACCCCATCCGTTGCTGGCAAAAACCGCTATGGAAGCGGACAAAACTGTGCCGTTTTCCACGGCAAATTCAGCTGCCGAAGCTATAAAAAGTTTGCGCGAAAGCAATTTTAAGTGTATATTAGCTCTGGAACACGATTCCCAAAGCGTGGAAGTCGCCGACTACGGAACTTTTGATATGCCTCTGGCGCTGGTGCTGGGCAACGAAGCCAAAGGCGTTTCCCCGGAAGCGCTGGAGCTTTGCGATGGAGTCGTGGAGCTGCCCATGCTGGGAGAAAAAGCTTCCATCAACGTGGGCAATGCGGCGGCAGCGGCACTTTATATAATGTATTCGGCATATAAAAAGCAAGTGAATTTTGCGTAAGACTGGTAAGGATTTATGAAATTCAAGCGTGTGAAGCTCATGGGCAAAAATCTGGACGATGTGCGTCCGAAAATTCTTGCCCGGGGCATGGAGATCGTTGACGAGAATTTTGATCTGGTGATCGCCCACGGCGGCGACGGCACTCTTTTGTGGAGCGAGCGCGACTACCCCGGCATACCCAAACTGCCGCTGCGGGATGCCTATGGTGTTCAAGTTCTCATCGAGCACTATGCCAATCTGCCAATATGCTATCACGGCAGACGAGTCGTATCCTGCGCTCGACAAAATCCTCAATGATGAGGTAATTCCACAATTGAACCAAATCAATGGTATCGGTAACCTGTCTGTAGCAGGTGCGCCAGACCGCTATGTGTATGTGGATATCGACCAACAAAAACTCGACGCTTTTGGCATCTCGCTGGAGCAAGTGGGACAAGTGATTTCCGCCAACAACCTCAACCTCTCATCGGGTACGGTAAAGATGGAGAAGGAGCAATACCAAATGCAGGTGCGCTCTGAGTTCATCGAGAGTAGCGAGATTGAGGATCTGATGGTGACCATGACCCCACAAGGGCAACAAGTATTCGTGCGCGATATTGCTACTGTGCGCGATACTATCAAGGACCTCTCATTGGACGAGAAGACCAACGGTCGTGAGGCAGTGCGTCTGATTGTGGCTAAGCAATCGGGCTCCAACACCGTGCAAGTCTGCGAGGATGTGGACAAAGCATTGAAGAAAATCCAAAAGCAAATGCCTACCGACGTGAAGATTCAAGAGATCTACAACTCGGCAGACAACATCCGCAACTCCATCAACTCGCTTGAGGAGTCAGTGCTCTACGCATTGCTGTTCGTGGTGCTCGTGGTGCTCTTCTTCCTTGGCAGATGGCGTGCGACACTCATCATCTCGCTCACCATTCCTATCTCACTGATTGTGGCATTTATCTACCTGAAGATGGCAGACTCAAGCATCAACATCATCTCGCTCTGTTCGCTGACAATCGCTATCGGTATGGTGGTGGACGATGCGATTGTGGTGCTTGAGAATATCACCCGCCATATCGAACGTGGTGAGAGTCCACGCGAGGCATCTATCTATGCTACCAACGAGGTTTGGGTCAGCGTTATCGCTACTACCCTTGTGCTCTGCGCCGTATTCGTGCCACTGACCATGATGGAGGGTATGGCAGGTATCATGTTCAAATCATTGGGTTGGATTGT
>JAFVNW010000031.1 GCA_017506175.1 Bacteroidales bacterium | reverse complement strand
TGGAGAACGTTACGGACGCCCGCAGCGCCTTCAACTTCTATAACAATCAAATTATTAACCTAAAACAACAAAAAATGGATGAAAAAGCATTTGCAGCCGCATTGAACATCAGCGAGACCTCCACGGAGGCCGAAATCCTTGCCGGCGTGCGTACTGCGGTGAACGAGAGAACGCAGCTCAGCCAGCAGCTTCAGGCCGAAAAGGACAAAGTCGCCAGTCTGGAGAACCGCGTGAAGGAGTTCGAGAAGAGCAAGGTGAAAGCCCTTGTTGATTCCGCCATCGCCGATAAACGCATCAGCGAGGAAGACCGCGAGGCCTACACCAAGCTGGCCGAGCAGGACTACGAGAACACCGAGAAGGTGCTGAACCGGATGAAACCGGTGGAACGTGTGAAGAACCAGCTTGAAAAGGGCTCCGTTGCTAAGGACGAAGCCGACTGGGACTGGGACAAGTACCACCGCTCCGGCAAACTGGAAAACCTGAAACAGAACAATCCCGCACGTTACGCCGAACTCTATGAGGCGAAATTCGGGCACAAATTGGAAAACTAAAACCTTAAAAAAAGCATTATGAAACGATTACAATTTATTTTGAGTTTATGCATGGCCCTGATGGTGTCGTGTTTCGTGGGTGCGGCCACCGCTCCCGTATTTGGCATAGCCACTTTCGTGGGTGCCAACCTTGTGCACATTCCCGCTGGTTCCTTGGGAATGGCCGTCACTCCGGAAATCTGGACTGACTATATTGTAGGGAACCTTTTCAAGGACAATGAGTTCCTTCTTCACTCCGTAGATGAGTCGCAGTATGTGATCGGAGGAACGGTGGTACATATTCCGCAGGCAGGTTCACCCAGTGGCGTGGAGCGCAACAGAACCTCGCTGCCGGCCACTATCACCCGCCGTATGGATGTGGACATCACCTATGCTCTTGACGAATTTACGACCGACCCGCGCTTCATCCCGTATGCCGACAAAGTGGAACTGAGCTACGACAAGCTGGACAGCTGTATGACCGAGGATATGATGTACCTCCGCCAGCTGACCGCTGAGGCCATGCTTTACAACTGGAGACCCAAATACTTCATCAAGGCCACCGGCACGAAGCACGCCAACAACACCATCCACGGATCCAACCTGCGTACAGGTGTCACTGTGGCGGATTTCTCCAAGGCGAAACTCATCTTCGACAAATGGGGCATCCCCAAGAACGACCGCTATGTGGTGCTCAACTCCGAAATGTACGAACAACTCTGCTCTGACGTGCGTAGCTCGAACAACGATCGCCTGAACGCCATTTACGACCACGCGAATGGCAGACTTATCAAGCTTGAGGGCTTCTCCATTGAGGAACGCGCCACCACCCTGCTCGCTTCCAACTCCACCCTTACTGCTGTGAGCGGACAAAAGTACTTCCGCTGGACTTCCACCGACCTTACCTATACTGTGGAGCAATACGAAGCCATTGAGCATGGCACGCAGGCAGGAGGCTCCACCGACTGCTGCTACGGCCTGTTCTGGCATCCGGTGTGCGTGGCCCGCGCCATGGGCTCCACCGAGATGTTCGTCAACGAAGGAGACCCCACCTATTATGGTGACATCTACAGCTTCCTGCAGCGCCTCGGCGGCCGCGCCCGCCGCGCCGACGGCAAGGGCGTTCTCGGACTGATCCAGGAATACCACGCATCATAACAGAAGGGGCGTGGCGTGCCGCGCCCCTAACATAACCAGAACCATTTAAAGAAAGGAGAAACAATGTTTATCAATAAGAAAACCGGGGCAAGCTACGGATTTGTGGCCCCCGAGATTGAAGCCGACAAAGGCAAGAAGATCGAGGTGTCGTTCCCGACCTTCGGGATTCTGACCCCCACCATCAGCAGCAACAAGGCAGAGGTGACGGTGGAACGTACCACCACCCTTGTGGATTTGGGCAGCACGGCATTGGCCGCCGCCACCGACGTGGATGTCACCTACGGAGCAAATCTCCCCGCAGGTGCACGCCTGATGGTGAAATTTACGTGCGGAGAAAGT
>JAFVNW010000030.1 GCA_017506175.1 Bacteroidales bacterium | reverse complement strand
GTGAATAACTAATTATAAACTAATAATATAACTGTTATGAGAAAGAAAAGTGTTTTGAAAGAAAAATCGAAGAGATTCGGGTAAGGGTGATTGGACTGTACAAGTACTTATGCAACGAGAAGATATACACGATGACTGCGTCGAACTTATCAAAATGTTGACATCATCTGTTAAAACTGCAAAAGACAATGAAAATTAAACAAAACTATTCACCATTCACTATTCGTTATTCGTTGTATCACGGAATTGCATAAAGTCTCCGTCAAGTGTGCGCTGTTGGCGGAGACGGGAAACAGGTGCCGGAGCAGGGACGCCGGAAACAGGCGTAGCAACCAAAGCCGACGTTCCCTGCCAGAAAGCACCGTTAAGGCATCGGGCTTCAAGACCCGTTTGTGCGAAAGTGACCGCGAACGCAGAGCACCCCAAAAGCGGATGGCAAAAATACGAAAAATTGCACCATTCGCAAGCGGTTGCGAAAGCGTCGTGCAAAATGCCGGCGCATCCTGCGGGAAAGAGGGAATGATTGTTTTACCTTAATATCAAAAATATGAAACTCGAATCATTAAAAAAATCAAAATACTCTTTGACACCTGAAAAAATGGGGAAACTGGTAGGGGGAGAAGTATGCTGTGAAACAACTGGTGGTGGAACTATCGGCAACTTCGCCAATTGCTCATGTGATGTGAGTTGCCACTATTCTGGAGATGATGTCCCTGTGGATGCTAACGGTCTTCCCAAACCAACAACAATAATACCCTTACAAGGTAAAAACGATATGAAGAATCAAAGTTTGATCATTTCCCAGTATGGATCTTGCAAATAGGTCCAGCAAATATCTTGAGGGAAGAATTTGTCTCCCTCAAGATATTCTCGTTACCATAATAACACATCAATTAATATTATGAACAAAAAAATTTTACTATCTATCTGCATTCTTTTCATAACTTATTGCAGTTTAGGACAAAAAAGCAATGTATACAAATACTATAAGTATGTCAATAAAGCAGAGCTTGCCAGAGATATACACAAAGACAAAAAGGCTAGCAAATACTACGAAAAGTCATTCAAATACAACAGACCATTTGCGAAAGATGCTTTTCAGTATATGTGGGTTTATGCCAATAAACACTATGGGAGTGAATCAACGGCATTACAGTGTGCGATGTTTAATGCTCAACGCGGGATGTTGTGGAAAAATTCATTGAAAAAGGACACCGTTTTCTATAAAAAAACAACCAGTATCAAAGACACAACACAATTAACCATAATCCCTTCACTAAAAAACGCACTTGATTCACTGCTGCACATGGATCAGCAAGTTCGTATTTCAGATACTATTCCAATGAAACAGATAGCTCTGACGGATTCTATGAATATGCAAAAGTTAGCAGAACTATTTGAATCATACGGCTATATCAATGAAGATAACGCAGGAGAGAGGGCGATTACGGTTATACAAATGATTTTCATACACAATAGCAAAACGCAGACCGAGGAACCTCCATTTGATATTTTGGAAAACGCTGTAAGAGCTGGTACTTTTGATGGGCGAGAATATATGTATCTTTACGATTTGTGCCAATATTTCCGAAACGATATTATCAACATTTCCGACTCTACAAGGAAGGATTCTCGTTTTGGAACTAGTATGGATCAGTATTTGACCGTTGGCGACATCTTGTTTATTTACCCCCCGAAGAACATAAAAAAAACAAATGCCAATAGAAAATCCTTGCTGATGGCCGAGACTTGGAAGGATTATGAGAAAAAACTCATCAACACTTTTCGCAATGGAGGCGCAGGGTTCGTTCAATTGACACCTATGACTTTTTCGTCAACGGAAGAAGAGGACGAGAAAAAAGATGAATTAAAACAAGAGATCATTTCTGGCAAAGTGAAAGGAAAATACATAAAAGGAGAAAGGTTTATACTTCCATGGTTTTAATTCTTTCTGCCCAATGGAATGATATTCAGATCAAAGTTTTTATGGCTTTTCGAGAGATTTAGATGCATTAGCTTTTATTTTGGGGAAAGTGACACCTCTTTGGCAGATCAACAAGAACAGAAAAAAAACTCAATGCCGGCGAAACGTGAGAAGATTATGTGAAGAAAATGAGGTATGTTTATTACAGCGATTCCCCATTCAGATTCTATCCGAAACAAACGATGTTTTATGGTGACCAAGATATTCAAGAACAGATGGAGAAAGATGAGCGTGTCCGCTACGACAGCGGTAAGTAAAAAGGATGTATTACGAATTAAACATCAGAGAACAATGAAATTAGGCAAATTGTTGTTGTTTTTCGCCCTTTTGGGTGTGATTCCTGTTTTCGCCCAACGCATTGACACGATCTGGGTGGATTCAATTCCCATTGAAATGGTCTTCGTGGAGGGTGGAAAGTTTATGCAGGGATGTATGCGTACAGAATTGGAGTCCGGCGAATGTCAATCAGTTAACCAGCCAGTGCATGCGGTTACACTCCAATCGTATTACATCTCCAAATTCGAAGTAACACGTGAACTGTATCGCACCGTTATGGGCGTAGATCCCTCTTATGGCTCATTTGACTATCGTCCGTTGTTCAATATTACACCAAAATGTCCAGTCCAGATGGTGTCATGGTTTGATACGCAAACCTTTATGGACAGCCTATTTATAAAAACAGGTCGGTATTTTCGGCTCCCCACAGAAGCCGAATGGGAGTATGCCGCACGTGGCGGATTGGCGCAAAACGATTATTTGTTCTCCGGAAGCAATGACATAGATGAAGTTGCCTATTTCCACCACAATTTTCCAGGTTCGAAACCCAACCAAGTATATCAGTGGGAGCAACCTGTTGGGGGCAAGAGTCCAAATGCGCTTGGATTGTATGATATGACCTGCAATGTAGAAGAATGGTGCAGCGATTGGTTTTCAAAAGACTATTATTCTTTGCAAACGACATTTAAGAACCCCCAAGGCCCCTCACAAGGAAGCGAAAAGGTTTGTCGTGGCGGAAGTTGGGGCGTAAGCAATGAAAAATATTTGCATCTGACTTGCAGACGCAAATATTCACCAGATTCCAAGAAAGCACACATCGGTTTCCGCCTTGCGATGGATGCCGGGCCCGTCAAACATTAAACCTACAAAAATGGAAACACCGACGATAATGATTTTGGGCGATTGAATAGACAAAACAAAGATTGCTGAACTGAACAGAAAAATATGGGGAGAAGAATGAAACGAAAAAATGGAATGATATGAGAATCCGGTAGAGTCTCCGTCAAGCGTGCGCCGGCGGCGGAGACGAGAAAAGGTGCCGGAGCAGGGACGCCGGAAACAGGCGTAGCAACCAAAGCCGACGTTCCCTGCCGAGAAGCACCGTAAGGCAGTGGGCAACGAGACCCGTTTGTATGGAAGTGACTGCGACCATACAGCACAATCATTTTCGGACGGCAAAAATACGAAAAAAGTGTGGTTCGAAAGCGGTTGCGAAAGCGTCGTGCAAAGTGCCGGCGTGCCCTGCGGGAAAGAGGGGATTATTGTTTAATTTTAAAATGAAAGAAAAATGGAAAGTATCAATAAATATAAAAATTGTAAAATCGAAGATATGCAATTAATCTTTGGAGGACGTGAAACAGAATTGTCATACTCACAAACAACAGGAGAAAAAATAGACAAAAGTGTATATAATCGTGATGGCTGTTTAGTGAAATACATACTTTGGATGGAGGGTCACCGTTATGTTGGTACATATGCAGGAGACTGCGAAAATGGCTATAACGGATCAATGCCTATTGATGGTAATGTCATAGACTAAACTAAGTTATAAAAAGAGGGTGGCCAAAGTTCTCTTCACTGCACTATTCATTCTATTATTGTCAGTAATACTTTGGTCACCTGTTTCTAAATAGTTTCTTATGAAAAAAAACATCCTATTCATTTGCTGCTCGCTTTTTGTTTGTGGAACATACTCCCAGACTGTCAATTATATACGGTACTTTCAGACAAAATGCAGTGCAGAAATATCAATCTGTAGAGCCAACTATGATACGGCCTTGTCCTACTATAAAACGATAGTAGGTCCACCCTATTCTCCTCTCTCTAAAGAAGTACATAATGCCCTTTTGTGTGCGTTGATTTTGGCGGACACAGTTTATATTCAAGACACATTATCAAGATACATCAGACAAATAAATGTATACGAAATAATTAAGAGGCGGGATATGTTTCCATCAATTGATAATAGTTTTTGGGATGAACTTATCAAACAATATGGGAGTCAAAAGTCTGCATATTGTAATGATATAAACACAGAATATCTAACAAAACTTGATTCATTAAATCTAATAGACCAAATTCCAAGACATAAAAAAAATCCATTCAGAATTAAGAATCCAGAAAAAAGAGAACAGGCAATGAGAGAATGGAAAATCACAGATAGTATAGTGGCTTTGGAACTAGACAAACTTATTGCAAAATGGGGTTATCCAAGTGAAAGAGTTATTGGCTTAAAATATAGTATGAAATCCCCTATATCTATTTGGCATAGAGTGGACTCCAATTTCAGAAAAATCGAATATGAAGCATTGCTCTCAGGGGATTTGAATCCAGAGTTATATGCTCAAAAACAAGCATATATTCAAGAAGTCTCAATAAAATCTAAAATCGACATTGATGTCATTGATTATGGCGAGTCGTCATTCATCTTTCCGTCGGATTCAAATGAAATTAATCGAATAGATGACAATCGGAATAATATAGGATTATCTTCGATTGAGGAAACAAAGGAAATACACAACTATGCTGTAACAAATAACAAATATGGCTTTAAATTTTATATCAATTTTTTTCACAAATGGTAATCATAGTTTCAAGGACAGAGGACGCATCAACTAACGAAGTTATGGATTGGCTCTCCTACTATGGGGAGCAAGTAGTTAGAATCAATGAAAACGCATCTATTTCCAATCTCACTGTTGAAATAAACAATATAAATCATACTATTAGATTTAAAGTCGGCGATATTACAGTGGACCTAACATCTGTAAAATCATTTTGGTTTCGAAGAGGCGGAATTCACTTCCAAAAAATTCTTATCAAGAATTGCAATTCGGAATTAACTCAAAGCATTAATACGCACTTGGAAAACGAGTACGAAACCTTGAAGGAATATCTCGTTTTTTGTTTGAACCAAATAAATAAATTGGGCGATTATCATCAAGGAAATGCTAATAAACTGATAAGCCTACGTGTAGCAGAGTCTGTTGGTTTGTGCATACCATCTACATATGTTTCCTCGGACAAAAGTGAAATTTTGAATTTCCATTCAAAAAACCATAACGTAATCACAAAATTCATTCAAGATGTTATTTTTTTGAACCCTCAAGGAATGTTGCTTCGTTCAACAACAGAACGCGTATCAAAAGCAGATATAACGAAAATGGATAATATCTTTTCCCCCTCATTGATACAAACTGAAATTAAAAAGAAATATGAAATTCGAGTATTCTATCTCCAGGGTGAATGCTATGCCATGGCTATTTTTTCACAGCAAGATAAACAGACACGGGTTGATTATAGAAATTACAATCATCAATGCCCCAACAGAATGGTTCCGTATATATTGCCGCGTGCCATTGAATTAAAAATCAATCGATTTATGAAAAAAAATGAATCTTGATACTGGTTCCATCGATATGATTGTGACTCCTGAATTAGAGTATGTGTTTTTAGAAGTCAATCCAGTTGGACAATATGATATGGTATCTGTTCCTTGTAATTATCATTTACATTCAAAAATAGCAAAAATACTAATATGAAAACGAAAACCTTTTTAAATATGATCCACGATTCTAATCATAGATTGTTCCCAATCCATTATAAAGATGTGAAAATCATATCAACAAAAAACGATTGTAAATCACTTTGTTTTGCTATAAATGACTATCAAACCACGAGTTGTTGCTCCTACAATTTTTATAAACCAATTTCAAGATTTTTATGAAACGTTTCGTAAAGTTATTTGCGAGTTGTATCGTTGTCAAAGGTGTACATAGGGGGTTTATTTACGATCTACAACGCCCACTTTCCTCGTGTGCTATTCCTTTGGATTTGTGTGATGTTCTTGATAAACATCATAATAAAAGTATAGAAGATATCAAGAATCATTATAGGCATAAATATGACGAGACTATAGAAGAGTATTTTCAGTTTTTATTGTCGGAGAATTTTGCTTATTGTTTTGAGAAGCAAGAATTAGTTAGATTTCCTCCTATAAACATGGACTGGATATCTCCATCTCTTGTCACTAATGCTATCATTTATTATTCAAATGTTTTTAAGGCATCTTTTACGCAAATACTGATACAATTATCGCAGTTAAAGTGCAATGCCGTGCAAATATGTTTTGAGGATGCGTCTACTATGGAAGATATACGTAATATATCTGCTTTGTTTGATGGATTAAGAATAATGTCTGTTGAATTTTTTATTAATTGGCATTCAGCCATCATCTTCACGGATATAGCAGAAATAATTGCTTCTCAGCCAAGAATAAGACGTTGTTGGATCGGAAATTACAGCGGTGTATCTTTAAACATTGACGAAAGGATGATTATTCTCAATAATAGGATGTGCTTTACAGCAAACTGTGGTACTGTTAATACTAAGTATTTTGCAATTAACCTCCCCTTTTTCACCGAAGCCCAGCACCACAACACCTGCCTCAATCGTAAAATCTGCATCGATGCGAACGGCGACATCAAGAACTGTCCCGCAATGAAGCAGTCCTACGGCAACATCCGCGACACCACACTGAAAGAGGCCATCGAAAAGCCGGGCTTCAAGGACTGCTGGACCATTTGCAAGGACGAGATTGACGTATGCAAGGACTGTGAGTTCCGCTATATGTGTACCGACTGCCGCGCCTTCATCAAAGACCCTGCAAATCCGTACTCGCAGCCAGCCAAATGCACCTACAACCCCTATATCTGCCTGTGGGAGGGACAAGCCGGCTATGTGCCTGTGGAGGAGTGCGGCAACTACAGTCGCGAAACAGGTTTCGTGCCGGATAGAGAGAAAATAGCACGACTGAACAAACAGATTTGGAACGAAGAAGAATGAAACACATTAAACGACTATTCTTGCTGCTTTTTGTGCTATTCGCAATGGTACTTCTGCCGTTGCGTGCGCAGACCGTACTGTCGCTCGATTCTGCCATCAGCATCGCACAGGCTAACTCCATCGAGGCACAACAGGTCCGGCACAACTACTGGGATGCCTGTTACCAGTACCGACTCTACCGCAAGTCGCTGCTGCCGCAACTGTCGCTGTCGGGAAACATTCCCGCCTTCAACCGCACCATTTCCAAAATCACCATGCCCGATGGCAGCGAGGCATTCGTATCACAATCAACCGGCAATTATGCCGCCACCCTCAACCTACGCCAACCCATCCCCTTCACTGGCGGCTCCTTCTATGCCTCAACAGGGCTGCAACGCCTTGATATATACATGGATAATACAACAACATCTTATTTAGCCAACATCGTGAACTTCGGCATCTCGCAACCCATCATCACGTACAACACCTACAAATGGCAAAAAAAGATGGAACCGCTGGCTTTGCAAAAGGCGGAACGGCAATATGCGGAAGTATTGGAAAACATAGCATTCCAAACGGTGATCTATTTCTTTGAACTCTTGGAAACACAAGAGACACTGACTTTGAAAATGGAGAACAAGCAAAACAGCGACACACTTTTAGCAACCGCACGCGAGAAATTCGCCATCGGCAAATTCACCGAAGCGCAGGTGCTGGAAGTAGAGGTCGATAATCTCAATCTCTCCCTTGAAATCGAGCAGCTGAAACAGGAACTATCCAACAGAATGCGTATCCTCTGCGACTATATCGGCATGGAAGAGAACGTCTCCCCGCGTCTGCAAATTCCAGAGACTATCACAATAACGACGATAGACTACAGCAAGGCACTGTCAGAATACAGGGAAAACAGTCAGGCGGAGACGGATCACAAACACAGACTGCTTCAAGCACAAAGCGAGCTGGCGCGGGCAAAAGCCGACAACGGTTTTTCCTTCAACCTGAACGCTTCCTTCGGACTTTCCAAGAATGATGAACTATTTCGAAACGTTTACCGCAACCCGCTAGACCAAGAGCAAGTGACCCTTTCCTTCGAAATCCCGATTTTGGACTGGGGAGTTGCCCGCTGCAAACGCCGCAAGGCAGAAAACCTTCTCGCCAACGAAGAACTTGCCATTCGGCAGGAAACAATGGATTCGGAACGTAAACTATCCGATTTCGTCGGCCAATTCAATATCCAGAATCACAGACTTCAGCTTGCAGTACGCACAGCAGAACTCAGTCAAAAGCGGTACGAGATTACTGCAGAATCGTATGAGTTGGGGAAAATCGGGTTCCTTGATTTTTCAACCGCCCAATACGAAAAAGACAACGCACGCATCACCTACATTCAGATACTTTCTACCAGTTGGCAGTGCTACTACAATATTCGACGAATGACGCTGTTTGATTTCGAGAACGGCGTGAAGGTGGCAACAGACCTGCCGGATGCACCGAAATAAAAAAGCGGTGGTAGCTTTCACTATCACCGCAAATGTCCTGACAATGTCAATGTAAAATCCTATATACCAATTCTTTATACAATTCTGCTTCTTGCACTGAATTGTCAACGCCCTTGGCACGTGCATCAAACTCGCGAAGGATAGAGATGATTTTGATTAGCGAGGCGGTGGAATACTCCATGGCGATGCGGGCATGTCGCTGAAGCTGCGCTGGAGACTGCCTGTTGCCGAACAACGCACGCTGTTCTTCCAGGTCTTTTTTCGGAGCGAAGTGAAAGCTCAATAAGGCATTATAGTAGCTGTAGAGGCTGGCGATGGCAGCTATGATGGAGTTGCTCTTGATGTTCTGACCGAAAACATCCACGATTTTGTAAGCTAACGCGGCTTTGCGCTCGACCAGCGCATCGCGAAGCGCGAACACATTGTACTGATTGCTGATTCCGATGAATTTTTCCACCACTTCGGGAGTGATTTCGCTGCCTTCGGGAACGAAAATCTTCAGTTTGAAAAATTCATTGTCGATGCGGGATAGGTCGTTGCCGATATGCTCCGCAATGAGTTCGGCGGTTTGCTGCGAGATTTTGTACTTGTGCTCTTCCGCACACGTCAGCACCCACTTTGCTAGATTGTAATCTTGCACTTTAGGCGATTCAAAGACGACCCCCTCCTTGTCGAAGGCGGAGGCAAGCTCGGCTTTGAGTTTGGCGTACTTATAGCAGATGACCAAAATCGTGCTGGGGGACGGGTTTTTCGCGTATGCTTTCAGCGCATCCAGGTTCGGCCAGTCCTTGGCCTCCTTTGCAATCACCACCCGTTTTTCCGAACCGAAAGGGAACTCCCTCGCATTGGCCACCACCTCGTCAATCTCAGTGTCCTTCGCATAAAACACAGCCTGATTAAAGTCGCGGTTGGACTCATCTATGACATTCTCCTCTATATAACGGGAAATTTTGTCGATGTACAACGGCTCCTCGCCCGCGAGGAAATAGACGGGCGCATACTCTTTCTTTTGCAGTTGGGACATGATGTCCTTGAAAGTGGCTTTCATATCAGTCTTGTAATTTGGCGCGTGCGGCAGAATAGGGTGCCGCATAGATGGTGGAAAAATCGTGTTTAAGGTATTTGAAATAGCCGCACACGGCAATCATAGCTGCATTGTCGGTGGTCAGGTCGATGGTGGGAACGAACAGACGGCGATGGTACTTGTCTGCCAGCTCCTGCATGGCGTTGCGCAGTCCACTATTGGCGGAAACCCCGCCGGCTATCACCAAATCACGGCAGTCGGTCTGCTGCAGAGCCTTTTCCACTTTGTTGCCCAAGGATTTGACGATGGCATACTGCATCGACGCCGCCAAATCGGCCTTGTTTTCTTCAATAAAATTCGGATTCCCCTTCAAATTGTCACGGACGAAATAGAGGAAGGAGGTTTTCAGGCCGCTGAAACTATAGTCCAGGCCAGGCAGATGGGCGATGGAGAACCGGAAACGCTTCGGGTCGCCCTCCTTCGCCAGTTTGTCGATGACAGGGCCGCCTGGATAAGGGAGACCGAGAATCTTGGCTGCCTTGTCGAAAGCTTCGCCGGCGGCATCGTCGATGGTGCGTCCAAGCGTTTCCATATCGAAATAGTCGTTCACCTTCAACAGGAGCGTATGGCCGCCGGAAACGGTCAGACAGAGGAACGGGAAGGCGGGTTTGTCCTTTTTTTCTCCGTTTTTTTCCAAAAAATTCGCCAGAACGTGTGCCTGGAGATGGTCAACTTCAATCAGCGGAAGTCCCAAACTATAAGCCATCGCCTTTGCAAATGAGCTGCCAACGAGCAGTGAACCGAGCAGTCCGGGGCCATTCGTATAGGCAATCGCTGATAATTGATTTTTGTGTATCTTTGCACGCTTAAGTGCGGTGTCAATCACTGGGATGATATTTTGCTGATGCGCACGCGAGGCGAGTTCAGGGACAACCCCCCCGTACTCTGCGTGAACCTTCTGAGAAGCAATGACATTCGACAAAATGGAAGTGCCGTTGATCACAGCAGCCGAAGTATCATCGCAAGAGGATTCCACACCAAGAATATAAACGGACATAAGCTTAGAATTTTGAGTCGCAAAAGTACGAAAATAATAAAGATAATTCTCATCGTCCTCGGAAGTTTTCTCGCCCTGGACCTGACGATAGTGGGTTTGCTTTTCGTACCCCCCATCCAAAACAAAGTGGTGGTCATGGTCACAGGCATGTTGTCGGAGAAATGGAACAGCGAGATTCATATCGGAAGCGTTTACATCACCCCCACTTTGAAAGCGAAGGTCAACGATTTCGCTATCCGCGACCATCACGGCAACGACATGATTGCCGCCGAACAGCTCCAAACCCGCATCACGCAACTCAAAGTCTCACCGGTTCACCTCTGCTTCGGCACCATCGAAGGGGATAAAGTAAAGGTCGTCGTACGCAAATACAAAGGAGACGATGCTGTGAACATCTCCCTTTGGGCCAAGAATTTCGCAAAAAAGAAAAAGACCCCCAAACCATTCAGGATGAACGCGAAATCCATCATCCTGAAGGACTCCTATTTCCTCTATGCCAATGACGAGAAGAGATTGGCCGACCACGGCAACGAGATGGACTACGCTTTCTTTGAAATCAAGGACATTGACTGGACTCTGAACCAGTTTGCGCTCATCGGCTCGGACATTTCCGCCGACTTCGAGAAAATGTCGTTCAAGCAATACTCCGGCTTCCAACTGATGGATTTGGTTTGCAAATTCCACATCAGCGGGCAAGGGCTTTCGATGAAAGACGCGACGGTAATCACCCCCACCTCACGCGTATATATGGATTTTGCCTTCGACTATGACGATTGGAAGGACTTCGGCGACTTCCTGAACAAGATTAAAATCAACGCAGAGGTCCGTCCTTCCACATTCGACACCCACGATATTGGCTTTTTCGCCCCCAAAACCGCCGGAATGGACAATCTCCTTTCATTTCAATGCAAAGTTTCAGGCCCAATCAACGAATTGAAAATCAATGATTTGGATGCATACTTGGGAGAAAGCACCCATCTAACCGGCAATTTGTCATTGCAAAACATCACCGATTTTTTCAACGCGGACATTCACGCAAAATTAGAGAAAAACGAAATCAACTTGGCTGACATCCAGCAATTTAAATTGCCTAACGGCAAATCCATCGCGCTTCCGGATTTCCTGAAGAACCTTGGAACGGCAACCGCCGATATCGCCTACGACGGCATCATCTCCCAGAAGTTCACGGCGGTAGCGGATGTCAACACTGCAGCGGGGCAATTATCCGCCAATATCGACGCCACCCCGCATGTGGATGACGATGGCGTTGACTATGTGGCGGATGTCCAATCATCCGGCATCAACATCCGCAAGCTTTTCCCCAAGGCGAAATTGTTCGGGCATACTGCCATGCACGTGAAGGCGAAAGGCAAAATCGGCGACATGCACAACGCGGCCAATACGTTGACGGCAGACGCCACCGCCCACATCCCTCACATTACACTCAAGGGCTATTCTCTCAAAAATGTTTATGCCAAAGGCACGTATCATGGCAAGAAGCTCAAGGCGGAGGCGACCATTCGCGACAAGAACTGCGACCTCGCCGTATCGGGCGATGTCAACTTCGCCCACAAACGGAAAGAATACAACCTTGAAGCCTCCATCAACCACATCTATGCCAACCGCATTTTCGCCCACCTCGCCCCTATTGACAGCAACACCAAGGACGGAATGGAGAAATTCATCCGCTACGTGCAGTTGCATCCGGAGCTTTTCTTGGCTTTCGAGTCGGCTGGATGCTCGCTTTCGGGCTCTAACTTGCGCGATCTCGCTGGCAATATTTACATTGACAATATTGAATATCAGCAAGATAACAAAACATTCCAGACTGATAGACTCCGTGTGGCCCTCCTTCCGCAAGAAGACTACCAAACCATCCGCTTCACCTCCGATATCCTAAACGCTACCTTGACCACCAACCACAAACTGAAGGAGATTCCGAATAAGATTATTGACATCGCCTACGCATACTGCGGGAACCTGCTTCCGGAACGCAAGAACAACGGCCATGTTGATGAGGAACCTTCCGATGAAGGCTCCACACATTTTCTTAATTTAGAGGCGACTGCATACGAACTTGAACCCATTCTCAACATTTTCGTTCCCTCCATCCATGTAGGTGAAAACGCACAAATCCATATCAGGACCGACGAACGGCACACCGACGACCTCATTTCAATCAATCTGCCGACGTTCTCCATTAAAGATAAAGCGGTCGTCAACAATTTTGACTTCAAGGGCAAGCAGAACGATGCGGGGAAAATGGTCGTGGATGCCACCGTCGGCCACATTTTGATCGGAGAAAAGGGGAATTTCGCCTTTGATGACATCACGCTGAAAAGCACCGTCGGGGCGAACCATCTGGACTATGAACTGGGATGGCAGAATCCCGCTGTGATTTCAGACCGCCGTTCCAAATTGGGCGGACTGGCTGACTTCCCAAGCAAAGGCGTTATCAGAACCCGTGTCACGGAATCGGAAGTATATGTGAAAGAGATGCCGATTGTCATCAACGACCAGAATCTTGTCAGCATCGACCACGGCGAGGTGAGCATCGAAAACCTCATCCTCTCCACCTTGGAGAGCAAAATCGACGTAAACGGCCATGTCGGGAACGGGCGCGACAGTTTGGTCGCCATATTGGAAAACGTTGACATCGACCTCGTGAACCAAATCCTTAAAAACGACAAGATGGTCTTGGACGGGAATCTGACCGCCAACTTGCAAATGCGTAGCCGGAACGGGCGAAGCGGCATCTTCGGAACCACCTTCGTGAAAGGGTTCACCTTCAATGGAGAAAACTTTGGCGACTTGTATGCAGCCGCCTTGCTGCCTTCCGACAAGAACATTCACTTCCGGGGCGGGCTCATCAATCCGTCTTTTCTGCCAGAGGATGCAGGGCCGAACAATTACACTTACAAAGACTTTGAAAAGCAAGAGGGCATCAATGCCATATTATACGGCAAATTCGATATGGAGAAAAAAGAGTTGCGGGCCACCGCCGACATTGACACGCTGCGTCTCTCTTTCATTGAACCTTTCCTCGCCTCGTTCAGCAACACATTTCAAGGGAATGCCTCCGGCAAGATCGACTTCGTGCTCAACAAAGACTCCATGTACTTTGATGGACAAGCACTCGTGCGACATGCCATCATGGGAATCAGCCCGCTCAACACCCTGTATATCATTGAGAACCAAACCATTGATTTTGATAAGGATGGGTTTACATTCAACAATATGGATTTGAAAGACCCCTTTGAGAATCACGCCACTCTCAACGGATATATTCATCACAACAAATTCCAGGATTTGGATTTAAACCTGAGCATAAGAACTTCTAAAATACTAGTACTCAATACAAAGCAGGGCAGTGAATCCCCATTTTACGGAACTGGCTATGTATCGGGCGATGTGGCGATTTACGGAAACACACAAAAGCTATACTTTTCCGGACAGAATCTGGCAACTGAAAAGGGAACCATTTTCGGACTGCCCATCAGTTTTGCCGACAAGGTTTCCGAATCCGATGTCATCACTTTTACTGTGGACACCTCGCTGCTTGTGGAAGCCGACAACGAGATGCCCCCCACGTCAAACATGGAGATGGATTTCGATTTCACCTTCAATGTGACCCCAGCGGCAGACATCAAATTGGACCTTGATTTGTCGGCATTTGGCGGCACCATCAAAACGAAGGGTGACGGCACTATCCATTTCAAGTACAATACGAAATCCGATATCAACATCCTTGGCGACGTGGAGTTGCAGAAGGGGTCGTTCATGATGAGTTTCGCCAATATCATCAACAAGAAATTCGAGCTGATGCCCGGCGGTATCGTCTCGTTCGGCGGTTCCCTGGACGATATTAATATTAATGTACAGGCGCAATACTCCACAACGGCCTCCCTATCCGATTTGCTCGGTGCCGACAACGCGAACTCCCGCCAAATGCCCGTAAAAACGTTTTTGAAATTCAACGGCAATCTCTCCGACCCGGCCGCCATCGACTTCGCTTTTGAGATTCCCAATGCCACCAATGATTTGAAGAACCTGTTTTACAGCACAATCGACACCACAAATCTGCAAAAGAAAACGGAACAGTTCTTCTCGCTTGTCATGTTGGGCAAATTCACCTCTTCCGATGCTTCCCCTGACATCAATCTCGAAAACACCGGCATTGGCATTCTCACCAACACCCTCAGTAATTTCATCTCTCAGCAGCTCAAAGTGGTGGATGTCAACCTCAACTATCGGAATGCCACCGCCGACAAGGCCGCACAATACAGCGTGGGCGCATCCACTTCCCTATTCAACGACCGCACAGTCATCGAAGGCTATTTCGGTTACGTTGACGACCAAAACCAGAACAACCTCAGTTCACAGTTCATCGGCGACTTCAGCGTGGAACAAAAGCTCAACGAACTCGGCACCTGGCGACTGAAAGTCTTCAATGTCACCAATCAGGACGAGCTCCGCAACGCCACCCGCAACAGTCCATACGCACAGGGAGTTGCCATCATCTACAAACAAGACTTCAACAACCGGAAAGACCTCATTGCCTCGTTCCAACGCAGCAAAAAGAAAAAGAAAAACAAGACCAAAGACTAAGTACCCAGGGCCCGCCCCGCAACCACTTTCAATGCACAATAAATCGTGACAAACAACAAAAAGATTCTCCTCATCGTCATCGTATTGGCGGCGTTCTGCTTTGCAGGGTGGCTGTTCACCGACATATTCGTCTATATGTTCATAGCAGTATTCCTGGCCATTTTGGGGAGCCCGTTGGTGGATTTGCTGATGAGAATCAAAAGCAAAAAGTTCAGTATGCCCCGCTCCGCCGCTGCCGCCATCACTCTGATGGTCATCATCACGGCATTTTCCGGCATATTCTATTTCCTCATCCCTCTGGTTATCAATGAAATAAAGCATCTTAAGGATATCAATACCGTCCAAATCATCAGTGGATTGCAGTTGAAACTCGCGGAATGGGAATTTTGGCTTCAAAACAAAGGTCTGATAACCAGCGATGTGCATCTTAGCGACAGCTTGGCTCAACAAGTGAACAACCTCATCGACTCCTTTGACATCACCTCCTTCGTCGGGAATATCAGCGGTTTAATCGGCCTGCTCGTCATCTCCGTTTTTTCCGTGCTGTTTATGACCTTCTTCGCGCTAAAGGACACGCACGTGTTCTGGAAACTCATCAAGAAAATGATTCCAACGGAGCTGAGGGATCATTTCGACCATATTTTAGCAGAGACCAAACGCCAGCTAATCCGTTATTTTGGCGGTGTGCTGATTGAAATGACCGCAGTGGGCACATTGGAGGGGCTGCTTTGCTGGGCCCTAGGCGTTCCCAACGCGTTGCTGATTGGGGTGATCGGCGGCGCACTTAATATCATCCCGTATGTCGGGCCACTCATCGCAGGCATTTGCGGAGTGCTCATCGGGGTGAGTCCGTTGCTGGCGACTGGCGGCGCGGGTGCCTCCATCACCGCCCTGCTCATCAAAATCGTCGCCGTCTTCATCGTCGTCAAATTGCTCGACGACTTCATTCTACAACCCATCATCAGCGGCAAAAGCGTGAACGCGCACCCTCTGGAAATCTTTGTCGTCATCTTAGTCGCCGGAAAAGTGGGCGGCATCTTCGGCATGATTTTCGCCGTGCCCGCGTACACCCTCCTCAGAATCATCATCCGCGAATTCTTCAGCCAATACTACCATGAAGAGGAAATAACGGGCAGTGAGTAGTAAGTGATTACTGACACAATAAAAACACATGAGAAACAACTGGGAATAAATAAACGAATAAAATATAAACCAACATTATGTTAGAATACTTTCAGAAAACCGCAATTTCGGTAACCGTTTGCGATAAAAACGGCAAAATTTTAGAGATGAGCGACAAGGCCGTCGCCACTTTCTGCAAAGACGGAAAATCCATCATCGGCAATTCACTGTTCGACTGCCACCCTGAACCCGCCCGCACCAAACTGCTCGCGATGTTTGAAAATCACAACATTAACGCATATACCATAGAAAAAAACGGAGTGAAAAAGCTCATCTATCAGGTTCCTTGGTTCGAGGGCGAGGAGTTTGCCGGCTACATCGAACTGTCGATGGAGATTCCTTTCGAGATGCCGCATTACGTCCGAATGCCGAAAAAGTGACACGCCCCTTGACTACAACAAAGTTACAAAGAATACGTTCTAATCCCTTAATCTTTTAACCTTTTACAATGAAAATAGAGAGTTGTGCAAAAGACATCAAGGCATCTGATGAAAAGATCTTCCGGATGCTCAGCGACTGCCGTTCGATTCAGAAAATGCTGCCTCCACAAGTGAAAAACTGGAAGGCGGACGAGGACAGGTGCGAATTTGAGATTGAAGGCATTGCGAAAGCGAATGTGAATATTGCTGAAAAAATGGAATTCAGCTACATCGCCTACCAAGTGGACAACGACAAGAACATGCCGCTTTCCTTCACTTTTAACATTGAGAAACACGGGGATTTATGTGATTTGACAATGAAGATCGACATGAATGTGCCCGTTTTTCTGCAACCGATGGTACGCACCCCTCTCCAGAAAGTGACCGACACTGCTCTGGAAAGAATCAAATCCAACGTTGAACAAGAGTAATCATGGAAGAAGGCACACACATTATCCAAACCGACAAACTGGTCAAGAAATATCACTCGCGCACGGTTGTGAACGAGGCCTCCATCAATGTACGACAGGGTGAAATCGTGGGTCTGCTGGGGCCGAACGGAGCGGGGAAAACCACCTCCTTCTATATGATTGTGGGCTTGATTCGTCCGCTTTCGGGAAAAATCCTCCTTGATAATCACGACATTACAGATGCCCCAATGTACAAGCGTGCGCAGATGGGGATTTCCTACCTGCCGCAGGAGGCCTCCGTCTTCCGCGACATGACCGTAGAAAAGAACATCAAAAGCATTCTGCAGTTCAACGGCACTTCCCACGCCGAACAGAAGGAGAAACTTGAAAGTCTGATTTCCGAGTTCAATCTGCACAAAGTACGCAAAAATCTGGGAAAGAACCTATCGGGAGGCGAGCGACGCAGAACGGAAATCGCGCGCTGCCTGGCCTCCAACCCTAAGTTCATTCTCCTTGACGAGCCCTTCGCCGGCGTTGACCCGATTGCTGTTGAGGACATCCAAAGCATCGTGGCCAAGCTGAAAGACAAGAACATAGGCATCCTCATCACCGACCACAACGTGCATGAAACACTCGCCATCACCGACCGCGCCTACATTCTGCACGAGGGCAACGTGCTCCGCACCGGTACCGCAAAAGAGCTGGCGGAAGACGAGTTCGTGCGCAAAGTATATCTCGGCAAAAACTTCGAACTCCGCGCCTGACCTTCTCTTAATGTTAAACTATAGGAAATGAAAAAAGGCTACTTGTATCTACTGAGCATCCTCACAGGAATCCTCCTTTGGCTGTCATGGACGCCCAAAGGCTTCCCATTCCTCATCTTTTTTGCATGGGTGCCGCTGTTTTTCATCAGCGAAGATTTGTTGAAAAAAGAGGTGAAACATCCATTCTGGAGCGGAGTCTGGTTCTCATTCATCAGTTTTCTGATATGGAATGTCGCCACCACTTGGTGGATTTGGAACGCGACCCCCGAAGGCTCCATCGCCGCCTTCGTGCTGAACTCCTTCTTCATGTCGCTTGTTTTCGGCTGTTGGCAAGGGTTCCGCTCTATGAAGCTGCACCCTGTATCCGATGCCGTCACCTTTATCTCTTTTTGGAGTTCGTGGGAATTTCTGCACCTCAACTGGGACATCACCTGGCCGTGGCTCAACCTCGGTAACGTTTTCGCCTCCTGCACCGAATATGTACAATGGTACGAATATACCGGAACCTTCGGCGGTCTGATTTGGATTCTCATAGCCAACTTCTTGATTTTCTATCTTTTACGGGACATCATCTTGCTTCGTGAAGAAAAGAACAACAGAAAAAGAATCATCCTCGGAACGATATTGACCTGCTGGATTGCCCTTCCAATGGTTGGCTCCATCGTCCGCTATCAAACCTATCAACTTCCCAACGACGAGACCGACAAGCCCATTGAAGCAGTGATTGTGCAACAAAACACGGAACCCCACGAAGAGCAGTATGAGATGTCGAATCTCGAGCACACCCAACGGATTCTTTCGGTGGCGGAACCGGCCATCACCCCCAATACACGCATTGTGGTTTGCGCCGAAACCGCCATCCCGTGGTCGGTGCTTACCGATCCGATTATAGCCAAAGACTATCCCTCTTTCAATGACAGCTACAGCGGCTTCCTTCTTTTCGACACGCTGATGAGCAAACACAATGACCTGAACCTGATCATCGGGCTCTCCACTGTCAAGTTCTTCGACCACAAGGCTTCACCCACCTGCCAGGAACGAGGCGAAAGCGGCATTTTTGTGGAATCCTACAACACCTCCGTCTGCTACAACAGGCACGGGTTGTCGCAAATGTACTACAAGAGCAAACTGGTTCCCGCAGTGGAAAAGATGCCCTATCCGCAAGTTTTCGGATTTTTGGAAAAATTGGCCATCGACCTGGGGGGAACCAGTGGTTCATTGGGAACAGACAGTGTGCAACGTGCTTTCATCTTGGACGGGGTGCCGTTCAAGGTGGGTGTTCCCATCTGCTACGAATCCGCCTACGGCGAGCATTTCGGCAAATTCATCAAGAACGGTGCGCAGCTGATGGCGGTCATCACCAACGACGGCTGGTGGAAAGACACACCCGGCTACCAACAGCACTTTCTCTTCTCCAAACTGCGGGCAGTGGAAACCCGCCGTACCATCATGCGCTCCGCCAATACCGGCATCTCCGCTTTCATCGATGAGCGCGGGGACGCCCACCAGCAAACCCACTACAACACGCGCCTCGCCATCCGACAGAATGTCTATCCCAACCAGACAATCACCTTCTACGTTCAACATGGCGACTACATTGCACGCATCCTGCTGCTTTTCGCCGCATTTTCTGCAATTTGGGGCATTTTTATCTACATAAAACGAAGAATCAAGCATTGATACCAGCGCAGCATCTGCGTTTCTACATTTACTTTATACATAATGCAAAAAATGAAGGTCATTCACAACTCACGTTTCACAATCGACGAAAGCATTTATACACAAGAAGACAACGTTTTTGCGTTTGACAAACCATACCAGTGCACCTCCTTCGATTTGGTAGCGAAAGTAAAGTATGCGATGAAGCGGAAGTTCGGCAAGAAGGTGAAGGTGGGGCACGCCGGTACGCTCGACCCGTTGGCCTCTGGGCTGATGATCGTATGCACGGGCAAATTCACCAAGCAGATCGAAGCTTTTCAGGCGGAAGAGAAAGAGTACACAGGCACAATTCGTTTGGGGGCCACCACCCCCAGCTTCGATAAGGAGAAACCTGTGGACGCGACCTATCCCACGGAACACATCACCGAAGAGATGGTGCGAAGGGCCGCTCGCAAAATGACGGGCGAACAGGAGCAGGTGCCGCCGCAATTTTCTGCAGTGCGCATCGCCGGAAAACGAGCCTTTTCATATGCACGCGAGGGTGCCGACGTGGAAATCCAGCCGCGAAGAATCACCATCTCCGAATTTGAAATCACACGTTGTGAACTTCCCGACGTGGATTTCAGAATTGTCTGTAGCAAAGGCACTTACATCCGTTCCATCGCGCGCGATTTCGGTCTGGCGCTTGAAAGCGGAGCCCACCTCACCGCCTTAAGACGGACCCGCATCGGCCAATACAAGGTGGAAGATGCCATCCAATGCCACCCCATCAGCGAAGAGGAGATGCTGGAAACCAAAGAGAATTCCACCCTCATACTCGGCCTGATGTCCGGCACTTCTTTAGACGGCCTTGACCTTGCGCTATGTCATTTCTACACAGAAAACTCGCAATGGAAATACGACATCCTTAAAGCAGAAACAGCACCTTACAACGACAAATTACGGCAGGAATTATCCGCAGCACCGCAACTTTCAGGACTGGAATTGGCGAAATTGGACCGGAAATTTGCAAAAGCCATGGCAGAAGAGGTCAAAAAGTTCCTCAAAGACTCTCCACTCCAGCCACAATACATAGCATCACACGGCCAAACCATCTTCCACCAGCCAGAAATCAGACTGACTTTGCAAATCGGCAGTGGCGCCGTTCTGGCCGCTGAAACCGGCATCCCCGTCATCTGCGACTTCCGCACCACCGATGTCGCCTTGGGCGGACAAGGCGCGCCAATCGTTCCAATTGGCGATGAACTACTTTATAATCAATACGATAGCTGTTTGAATCTGGGGGGATTCTGCAACATTTCCTTCAAGAAAAGCGGAAAACGAGTCGCCTTTGACATCGCCCCATGCAATCTTCTGCTTAACTTCCTGGCGCGCCGCGAAGGGAGTCCATTCGACCCAAACGGGGAAATGGCTCGCGAAGGAGAAATCATCTACCCCCTATTGGAAAAGTTGAACGAGATTCCTTTTTATCAAAAAGAGGGTGCGAAATCGCTCGGCAAAGAGTGGTTGGATAGGGAAATTCTGCCACTTTTTGATGTTAACAATGTTAAAATCAAAGATTTGCTTCGCACCGCCACCGAACATATCTCCACACAAATTGCAAAAATTTTAATCAATAACCATATCCCAACGCTGCTTGCCACTGGTGGCGGTGCGAAGAACAGTTTCTTGGTGGAACGCCTGCAGGCACTCGCTCCGAAAACGCGCGTAACCATACCCGACGAAAACACCATCAACTTCAAGGAAGCCATCATCTTCGCCTTCCTCGGTCTGCTACGCATTCAGGGTAAACCCAACTGCCTGCACGACGTAACAGGCTCACTCAAAGACAATTGCGGCGGCGCGGTATATTTAGTCTGAACATCATTCTACACAAAATCAAAACCATCGTTATGAGAAAAAGAAAATCAAGGATCGCAAGCAACCCAGTGCATACACGGCCAACCGGCATAACAGTTTTCGTTGCCATCCTGTCCATTGCAGTTCCTCTGATGCTGAGCTGCCATCCCCACAAACAGAAACCCACTAACCACACCTTCAACATCCCGGTAGCGGAGGAAGTGACTCCTGAGTCGAACTTAGAAATTCCCGTTTTGGACAAAGAGGAATCCAACCTACAACTAATTGAGCACTACGCATTTACTGTCAATTATCAAAAAGCGTGGAAAATCCCCCGTTGGGTGGCATACCAGCTCACCGCCGACGAAGTAGATGGCACGGCAGAACGGAAAAAGCACTTCATTCCCGACCCTGAACTCGATATCGAGGTGTCGGCGGTAAACGACGACTACCGAAACAACAATCGCGACCTCGACCGCGGGCACATGGCCCCTGCCGCCGACATGAAGTGGAGCGAACGGGCTATGGAGGAGAGCTTCTTCTTCAGCAACGTATGCCCCCAAAACCACAATCTCAACTGCGGCGACTGGAACGATCTTGAAGAACGCGTCCGCGGGTGGGCCAAGTACTTCGGCAGCGCCTATATCGCCTGCGGCCCCATCGTATCATCCAAAAAACCAACCACCATCGGCCCTGCCAAGGTGGTTGTGCCAGACGCCTTTTTCAAAGTAATCCTCGTAGAAAACAAGGACGGCTGGCAAGCCATCGGCTTCATTATGAAAAACGAAGCTGGCAGCCGCAACCTGAGCCAGTATGCCGTCAGCATCGACGAAGTGGAGAAAATAACCGGCATGGACTTTTTCTCCGGCCTTGACGACAGCATCGAAGACCAGATTGAGAAATCCTTCAACCTGAGTCAATGGAAGTTGAAATAAAAAGTTGAAAACCAGATGGCTTTATCGAAAGCAGGAATCGGATATGCAACGAAGCACCTTTTAAAGGTGGCTTTCCCGGATTTCCAACCGGAAATCAAGGTTGAAAGCGGAGTCGTGCAGGCTGATTTCAAGGATTGGAAAATCATCTTTGGAAACGCGCCGCTCCATGCTGATTCGTTTTCATATCTTATTGATAACAAATCTATTATAATCAAAGAAGATATTATTTCCATCCTATTTGATTTGTTGTCACGGCGGGAAGAACTTCTTCAGACCGCTCAATTTGACCGTCACGGCAGATACTGCTTCGAAGGCAGCCTCGCACAGCGTTTCCACTGCGATAAACGCCCCATCATCGATGACTGGGCAATGAGAATCAGAAAAATTGCGGTAGAAATGGTGCCGGAACTGCAAATCCTGCCACGGAGATCACACGACTATAGTACGCACGACATTGATTTGCTCTGCCGTTTCGGCGGATTCTTCAAAAATCTCCGTACGCTTTCCGCAGATTTGCTCAACCCACGTTACAAAGGACAGTTCCAAAAATCATGGAGTCAATTCCGTGATTATCAAAAGAATAAGAACAACGATCCGATGACAAAGGCTGCCCGAATGCTGGCAAGGGCGGATCAAGAAGCTGGATGGGAATCCATCTTTTTTATCAAGGCGTTGGTTTCGGGTGAAAACGACTGCACCTACGACATATTCGATGAACAAATCCAATACCTCATTGCAGAATTAACAAAGATAGATGCAGAAATCGGCCTGCACGGAAGCTATGCCAGTCCGGAAGATTTGTGCATTTTTAACAAAGAAAAAGAGCATCTGGAACAGGTTCTCGGACAAACAATCGTGTTAAACCGACAACATTATCTGCGTTTTGAGGCTGAAAAAACGCCGGGAATCTGGACTAAGGCTGACATACGTCACGATTTTACTTTAGGGTACGCCGAACAATATGGGTTCCGCTGCGGCACCTGCCACCCTTTTCCAGTCTATGACTTGCAAAACGATTGCCCCACCAATACCATCGAACACCCACTCATTGCGATGGATGGCACTTTTTTCCAATATCTGAAACTCAATAAAGCAGATAGCCGTGAGATTATCAACAACTTACGAAAAACCTGCCATGAGGTGGAGGGTGATTTCGTGCTGTTGTGGCACAATTCCTCCGTTTTCCGCGAATACGAAAGCTGGTACAAGGAGGTCTTTACTGCCTGTCTCTAATTCTCACGTCAATGCCATTTTTTGTATCTTTGCATCCTGAATCCTTTTAGAAACAATCATTAAAAAATCACAGATATGAAACTTTTATTAATCAGCAATTCAACCAATTACAAAGAGAATTATTTAGGCTGGTGCATGCCTTTGATTCAGGAATTTTTAGGCAAAACGGACAAAAAGAAAATCGCTTTCATCCCCTACGCGATGGTTCGCAGCGACGAGACGATTGAGACGAGCTACACCGCTGCCACCAACAAAGTGAAGAAATGCTTCAGCGACTTCGGACTGAATGAGGAGATCATCTCCGTTCACGAGGTGGAGAACCCCGTACAACTCATCAACGAGTGCGACGCCATCATGGTTAGCGGAGGCAACACATTCCACTTGGTTTACGAGATTCACCGCAACAAGCTGATTGAGCCCGTTCGCCGCAAGGTGATGGAGGGCACGCCCTACTTCGGCTGGAGCGCCGGCTCCAACGTGGCCTGCCCTACGCTCAAAACCACCAACGACATGCCCATCATCATGCCGGAGAGCTTCCAATGCTTCGACCTCGTGCCATTCCAGATCAACCCGCACTACATCGACCCCGCTCCGCAGTCGGTGAACGACACGCTCGCCCACGCCGGTGAGTCGCGCCAAGAGCGCATCGAGGAGTTCCTGCGCGTGAACCCCGAAGTAACGGTGGTCGGCCTGCGCGAAGCCACCGCCCTTTGGGTAGAGAACGACCGCATCACCCTCCGCGAATACAACCAAAACCCATTCAACAAAAAACGCGAGATGATTGTGCTGAAACGCAACTGCGCCCCCCGCGAAATCAAGCCGGGCAGCACCTTCGATTTCGCTATGAACATTTGTAAATGATGAAGAATGGGGGGAATGAGTAAGAAATTCACCCGCAAACATTGGATCATCCTTTCCACCGCCGTCTTGGTTTTTGCGGCGACGGGGATTTTGTGCACGCATTTTGTCAAAACGGGGAAAATCACCGCCTTTGATGAAATCGCGCACATCCAACGCGGCGAATACATCCCCAACCAGAACGTCGTCATCGACTCCACCATGGCGTTCCGACAGAAGGACACGCTGTACGCGGATTTCCGCAAGAACTTCCGAATGCACTACCAAACCATCGGGTTGGCCTCCTTCCCCGACAGCAGCCGCATGATTCTCATCTCGGAACCCGCTCCCTACTTCGAAGTGGATTCCATCAAAAGCATTTGCGCCAAATTCACCCACAGCGTGGAGCCCAAGATCCACAAAATCGGCTACGACGGCAAAATCACCGACCTTGTCGTTTTATTGGGAAATGCCACCACCGAAAACGTCAACCACCTCGTACACGATCTGTCAAAATCGCTTTATCTATCTGATTACAAAGCGAATACGACTCCCCTACCCGTCCAACACGGACGCAGCTATTTCGTGGAGGACAACATCGACTACCAGATCACGCTCTACGAGTTCAACGATTGGTTCATGGAGAAGGCGGAGGCTTTTGTGCAGCTGCCCGACACCACCCACAGCGTGAGTGTGGCCGACATGTTCGAACAAAAGCTGACGGGCGTCTATTTCAGCAAGGTTCCCGGCTTCGTAGCATGGGCTATCGCCAAGAAGAGCGATTTGTCGGAACAGCTCAACCACATCCGCCAGTTCACCCTCGACGCCGACCTGATTCTAGGGGCTTTATCAGACTCCGCCACCTTAGTCATCATCGGACGAGAGCGGGAATCGAAACTTTACGAACTGCCTCCCTTGAATGTGGAGTCCATCCTGCTCATCGCCTCCGTTTCCGAAAAAGAGCTTTCGCAAAGCCTTGACGTGAACGACCTGATGGCTGGAAAGATGAAGAGCGGAAGCGACTGGTGTCCGACCTATCTCAGTAAAGAGCTGGAAAACACCGAGTTTGGGCATCTGCTAACCATTACCGACGTTTTACTGAAAGACTGGTCGGAAAACGGCACCATCAGCGAGAGCAACTACAGATACCCCTCGCCCCCTCGCTTCCCCTTCAGCAGACCACTCTTTAAACAACTGGGGCTGACCGAGTTAGTCTATAACTGGAATTCATACAATGCAATGTACGCCATCGACATGGACGAAGGCTTCACTATTTACACGCTCAATCGCACAGGGGCGTTACCCGTATCCTACTTCAACTCGCCGGAAAGGAGCGTTTCCATCGGCTATCGCTACGAGAACCAGGCCTACAACTACTTTTCAACCATCGGCTGTACAGACTTGGCGCGCGTGGTGCAGTACACTGCTCTGTATCAATTGTTTATGGACAACGGAATCACCTATTCGGGAGATGTTCACAGCGCGCCCCCCAAAAACAAACCCTACCTGCTTTACACCCCGACCAAAAATCTGCTCACATTTTTCAAAAACCTGACCGATGATCAAATCAATCTGATGTCCGACACAATTGCGAAGCTCAACTACAAGGCTTTCATACGGAAACAGGTAGATAAAGAGTTGGGACGCAACGAGAACAACTACAACTTCAAATACAGCGATGAACAGCGTTCGGACATCCATTCGCAGGTGAAGAGCGATGCCCAAAGCCGTTTGAAACAGAACATCCGCAACGTGCGGAGCATGCTGCAAGGGCTGAGCGAAGACGAGTTCCGCGAGCTAACGCGCTACCTGGCCTATCCCCGCGGAATGCGGCAGTCGGGAGCGCACATCACTTACGCGCTTTATTCGCGCGCCCGCAAAGTGAACGACCTCGTGCGCGGCATCGGCAAAAACAACCTCGCCATTTTCGGCCTCGACTTGGCAAGCGTGCGCAACTACTACGTCGGGAGTCTGGCTAAATCCTCGGCGCGATACCTCAAGACGCCCTCTGTCATAGTAACTTACAACGACATGCTAACGACAGGCGGACACAATCTGTCGTCGGGCATCACGCGGGTACACTCGCTCACAGGCTACAAGCGCGGGGGCGGCAGAGGGCATTCCTATCCGCAAATGTCCTCACAACCGCGGACACCCAACCCAAGCGCCAAGCCGACGGCCTCCACACCTTCAGGGAAATCAAGCGGCGGAAGCGGCAGCACCTACAAGAAGCCGGCCTCGCCGAGCAGCACCTACCATGCCTCCAACACCAAACCGCCAGCGCAGAATATCCGTCCACGCGGCGAGGTGATCTCCACAGCGGCGAGAAGCCAACGAGGATACTAATGAGGTGGAGGAAGTGGCGGTATGTGCTGATAGTAATGTATGCCTGTGGCACGCAATTACAAAACCGCAAAGCATAGTAGCTTATGCCAACGAATAGGTTCTATTCTTGTTCGCCCCATGTGCCACTATCTTCCCTTCTTGCAGTAATTGGTAAAGATAGGCCTTGGTTTGAGTGGCTTTCAAACCGAGCAAGGCCGACAATTCCGCCGTCTTACAACTGCCTTTTTCTTTAAGATAAGCCAGAATTATCGTCGGTTTATCGTCGGTTGTCGTCGGCACGCCTTCATTTATCGTCGGTTTATCGTCGCTTGCATTCCAACCATCGGGCGCGTTGATGAGCATGGAACGATTCTTTAGCTCATTCTTTTCATCCAGCAACAAATTACGGAAGAAGCTTTCAAGGAAGCTGATATCGTAGTCGATGCCGAGGCGAACATTCTTGTAGTTAGCACGAACCAAAGCATTTCGGAAATACCAAGAATGGTCTTTGAACAAATCGTTGGTCACATCGTAACCCATAGAACGCAGGTATTGTATGGTGAAAACCGCCGTCGCTCGCGTGTTCCCTTCGCAGAATGGATGAATCTGCCACAATCCGGAAACAAAGTGGCAAATATGACTCACTTTTTCATCATCGGTACAATTCCTATAACTGAATTCCCGTTCCTGCTGAATATCATAGTCGAGGGCACGACTCAGATCCTCCCAATTCAAGTAGTGCACTGTATCGCCTCTGAGCACCCATTCTTTTTTGGTGATATCGTATTTCCTAAGCTCGCCAGCGTGTTTGAAGACACCTTCAAAAATGCGGCGGTGGGTTGCCACGAAGCCATTGGTGTTGAAGGCAAAAGTATTGGTAGAAAGAATTTTCTTGATATTTGCCGATGCTTTGTCACACTCGGCGGTGTCGTCATTGCCCGCTACTCGTTTGGATTTGCTTTGGTAATAGGAATCCAGCATCTGGCGGACTTCATCAATGGTAATATCCCCCTCAATGTTGCGTTGTGCCACATCCAGTAGGTATTGCGAAGGTTTCAGACCATCAACCTGTTGTAGGCCAATGGCTGTCTGCCAGTCGGCGGCGCTTTGCCGTGCCGAAGGCTCAACCTGCCGTATATATTCATCAAAATCCGCTTGTTCCATTGAGTTGATTTTTACGCACAGAAAAATTTTAGATTCAAACTGCAAACTTACATAAAAAAGTTGAATTTTATGCCTGTGGATAAAGATTGTTTTCTTTAGAGGAAAGATGGAAACTCAAGGTAAATTACTTGAAAAGCAGCTAAAACCTTTCAATTTTCACCTCTCCATTTTCAATTTATTTGTATTTTTGCGGGGTAGAATTCCATCCCTAAATGCGCCCAAAAGTCTTTTTCACCTGTTCATTGCTTTTGTCCCTCGTCCTATCTGTCAACGCACAGATTGACGAGGAAATGAAGCGTGAGGCCAAACAGATCATCAAAGAAAGCCATTATGTGGATGTTTACCATTACCACCACTATGATGATTTCTCTTCCTATTCCCCCACTTACCTAAGTAAATGGTTGAGCGAACAGTGTCCGCTGGTGTTCAATGGAAACATTGCCGCCATACAAGAAGTCAGATACAACTACGGAATATCCAATTATACAGATTGGGGTATTCGGTGTCATGCAAGAAAGCACTCACATCACAAACAATCGGTTTACATGTTTCAATGGGAGGCAGACCCGATAGAAACGGCACAATACACATTCGATACGCTACACCAAACAGTCGTAAAAGAAGTTCACTGTATTCATGTGCGACAAATCAAGAAGATGAAGACGGCTCGCTACCAGCTGATATTGGGAGAAATTTACCCTCTTAAATGGCACAATCCCATGAAAAATCAGGGGAAGGGATGCCGGTTGGAATTTTCAGAACAGGATGTACGCTACACCTTCAAAAACGGGATGCCTGTAGCCTACCAGACCCTTACCGGAAAGATGTACAGCGACACCTTATTCTGGCAGTATGTGGAAGGCATAGAATACGACTCCTGCAACCGTCCTACTGCAATTTTCACATTTTATAATGGACGGATGGAATATCTCACGGCTTATACGTACAATACTGACAATCAGATAGATAGCATATACAATTACGCTGTCGGTTACATATATACCCTCCCCATCTACCCCAAAGCATCAGCTTTGTCAAAGCGGTGGGAGGCCAGCAATCCTAAAGATTCCACTGGCATTCGATACCAATATGACAGTGATGGAAGGCTTCTCTCCATCACCAACTATAGCGAATTGGGGGCTCTCTATGATTTTTATGACAGAGGTTCAAGAATTTCAATCCATACCATCTTGTACGAATACGATTCACAGGGCAATGTCATCCAGAAGACCTTTCTGGGGAATTGTATCACGGTTCGAGGCGCAGGAGGGCAGGACAGCCATCAAGCTTCCGGCTCAAACGACAGGAAAGATGGTAACGATTGGAAATGCCAATATACGTTCAAGTACCAGTACGACGAGCGTGGCAATTGGACAGAGTGCGAGGAGTTCATCGACGGGAAGCTGTCGGCGCACACTACCCGGACGATAACGTACGGGGAGTAGGGGTAATGCAATTAGCAATTAGCAATTTTCAGTTTTCAATTTTCAGTTTTCAGTTTTCAGCTTTCAATTTCCATCAACCCATCATAAATAATCACCAAGTTATATAAGTCTCTACAAGAAGAGTCAAGAGTCAGGAACCAAGAACCAAGACTAATTTGTTTAGTGAACGCCCTATGGGCTACTGTTTAGAGTTTAGAGATGAAAAATAGTAAATTAAGAATGGTGTTTCAGTCGCGGAGTACAT
>JAFVNW010000029.1 GCA_017506175.1 Bacteroidales bacterium | reverse complement strand
CTGACAACGAAACATACACCCGACTCATCACCGTCACCAACTACCAGGAGAACCAACTCATGCGCAGCATTTCCATTCCTTTGAGTTTTAGGTATGACTGGTTTATGAGCAAGCATCTTTCACTTTTCATTTCTGCCGGAATCCAAAACGACTTCACCTTCCACAACTCCACCACAACCAATTATGATTTTTCATGCGCAGGAAAGTACAGCGATGAATTTTTCCAGACCACGATAGACCAAAACGGTTTTTACGACTTTGGGCAATACCCTGGCATCCAATTTGAGGAGACGGAAAAGTGGAAATTTCTCTACACTTTATACGGAACTGCCGCTATTGGACTGCAACTCTATTTAGGGAACACGTTCTCCATTGAAATCTGTGGTGTTTACCATAAAATGGTTTATCGCAATTTTGAGAGAACCCATTCTGAACCTTTCCGTTTAGCGGAATCCGCAGAAAGTCATCAGGATTTGCGGAACTGCTTGGCACCTTTTGCCGTTGACCGTTTCAGTGTGAATGCCAAGTTGAAAATTAGTTTTTAGTATTATCTGCTTAGTACATGACAATTTTTTCATATTGGCTTAAGTGTTTGATTAGCAATAGATAAGAAATCAAATATGGAGATGCCATATTCGTTTATTCCCCTTAAAAGGAATTCTCTGATCATGTCAAGGCCATAGCGGAAGATGCTTTTGGCTTTGTTTCCATGCGCCTTTTTGCGTTATGTACTAAGATTGATAATATCATCATTGACACTGTCCTCACTTATGATGGGGTAAACGAAAGAACTATCGAGCCTAATGTATTCCTATATCCCAATCTTGCAAGTAGTTATGTGACTATTTACGTCCAGGATCAAAATGTCCGACTCACTGAAGTGGAGCTGTTTGACATCAACGGGAGGCGATTGCGTACGATGAGTGCGGTAAGCCAGCAACTACGTATTTCTATCGATAATCTCGCAAATGGGATGTATTTCGTGAAAATATTTTGCGGCGCTTAGACTGTCGTCAAACGATTTGTAAAGCAATAGCAGGTTTGCTTTTTGGTGGTGTCGGCAACATTGCCATAAAAAAGAGACGGTGTGCGCACCGTCTCTTTACGCAAACAATTTGCGTCCCCCGTACGTTTAAATCGCCAAAAAAATCGTATTTTTGCACCCGTTTTTTTAAATGTAATTTATAGAACTTATGGCAAATTTTTTAGCGAAACTGTTTGGTACGAAGGCAGATAGAGACCTCAAACAGTTGAACCCGATTAAAGACAGCATTTTGGAGGCGTATGAGGACATCAAGAAACTGACTAATGATGAACTCCGTGCCAAGACCCTTGAATTCAAGGATATCATCCGAGAAGCGGTTAAGGAAGACGAAGACCGCATCGCTGAAATCAAACTGGAACTGAACGACAATTACGATATGCCCATTGCCCACAAAGAGGAGCTTTACAAGGAGATGGAGCATCTGGAAAAGAACTCCTACAAGAAAACGCAGGAGGTGCTCGACGACATTCTGCCCGAGGCTTTTGCGGTGATGAAGGAGACCGCTCGCCGTTTCAAAGACAACGAGATTGTTGAGGTGACTGCCACCCAGCGCGACATGGACCTCGCAGCCACCCGCGATTGCGTTGAAATCGTGGACGGCAAAGCCCGTTACCACAATGCCTGGATGGCGGGCGGCAATATGATCAAGTGGGATATGTGCCACTTCGACGTGCAGCTCATTGGTGGTGTGGTTCTCCATCAGGGTAAAATCGCGGAGATGGCGACCGGTGAAGGAAAGACTTTGGTGGCTACGCTTCCTGTTTACCTCAACGCACTTCCAGGCAAGGGCGTGCACGTGGTTACCGTGAACGACTACCTCGCCAAGCGCGATAGCGAGTGGATGGGCCTCCTCTACGAGTTCCACGGCTTGACCGTCGATTGCATCGACAAGCATGAACCCAACACGGAGGAACGCCGCAGAGCTTACGAAGCCGACATCACTTACGGCACCAACAACGAATTCGGTTTCGACTACCTGCGTGACAATATGGCGCGCAACCTGACCGAGCTGGTGCAACGCCCCCATAACTACGCCATCGTGGATGAGGTCGATTCCGTCCTCATTGATGATGCCCGTACCCCTCTTATTATCTCTGGACCCACTCCACGCGGCGACCAACAGGAGTTCGACCGCTACAAACCCATCGTCGAAAAACTGTACAACGCTCAAAAGTCTCTGATTTCCGCCATTCTGCCAAAGGCTAAAAAACTGGTGAGCGAAAATCCGGAAATCAAACCACAGGAACTTGGCGCCCAACTGCTGCTCCGCTGCCAACGTGGCCTGCCCAAAAACCCCGCCCTCATCAAATTCCTCAGCGAACCCAATATCAAGAACGTCCTGCTCCGCACCGAAGGTTTCTATATGCAGGAACAAAACCGCAATATGTTCATCATTGATAACGACCTGACCATCCTCGATGATGAATTGAACGAGAAAATCCACAAGCTGAACCAGCGTTTCGAGAACTTGGAAGCTGCGCGCACCCATATTTCCACCCTGGATGATAGCCAGAAGAAGAAGGAAACCGAGAACTTCCGCAAGGATGTCGCCACGGCGAAGAAAGAGTCTGAAACGATGCTTGCAGAGGTGAAGAAACAACTCTCAGAAACCATCGAGATGGAAGATGCGGGCAAGTTCGCCAAGTCTTTTGCCAATATCTTCAAATTGTCGCAGGACATCGCCACCCTCGATGCTTATCTGGAAACCCCGACTGACAACGCCGCCTTCGTTGACTACAAGGAGATGATCTCCTCCACGCTCTCAGGCCGCATCGCCGATTGTGACACGAAGGAACTGGAACTCAAACATACCTACGAAGAGATGTTGAAAAGCATCAAGGCAGTTGAACCTCAGTTCGATAACAGCAGTCTGGTTCAACTCAAGGAAATCACTTTCGGCAAATATGGTCTGAACTTCGTCATTGAGGAGAAGTTGAACTCCGTCAACATTATGGAAAAGGGTATCGAGGCTGTTTCCAGAACCGCCGACGAGGCGAAGTTGTTCGTCCTGCCCGATGTCGGTAGCCAAATCAGTCAGCTCGAGCACGAAAATCTCGACCCGAAGGAAAAGGCCATCCGTAAGTCGGACATCTACCGCGAGTTCTCCATCGCTTCCGAGCGCGTCCACACTGTTCAGCAGCTGCTGAAAGCTTATACGATGTTCGAGAAGGATGTGGAATACGTCATCATCGACAATAAAGTGAAAATCGTTGATGAACAGACAGGTCGTATTATGGAAGGGCGCCGTTATTCTGACGGACTGCATCAGGCCATTGAGGCGAAGGAGAATGTGAAGGTGGAAGCCGCCACGCAAACCTATGCCACTATTACCTTGCAGAATTATTTCAGAATGTACAAGAAGCTGGCTGGTATGACGGGTACCGCCGAAACCGAGGCCGGCGAGTTCTGGAACATCTATAAACTGGATGTGGTTGTGATTCCAACCAACCGTCCGATTGCAAGAATCGATGCGGAGGATTTGGTTTATAAGACCAAGCGTGAAAAGTATGCGGCAGTGGTGGACAAGATTCTGGAACTGCACGAAGAGGGACGTCCGGTTTTGGTTGGCACGACCGATGTGGAGACATCCGAGTTGCTTTCCACGATTCTGACCCGCCGTCATATCGAGCACAACGTCTTGAACGCCAAGTTGCACAAGAAGGAGGCTGACATCGTTGCCGAAGCCGGTCAGCCGGGAACCGTCACGATTTCCACCAACATGGCCGGTCGTGGTACCGATATCAAGTTGGGACCCGGCGTGAAGGAGAAGGGCGGTTTGGCCATCATCGGCACCGAACGCCACGACTCCCGCCGCGTTGACCGCCAGTTGCGCGGTCGTGCCGGCCGTCAGGGCGACCCGGGCAGCTCCCAATTCTACGTCTCCCTCGAAGACAAATTGATGCGCCTCTTCGGCTCCGAAAAAATAGCCAATGTGATGGACAGAATCGGCTTGCAGGACGGCGAAGTGATCCAGCACAGCATGATTACCAAGTCCATCGAACGGGCGCAGAAAAAGGTGGAGGAGAACAACTTCGGCATCCGTAAGCGTTTGCTGGAGTATGACGACGTGATGAACACGCAGCGCGACACAATCTATCGCAAGCGCCGCAACGCCCTTTACGGCGACCGTCTCGCTATTGATATTTCCGATATGCTGGAAGATGTTTGCACCATCATCGTCCAAGATAATTGGGAGGCTAAGGATTTTGAAGGCTTTGAAAATGACCTGATTACGAATTGCGGATGCGATTCCCCCTTCTCTGCCAATGAATTTCTGGAAGGTCGCCCCAGTGACCTGATTGCGCGCCTTTGCCCCATTGTTTATGACAATTATAAATTGAAAATGGAGCAACTCTGTGAAAAAATATCCCCGGTTATCGACCGCGTATATCTTGAGCAGGGACAGCGTTTCCAAAACATCGCGTTTGAAATCACCGATGGCACTCGCGTACTGCGCGTGGTGGCCCCACTGAAAAAATGCTACGAAAGTAAGGGCAAGGAAATCGCGCTTTCCATCGAAAAGGGCATCACCCTCGCCGTCATCGACAATGCCTGGAAGGAACACCTCCGCGATATGGACGATTTGAAACAGTCGGTTCAAAATGCTTCTTACGAGCAGAAGGATCCGCTCTTGATATACAAATTGGAGTCTTTCGACTTGTTTGACAAACTGCTGGTGAGAATCAGCACGGAAATCATCTCCTTCCTCAACAAAGGCTATCTGCCGGAAATGGAGCAACAGCAGGTGAAGGAAGCACAGCTTCCGGAATCCGATGCGAAGAAGTTGCAGACAGGTCGCGGCGAAAGCGGCCCCAAGACCGGCCAAAAGGGTGCGGCTCCCGTCCATGTGGAGAAGAAAGTCGGCCGCAACGACCCCTGCCCGTGCGGAAGCGGCAAGAAGTACAAGAATTGCCACGGCAGAAACTTGTAACAATTGAGCTTATCAGGGGCGAGGTATAACGTCCGCCCCTTTTTCTTTTTTTATATTCTAAGGTTAAAACGTTTAAAATTTTATGAAAAGGAAAGGAATTGTCTTGTTGATTGTCTGCCTGTTGATGGTTGTCAACAGCTGTAGTGTCCAAAAGGCCGTCAATATGGTTAACTGCGATTATTCGTTCCAGACCATCTCCAGCGTTGAATGGGCAGGCATTGACTTTATGAAAGTGGGCTCCGATTTCAAGAACCTCGATCCCAGCACCATCCTCAGTTGCATCTCCGCGCTTACGAGAAAGGATTTCGCCCTGCGTGCCGTCGCGAATGTCAAAGCCACGAATCCCGGAAAACGTGATGCCGCCTTGGCCGGATTTGACTATATCTTATATTACGACGGAAAACAGGTCGGAAGTGGTGAGAGTGCAAATCAGTCCGACATCGTGGTGCGCTCGGGCGGCGGCTCCACCATCATCCCTGTCGGCTTCAAGCTGGAACTGGGCAACGTGGTGGATATCAAACAACCGAAGGAATCCGTGCAGAATGTGATCGGCATCATCAAAGATGTCACAAAGTTGGGAAAAGAAGACACCCGCTTCTCCGTCAAAATCCGTCCGCATATCCGCACGGGCAGCAAAGTCGTGAACGGAACCTATTTTAATTTGAAAAAAATTTAAGCGGTAATGTGTAGCCAGTGCTCAGTGAATCGTTTGGGTGATCTGAACACTGTTCATAGTTAACCCTCGCCAATATGTTCAAGAAAATCGCCTTTTGGTTGGACAATGCCCGTTACAATGCTCTGGTGCAAAGTGTGCTGCCCGCGTTTTTGGCTGTCTGGGTGGCGCATTCCGAACCGGGATTCTCGCTTTTGTGCGCCATTCTCGCAGTGATAGGCATCGCCTTCGCCCATTTGGGGATGAACCTCTTGGACGACTATTTCGACTATCGCAAGAAGGGGGCGCAAATCCGCGACCATTTGGCGGCGGCGGGTTTCCGTGCGCGCATCGCCAAATGCCCGTACCTCACTTCGGGTGCGGCGACGGAAAAGGACCTTTTGCTGGCAATTGGCGTTTTCGGCGCGCTGGCACTGGCTTGCGGCGCGGTCATCTTTGCGCTGCGCGGCCTGCCCATCCTCTACATCACGCTGATTGCAGGTTTCTTGGGCTACTCCTATTCCGGTCCACCCCTGCGCCTCGGCTACCTCGGCCTCGGCGAACTGGTCATCGTGCTGATGTTCGGCCCCTGCTTGATGACAGGTGCCTACGTTTCCGCGTGCGGAACCTTCTCACCCTACATCCTCTTCCTTTCGGCTCCTATCGGGCTCTGGGTCGGCAATATCGTCTATACACACTCCATCATGGACTGCGAACCCGACAGGAGCGTACACAAAATGACATTGGCCGTTCTGCTCAACAGCAAGGCGGGTATGTTGGCCGTCTCCGCCTGCTTTATCTTCCTCCCGTATCTGATTATTATAGCTGGAATTGCTTGTAAATATCTGAGTGTGTGGTATTTAACAGTTCTCATCTCCTTGCCGATGGCCATCGGACTTTGGCGTATGATGTTGGTCTTTGTGAAAAATCCCAAGCAGGTGGTGGAAAGGAAATGGTGGATGGGACCTATTGAACGTTGGAAAGAGATTTGCGAAGCCGATTTGCAATGGTTTATGGTGCGCTGGTTTACTGCTCGTAACTTATTGATGTTCTTGAGTTTAATTATTTTTGTCGTTGAATTTTTTGTCTGATGATTTTACCCTATCTTGCTAAATGGTTTGTCAGTGCCAAGTTTTTGGGCAAACATCGTCCGTTGCAGACGGTGCTTTTCATTTCGGATGATTGCAATCTGCGTTGCAAGCACTGCTATGTTTACAGTCGTGAAAAGCCGGTTGTGAAAAGCTATGAGCAGATCCGTGATGATTTGCAGTACTCCTACAATCTGGGTTCGCGTTTCGTGGATTTCGAGGGCGGCGAACCGATGATATGGCACGACGGCGAGAAGAATATCAACGACCTGATTGCATTGGCCAAGGAAATCGGATTCTTTTCCACCACCATTACTACCAATGCGCAACTTCCTCTGAATGAGTGCAAAGCGCATTCCATCTGGGTGAGTATGGATGGGGTAGGGGAGTATCACGAGATGATTCGCGGCAAAGGGACTTGGGCGAAGCTGGAAAAGAACATCGCCGAATCGCATCACCCCGCTTTGAGCGTCAATATGACCATCAACACACTGAATTATACCAATGTAGAGGCGGCTATCGAGTATGCGAAAAGGAATCCCGCCATCCTCTCCATCTCTCTCAATTTCCATACGCCTCCCGCAGGTTCCGAGTTCGTGGAGGGCGATACGAAACGGACCATTCCCGAAGACGGCCTCTTTTTGGATATGGAACGTCGTAATGATGTGATTGACAAGATTATAGCGATGAAAAAGGCGAAATATCCCATTATGAATTCCGTTTCGGGCCTGAAGCTGATGAAGACACTGGACTTTAAAAAGTGCTGTTGGGTCTGCAATTATATCCTCCCCGACGGTACCCGTCTGCCCGAGTGTGTGGGCAGTCGGGCGGGAATGTGTGCAAAATGCGGTTTCTGTATGGCTGGCGAAATGCGTAGCGTCATGAATTTCAAGCTCGATACGCTGATGGCTGGTATGCGTTTGCGCGTTGATTAACATAGATAAAATGAAGAAAACATCCTTGTTTCTTACGCTGATTCTCTTTTCGTTGGCGAGTGCTTTCGGACAACGTTACACGATTTCCGGTGTGGTGAAGGACAGCGCAAACGGCGAAACACTGAAGGATATCTGGGTGATGCTGATCCCGATTGAGGACGCCACCCAGTCGTTTACGGGAACCAGCAACTTGGCGGGTTTTTACTCTATAACCGCCCCGAAAGGCACCTATATCCTCAATGTGAATTACTTGGGGTACCGCACGATTACGGACACCATTTCGTTATGGCAAAATATAAAACTCAATTTTGAATTGGTGTCAAATGTGGTTGAAACAGAAGGTGTTACCATTACGGGAAAGGCTGCAGACCACAATGTCAGCAGCACGGATGTCGGCAAGATGGAGATGAAGATAGAGACCATCAAGTCGTTGCCGGCGCTCTTCGGCGAGGTGGATGTGCTGAAGTCGGTGCAGCTGCTGCCAGGCGTCCAGTCGGGCGGCGAGGGTAACACGGGTTTTTATGTGCGTGGCGGTGGCTCCGACCAGAACCTCGTCCTGCTTGATGGCACCACCATCTACAACGCTGGTCACCTCTTCGGATTCTTCTCCGTTTTCAATGCGGATGCCGTTAAAAACGTGGAAATCACCAAGTCGGGGATGCCGGCGTATTACGGCGGGCGTCTCGCCTCCGTGTTGGATGTCGCCCAGAACGACGGCAATATGAAGAAGTTCCAGTTCGATGGCGGCATAGGCTTGATATTCTCTCGCCTGACCATTCAAGGCCCGATTAAAAAGGAGCGATGCTCGTTCATCATTTCGGCCAGAAGAACCTACATCGACGCGCTGATTCAGCCTTTCTTGAAAAAGACTTCGCCGCTCAAAGGTACGAAATTCTATTTCTATGACTTGAATGCGAAAATCAACGTCGTCATCAACGACAAACACCGCCTTTTCCTGGGTGCTTATTTTGGCAGAGACAAATACGGGTTCAAGTCCAGTTCCGGAAGCACGAATGTCTATTTCAAATGGGGAAACGCGGCGGCCTCTCTGCGCTGGAATTACATCATCAACCCGCAACTCTTCCTGAATACCACCTTCTCGTTTACCAATTACGATTTCGCAACAGAAATGGGAATTGATATCTATACAATGAAGATGACTTCAGGCGTGCGCGATGTGGCGCTGCAAACAGAGTTGACCTACCAGCCCCATTTCCCGCATCTTTTCAAATTCGGCGTCCACTATATTTTCCACACCTTCTTCCCGAATTCAATGAGTGTGGAAGCCGGCGAAAATCAGAATCTGTCGCTGCCGCACGTCAATCCCTACTATGCTCACGAATTAGCCATTTATGCCAACGACGAGTTCGAGATTTTCAAGTGGTGGAAAATCAATCTGGGCCTGCGCTACACCCATTTTGAACATATCGGCCGTTTTACGCGCTATGTGTTCAATGAATACGGCATGCTCACCGACTCCATCGTTTACAAGCCCGGTCAGATGATAAAACAGTACAACAATGTGGAACCGCGTTTCTCCACCCGCTTCCAAGTAGCAAAAGCCACTTCCATAAAGGCTTCATACACACTTAATTACCAATACCTGCATCAGGTTGCACTGGCCACCATCTCCCTCCCGACCGATGTGTGGATGCCTTCCACCGACATCGTGAAACCACAAATCGGACATCAAGTCTCGCTCGGTGTCTATCAGAATTTCCATAAGAATATGTTCGAGAGCTATGTCGATTTCTACTATAAGCACATGAATAATCTGGTGGAATACAAGGACGGCATTAACATAGACGACATTACTCAGAATGCTGACCAGATGTATGTCTTCGGCAAGGGATGGTCGTATGGCGTGGAGATATTCTTCAAAAAGGCATTGGGACGTATCACGGGCTTCATCGGCTATACGCTATCGTTCACCCAGCGCAAGTTCCCCGATTTGAACTACGGCGAGGTGTTCTATGCAAAGTATGACCGCCGCCACGATGTCTCCATCAATCTGAGTTACGACATCATTCCCAAGAAACTGACGGCTTCCGCAGTCTGGGTATTCGCCTCCGGCAACACGATGACCATCCCGGTCGGCTACTATTTCCTCGCCGGCTCGCTCGTCACCGAGTATAGCGCGCGCAATGCCTATCGGCTCGACCCGTACCACCGGCTCGACCTGTCGCTGAATTGGAACATCGTGAAAAGGAAACGCTTCGAAACCAGCCTGAACTTCTCGGTTTACAATGTCTATAACCGCAAAAATCCTTTCTTCATCTTCTTTGAAACAACCACCAATTTTGTGGCGGGCGAAACCTTCGACCTGCATACGAAAGCCTACCAGATGAGCCTGTTCCCCATCCTGCCCTCAATTACTTGGAATTTTAAATTTTAACATTGATATGATGCAAAAAATACTATATCCGTTGCTCCTCGTATTTGTGATGCTGTTCGCCTCTTGTCAGAAGGAAATCGAGGTGGATATCCCTGCATACGAGTCGAAAATCGTGATTGAAGGCAGCATCGAGGCTGGCGAGCCCGCTATGGTGATGGTGAGTCGCAGTATCTCCTACTTTGCCAATATCGATATCCAGACGCTGATGAACGATGTCTTGATAAACGATGCCATCGTTACGGTGAAGTCCTCCACAGGTGAAGTCGAGCAGTTGACCCCGACGCTCACGCCCGAGTCCCCCGTCTATTTCGCCTACGTCGGGCAAAACGTGATTGGCACGCCCGGCAAAACCTACACGCTGACGGTGCAGTACGAAGGAAAGGAGTATATCGCCCAAACATCGATTTGCGAACCTGTGCGGTTGGACTCCGCATGGTTGCATTTTTTCGATGAGAACGACACCACGCCCACTTCGCGCATCTTGCTGACCGACAATGCCTCCAGCCACGACTATTATATGTTCAGAATCAAGGTGCATGGCAAAAAACTTCACGACCGCCTTTGGGTGACCTCCATGCCCGTGGCTTTCGACGATGCCACTTTCAACGGGCAGACCGTCAATTACGAGATCCTGCGCGCCAATCCCTCTGCACTGTTTATGGCGGAAATGAGCGATGAAGAGAAGGAGGAGTATTACCGAATCACCTACCGGAAGGGCGATACGGTTTATTTGAAAACCTCAATGATTGATTATGATGCTTTTCAATACTGGAAGGCGATGACCTATTCGCTGGCCGTCGGACAGAATCCGTTCATGAGCCCGGCACCGGTGCCCTGCAATTTCAGTGGGGAAAACGTCATCGGCAATTGGTGCGGATTCGCCTCCACCATCGACACGTTGTATTATCCTGAATGATAATCGGTTGAATTTCAGTTGGATTTGTGGTTTTTTTTCAGGGGGGGCTACACATTGACTTGGGAATGAGCTTTGTTGCTGCGTCTGCCCTCTCGTGGCGAGATGTTTTCTTACACTGGCACTGCAGTGCCGGCGCGGGGAATTTCCCCTAAACATCTAGCGACTCAGAACATCACCTTCATCACATCCTCGTTCGTGAGATGGGTGATGTAATTCCCAATCTGAATCTTGGACAGCACTTCTTGGATGTTTTCTTCCCGATAGGGCTGGTTCATGAATGCTTGTTCTAGTTCTGTGATGTCGGTGGGGGAGAAGAAGTCGCCGCAGAAGTGGATGTCGGTGATGCGTCCTTTGAGGATGGACATGGCAACCTCTACAGTACCCGCGGCGGTGCGGATGGCCTTGGTGTAGTTGAACTGGGGAGAGCTCCCGAAATTCCACTCCCATGTGGCGTACTTTTCATCTCGCAACAGCCCGATGGCGCGTACATCCTCATCGCTGAACGTATATTCTTGAGTGTCAGTTGAATGGCTTCTTACATAATTCATCAATTCGGAGGTGAATTCCTTGATTTCCATCTTTTGGGGCAGATGGTCGCTGATGTTGGTAACGCGCTTGCGCACCGACTTTACGGCCTTGTCTTGGAATTTCAGCGGGCTCACCTTCAGGGCCGCCGAGATGTCTTCCATCTCGGAGGAGAAAAGGAGGGTGCCGTGGTGGAGGGTTTTGTCGTTGAATACGCACTGTGCGGTGCCAGAGAACTTCTGCCCGTCAATCATCAGGTCGTTGCGCCCTTCGAAAGTCGCTGCCACGCCGAGCGATTGCAGGAAGGCGATGATGGGTTCTGTGAACGCCTTGAAATCGCGGTGGCTGCCCGCCTCGATGAAGGTGTAGTTGAGGTTGCCGAGGTCGTGGAAAACCGCTCCGCCGCCCGTCAGCCGTCGCACCACTTTGATATTCTTCTCTTTGACAAAATCCAAGTTGATTTCCGCCGCCGTGTTCTGGAACTTGCCCACGATAATCGCCGGCTCGTTCCGCCACAGCATGAAGATGTCGTCAGTGAAATGCTGCAGCAGGAATTCCTCCGTCGCTAAATTGAAATAGGGGTCTGTGAATGGTGATGAAATGCAAAGCATGATGTATGATGTTTGTGATGTGGCCTACTACCTCTTCAACAGTTTGTACTTGATGATGCAGTGGATGGCATGGAAGCCGTCGCGCCAACCGATTTTCTTGCCTTCGGAAAAGCGGCGGCCGTAATAGGAAATCGGGACTTCGCAAATGCGGACGTCCTTCATCTTTGCGAGCTTGGCTGTGATTTCCGGCTCGAAACCGAAGCGCTTCTCTTTCAGGTCGATGCGCTTGATGATGTCGGCGCGGAAGAGTTTGTAGCAGGTTTCCATGTCGGTCAGATTCAGGTTGTTGAACAGGTTCGACAGCCGTGTCAGCCAACGGTTGCCGATGGAGTGCCAGAAAAACATCACCTGGTGTGGCCGTCCTCCGAGGTAGCGCGAGCCATACACCACATCGGCGCGATTGTTGAGTAGTGGCGGCAATAGCAGGTTGTATTCCTCCGGATCATACTCCAAGTCTGCATCCTGAATGATGATGAAGTCGCCGGTGGCATCGTGAAACCCCCTGTTCACCGCTGCACCCTTGCCCTGATTCACCTCCTGTCGGAGGTAGCGGATTTCGGCTTCGGGGTGCGACTCCATACACGCCCGCACCATCTCTGGTGTGCGGTCCTTGGAACAGTCATCCACAATGACCAACTCTTTCTCTATGTCTGCTATTAATTTGACTTTCAGTACGTAATCCAATATCTGCGTGACTGTCTTCTCTTCGTTATAAACAGGAATGACAATGGAGAGTTTCATTTGCTAATGATGTTTGCATTTATAGTTTTCTCTTCAGTTTCGGCACGATTTCGTTTTTCCATTCGGAGAAGGTGCCTTCTTCGATTTTCCGGCGGGCGGTGCCCACGAGTTCAAGGTAGAAGTGTAGGTTGTGGAGGGAGCCGATCATCGGACCGAGGATTTCGTTGGCGGCATATAGATGGCGGAGGTAGGCGCGGCTGTAGATGCGGTCAGCTTCGAGGTCGCTGTTGGCATCGATAGGGGAGAAGTCGAACTTCCACTTCTCATTGCGCATGTTCATCATGCCTTCCCAGGTGAAGATGTTGGCGTTGCGGCCGTTGCGGGTGGGCATCACGCAGTCGAACATATCAACGCCGAGGGCGATGTTCTCGAGAATGTCCGCCGGCGTGCCCACCCCCATTAGGTAGCGCGGTTTGTCTTGGGGCAGAATCTGGCAACAGTAGTCCGCCATTTCGTACATCATATCGATGGGTTCCCCCACTGCGATGCCGCCGATGGCAATGCCTTCGCAGTCAAGTTTGGTGATTTCCTCCACCGACTTGGAACGCAGGTCCTTGAACACGCTGCCCTGCACAATGGGGAAGAGTGTTTGCGAATGACCGTACTTGGGCTCGGTCTCTTTGTAGCGGGCCCAGCATCGCCGCAGCCAGCCGAGTGTTATGTCGAGCGACTTGCGCGCATATTCGTAAGTGCAAGGGTAGGGAGGGCATTCGTCAAAGGCCATCATGATGTCGGAGCCGATGATGCGCTGAATGTCAATCACTTTTTCGGGTGAAAAGAGGTGCCGCGAGCCATCGATGTGTGATTGGAACCATACCCCCTCTTCAGGTTTGATCTTGCGGATGCCGCTGAGCGAGAAGACCTGGAATCCTCCGCTGTCGGTGAGTATCGGGCGGCTCCAGCCGTTGAACTTGTGAAGTCCGCCGGCGGCTTCCAATACTTCCAATCCCGGGCGCAGGTAGAGATGATAGGTGTTGCCGAGTATGATTTGAGCTTTGACTTGTCTTTCCAAATCGTTGATATGCACTGCTTTAACCGAACCGACAGTGCCTACCGGCATGAATATCGGCGTCTTGATATCGCCATGGTCGGTGTGGATGATTCCTGTACGCGCAGAGCTTTTTTTGTCCCTCGATTCAATTATAAACCGCATTTTGTTAGTATTTTGCTGCAAAAATAAATTATTTCTTTGAATCTTTACGATACTTTTGTAAAATATTATTAACCTTGTAATGTCACTGCTAACTTTATCGCCCATTGCGCTCGCATGCTTGATTTCTTTAGGGATTGTGTCATTTCTCCTGCTTGTTTATTACCTCTGGCTGTTCGGTCCCTTTGTGTTCCGTAAGGAAAAAAGTCGCACCTCCAACGAGGATTTGCCGCCGATTTCCATCGTGATCACCGCGCATAACGAAGCCCATCACCTTGTGGAATCCCTGCCCGTGATTCTGACGCAGGAGTACCCCGATTACGAAGTCGTGTTGGTGAACGACAATTCCCAGGATGAAATCGAGCAGCTCGCCCTTGAATTGAACAACCGGTACCATCACCTCCATTATGTGAACATGGGCTCGTCGCGCTCAACGATGGAGGGACGTAAATTCCCGTTCGCCATTGGCATTCAGGCAGCTGCAAACCCCACCGTCGTCTTTACCAACTCTTCTTGCATCCCCTCCAGCCCCTTCTGGCTGCAACACATCGCCAGCAAGTTCGTCCGTCAGAAAGAGGTTGTCCTGGCCCACACTACCTACCAATCGCGTGGCGGCTTGCTCAACAAGTGGCTCCACTACGACGCGTTGGTGAACTCCGTGCGCGCATTCTCCTATACGCTGGCAAAAATGCCTGTTCTGGCTGATTCTCACAACCTTGCGTTCAAGAGACATCTTTTTTTCGACAATAAAGAAAAGTTTTTCGCGTTATCAAGACTGCCATTTGGAGAGGACAATGTCTTTATCAACCAAGTGGCAACCGGCAAAATGTGTGATGTTGCAGTAGATACCGAGGCGGTGATTTATCAGACACCCATCTCCTTCTCCGATTGGCTTCGCAACAAACGTTACGAATTGGTCAGCCAGAGCTACTATCGTGCGATGCATCGTTTCGTGCTCCAATGTTACAACTGGCTATCTTTCCTCTTTTATCCCGCCGCCATCGCCTGTATTGCCTTGGCCGCACAGGAGATGAATTGGCTCGCACTCGGCATCGGCGTCGGTGTCGTTTTGTTGAAATTCGGCATGCAATTCTTGGTCTTCCACAAAGGCGCGAAGAAAATGGGTGAAAAGGGCGCCGCTGTGAGCCTGTTCTTCTTCGACCTGTTTTTCCTCTTGTTGCAACCCTGGATTTATCTGGCCTCTAAATTTGAAAAATCACGATGGATTTAAAAAATTCGACTTCTGAAAAAGCAAAGCGCGATGCCCAACTGGTGAAGGATGCGCTTGAAAACGGTAGCCAGAAGGCTTATTCCGACCTGATGAGCTACTATCGCGATCCCCTCTACTACACGCTGCTTAAAATGATGAAAAATCCCTACGATGCGGAAGACCTGACCATCGAAGCCTTTGGCAAGGCCTTCAAGAATCTGGAGAAATACACGACCGACTATGCTTTTTCCACTTGGCTTTTCAAAATAGCCATCAACAACTGCATAGACTATATGCGGCGCAAGAACACCTCGCCTCAATGCGTGGACGAGGATTTTGGTGTGTTTGAGAACACCTCCGAATCCGATTCCGTCCAGTCGCAGGAGGAAAACTATATGATGAAGGAGCGAGCCCGCGTGATGCATTGGGCCGTCGAACAGCTCCGCCCCAAATACCGTACCCTCATCGAACTGCGCTATTTTCAGGAATTGTCTTACGAGGAGATTTCCAAAGAGCTGAATATCAGTATGAACAACGTGAAAATCCAGCTTTTCCGCGCCAAGTACATGCTCTCCGCCATTATGGATAAAATGAAAAACGCGATATGATTTATCCGTGGGGCGACGAACGGAGATTCAATTCCTACAAACGATTCCTCTCCCATAAGTTCGGTACGCGCGTGCAAAAGCTCACGATTGATGCAGGCTTCACCTGCCCCAACCGTGACGGAAGTGTGGGCACTGGCGGCTGCACCTATTGCCTGAACGATGCTTTCAACCCCTCTTATTGCCAGCCAGCAAAGTCAGTCGCCCAACAGTTGGCAGAGGGAGTGGAATTCCATGTCAACCGTTATCGTCGGGCTGGTGCCTACTTGGCTTATTTTCAGGCATTTTCAAATACCTACGCCCCGTTGGAGATCTTGAAGGAAATCTATGCACCTGCCCTCAACAATCCCGCCATTTGCGGACTCATCGTCGGCACGCGCCCTGATTGCATCGACGAGTCGAAGCTGGACTTCTTCGCCAGTTTGCAACGCAGGTTGTTCGTCTCCATTGAGTATGGCGTGGAGTCGTGTGACGACCGCACCTTGAGGCGTATTAACCGTGGACATGACTTCGCCGCCGCCGTGCGCGCCATCCAGATGACCGCGGAACGCGGTATCCACTGCGCTGCCCATTTCATCTACGGCCTCCCCGGCGAAACCCCCGATACTTGGTTCCGTGATTTGCACTCAATCAACGAATTGCCTATCAACGGCATCAAATTCCATCAGCTCCAATTGATTAAAGGCACGCCGATGATTCAGGATTTTGCACAGCATCCCGCTGACTTCTACTTTTTCGATCAGCCCTCCTATATCGATTTCATCGTCAAGATAACCGAACGGCTCAATCCCGCTTTCGTGATCGAACGCTTTGCGGGCGAGGTGCCTCCTCGATTCTTGTATCAAAACACGTGGGGAACGGTCCGCTATGATGTGGTGCTTCAGAATATCGAAAAGAAGATGGTGGAACTGGACACATGGCAGGGGAAAGCGCTGAACCACTAACGCCCCGCATCATTTCTCTTGCCGCCTTTACAAATCAATTTGAAAATCCTGGATGAGGGCGGGGAATCCCTTTTTTTTATTAAAAAAATCATAGTGGAATTCATTCCCCATTTAACAATAAAGATTTGGAGTTTATACGTCTTGTTGTAATTGAATATTTGCATAAATTTATATATTATTATGTAAAAGATGTTATTTTTTTACATATAACATTGTGCTCCTATGGAAAATATTTTATAAAAGAATTTTTTGTGTAGTTAACGAATAAGAATAAGTTGTATATTTGTCGCTGATTTATTATGCTAAATCTCCCTGATTTTTAAGACAACTAATTAATCGTTAAATAAATATTTTACTTATGAAAGCAGCATTTACCCCTTTCACATCTTTGACTACAAGTTGCGACATCCGTCTGGTGCGCCGCGTAATGGGTTTGTTTTTTGCATTCTTTCTCCTGATTCCGCTGGGTGTGCAGGCTCAAGACAAGCCTGCAGGACCTATGGCGGATTCCTGGACAGGACAAACGGGCATCTACTCCCGTTTCACGCCCAACCGCTATAGTGCCAAGGGCATCTACTCCGGTTATACTGCGGGTGACGAGTTGACGGAACTCCGTACCCGCGACTCCAAGACATTCTCTAACGGCAACGGCACCAATGACCTGTTCTACATTGGCCGTCTCCATTACAAGAATGAAAATGGCAAGTGGAGCGACATCGACGTCTCCATCAAGCAAACTTCCACTCCGAAGTACGAGGGCTACGACTACCAGAACCTCACCAACGACTTCAAGACCTACTACTCCACCGACCCCACCAAGGGTTTCATCATGGACTGTGAAGGTCATTCCTATACCTTGGCCCAAAACTACGGTTTTTCCGTAGTGGCCAACGCCAGCGACCCAGGCAAGGCCATCGCTACACAGGGCTCGCTGTCGAAATCGGATTTCCGCACTTTGAAGGTGCGGAACTACGCCTCCGGCATCGACTATGAGATGATTCAGACCAGCCAAGGCGTGGAAACCGGCTTCTGGCTCCATAACAAGAGCGCCTACCAGAACGCCTCCTCCGGCTACCTGATGATGGAACAGACCATTGATCTGCCTGCCGGCTGTGCTCTCGCCGTGGACGGCAAGGTACAGAAGGGCGACTTCACGGCATCTTCGTTCGCGTTGCTCGCTCCCAATGGCACCCCGGCTGTGACCTTCAAGAAAGTCACCCTCTATGATGCCGCCTTCTCCTACGACGAGATCATGCAGGACGTGGAAATGAACGCCCTCGCCCCGCAGATCGGCAAGGACGGAAAGCCGATTGCCGACAAACGCGACAGCCACCGTTTGGATGTACAGTACGTGGTGAAGAGAGAGGGCAACCAAGCCAAGGTCTGCTTCCTCATCCCCGTCGCCTGGCTGAACCAGCCCGACAGACTCTTCCCTGTCTATGTGGACCCCTACTACTATGCAGAGAACGTGACCACGGGAAGCACTACTTGTACCTCTTCTTACGTAATGTATTGTACCTACTATCACGATGCACGGTGGGATTACCGTATCAGCAGTGCCGCCCTGAGCGCCGCTGGTCTGACCAACGGAGCGACGATTTCAGCGATGGGACTGCTCTGTTCCTCCACGCCTGGGCAAACTGTTGCCAATGCCCGCATCGACCTGAGCAACTCCTATAGTTCGTGGTCTGCAGGAACCTCAACTTGGATGAACAGCGGTTGGCAGAACTGCTACTACGCGTCCTCTTTGCCCACCCCGACAGTGAGCGCCTCTACTTGGAACAACTACACCTTTAGCAGTTCGTTCCCCTATAACTCCTCGAATGGAGGACTCGTGTTCCGCCTGACCCGTGACGGTAGCGGTTGGTCGAGTGGTGGCGGCCACTATGTGACTGGCAGCACAACCACCGATGCGAAGTCTATGTATAGCGATAGCGGCAATGGTGATTATCCCTTTGCGAGTTCCAGCGCATCATCTACCTCAGCTTACATTCCTTGTATGCGTCTGACCTATATTGGCGGTGCTGAGGTAGTGGAAACTCCCTGCGATATGTGGGGCGGTTCGGGTACCTCATCCAATCCCTACACCATCTCCAATGAGGCTGGTCTCGTCTGCCTGCGTAACAACGTAAACCAAGGCATCAGCTACAATGGGAAGTATTTCCGCCTGACGGCCGACATCGCCCTGACAGGCTCCTTCAACACGGGAACAAGCAGCGCCCCCATCGGCAGTTCGTTTGCTTTCCAAGGTTCATTCGACGGTAACAACCACACCATCAGCAACTTGAACCTCTCAGCTGCCGCCGCTTCTCAAGCTCTCTTCGGCTACACCACCAGGGCTGTGATTTCCAACCTTACTGTCCGTGGTACCAACCAAGGCACCTATCAAACCGGCGGTATTGTGGGTAACGCCTCCAACACCGTCATCGACAACTGCGTCAGCTACGTGACCTTCAGCGTCAGCAGTTACCAACGCGGTGGTATCGTGGGTACAGCTACAGGATGTACCATCAGCGAGTGTACCAACAATGCCAACTTCACCGCTTCATACGGCTCTGGCGGTATCGTGGGTGAAGCCACAAACACGCAGATTACCGACTGTATCAACAACGGCAACCTGACCACCGCTTCCTACAACATCGGTGGTATTGTCGGTCGTATGTTGACGGGAACCACCGTCAACGACTGCGTGAACTATGGTTCCATCACCACCACCAGCACCTACTCGACCACTTCGACGAACTATGGTATCGGCGGTATCGTCGGCTACTCAAACTACGGTTCCGCCGTGAGCACTGCGGTCATCACCAACTGTACCAACCGCGGCTCCATCACCTCCACCTGCTACCTCACCGGTGGCATCGTGGGTTACCACTACTATTATGGGCATATCACCTACTGTAACAACTACGGCAACATTTCCACCACAGGCAGCACCTATTATGTGGGCGGTATCGTGGGACGCAACTATGGGTACAACTCCACCTATCCCACCCGCATCGACTACTGCAGCAACTATGCCAATGTGAATGGTTACGAATATGTGGGTGGTATCGCCGGATACACCTACGGTTATGGCTCCTCGGAAAGTTCCAACGGGTTTGTTACCTATTGTGTCAATTCAGGTGAGATTACAGGTCGTTACTACTATACGGGCGGTATCGCGGGATATGCATATTATGTCCAATTCCGCAACAATACCAATAACGGCCCTGTCACGGGTGCCGGTTATTACACGGCTGGTATCGCAGGATATTGCTACTATGGCTATTACCAACAATACAACATCAACAATGCTGATATCACGAGCACTTCCTACTACACCGGTGGTATCTTTGGCTATAGTTATTACAATTACTACAACCAATATAATGAAAACAGGGGAGATGTTACTGGCGGAGGACTATATACAGGCGGCATCAATGGCTATAATTATGGTAGCAACTATTACTGCCGTTACAACCTCAATAGTGGCAATGTGAGCTCCACCTCTTATTATGTGGGCGGTATCAACGGATATGCCAATTACACCTATACTGACTATTGTGTGAATGTAGGACGTGTTTCATCCACCTATTCAGGTAATGCCTACGTGGGTGGTATCACCGGCTTTGCCACTTCCTCTTCGGCCTATACACGCTACTGTCTGAACGCTGGCAAGGTGTCCGGCTATACCTACGTGGGCGGTATCGCTGGCGAGGGCTATTACGGCAATTACATCTCCTACTGCCTCAATGTGGGCGATGTGGAAGGAACGGTAACCGGCTACACCGCGGCCATCGCTGGTTATGCCTATTCCGGTGCTCCTGACAACTGCTATTGGGACAAGCAGATGTGCCCCACGGACTATCAGTACAATACAACTACCGCACCCACATACGCCAAGTACACAAGAGAACTGATTGGACAAAACACCTATCCCTCTTCTTCCTATTGGTATTCAGGCACCAACCTCTATCCGCGGCCCTATATCTCCAATGTGTATAGCTCCAATATAGGCATTGTGGCCGCTACCCCCATCAAGATGCAGGATGACGAAAATGTGGGCAATGCGCTGACCTGCTTTACCGCATACAACGGCAACAGTGTTTCCTGGAGCAGCGATGATAACTCGCTGGTGAACATCAGCGGAACGATAGGTAACATCAGCGGAACGGGCGAGACCTTCATCACGGCTTCCAAGAGCGGCATCGAGAAGGAAATCGACCTTGTGTGCGATGCAAGTGCTTTCAATGCCTGCTTCACGGCCATCAGTCCTGCCAACCATGCAACTGCGGTTTCCTATACTCCCACCTTGGAATGGGAACCGATTACCTGCACGAATACATATAATATATATATAGGTACAACCAACTATTTCGGCGCAGCCACCCTCTACGGCTCATCAAGCACCACCTCCTATACGGTTAGCCCCGCTTTGGATCCGAACACCACCTACTACTGGTGGATCGTCCCGTCAGGCGCTCAGACGGTGGATTGCACGCCTTGGTCTTTCACCACCACCTGTGCCACCCCGCCGACCTTCACACTGACGGCAGACCAAGTGGTTGATTGCAACTCGCCGGTTGAACTCCACGTCTCCAACGTCTCCAATGTGACAGAGTGGACCTATGGCGAAGGAGTCTATGAAAGTGGCGGTCATATCTACGTCAACCCAGGTCATACCACCACTTACACGGTATATGGAAGCAATGCAAACTGCGCTCCCGCTGGCCAGAGTGTGACGGTTTACAAGAACACCGCGGAAGCAAGCCTTACCGCCTCCACGGAATCCTGTGTCGAAGCCGGTACCGAGGTGACTTTGACGGCGGAAGGGATCACTGGTCTGGCAGAATCTGCAGATCAGTATCAATTCTCTGTTTCTCAGGGAGTTTTCTCTGATATTTCAGGCACCTCAGGCGTCACCAGCCTTACTACAGGCGATGATGTGTCTGCCACGTACAATCTGCCTTTTACATTCAACATCAATGGGACAGACTACACCTCCTATACATTCTACACGAACGGGTATATTTATATGGGAAGCAATTACATATATCCGTTCCAGCAGGATTTGGTTGCTACCAGTACTTATGCGGTTACTACGGGTACAGCCCCGAACCGTGTATATACGATTCAACAATATGGCTATGTTTACAGCTATTCCAGTTATTTCTATTTCCAGATCAAATTGTATGAGCGGACCAATAAGATTGAATATGTGTACGGTCCCGGTTTCACCAGTCTGAGCTACGCAAACTCGCGAATCGGTTTGTACGGACCTACTTCCTCCTATGTGAATTGTGTGGTTCCCACGGGCAGTGGCACCGCAAGCCAGACGACCTCTACATCGGGTTCTTGGACTTATACATCGACCGCCCAAGCACAATACCTCACCTCAGGTACGACTTACACCTTCTCACCGGGTTCGCCTGTATCCTACCAATGGGCAGTCAATGGTGTGCCTATGCAGGAGAACGAGAATACAATCACGGTTTCTCCCACCGAGACCACCACTTACACGGTGACGGTGACGGACCAAGAACATGAATGTCCGGCCATTTTGGATTATACGGTTCGCGTTATTCCCGAAGTGACGGTGACACCTGAGGAACCGATGGTATGTCCCAACGGCGGCACAGTGGCTCTCACTGCCGAGGGCGCGGATTCCTACGCGTGGTATCAAAACAACGCCTTGGTGGGAACAAATGCCACCTATACTGCGACGGCTGGCTCTTACTTGGTCGTTGGTACGAATGATGATGGTTGCACCACTACGATACCCGTAGAGGTCAGCACCCTGAGCACTCCCTCTGCCGGCACACTCAGCGATGTGACGAAGTGTGCGAGCGACCTTGAAATCACCCTTGAAGGCACGCCTGCAACTGGTGGCGGCAATATCGTTTATACTTGGCAAATCGGTGCACTTCAGGTGAATACGACCACCCCCAACTATACTCTTACTGCAGCCGATCGCGAGACCCTCGGTACAGGTACGTTCAATGTGACTCGTACCTTCAGCGATGCCTGCAACAACCAGCTGACCACTCCGGCCGCCCAGTTGACCATCAACCCGGCGATGGCTGCTCCTTCGATTACGGGCAATACCAATCTGCTGTGTGGTCAGAGTACCACGTTGACGGCTCATCCCGCTTATCAGAGCGAGCACTTCATCTACCGTTGGTATTCCGATGCGGAGGGACAGAACCTCGTATATGAGGGTCCCGAGTTCCAAACGCCGGTCATTTCCGAAAACACCACCTACTATTTGCAGGTGAGAGACGAACACATTCAGAATGAAGTCGCCAATTTCACCTACACGGGAAGTGCACAGACCTATACTATCCCCGAAGGCGTTTCGCAAGTCACCCTTGAAGTCTGGGGTGCGCAGGGCGGCGGCCGTGACAATAGCGGTCTCTCCGATCATGGATTGGGCGGTCATGGTGGATATTCCATAGGGACGATGCCTGTTCAGGGCAATGAAACCCTGAATATTTATGTCGGTGGACAAGGTGGCTATGCCGGAGCGGGTCTGGCCGTGGGCGGCTGGAACGGCGGCGGTTACACTTATGGTTCAAGTGATGGAGAACCCGCAGGCGGTGGTGGCGGCGCGACCGATATCCGCTTGAACGGCAATACGCTTTATGACCGTATCATCGTTGCTGGCGGCGGCGGTGGCGGCGGAGAGGATTCCGGCGACACGGGTGGTGCTGGCGGCGGTACGAGTGGCATTGGAGGTAACAGCTATTCGTATCCAGCTTCGCAGACAACTGCTGGTACGGGCGGTGTCTTTGGCATCGGTGCAAGTGCCGGCAATGATGGCGGTGCAGGTGGTGGCGGTTGGTACGGCGGCGGCACCTATGGCGGCTCGCAAGCCATTCCGGTCAGCGCTTCCGGCACCGATTGCGGCGGCGGCTCTGGCGGCTCAGGTTACGTCTGGACAGAGAACACGGCCTCTTCCGCTCCGAGTGGATACAATGTACCCGCCTCTTATTACTTGCAAGATGCCCAGACCTTGGCAGGCAACGTTGCCTTCGACTCACCCAGTGGCTCTTCCGAAACTGGACACACAGGCAACGGCTATGCCCGCATCACCTATCAAACCTTCGTACGCGACAACTGCGCTTCTGACTTCATTCCTGTAGCGATAACAGTCAACCCCGTTCCGGATCCGATCGTGGAGGTTCGTTCCGCTTGTATTGATGCCCCTTCCGAATTGGTGGTTACCAATGCGCTGCCCGATTATATCTATATCTGGAATGACGGCAACGAGGATGTCTTCGAGGGTACCACTTTCACGCCTACCGTTAGCACAACCACTACCTACTATGTGCGGGCTGCTCAACCCATGGCATCCGTTACGGATTTCGAATACACGGGCTCCGTGCAACCCTATATAGTTCCTAACGGCGTCACTCAGGTGCTTCTGGAAGTCTGGGGTGCCCAGGGCGGCACAGCCCCCGGATATACGGAGGGTGGCCGCGGCGGCTATTCCGTCGGTGAATTGACGGTTGCGCCCGGCACGACGCTGAATGTGTATGTCGGAGGTGAGGGTACATACGGTTCCAATGCGGCAGGTGGCTTCAATGGCGGAGGGTTGGGTTACTCGTCCAACTCCCGTACGATGGCCTCAGGTGGAGGCGCTACCGACATACGGGTGAACAGCACCTCCCTATACTCCCGCGTGATAGTGGCCGGCGGCGGCGGCGGCGGTTACGAAACCGGCATAGACGGCAACGGATCCACTGGAGGTTATGGCGGTGGATTGACAGGCGGCATTGGCACCCACAGTGCCAGTTATCCCAACAGGGTCGGACAGGGCGGCACGCAGACGTCAGGCGGCGCCTACGGTACCGATAATTCCTGGGGAGGCACTTTCTATAACGGAGCTTTCGGCGTGGGCGGATATTCGTCAGCAGCGGGCTACTCCAATGGCGGTGGCGGCGGCTGGTACGGCGGCGGCTCCTCGACACCCGACGCGGGTGCCGGCGGCGGTAGCGGCTATGTCTATACCTCTGCTACGGCTTCCAACTATCCTTCTGGCTGTCTGCTCAATAGCAGCTATTATCTTAGCGAAGCCCAAACCATCGCTGGCAATACGGCATTCCCCGCTCCGAATGGCGGCACCGAAACCGGCCACACTGGTAATGGCTATGCCCGTATCACCACCATCGGTAGCACAGGCGGTTGCGAATCTACCCCGGTGGCAGTTACTATTAACCCTGTAACTCCTCCGGCTTTCACTTTGACAGCCAGCTCTGACTCCTACTGCGATGGCAGCAGCCCCGTTGTGCTCCAGGTCAACACCAACGAATCCGGCCTGACCTACAGGTGGAGCGACGATGACGAGGCCACTGGTAGCAGCCACGAGGTTACACCGGGATATACTCAGACTTACACGGTATTCGTCTCCAATGGTAGCTGCGAGGCCTCCGAATCGACTACGATTACGGTGGATGCGCCCGAAGTGACCCTTATCGCCTCCACTGAATCCTGTATCGAAGCAGGTACCGAAGTGACCTTGACGGCGGAATCCCAGTCATCTTCCCAGCAGGTCTCCTACATGAACATGACTCCTACGACTACTACGTTAACACCTGGAACCACTTTCAGTTATTATGACTATAATGGACCTTCAGCCAGTTATTCCAATTATGAGGATTATACACAGGTCTTCAATGCACTTGGAAATAGTCCTATTTCCATTGTCTTTAACAACAGAGGAGCCGAATCTTGTTGCGATTACATGTATCTCTATGACGGTCCCAGCACCTCTGCTCCTGTATTGTATAGCGGATTGTTGTACGACGTGCCGCTGAATTCCGTTTATACTGCGACATCGGGCTCTTTGACAGTTCATTTTACGTCCGATGTGTCCAATGTTGGTTCGGGTTGGGATGCCACTATTTCCGTGGCCTCCAGTTTGACCTACGCATGGTCAACAGGCAGCTCCGAAAATGAAATCACGGTTTCTCCCACAGAGTCCACCACCTATACGGTGACGGTGACGGACAATGAACATACTTGTCCGACCATCATAGATCACACCGTGAGGGTGATTCCTACGGTGGAAATTGCTCCCGAGAACCCGATGGTATGCCCTGGCGGCACCATCACTTTGACCGCCTCCGGCACCGACAGCTATGTCTGGAGCAACGGTGCAACGGGTGCAACACAGTCGGTTCCCGCCGGCTACTATATCGTGACAGGTTCCAATGACGATGGCTGCTCCGCTACGGCCGAGACCAACGTCTTGTCACTCTCTACTGCCTCTGCCGGCGAAATCGCTGCTGGCGAGGTTTGCCAGTCCGACTATGAAATCACCCTCACTTCCGTTAGCAACGCTGTGGGCGGTGGCAATGTGCAATACCGCTGGGCCATCGGCAGCAGTGTCACCACTGGATGGAGCGAGAACTTGGTTACTTATACCCTCTCTGCTCAAGAGCGTGAAACACTTGGTACCGGCACTTTCAACGTGTCGCGTGAGTTTAGTGATGATTGTGGCAATACGGGTTCCGCTAACGGCACCCTCACCATCAATCCGCCGATGGCGGCTCCCACCGTTCAGGGTGTCACCACTCTGTTCTGTGGTCAGAATACCACCCTTACCGCTTCTACATCCGTGGCAGGTAATATTGTGTATCGCTGGTACTCCGATCCCGAAGGTCAGAACCTCGTGTATGAGGGTAGTGAATTCATCACGCCTGCCTTAGACGCAACCACTACCTACTACCTGCAAACCGTTGAAGTTCCGTTAGTGAATGTTCCCTATGATTTCACTTATACAGGCAGTGTACAGCCTTGGCCCGTCCCGGCAGGCGTTACGGAAGTTCAACTCGAGGTCTGGGGCGCACAAGGCGGCAGTGGTAGCTATAACACTTATACTGGCGGTTTGGGTGGCTACTCCGTGGCGACACTTGGAAACCTCAATGGCGTGAACAGCCTTAATGTTTATGTCGGTGGTGCAGGTACCACCAGTACAACAGCTGGCTGGAACGGCGGCGGAGCCGGTGTCAGTAGCGGTGGTGGCGGTGGCGGTGCAACCGACATCCGTGTCAATGGCAACACCCTCTATGACCGTATCATCGTGGCCGGCGGCGGCGGAGGAGCAGGCGTTTCTTATGGAAGCACTTATCCTGCTGGTTGCGGCGGCGGTTTATATGGCGGCGATGGTTACTATAACTATACAGATGGCACTTATATTACGGGTAGTAACCGTTGTGGCGGTGGTGCTACACAAACGCAAGGTGGAATCTCATGGAACTCAATTGCCTCAACGCAGGGTGTCTTCGGTCAAGGTGGAGACGCTTACAGCTATTCCAGTGGCGGCGGCGGCGGCGGCTGGTACGGCGGCGGCGGCGCATACGACAACGACTCCGACTCCGACGGTAGATATGGCGGCGGCGGTTCCGGCTATGTGTGGACCGCAGCTACAGCTTCTTCCGCACCTGCTGGTTATAATGTGCCTGCTTCTTATTATTTGACTGATGCACAAACGATTGCAGGTAACACTACTTTCCTCGCTCCTAACGGCATCGCAGAGACGGGTCACACCGGCAACGGATTCGCCCGTATCACCATTACTGAAATGGTTTCTGCTGGCGCTAACTGTCCGTCGGAGATTCTCCCGGTGACTGTTACGGTGAACCCGGTTCCCGCCCCGATCGTGGAGGTTCGTTCCGCTTGTGCCGATGCACCTTCCGAATTGGTAGTTACCAATGCACTGCCCGATTATGTCTATATCTGGAATGACGGCAATGAGGATGTGTTCGAGGGCACCACTTTCACGCCTACCGTTAGCACAACCACTACTTACTATGTGCGTGCTGCTCAACCGACGGCATCCGTGACGGATTTCACTTATACGGGCAGTGAACAGACCTACATTGTTCCTGCTGGCGTATCTCAGGTTCAGTTGGAAGTTTGGGGAGCACAGGGCGGCGGTGAATTTTCAGCGCAATATTGGGGTGTAGGAGGTAATGGCGGCTATGCCGTTGGAGAATTGGCAGTTGCTTCTGGACAAACACTTTATGTTAATGTGGGTCAGCAGGGATTCCAATCAGCGTCGCAACAAGCTTATAATGGCGGCGGATTTTCGAACCCTAACAGCTCTTATGGCAATGGGGCAACTGGTGGCGGTGCTACTCATATAGCGACCGCAAGCGGACAGCTCGCCTCCTTGTCATCCAATACCGCTGCAGTTAAGATTGTTGCAGGCGGTGGCGGTGGCGCCTCTGGCGCCAATAGCTCATCATGGCCCGAATATGCATACAATGGCGGCGCAGGTGGCGGATTGACGGGAATAGCTGGTACTGGCTACTCTTCTTCATCACGAGTGGGTGGTGGCGGCGGTACCCAGTCATCGGGTGGCTCTACCTATGCTGATAGCTATTCACCTGTCATATATGCTGGCTTCGGCCAGGGTGCTTGTGCTGCTACCTATGAAGGAGATGCCATCCAAGGTGGTGGCGGCGGCGGCGGCTGGTACGGTGGCGGAGCTGGCTTCCACAATGGTGGCGGCGGTGGCGGCGGATCAAGCTATATCGGAGGTGTGTTAAATGGCATAACGATTGCCGGCGACCAATCCTTCCCCGCCCCCGACGGTACAACCGAAGTCGGCCACGCTGGCAACGGCTATGCCCGTATCACCGCCATCGGTGGCACTGGCGGTTGCGAATCTTCCCCCGTGGCGGTCACTATCAACCCTGTGACTCCTCCGGCTTTCACTTTGACAGCCAGCTCCGACTCTTACTGTGATGGCAGCAGCCCCGTTGTGCTCCAGGTCAACACCAATGAATCCGGCCTGACCTACAGGTGGAGCGATGATGACGAGGCAACCGACAACATCCACGAGGTTACACCGGGTCATACTCAGACTTACACGGTATTCGTCTCCAACGGCAGCTGCGAGGCCTCCGAATCGACCACGATTACGGTGGACGCGCCCGAAGCAAGCCTTATCGCCTCCACTGAATCCTGCGTTGAAGCAGGTACCGAAGTGACCTTGACGGCAGACGTAGAGGGTGGTCTGGCAGCATCTGCAGATCAGTATCAATTCACTGTTTCTCCGGGAGTTTTCTCTAATATCTCAGGCGTCTCAGGAGTCACCAGCCTTACTACAGGCGATGATGTGTCTGCCACGTACAATCTGCCTTTTACATTCAACATCAATGGTACAGACTACACCTCCTATACATTCTACACGAACGGGTATATTTATATGGGAAGCAATTACCTATATCCGTTCCAGCAGGATTTGGTTGCTACCAGTACTTATGCGGTTACTACGGGTACAGCCCCGAACCGTGTATATACGATTCAACAATATGGCTATGTTTACAGCTATTCCGGTTATTATTTCTATTTCCAGATCAAATTGTATGAGCGGACCAATAAGATTGAATATGTGTACGGGCCGGGTTTCACCAGTATGAGCTACGCAAGCTCGCGAATCGGTTTGTACGGACCTTCTTCCTCCTACGTGAATTGTGTGGTTCCCACGGGCAGTGGCACAGCAAGCCAGACGACCTCTACATCGGGTTCTTGGACTTATACATCGACCGCCCAAGCACAATACCTCACCTCAGGTACGACTTACACCTTCTCACCGGGTTCGCCTGTATCCTACCAGTGGGCAGTCAATGGTGTGCCTATGCAGGAGAACGAGAATACAATCACGGTTTCTCCCACCGAGACCACCACTTACACGGTGACGGTTACGGACCAAGAACATGATTGTCCGGCAATCCTGGACTATACCGTGAGAGTGAATCCCGAAATCACGGTTTCCTCTAATCCTTCTGCGCTCTGCTCAACCGATGCATCGGCCGTTTTGACGGCCTCTGGCGCGGAGAGCTATATTTGGAACAACGCCTCAATGGGCGCTGAATTGATGGTCACTGGCCCGAACACCTATTCGGTCACCGGTACCGACGTGTACGGTTGTACAGCCAATGCCAGCTATGACCTGCTTGCACCGACCTTCACTGCCGGTGAGATTACGACAGTCCAAGTGAGCACTTGCGCTTCTGAGACAGAACCCATTGTCATCTCCTCTCTCATTGATGGTGTATCGGGCGGCAACTCAGCCTACAAATGGTTGCGCAACGGCGTAGAAATACCGAACAGCGACGTGGCTTCCTACACCATCCCGATGTCGGAGTTGGCGGAACTGTCTGTCGGCACCTTCACCTACACCCGTCAGTATTACGATGGTTGCGAGGAGGTATGGATGCCTTCCGCAGGAACATTTACCCTGACGCTTACGTCGGCACAGGAACTGACCGTTTACGGTCCCGGCACTATTTCTTGTGGTACTTCAGCCACGTTATCTGCTTCGGGTTATGTGGCAGAAACCCCGGTTTATAGATGGTACACCGATGAACGTTGTACCGAATTGGTTCATGAAGGTGCTACCTTCGAAATCCCGAGTGTCACTGGCGACACCACCTTCTACGTCCAAGCTACGGATCTTCCTACTGTGACAGAACCCGTTATTGACTTCTCCTACACGGGTAGTGAACAGACGTTCACCATTCCCGCGGGTGTGACGCAAGTACAATTGGAAGTCTGGGGTGCCCAGGGCGGCGATGCTACGACAACCTATCCTGGCGGACGAGGAGGTTATGCAACAGGCATTTATAATGTGACCCCCGGCCAGACACTGTATGTGAATGTTGGCGGTATGGGTGAGGACTATACCACCCCCCATAGTGGATTCTATGTGGGCGGCTATAATGGAGGT
>JAFVNW010000028.1 GCA_017506175.1 Bacteroidales bacterium | reverse complement strand
TTGTTGGAGATTTCCACTTCGGTGCCGATGCTGAGGTTGACGTCGTTTTTGGCGAAGCATTCAATGGCGTTGAAGTTCACCCAGAATTGCGGCTCACTCATGAAAATAAATTGGGTGCCTTGTTTGAAGTCAGTGGGGCTTTTGTAAGCGTGTATTTGCCAAGGACGCCATTGGCGCCAGAAGTCGAAGTAACCGGAAAAGGTACACCAATAGTTGCCGCTCTTGCCTTTGGCGAAGTTGACGCCCCACACGCCTGTGATTTGGAAGTTATGGATGTCTTTTTTGCCATCCATGTTCATGGTGTTGGGAATCAGTTTGTACATAGCGGAAATTGACCATGTTTTGGAGAAGTCGGCGGAGTGTCCGGAATAGGTGAGTCCGAGTAGCCATGCATCGTTGTACTTGGTGCCGGGGTAGGTGAATCCATCATACGATGGACCGTAGGCGTTGAAGCCGCCGTTGTATTCGAGGTGGATGGAGAGCCAGTTTGCCTTGCTCTGATTCCAGAAGCAGAGTTCGCGGGCGATTTCCCAATAGGCACCATTCATACGGTCGTTGAAATCCAAATCGATGAAAAAGAAGGTGGAGCCAAACTTGTCGGGTTTGAACATCTCGGTGGTGGCGGTCAGGTACATGCGGCCGCTGCCTTTGATGTGGTCGCCATTCTCATCCGTTTGGGAGCTGAGGTCTGCGCGGTTGTCGTGTGTGCGGGTGTATAGGTGGCGGCCGAAATCGTAATGCAGCTGTACGTTCACTTGGGCTTCAACAGAAAATGCTGTCAGTATGGCTGTGACAATAAGTAGGATTCTTTTCATCTTATTTGTTGTTTTAATGAGTAATATAGGGATAGGATACAAAAAAGCCCCTCTGAGTTGGCGCCCGAGGGGAGTAATTTTATTAAATTTTGAATTTGAAGCGCACAATGAAAGCGGATGCTGAAGCCTTTACGAGGTCTAAAAGGTTGTTTTCCAAGAATTTGTGCTTCATTGACAATCGGATTTCTTCGTGTGCAAAAGTACTATTTTTTTATCATCTAATCTCTTTCCGTGAAATTAGTTCTTTGAAATTATCAACAAACAGTTGGACAGTGAGAGAAGGTGAAGGATTATCGTTCGGGCGTGTGGCTTAGCGGTCGGCCCAGTTTTGGAAGTAGTTCTGGATTAGGATGACCGGGGTGCCTTTGTCGCCGGAGCCGGAGGTGAGGTCGGCCAAGCTGCCAAGCAGGTCGGTGAGTTGGCGTGGGGTGGTACCTTGCGTGGCCATTTGACCTTTCAGATTCTTATCCTTGGTCTTAATGCGACGAGCGACTTCCGCTTCCAGTTCTTCGCCCTGCAAATCAGTCAGATCGTTGGTTGTCAAGTACTTCAGTTTCAGTTCGTTCGGTGTGCCGACGAGCCCTTGGGTGTAGGCGGGGGAGACCACTGGGTCAGCGAGTTCCCAGATGCCACCTTGCGGGTCCTTGAAGGCGCCGTCGCCATAGACCATCACTTCCACATTTTTGTGGAAGATGTCGAAAAGGCGTTTCTGCACCTCGTCCACCAGTTCTTGGCAATTGCGCGGGAAGAGCTTCACTCCGTTGTCGTTCAGCAGGTTGGAGCCGAGTAGTCCGAATTGTTCGTTGTAGCCGGAGCCGTCCACGCTGTGGGTGAGGATCTCATCGAGGCCGATCACTTTCTTGGCGCCGCTGCGTTCCAGCACTTTCTTGTTCTGATGGCGGGTGTGGATACTGGCAACCACCACGTTGTCGGCGAACTTCAGGATGGCGCGCGGGTCGTTGGCGAGGATGATTTCGCACTCGCACTCGCAGATTTCCTTGTAGTACTGAATATAGTCAACGCCGGTGAACTCGTGTACTGTGTTCGGGAAAATCTTCTTGAACTCCGCTTCGGTGAACACATCCGTGTAAGGATTGACGTTTGAATCGAAGAAAGTCTCTTCATCCACGAGCTTGTTGCCCTTTTCATCGCCCGGATAGGAGAGTTGGATGTATATTTTTTTCACTCCGCGGCTGATTCCACGTAGCAACATCGAGAAGCGGTTTCTGCTTAAGATAGGAAAAACAAGGCCGATGGTCGCATCTTTCCCGAAATGATTCTGCACATCCTTCGCAATCTGGTCGGCAGTGGCGAAATTCCTCTGCGAAATGCCAACAACAGCTTCAGTAATACAGACGACATCGTGGTCGTTGATTGTTATGTTGCCTTCATTGACAGCGGCAACGAGCGAGTCGCAAACGATTTGCGGCAGATTGTCTCCAGCGGTAATGATGGGGGTGCGGATACCGCGGGAAATAGTTCCGAAATGTTTCATTGATTTGAAATTTTTAAAAGGTTGAAATGTTGTTCTAAGGGGATGCAAAAGTACCATTTTTTTTGTTCCTGTTTTTTGTGTTTCCTGAAAAGAAATACATTTTTATGAACAGCTCAAAAGTTCAATAAAATTGCGTAATTTTGCAATCACGATTTGTTCGCCGACATTCTTATCAAATATAGTTGATTATGGCTTTTGAAGAAAATGAAATTGTTCGTTTAACCAATTCATACACCCACATTCCCATTCTAAAATCGGAAAGAATCGCGCAATCTGGCTCAAGCCGGATTTATACCCGCGTATTCTTGAGTGACGGCTCCACACTTATGGCAGCTTACAACTCTGATTTACAAGAGAACAACGCTTTTTTCGTCTTCACCGATTTTTTTTTGAACGAAAAAATCCATGTGCCTGAAGTGTTGGCTGTCAGTAAGAACAAACAATACTACCTTCTTACGGATTTGGGCGACGAAACGCTCTATTCTTATCTCGTTTCCCATCGCAACGGCGCGGATGTGCCTGAAGAGGTGCTGCGTTTTTATCGTAAGGTGCTTCAACAACTTCCGCTTCTGCAGTTGTGCGGAAAAAAGAATTTCGACTTCTCTGCCTGCTACCCCCGTTTCGCATTCGACCGCCAATCTATGCAGTGGGATTTGAACTATTTCAAGTATTATTTCCTGAAATTAGCCCATGTTCCTTTCAACGAACAGGCACTAGAAGATGACTTCAACACCCTCATCAATTTCCTTTTGGAGGCCGACAGGGATTACTTCCTCTATCGCGATTTCCAGTCGCGCAATATTATGATTAAAGATGATGAAATCTATTTTATTGATTATCAAGGAGGAAGGAAAGGTGCGCTGCAGTATGACGTCGCTTCGCTGCTCTACGATGCCAAAGCGGATCTTTCAGAAGAAATTCGTTCACAACTGCTTGATTATTATTTGGATGAACTACAAAAGTATATTCAGATCGACCGCGCCGAATCCATCCGACATTACTACGGATATGTATTGATTCGTATCATGCAGGCGATGGGGGCTTACGGTTATCGCGGCTATTATGAAAAGAAATCCCACTTTCTGCAAAGTATTCCGTTTGCCGTTGCAAATATTAAATATCTTCTTGATAATGACAGAGTTACGATAGAAATCCCTGCCTTGAAATCTGCTTTGCGCCACATCACGGAAATCGATTGGGGCGGCCGACTGGATGGCGTTGAATCTACGGATAATGCTAAATTAACAGTGGTGGTAAGCAGTTTTTCTTATAAAAAAGGGATTCCGCAGGACAACAGCACGCACGGCGGCGGCTTTGTCTTCGACTGTCGCGCACTGCCCAATCCTGGCCGCTTGGAACCCTATAAGACAATGAACGGCCGCGACCAAGCCGTGAAGGACTATCTGGAGCAATACGATTCCGTGCATGAATTCAAGCAACACGTTTTCGCCATCGTTGACATGTCGGTGGACAATTACCTGGAACGGAAATTCTCGCACCTTTGCGTCAATTTCGGTTGCACCGGCGGGCAGCATCGCTCGGTTTATTTTGCGCAATCTACCGCCGAACATCTGCAAAAAAAATATCCCAACGTGAATGTCGTTTTACGGCATACGAACCTTTAGTGAGTTTGAATGTGGAATTTGCAAGGATGCGTTTAATCGTTTTTTACAAAAACAAAATGAAGCCTGAAATGGCGAGATATGGAAAACTAATCAACAAATCAACAATACTATGAAATCAATCAGTCAAGCCGACTTGAAAGGCAAAAGAGTTCTCGTTCGCGTTGATTATAATGTTCCGCTGAACGAACAATTGGAAGTAACCGATGCCACGCGCATCATCCGGACCAAACAGACAGTGAATCGCATTGTGGAAGAGGGCGGCATCGCCATCCTGATGTCACATCTCGGCCGCCCGAAAGGCGCGGCGAACGACAAGATGTCGCTGAAGCATATCGTCTCAAAAGTGAGCGAAGTGCTTGGGAAATCCGTCACATTCTTGGGCGATGTTCTGGATGCCGATGTGGAAAAGAAAGTGGCCGCTTTGAAACCGGGCGATGTCGCTTTGCTGGAGAACTTGCGTTTTCACAAAGAAGAGGAGGCTGGTGACGTGGCTTTCGCTAAGCAGATTGCCCGCCTGGGCGACATCTATGTGAATGATGCTTTCGGTACTGCCCACCGCGAACACGCTTCCACCGCCACCATCGCCAAGTCCTTTCCAGGCAGGTGCTATGCCGGCTATCTGCTTTACGAGGAGGCGATGAATCTGGACAAAGTGCTCAACAGCGCCCGACCGCCATTTACTGCCATCATCGGCGGGAGCAAAGTCTCCACCAAACTGAAAATCATCGAGTTCTTGCTGGAAAAAGTGGATAGCCTGATTATTGCCGGCGGAATGAGCTACACGTTCCTCTATGCAATGGGCGTGAAAATCGGCAACTCGCTGCTGGAGGAGGACATGGTTCCCGTGGCGAAAGACATCATCAAGAAGGCTCATCTTCGCGGCGTGGACCTCTATTTCCCCATTGACAACGTTTGCGCCGATCATTATGCCAACGATGCTAAAACCTGCATCACCACCGAAAACCATATTCCCGATGGCTGGGAAGGCATGGACATCGGCCCGCGTACCATTCAAAAGTTTGCCGCCGTCATCAAGAATTCCAACACGATTCTTTGGAATGGACCTGTCGGAGTTTATGAATTCCCGACCTTTGAAAAGGGAACCCAGGCAGTTGCGCTATGCGTTTCTGTTGCCACACTCTCCGGCTCCTTCTCTCTCATTGGCGGAGGAGACTCCATTGCGGCACTCAATAACTTCAAACTCAGCAACTTCGTCTCCTATATCAGCACTGGTGGCGGGGCTATGCTCGAATATCTTGAAGGCAAGGAACTTCCGGGCATTAAGGCGTTGAATGAGGACTAAGGATAATGAACGAAGAGTTAGACGAAAGACCCATGACGAAAGATTTTTTTTCACATGAGACGGCCGTGATTGACGGCGGCTGTGAAATCGGCGAAGGTACCAAAATCTGGCACTTTTCGCACATCATGACTGGGTGCAAAATCGGCAAACGCTGCAATATCGGACAGAATGTCGTGATTTCACCGGAGGTGGTTTTGGGCAACAACGTCAAAATCCAGAACAACGTCTCCGTCTATACGGGGGTGACTTGTGACGACGATGTTTTCCTCGGTCCATCGGCGGTATTCACGAATGTGACCAATCCGCGCAGCGCCGTCAACCGTCACAGCCAATATGCGAAGACGCACGTCGGCAGGGGGGCTACCATCGGTGCAAACGCCACAATTGTGTGCGGGCACGATATCGGTGCGTTTGCCTTTGTGGGCGCGGGCGCAGTGGTTACGAAGACTATCCCGCCATACGCGCTCGTGGTGGGCAACCCCTCCAGGCAAATCGGGTGGATGAGTGAGTACGGACACCGCCTTCGCTTTGACGAAAACGGTTTCGCCACTTGTCCCGAAAGCGGCGAAAAGTACGAGTTGAAAGATGGAAAAATTCGGAAACTTTAAGGTTGCGGCGATGATCTTCGCGGCGGGTTTGGGCACGCGCCTCTACCCGCTGACGAAGGACAAACCGAAGGCGCTGGTGGAAATCAACGGTCAACCGCTCTTGCAGACAGTGCTCGAAAAAATCATCGCCGCCGGCATTACGGATATCGTAGTCAATGTTCACCATTTCAGTCAGTTGGTCAAAGACTATCTGGCTTCGCATTCTTTTGAGGCGAACATCCGGATTTCGGATGAGACCGACTTCTTGTTGGATACCGGCGGCGGATTGAAATTCGCTGAACAGCTATTGAAAAATACCGACCATATTCTGCTGCACAATGTGGACATTTTTTCAAGTATTGATTTGAATAGATTGATAGTCAATCATATAGAAAATAGAGCCTTGGCAACATTGGCGGTTAAGGAGCGTTCAACCTCTCGTTATCTGATTTTTGATAAAAAAACGATGCAGCTTTGCGGCTGGGAAAATGTGAAAACTGGGGAGAGGTTGGAATCGCGCTCGTCGCGCAATCCTGTCAAATTGGCCTTTAGTGGAATACATGTTGTGAGCAAAGAGGTTTTTCCGATGATTCCTGCCGGGAAAAAAATTTCGATGACCCCTTTGTATGTGGAAATGGCGAAGACACAAAATATACGTGGTTATCTGCATCAGCAGGACCAATGGATGGATGTGGGAAAATATGAGGATGTGATCAAGCTGGAAAGAAAGTCGTAGCAAATTTGTGGATAGAAGTTGATGTATCAGGGCTTTGCGTCCAGTCGTCTTCGTTTCAGCCAGGCTTGTCGTTCGTCTTCCGGCATTTTTTCTATGGCGTAGCGGAGCATGACGGAGGGCATTAGTGGGGCGTGTGTGGTGAGAAAATCGCGCAGTTCGTACATGCCTCCGTTTTTGCCCATCTCGCGCAGCATCCAGCCCGCCGCTTTGTGCAGTAGTTCTTCCTTCGACTGGATGAGAACCTCGGCGCGGCGTTTAAGTTTGTCGTATTGTTCCACGCGCACTAACCGCCATGTGCTCACCATAGCGATGCGCCGCTGCCACAGCGTGCTCCTTTCGTCTGTAATCCACTCGTCCAGAATCTCTTCCTCAGGATGTGCCTTTTCCCATTCGCCAGCAATGGTGATGGACGACAAATCCACCAAGTCCCAGTTGTTGACGTAGGAATGTAGCGACAGATAGAGCTGGAAAATCCTGCGCATCTGTGCGTCGTCTTTGAGCTTCACCGCCTTTTCCATCTTCTTTACGAGAATCAACAGTCCGCACAGGCGAACTTCGTGCCATTGGCTTTTGACCAGCTTTGTCACTTCTTCGATTGAAGTCGATTTCCATGCTTCTTTGACTACTATTCGGACATTCGGATTCTTGATGCCGAGAAACTGGTCGCCTTCGCCATATTGGCCGTGGCCTGTTTTGAAAAAGCGCAGGGCAATTTCGCGCTGTCGGTCATCGCGCATGTCGATGAGGGTTTCTTCGATTTCTTTTGCCAATGTTGTCATGTGTGCAAAAATACAAAATTTCTCTATCCTCGACAAACTTCCGAGGCGGGATACATCGGTTGTTTTTCTGGGCAGTATCCGGAAATCCAGCCTCAATTCAACTTAAAATTGTATTTTTGCAGTCGGAAATTTTGTTGTTATAACTCGTTAGATATCAAGAGATATGTTTAAATTCATCCATTCTTTCCTACTTCAATTCTTCACCCAATTGGGACTTTCCGACATCACTGCGAAACTCGTGTCGGCATTGGCCATTTTTGTGGGACTGGTGATTGTGGCATTGGTTCTCGCCTATATCATCAGGCTTATCCTTGTCGGGATTGCCAAGTTGGCCATCAAACGGCGTGAGCGTCTATGGCTTTCCGCTTTATTGAAGGAAAAAATCTTTCGGCAGCTTTCATTTTTATTCCCCTTCATCTTTGTTTACAAGGCTCTCCCTGAGATTTTCGGTGCGAAAAGTGCTGCGGCAGCCTTCTTTATGGGACTGATCAACCTGATTCTCATTTTCAATGTCGCGATGATTATTTCCTGTTTTCTGAATGCGCTGACGGATGTACTGGCACAGAAGGAGGGCACCCGCGACAAACCCATCAAGAGTTATATGCAGGTGATTAAAATTATCGTTTGGGTATTGTGTTCCATACTGATGATTTCAATAATTGTCAACAAGTCGCCTGCCGGGCTGCTCGCTGGTATCGGGGCATTCTCGGCAGTATTGCTATTGGTGTTCCAAGACACCATCGCGGGTTTCGTGTATAGTATTCAGTTGTCCAGCAACGATTTGGTGCGCATTGGGGATTGGATTACCTCTCCCAAGTACGGGGTGGATGGAACGGTTACCGAGGTGAATCTGGTGTCGGTGAAGGTGATGAATTTCGACAACACCATTGTCTCGATGCCCATTAAGTATGTGGTCACGGATTCGTTTCAGAATTGGCGTAACATGCGAAATTCGGGTATCCGCCGCGTGATGCGTTCGCTCAACATTGATGTGTCCAGCATCCAGAGTTGCACCCCCGAAATGTTGGAGAATCTCAAGAAAATCGACCTCATCCATGATTATATCGTAGAAAAACAAGCGGAAATAGAGAAGTTTAATGCAGAAAACAAGGTGTCGAACGACATTCCGCCCAATGGACGGCATCTCACCAATCTCGGTGTTTTGAGGACTTATATGCGCACCTACTTGCAGCAGCATCCGCAGGTGGATAAGGGCGCCTTGATTATGGTTCGCCAACTGCAACCGAAAGAGTTCGGCATGCCGTTGGAACTCTACTGCTTCGTGAAGGTGACCGAGTGGCAAGCCTACGAAAAGCTACAGGCTGACTTGTTCGACCATTTCTACGCGGTTTTGCCTTATTTCAATTTGCGCCCGTACCAGCGGGAGTGCCAGAAAATGGATGTTAAGGCAATGTAGTAGCGGAGAGTGTCGCATTTATGCCAATCCCAATTCTATAAGATGAAATACTCAATAGTCTATTTGATAATCATTAATGTAATCACCTTTTTTGCTTATGGCATTGATAAGATAAAGGCGAAAAAGGGCAGGTGGCGGACCCCCGAGTCCGTTCTCCTGCTGCTTGCATTTATCGGTGGGGCGGCGGGTGCGCTGGCGGGCATGCATCTCTTTCGGCATAAGACCCATCACAAGAAATTCACGATTCTTGTTCCGATGATGCTCGTGGTGTGGTGTGTAGTGATTGTGTTATGGATGAGGTATGAACTATAAAGATGTTTGTTCGGGGATTATGACCTGTGGGGCTATCGCTCACAGCTAATAACTGTCCACTAAATATTTATCAATAAAAAATATAATGAGAAGTTTTGGAAGTGACAATAATTCAGGGGTGCACCCTCAAATTATGGAGGCCCTTTCAAGAGCGAACGTTGATCATGCGTTGGCTTACGGAGATGACGAGTGGACGGCGCGAGCCACTCAACTGTTCAAACAAGTTTTTGGTGAGTCGGCCGAGGTCTATTTCGTGTTCAACGGCACTGGAGCAAACACCATTGCCATGCGCGCCAGCTGCCAGCCGTTCCATGCTATCTTTGCTGCCCAAACAGCCCACATTGCGGTGGACGAGTGCAACGCGCCCGGCTGTCTCAGCGGGGCCGCCGTCAAGGAGATTCCCACCCCTGATGGCAAACTGACGCCCGCGCTGTTGAAACCGCACTTACACGGCTTCGGCTTCGAGCACCACTCCCAACCACGTGTGGTCTATATCTCCGAATGCACGGAGCTTGGTACTGTCTATACCCCCTCTGAAATCCGCGCCCTTGCTGATTTCGTGCACACCTATAAGATGTATCTCCATCTCGACGGTGCGCGCCTCGCCAATGCCGCCGTCGCCCTGGGCGTTACCGTGAAAGAGCTCACGGCTGACTGCGGGGTGGACATTCTTAGTTTCGGTGGCACCAAAAACGGCTGTATGATGGCTGAGTCGGTGGTGACTTTCCGTCCGGAATTGGCTGAGAATCTGAAATATCTTCGGAAACAGACCACCCAGCTTTTCTCGAAAATGCGCTTCGTGGCCGCCCAGTTCATCGCCTATTTTGAAGATGATTTGTTGTATAAGAATGCGGCTCATGCCAATGAAATGGCGCGGCTGCTCCGACGGAAAATCGAGGAGATCGGTCCGTTTGAATTTACACAGAAAACACAAGCCAATACTTTGCTGCTGAAAATGGACCCCAAAATGACAAATGAGATGTTAAAGAAGCATTTTTTCTATGTTTGGGATGAAAATACGCACGAAATCCGTCTTGTGACCTCTTGGGACACGACCGAGAAGGATGTACTCGACTTTACGGAGAACTTGCGGAGATGGTAGGAGAGGAGGTCGTATGGGGTGTGCGTGTGATGTATTGGCTTTGTGAATATGCTTCGGCAAACAAAATCCAATCTCAGTTGTTATACCCTTGTTTCTACAACAATTGACGGTTTATAAATTTTATTTGCTATTTTTATACAATATATTTTAAAGAAGTACTTTTGCAAGCTAAATTTTGTACCCCCTTCTACCGCTTATACATCATTTCCCATCCTTCATACATCACACATCATACTTAATTTTTATGCCAAACAACAATTATTCTGAAGAATTGAACGCAGTGCTGACTGACGCAAAAGCCATCGCGCTTCAGTACCATTACACGCAAATTGGTGTGGAACATGTTTTTCTCGCTATTTTGCGTTATCCTGAACAGAGCATGACCAAGCAGATCCTCGCAGGTTTCTCCGTCAATCTCGAGAAGCTTACGTACGATTTGGAAACGCTTCTTTCGGATAACGAGTTTCCAGATGCGGAGCAGCCCGCCCAGATTGATTACACAGTTCAGGTAAGTAATCTGCTGCGCGCTTCCGTGTTGCACGCCAAAGCAGTGCTGAGTCCGTTTGTTCACCCCCAGCACTTTGTACTCGCCATTCTGAAGGAAGGCCCCGCCTCTGCCAACAATTCCGTGAAAACCCTCCTTAATAATCAGGGAATTACATACGAGGCGTTTATTAGAAAACTGAAAAACGACAATCTCGGCAGTCGGCTCGCCGGTAGTGGACTTTCGCTTCCTGGCGGAGATGAGGATGATGACGACGACCGCCGCTTCTCTGCCCAGCGTAGGGGAGGGAAGAAGAGCGCCACCCCGATGCTTGACAGTTTCGGAAAGGATTTGACTAAGTATGCGGAAGAAGGGAAGTTGGATGTGATTGTGGGCCGCGAGAAAGAATTGGAGCGTATCGCGCAAATCCTGAGCCGTCGCAAGAAAAACAACCCCGTCCTCATAGGGGAGCCTGGTGTGGGCAAGTCCGCCCTCGCCGAAGGCCTTGCCCTTCGCATCAAAGAGGGCCGGGTTTCTCGCACTCTTCTCAACAAGCGCATCATCAGCCTTGACATGACCTCGCTGGTGGCAGGCACCAAATACCGCGGACAGTTTGAGGAGCGTATGCAGAACATCATCGGCGAATTGGAAAAAAATCCAGATGTGATTCTGTTCATCGATGAGTTGCATACAATGGTGGGCGCGGGATCTTCGCCGGGCAGCCTCGATGCTTCCAATATGTTCAAGCCAGCCCTGGCTCGCGGCGAAGTGCAGTGCATTGGCGCAACCACCCTTGACGAATACCGACAGTATATAGAGAAGGATGGGGCTTTGGAACGTCGTTTCCAGAAAATCCTGCTCGAGCCTACCACCCCTGAAGAGACCATTGAGATACTTAATAATATTAAGGATAAGTACGAAGAGCACCATTGTGTCACCTATTCCGATGAAGCAATTAAGGCGTGTGTTTCGTTGTCGAACCGTTATATCACTGACCGCTGCCTGCCCGACAAGGCAATTGATGCTCTGGATGAGGCTGGCTCGCGCGTCCACATGAAGAATGTGCATGTCCCGCCGGATTTCCTGGAGGTTGAAAAGCAGATCGCCAGTTTGCAGGAGCAGAAGAACAAGGCCATTCAGGAGCGTCAGTACAATGCCGCCGCTGAATTCCGCAATCAGATCAAGGCCGCGGAAGCACAGTTGGAGCAGATTAAGAGCGAGTGGGAAAAGAGTGACGAGCAAGACCGCCCCGAAGTGACGGAGGAGAATGTGGCCGAGGTTATCGCGATGATGACGGGCGTCCCCGTACAGAGAATCTCAACGAGCGAAAGCGAGAAATTGCTTAAGATGGCCGATGAGTTGAAAGGCAGCGTCATCGGTCAGGACGAGGCAATCGCGAAGATCGCCAAGGCCATCCGCCGCAATCGCGCGGGCCTGAAAGACCCGAACAAACCCATCGGCACCTTTATGTTCCTCGGTCCGACGGGGGTGGGTAAAACCTATCTCGCCAAGGTGCTGGCCGAATATCTTTTCGATTCTGCCGATGCCATGGTCCGTATCGATATGAGTGAGTATATGGA
>JAFVNW010000027.1 GCA_017506175.1 Bacteroidales bacterium | reverse complement strand
GGCACGCTTTTCCCCGCTGAAAAACCGCCATTCGACAGCTGGCCGCGGCCAGCTGTCGAATGAACCGAAAAAAAGACTATTTTTGCACGACTATAAAGTTCATCGAAAACCCAACCCAGACACACTGGATGAAACGCTACCCAATAATTCGGTGAGTTATAGTCAGATACCCGAAGGAACGGTCATCTGTGGCACAGTCACCTCCTCCGACAAAGAGCAGAACTGCTACAAGTACCTCACCCTTCAGGATGAAACTGGTGCCATTATGATTGTGATGAAGAACACGGAACTCTTCAGCAAATATCCTGTCGGCTCCAAGCTCTTTGTGGAATGTGGCGACATGGTCATCGGACACAAATACCGCAACAAGCAGATTGCCCTGTTGGACGATGGCGCGATGGTCGGCATCCCGAAAGCCGATGAGGGGCTCTATCTTTTTACGGATGGCAAGGCGGGACTGGAGCCGGCTCCATGGGTCATCACCTCGCGCAACCAGATCGACTCCACCTATTTCAACCGTCTGGTGCGGGTGGAGGGCGTTCGGATGCAGAACGGCGGCGTGGACACCTACTGCCCCGACACCGTAACCACCTATTGCTCACGCTATATGATGCTGGAAGACAGCACCTATCTCACGCTCCGCACCAGTGCGCGGGCCTCCTTTGCGGGCGAGCTGCTGCCTGCAGGGCGGTGCAACCTGAAGGGCATCCTCGTCAACTCCAGCAGCGGACCCCAACTATATTTACGTTCTTTAGCTGACGTGAGATCACAGCAGTAATCACCAGATTTTCACCTTATCATGGATCTAATTATTCGCCCAACGACACAACCAAGATTTAAGAGGAATTGGTGGGCAGTGAATAGTGATCTGATGCGTGGAATCATGTCTTGTCCAAAATCAGTTCACTTTTCACATATTTCAACTCACCTATTTTAAGGATACGCAATTTATCAAACAAGAATATAATAATGGCATAGGGTTATATATTGCCATATACAAAGATGATTCAATAGCAAAAATGCTTGATATTGATATGCGCATGAATAAGTTTTTTCTTTCAAAAAGTGAAGTTAAAGGAAAATCCGTTTATATGTTTTTTGAACCATTGGAGCAAGCAAAAATCAATAAAGTTGTTTTTTCAAGAAAATTCATATACCATTATACACCATTTGATAAAGTGGACAATATATTAAGAGAGGGGTTAAAACCGATGGGCGGAGACAATCCTGTTAATCCAGTTTACAAATTTCCGCCAAGAGTATATGTTACATTATTTGAAAACAATGGTCTCGCAAATTCATTAAAATCAAATCTTGATAAAAATGGTATTCCGACATCCCCACATTATATGCTTTTGAAAATTGATGTGCAAGACTTGAAAAATGATATAGATTTTTATTACGATGCTTATTGTGCTAATTGCGTATTTACACCAAATCTCATTCTTCCTTTATATATAAAAAAATTCAAAGAAGGATATTTGCTTGGCGGTGATAAATTTAAAATTATAAAAAGATTTTAAGAATTGAATTGAAAATCTATATTATTATCCAGTATCTGCAAGATTAAAAGGGATAATTTCGAAACGAATTATAGCAGGATAATTCAAAAAGAAAACATTTCAATTCAGAAAAAAAATAGGAACTGTCTGAAAATTCGGTCATTGCCCTTATCTTTCAAAAGCAATAGTGATGTAGGCCGTTATTGAAAAAAAATCATAATTTTGCAGGCCTGAATAATAATACGGGATGCCGTAAACGTTACAAGGGCGTCCTTAAAATTCATGATTATGGAAGAGAAACTCAATCAAAACCAAGAGGTGCAAAACGAAGCCACCCAGTCAACCCCTGAGATGCCCGCTCAAGAGCAGGCTCCACAACAGCCATACCAACAGCCTTATCAGAGGCAGGCGCAAGCCCCTCCTTTTCCGCCGCAACCTCTCAGACGGAACATGTTGGGAGGCACAGGTTTCGTGCTGGGTGTGATTGGCGTCGTGCTGTTCTGGGCGCCGTTTGTACGTTTCATCCTTGGTGTCCTCGGCCTCACCTTCTCGCTGGTGGGCCTTTTCCGCAAGGGCTATCGCAAGGCCTTCGCCATCACGGGTGTCGTCCTGTCGGCGCTGGTGCTTTTCATCGTGGCCGCTATCTGGTCCCATTTCGGATACACCCTCAGCGACATCTTCAATGAGGATTTTGTGGAGTTCCTCAACTTCCTTGACAAATAGGATTTCAGGGGACGGATAAGCCGGACCCATTGCCGGGGCGTCCACATGGTCGCAAGCATTCCCTTACGTCCTGGGGAGAGGAAGCGACCCGGCCTCGCATTTGCCGACCTTGCGGGGCCGGGGGCGAGGGGGATGCGGGACACGGCGGAAGGACAGGGACAGGGACAGGGACAGAATCAAGGGCAATCCGGTCGACAAAAAAAGCGGCCCGCATTTCTGCGAGCCGCTGTGGCATTGGGCGACGACCTACTTTCCCACCTTCTTCAGGCAGTATCATCGGCGCGGCCGGTTTTAACTTCTCTGTTCGGAATGGGAAGAGGTGTGCCCCGGCGCTATTGTCACCGCAATCTCTCTGCGC
>JAFVNW010000026.1 GCA_017506175.1 Bacteroidales bacterium | reverse complement strand
GGCACGCTTTTCCCCGCTGAAAAACCGCCATTCGACAGCTGGCCGCGGCCAGCTGTCGAATGAACCGAAAAAAAGACTATTTTTGCACGACTATAAAGTTCATCGAAAACCCAACCCAGACACACTGGATGAAACGCTACCTGCGGAACCGACAGCGGCAGGCAGGTAATCAGCCAGTTCCGCGCCGTCCCAGCTCTGCGAGGTGCGGATAAGTTCAGTTTTTTGTGTGCTCATTTCACTCTAAGATTTCGGTTGGCAAAAATAATACAAAAAGAGGCTTACCGCAAATACACCCCCGTGACAGATTCCTCATCCTCCGCCATCGCCCTGGGCGTTCCCTCGAAGATGATGTCGCCGCCCATCGCGCCGCCGCCGGGACCGAGTTCGATGAGCCAGTCGCAGGACTTCAGCATCTCGATGTTGTGCTCGATGAGGAAAATGGTGTTGCCCGCCTCTACCATCGTGTCGAAGAGGTTGAGAATACGGCGGATGTCGCCCGCATGGAGACCGTCGGAGGGTTCATCCATGATGAAGATCTTGCCCGCATCGCGCAGGTAGGAAGCCAGTTTGATGCGCTGCAGCTCGCCGCCGGAGAGGGTGGAGAGCGACTGGTTCAGATGCAGATACCCCAAACCGACCTTGCGCAACGGTTCCAGCTTCCCGGCAATCACACTTCCGGCAAACAACTCCGCGGCTTTGTTGGCGGTGAGGTCCATCACCTCAGCGATGTTGAGGCCGTTCACCTTGTAGGAGAGCACTTCCGGCGAATAACGGAGTCCGCCGCAGGCTTCGCAGGTGGTCTCGATGGCGTCCATGAAGGCCATGTCGTTGACGATGACACCCTTGCCCTGGCAGACGGGACAGCCGCCCTTGCCGTTGAAGGAGAAGAGGTCGGCTTTGGTCTTGTTGGTCTTGGCGAAAAGCTTGCGGATGTCGTCGGCCACGTCCAAATAGGTGGCCGGAGTGCTGCGCAGACTGATGCCGATGCTCTTCTGGCTGATATAGACGATGTCTTCGGGATGCGGATAGGCATTCCGGAAACATTCCATCAGCGAACTCTTGCCCGAGCCCGCCACGCCCGCAATGCCGCACATCACGCCCAACGGTAGCTTGACGGAAACATTCTTCAGGTTGTGCAAATGGGCGTTCTCCAACAGGAAGAAATCCTTGGGCGTGCGCACCTGCTCTTTGATGGCACTCGTCGCGCTGAGCATCGTACCCGTAAGCGTCTGACTGTGCAGCAGTTCCTCGTAGGTACCCTCGAAGACGATCTCCCCGCCCTTCATGCCTGCACCGGGACCCATATCGATGATGTGGTCGGCGATTTTGATGATTTCCTTGTGGTGCTCCACGAGGATGACGGTGTTGCCGTGGTTTTTGAGCTTCTGCACCGACTTCTGCATCAGCAGAATGTCGTGGTTGTGGAGACCCACGCTGGGCTCGTCGAGGATGTACATCACGTCGGATAGGGGAGAGTTGATGTATTTGGCGATCTTGCAACGCTGGGCTTCGCCGCCGGAGAGCGTGCCGATGGCGCGGTCGAGGGTGAGGTAGCCGAGTCCGATCTCCTCCAACGCTGACAGCCGCTCGATGGTCGCCCGCTTGATGTCCTCCGCCAGCGGATTGTCGATGGTCTCCATCCATTGGCGGCAGTCGCTGATGCTCATCGCGGTCACCTCGGCGATATTGAGGCCGCCGATCTTGCAGGATCGTATCTTCTCGTTGAGGCGTGTGCCGCCGCAGTCGGGGCAGATGCCCATCGTAAGCATCGGGTTGAGCACGGAGGCGTGGAGCAGCCCCTCCTCCGAGTTGATGATGCTGCGGTACATACGGGGGATGAGACCTTCGTATTTGGCGGTCTTGGGCCAGTTGGAAGGCGGGTTCTTCAGCTTGATCTGCGGCGAGTTGAGGAATAGGTCGAGCTCCTCGGGCGAGTAGTCCTTGATTTTCTTGTCGAGGTCGAAGAGGCCGCTGTGGGCGTAGCGTATCCAGCGCCAGCCGCCCTTGCCGAAGGCGATGTAGTGGATGGTGTCCTCGTCGTTGAGCGACTTGTCGAAGTCCACCAGCTTGTGGATGTCCAGCTCGCGGATCTCGCCCAGTCCGCCGCAGCGCGGACAGCTGCCCGAGGGGTGGTTGAACGAGAAGGCGTCGGAGTAGCCCACGAAGGGTTGCCCGATGCGCGAGAAGAGCAGTCGAAGCAGGGCGTAGATGTCGGTGTAGGTGCCCACGGTGGAGCGGGAGTTGGAGGCCGGCTTGCGCTGTTCGATGACGATGGCGATGGGCAGGTTCTGGATGTCGCCCACGTGCGGCCGCCCGTACTTGGGCAAGTACTGCTGCGTGAAGGAGGGGAAGGTGTCGTTGAGCTCGCGCCGCGACTTGGCCGCGATGGTGTCCAGCACCAGCGACGACTTGCCCGACCCCGACACGCCCGTCACCACGGTGATTTTCCCCTTGGGAATCCTGACGTTGACGTGCTTGAGGTTGTTCTCGGTAGCATCGCGCACGATGATGTGGGTGAAATCGTTAGTGGGTTCCGTAGTATTAAAATTATCCATATAGTAAACTGTTTTTCAGTTAGTTGTTTGGTGACATTTGTGTCAACCAATAGTGTTTCTTCCAAGAATTCCGGATGGCAAGGAATGTCTATCTGGAAATATGTTTTCTCCTCATCTGTCTCGATGGTTGCTTTGGGTCAAGTCAGCCCCAGTGATACTTTCAATGCTTTAAACCAAGATTCTCTCATGGCAATTTCATTTTTTTTCTGCTCTTGTGACAAATAAGGATTGCTTTCAATGTCTCGTTTCATCTTGGCAATGCAAAAATCGATCGTTTCCTTTGCCTGTTGCTTGGTAATAGCGCCCTCACCAAACAAATTGTATAGAAACTGCGCTGTCCCTGGTGAATGTGCAGCCATTTCAAATTGGTGGAACATTGCTTTTTCGTAGTCGGTCATACTTTTATGCTTTACTTTTTTCTACTTTATTCCTCTTCTTTTTTGAAAACCTCCGGATTAGAGATTATTGCATTCCTCATAATCTCAATACTTCTCCGTATCAAGTCCTTATTGTCAAATTTACTATTGTTCAAATATGCTTCATGTTTTCTTGGATCACAATCGTCAACCAATGGATGGTCAATATTATTGCGAACGCAATAAGGCAAAGTCATACTCTCCGTTTTTTTCAATGAATTAGTATTGTACCAATCAAAAAAGTCAGCATCGGTAATGCTACCACTTTCTATTAGCCAATCATTCAATTCTTTTACATTTTTATACAACTTGTTTTGCATGTAACCAAACAGTTCTATGTGATATTCAATTGAAGGCTCATCAAAAGCGATATAATTGATCTCGTTCATGGAGACATATGGTAAAACACTTTCATCAAGTTCACTTATTCTTGATTCTTGAGCCTGTCCTTCACGATTTATTACAATAGGTAAGAGGTTGTTTCGGGCTAATTCTTTTACAATAAAAGGAGAATGTGTCGTCATAATTATTTGATAATTAGATTTTTCAGAAAGAGCCTTTATTGTTTCGTACATTTCAATTTGGGCAGAAGGATGCAAATGGGTTTCTGGCTCTTCGAAAGCGAGAATGGTATTGTTTTTGTTGTTTGACTGCAATTCTGTAAGCAACCGAAATACGGCATTCTTTATCTTTAACTGTAAACCTTCATCCCTGTTTTTTAAAGGAATAAGTAATGGCATATCATTATTTTTGAAGAGCAAACTATTTTGTGTGAACAAGTCAATCTTTTCATCCTTTTTAATACCCAGTTTTTCATTTGTACCATCTAAACACAGATAATCTGACAGTTTATTAGTTAGGCAAACTTTTGCTTCTTCAATCGACTTATATACATTGCTTGCATTATTAGGTGTAAGCAAAAGGTTCAAATAATCTTTTATCGGGGTTTTTGATGTGTACAAAACATACTTTGGGAAAGCCAAACCTAACCGGGATTCGATTTGATCAATATTGTCAAAATCCATCCATTGTTCATCACATATTTTTTCTCCTATACTATCGTAGTAATTATGCAATTCGGAACATATCTGTTCTTTTATTATTACTTGTTCTGTACGTATTTTTGCTTTCATAGCAGAAAATGCCAAGCCTCTTTTTTCCCCTTTACATTCTTTCTCAAATTGATGTATATTCTTGCACAATTCATCCGCATTTTTGCCAATCCCATTATACAATGACATCAATTCATCAAATGTGCAATCGGATAACATCTTCCCAACTTTTTCAAAATAGTGTTTGTTTACGCGATACCCCACTTGTTTTTCGACATAAGGGCAATACAAATCCTTATATGGGTGACACATCCACTTTCTTATACAGATGTCACCATCTTTTGACAAATAGTCCTTACCAAAGATGAATTCTGATTCTTCCGTGTTATTAGGAATACTGGCATCATTGAAATATATATCCACGGAAATATAAAAATCATCATAAATGTATTTTTTGAAACACTCTCCTTGAAATGTCTCACCGGTTATTACATCATAATAACCAGGGGTCTCATCTTCATACCAATCAAAACCAGCAGCCGCAAAATCATTCTCATCCAGTTCTTTGTTAGGATTAAAAAACCATTCCAATGCTGTCAAAATAGTGGATTTGCCAGTATCATTTTTGCCAATAATACAATTGAAATCATCAAAATCTATTTCTGCATGTTTAAATGCTCGAAAATTGTTGATTATTACTTTCTTTATCTTCATTCTAAAATTAGAATGGTAAATCGTTATCCATGTCTTCAGCATTTACATCTGCTTTTTCGAGATAATACAATTTGTCCCACAATTCTGTCGGAAGCAATTGTTTGAATTTCTCCATACCGCCTTTAGGTATAATGATTTGTTGTAAAGAATTGCATTTCCAAAAAGCCGCATTTCCAATACTCGTAACCGAATCGGGGATTGTGATTTGTTGCAAGGATTCGCACCCCCCAAAAGCCTCATCGCCAATACTCGTAACCGAATTGGGGATTGTGATTTGTTGCAAGGATTTGCACCCCAAAAAAGCCCAATCGCCAATACTCGTAACTGAATTGGGGATTGTGATTTGTTGCAAAGATGTGCACCGCTCGAAAGCCTCATTGCCAATACTCGTAACCGAATCGGGGATTGTGATTTGTTGCAAAGATG
>JAFVNW010000025.1 GCA_017506175.1 Bacteroidales bacterium | reverse complement strand
TTGTCATCTGTAATGACCTGGTCTTTCAAACCGCCCAATTCCATTTCATAAACAGAATCGCTTTCTTGGCTTGTGGTCCATCCCTCAAAGGGCAATTCAGGCAACAATGCTTCAAAATCATTTGATGCCCAGCTTGTATCAAAAGACGGGGTTGCATTGTCGGACAAAGTGGTTTCTGCTTCTGCCGGGTCAGAGTGCGCTGTTGTGTCGGTAGATTCCTGGGTTTCCACTGTTGCGGTTTTAGCTTCTGTCTCTACAGATGTATCACTATTTTTTTCGGAGGTTTCACTTCCGCCACAAGCAACAAGCGATAAACTCATAACTGCTGCCAAAAGCAGCGCAATTACTTTTTTCATTTTGATAACCTCATACTTTCTCTGATTGGATTTGTGCGTGTTTAGCGCATATATGAGAATATTATAATACACACAATTAATATATCAAGCGTTTTTGCGCATTTTGAAGAGAAAATAAAACCGAGCCAAAACAAGGATCCCGCTGCTTTCGCATTGAAAACAGCGGGTGATTATTTCGTCTGCAGTGTCGGAACCATCAATACGAAAGACGGGAAGAAGCCGCTTTCCCTTGGTGTATTAGGGCACGTTTTTATTTTGGATAAGGACAAATTGGTGCATTGGGGTGCAGAATGAGTCAGGTAGGTTCTTTCTCCATCACGCCGATTGCACACATCCGCAGCGACTTCCCGACGAAGTTCGGCATCCCGAGGCAGAGTGGTTTGGTGCCTTCGTTGAAGGCGACGATTGTTTTTGAACCTGACTTTGCAGTGCAGGAAGCGGTGCGCGGCTTGCAGGACTTCTCCCATATCTGGCTGATTTGGGGCTTCTCGGAGGCGGTTCGTGAAGGCTGGTCGCCGACGGTGCGCCCGCCGCGCTTGGGCGGCAACACCCGTATGGGCGTGTTCGCCACCCGTTCGCCATTCCGTCCCAACAATTTGGGACTCTCTTCCGTCAAACTCGACTCCGTGGAGATGTCTGCGAATGGTGCGCCCGTGTTGCATATCTCAGGTGCCGACTTGCTCGACGGCACGCCCATCTATGACATCAAACCCTACCTGACCACCACCGACTGCCATCCTGAAGCGGTGGATGGCTTTGTGGCCGCTTCTGGCGACTACACGCTGGATGTTGTTGTGCCTGAGAATGTTGGAAGAATGTTGTCTGACGAAGAATGTCATACTTTGCGGGAGGTTTTGGCGCAAGACCCGCGCCCTGCCTACCAGCATCAGCCTGACCGGATCTATGGATTTCGTTTTTCGAAATATGAGGTGAAATTCAAGGTGGAGGGGAAGGTCCTGACGGTGGTGGAAATTGTGGGTTGATTCCCATTTTCTCTGTAAATATGCCTGAAATTGGCAATAATCACCCAAATCCAACGTTAAAATTTCTTGTAAAACTTGAAGATACTGATATATGAAGAGATCTGTGCTTTTTTTGCTTTGTCTGATCCCCATCATTACTGCTTTCGCGCAAATTCAGCCGACAGCTGTTGATACGCTTAAAACACGAGATAAATTCACCAAAGTTATCATTTATGAAGATCATACGTGGGAGTATTGGTACTTGCCCAAACCGGAAATTGATGGCGAAAGCCTTTCCGACCATTGGGACACCGAGACCATCCACGCCTACAAGGATGTTCCGATTGCCACGCTGCCCGAAAGCGTGGGGTTGAAATTGGTGGATGATACCCATCACTACGTTCTCCCAATTGCCGGCGCACTTTCTTCCCGTTATGGAATGCGCCACAATCGCCCTCACCGAGGAGTGGATATCCCGCTCTCCACAGGCACCCCTGTGAAAGTCGCATTCGATGGGATCGTTCGCATAGCGGAAGGTTCTGAAAATACTGGCGGCTACGGCAATCTGGTCATCGTCCGTCATCCCAACGGATTGGAAACCTATTACGCCCATCTCTCCAAAATTTTAGTTAAAGTGGGGGAAATCGTCCGCGCCGGCGAGTCCATCGGCTTGGGCGGCAGTACCGGTCGAAGCACCGGCCCGCATCTCCACTTCGAAACCCGCTACATGGGCAAAGCCTTTGACCCCGAACGCGTCATTGACTTCTCCACCGGCAAGCTCCGCGCTGACAGTCTTACGGTCAAAAGAAGTTACCTAGACATCAACTCTCATTATGGGCAGGCCTCGAATTCAAGTGTCGCATCCCAATCGTCTAATAAGACGAAAGCCACTTATCATACTGTAAAACAAGGTGATACACTTGGAAAAATTGCCAAAAAGTACCATACCAGCGTAGAACGACTGTGCAAACTCAACCGCATTCGTTCCACCACAATCCTTTCCATCGGCAGAAAATTGCGAGTGAGGTGATGTCAGCGATCGGCTTTCAGCTATAGCTGTTGGCTATTAAGGTAGCGGCGGTGCACGATGTGATTGTCACGTTCACATAGTCGCCTTTCTGATGATTCCCTTTGGGAAAAACGACCACTTTGTTTTGGGATGTGCGCCCGAATAGTTGGTCGGCGGAGCGTTTGGAGGTGCCTTCTACCAGAACTTCGAATGTCTTGCCTACATCGCGTTGGTTGTGTTGGAGTGACAATTCCTGCTGTAAGGCGATGATTTCTTCTAATCGTTTGATTTTCAGTGTTTCTGGAACGTCGTCCGTGTAATTTCTGGCGGCAAAGGTGTTGTCGCGCACTGAATATTTGAACATGTAAGCGTAGGAGTAGCCCACCTCTCTCATCAGCGAAAGCGTCGCCTGATGCTCCTCCTCCGTTTCACCGCAGAACCCCGCGATGATGTCGGTGGCGATGGCGCAATCGGGCACGAGTCGCTTGATAGTGGCAATCCGTTCCAAGTACTGCTCACGGGTATAGACGCGTTTCATCCGTTTCAGCATGGAGGTGCTGCCAGCCTGCACGGGAAGGTGGATGTATTTGCAGACGTTCGGGTATTGGGCAATCACCTTAATCAGCTCATCGGAAATGTCCTTGGGGTGTGAGGTGGCGAAGCGCACGCGCAGAGTGGGGGAGAGTTGCGCCGTCATTTCCATCAACTGGGCGAAAGTGGTGGTTTTCCCGTTTTCTTCGAAACAATAGGAGTTTACATTCTGACCTAATAGCGTTACCTCTTTGTAACCTTCGTCGAGGAGTTGGCGGGCTTCGGCAAGGATGGTTTGGGGCGAACGGCTTCGTTCGCGGCCTCGGGTGTAGGGTACCACGCAGTAGGAGCAGAAGTTGTTGCAGCCCCGCATGATGGAGATGAAGGCCGATACGCCGTTGGTGTCGTAGCGAACAGGTGTAATATCATCGTAAGTTTCTGTAGTAGAAAGTATTACGTTGTAGGCCGATTTTCCCGCCGCGGCTTTTTCAATCAACGCGGGCAGCGAGCGGTAGGCATCGGGACCGGCGATGAAGTCCAACGTCGGCTCCTCTTCCAGAAGCTGGTTCTTGATGCGTTCCGCCATGCAGCCCAGCAGTCCGACCATCAATCCGGCTCTTTTTTTCTTCAGGCTGCCCAATTCGCGCAGGCGGGCGCGGATTCGCTGCTCTGCATTGTCGCGCACCGAACAGGTGTTGATGAGTATCAGATCCGCCTCGGATTCGTTTTCCGTTAATTGGTATTCAGAGGATAAAATGGATGCAACCACCTCACTATCAGCTACATTCATCTGGCATCCGTAGGTCTCTATAAATAATTTTTTCATAGTTGTTTATTGGGCAGCTCGTAAAAAACTGCGACTGTACTTCTTTTTTTCAAGGTCAAATTTTGAGTCTCGCAGGCGTTTCTTTAATTTCTTTTTCCTCCTGCCATTCGGGCCAAGCATAGGGTTTGTCTTCAAGGTTGAACTGCCCTTTGTTGTAGCCGCGCATCCCGTAATAGTTCTTTTCGATTTTCTTCAAATCGCTTTCGTAATCGCCTGTAGGATAGAATGCTGGGAGCACTCCGCCGCGTTTGGCTCTGAAGTCGAGGTAGCCGAGCACGATGGGCACGCCGGCTTCCAGCGCGATGTGGTAGAACCCTTTTTTCCAGACCTTGGTGAGTTTGCGGGTCCCTTCCGGAGCAATCAGGAAAGCAACCTCATCCTGCTCTTTGATGTATTTGGCGGCGTATTGCGGGAAGCGTGCCGCATGTTTGCGGTCGATGGGCATGCCTCCGACTTTACGCAAAATCGGGCCGAGCGGCCAGAAAAACGCCTCTTTCTTGATCAGGAGCGTCGCTTTGAAGCCCATGTAGTTGATGCACATCGCCCCGATCACGAAATCTATGTAGGAGGTGTGCGGCGCAAACAATAGCACGCATTTCTTCAACTCCGGTGGCATATTAATCGTGTCGGTTTTGATGCCTATAAGTTTAAGTACAAAAGCATTGAACTTTCTCATCTTATTCTTTTTTGTTAATCGCTCATTTTCAATGTTTTAAATCCAATCAGCCTGTCATACGAGGTGCCTTCTTCCTGCAAATAGAGGAAGATGATGTACTCGTTGTTGGTCTCCCAGTGATTCCCTTCAATGTAGGTTTCGTCAATTACATCTTTTTTCTTGTTGGGCACCCATACATATTGGTAATTGTAGAATCCCTGCTTGAGGAAGAGGCTCGTTTCCCACGAGTCAATCTGTTGGTTGTAATGTAGTTGCGCTTCCGGAAGGATGCGCCAGTCGGTGAGTTCGCCGAACACGTAGGCCTTGCCGCCCTCCATCGAGTATTCAGTGCGGAGGGTGAAATAGGTCTTCACGTACTCCTCGCGGTTTTCCCCCTCGAAGTCCTCGGTTTTATAATAGCACTTGCCGTTGGCGGTGTTGCCGGAAACGTATGGGCCGAAAGGTCTTGCGAGATCTTCGAGCACGTAGGCTCTGTTCTCTTTGTTTTGATAGCCGACGGAGACGATGCGTGTGCCGTTGTATTTCAGGCTTTTCGTGTCAAAGGTGCGGAATTCGGAGCCACCGTCGAAGGCGTTGCTGTTGTCATCGTAGTCGAAATTGTACTCGCCTGGCTTTCCAGAGCGGTAGCGTAGCCCCATGATGGCCTTGTCCCACCTTCCGTTTTGGAGGATGGTGGCATGCAAATACTGGGCGGGGTTGCGGATAGAGTACGCACCTGTGTAAGCGATAAAATCAACTTCCTGCCTTTGATACATGTAGGTCACGTCGGAGGCCTGTTTGACGGTGGCGGCTATGTCGGCGACCACCGGTTCCTGCACCACGAAGCGTCGGGTGAGCACCGGATTGTCCTGCGTATCGTCATAGACGAACAGTATGTAGTTGCCCGATTTGGTAATGCGCATCATATCGCTGGGAAAAGACAACGAATAGTGGGTGTAGGGGGTGATGGTGTTGAAGGAGTAGCCGTATTCGGTGAGCTCGTCCTCCATGAAACCATCGAGGTACTCAATCTGGTTCATCCCGTCGGGCTGCCAGTCGTGCGTGCAGTGGATGAACGTGTATTTGTAGTAGGGGGAGTCGTCAGACAGGTTGTCGAAAGCCAGCACCAACTTTTCGCTGCTGTTAAGGGTGATGACGGGAAAGCTGAACGGATACCCAGAGCGATAAAGTTCGACGCTGTGGATGCCGTCATCGTAAATCATATCGGTGAGCGAAATCTGGCTGAAATCTTGCGCAACCGATTGATTTATAATGATTAATAATAATAGTAGAAAGGTGTGGAGATGCTTCATTGGCGAGTATAAATTGCTCGCAAATATACGATTTTAAGAGAAACGCAAGCATTCTCCGTCAAGAAATATTTATAGCAATACATTATCTCTTTGCAGATGAGTGATTGGAAATGTTTGCACTGTGAATTGACGTGGGGGATTGGTATGGCTTACGCTATTCACTTTTCGCAGATTGCAATCCACATTTAGTGGTATGAGCGTATAAAAAAAGACCGTTCTTTCGAGCGGTCTTTTTTTTATTGTAGTGGAAAAATTATTCAGCGGGAGTTTCGGTTGCTTCGGCTGCGGGGGCTTCTTCGCCTTCAGCTTGTTCGGCTGCTGCTGCTTCGGCTGCGGCTTGTTCGGCAGCTTCGGCTTCCTTGGCTGCCTGAGCTTCGGCTGCTGCTTGCAATTTAGCGGCGACCTTGGCTGCGATAGCTTCCTTCACTTTGGTCTCGGCTTCAAGGCGAGACTTGATGACTTTGCGTTCTGCATCGGCGGCTTCGCGTTTGATGTTGTTCAACTTGGATTCTCTTTCTTGTTTCCAAGCATCGAATTTGCGTTGGGCATCGTTTTCAGTGAGGGCACCCTTGGCGATACCTCCACGGAGGTGTTTCATCAAGTAAACGCCTTCGTGTCTGAGAAGTGCGCGGGCAGTGTCCGACGGAGAAGCGCCTACTTCAACCCAATACAAAGCGCGGTCAAAATTGATTTTTACTTCTGCCGGATTGGTCAGCGGGTTGTAAGTTCCAAGTCTTTCAATATAACTTCCATTCCGTGGTGCACGACCATCCGTAACTACAATGTGGTAAAAAGGTTGGTTCTTCTTACCTTGCCGTTGTAATCTGATTCTTGTTGCCATAGTTATATATTATTGTGAATAAAAATTGTGACCCCGGCGGGATTCAAACCTGCAACCTTTTGATCCGTAGTCAAATGCTCTATTCAATTGAGCTACGAGGCCATCATTTTGGGACTGCAAATATACAACAATTTTGAATTGTGGAACACATTTTTAATTTTTTGAATATTTTTTTTAATCTTACGTAACTATTTGATTGTTTGGTAATTGTAGTTGTGAGTCGAGGCGTATGTCCCTGTTTGGTCTTGAAGATGAGCTGGTTTTTTGGAAGTTTGTTGCTGTTTCATCCGCTAAAACGATGTTCCATACATGTCGGCTGGGCAGTCTAATGTCGTTCGTGTTTTCCATTTTCTTCCATTTCCCATCCCTAATATTGGGGATGTGTACCGGAAATTTTTTCGGCGATTGTTGCCGTTTTTTTTCTAACTTATTCAAAATCAATTGTCAAAGGGCTTTTGATTCATACCTAAAAATAATTACCCTCTTTTGATTTTTGTTAGTGGAAATGTTGTAATTTTGCAGCATAATAATAACCTATTAAAACAAAACAATTATGGCTTACAAAATTTCTGATTCATGTGTGGCTTGCGGAACTTGCGCAGGAGAATGCCCGGTAGAAGCAATTTCCGAAGGCAGCATTTATCAAATCGATCCCGACAAATGCATCGAATGTGGTGCTTGCGCAGCAGCTTGCCCGCAGGAAGCTATCAGCTTGGATGCCTAATCCGGAATGAAAATCAAAAAAAGCGGCTTGTTTTGGCGAGCCGCTTTTTTTTTGTCTTTCGCTTCCCTATTTAAGAGAGGCACAGTTGAACTCCGTCATCTTTTTAGCCAGCACTAAATCCACACCTTCCAACCGCTTGTCCAGTTTGGCCCGCTCGGTAGAGTCCTTCACTGCGTTGTACTTTTCGGTGGCCGCATGGAAAGACGAGTTCAGTTTGTCGTTCAGGTCGTTGCAGCTCTTCGCTGCTTCAATGGAATCCTTTATCGCCCCAATGGATTGTTCCGCAGCTTTGTATTCCGGACTCTTGCAGCCGGCAAAAAAAATGGTTGCTGCTGCCATTGCTGTAATAGTCAATAATGTTCTTTTCATAGTTTTATTCATTTTTCATTTTGATTCTTCTGATAATGGTGCATTCATCAGTCGCCTATTTCAGCCCTGAGCGTTTGAGCAGCGCGTTGATTTTGGGTTCACGGCCGCGGAATCTGACAAACAGGTCCATCGCCTTCTCGGTGCCGCCCTTCGACAGGATGTTTTCGACGTACGAGTCAGCGACTTCCTTGTTGTAAATGCCCTTTTCTTGGAAAAGTGAGTAGGCGTCGGCATCGAGCACCTCTGCCCACTTGTAGCCGTAGTAGCCGGCCGCGTACCCGCCTGCGAAGATGTGTGAGAACGCGGTGCTGATGCAGGTCCCGTCCACCGTAGGCAGCAATTCCGTCTTCTTGATGGCGGCGCGCTCGCATTTCAGCACGTCTTTGATTTTGGAAGGGTCGGCGGTGTGCCACATCATGTCTAACAGCCCGAAGGTGAGTTGGCGGCAGCAAGCGTAAGCAGCGTGGAAGTTCTCAAAGTCCTTGATTTTCTGCACCAGCGTGTCGGGAATCACCTCGTGGGTCTGGTAGTGGAAGGCGAACTTGTTGAGGAACTCCTTCTCCACCGACCAGTTCTCTAAAAGTTGGGAGGGCAGTTCCACGAAGTCGCGGGCGACGTTGGTGCCGGAGAGCGATTGGTAGTGTGCCTGCGTGAGCATAGAGTGCAGAGAATGTCCGAACTCGTGCATGAAAGTGCGCAACTCGTTGAATGTCAACAGCGATGGGTGGCCCGCGGTGGAGGGGGTGAAGTTCATCACCAATGAAACCAGCGGGCGTACATCGTTACCGTTCCTATCCACATACTGCTCGCGGAAGTTGGTCATCCAAGCCCCTCCGCGCTTGCTGTCGCGGGGGTGGAAATCCAAGTAAAGCACCGCCATGAACCGCTCACCGCGATAAACCTCGTAAACCTTCACGTCGGGGTGATAGACCTGTATCTTTTCGTTGGGAACGAAACACAGTCCGAATAGGTCGCCGGCCAGCCCGAACACGCCGTCGATGACGTTCTCCAATTGGAAGTAGGGTTTCAGCATTTCGTCGTTCACATTGAACAGTGAGGTCTTGTATTTTTCTGAATAATAGGCGAAATCCCAGCGTCGGATGGGCTCGTCGAAGCCGAGGCTGGCGGCGAAATCCTGCAAATCCTGCATCTCTTTTTTCGCGACGGGATAGGCGGCTTTCAGCAGTTTGTTTTCAAGGTTATAGACGTTCTTTGCGTTCTCCGCCATGTGGTCTTCAAGCACGTAAGCCGCGTAATTCTCATAGCCGAGCAGCTTGGCCAACGAGTCGCGCAGTGTGACGATCTCTTTCACAACATTCTGATTGTCAAACTGGTCGTTGTAGGCGCGCGTATTGTAGTGCATGTAGAAGTCCTTGCGCAGCTCGCGGTTGTCGGCGTAGGTCAGGATGGCGAGGTAGGAGGGCATGGAGAGGTCGAACATCCAGCCTTTCAGACCTTTGGCTTCGGCTTTTGCTTGGGCGATGGTGAGGGCGGACTCGGGGATGCCGGCCAGCATGGACTTGTCGGTGATGTTGCGGGAGTAGGCATTGACGGCGTTCAATACGTTTTCGCCGAAGGTGAGCGAGAGGGTGGAGAGGCGCATGCTGTATTCGCGGAATTTCTCCTTGTCGGAGTCCGAGAGGTTGGCGCCGGAGCGGACGAACGCCTTGTAGGTCTCGTCGAGCAGCATCTGCTGTTCTTTGGTGAGGTCGCCGGGGTTGTCATGTACGGCCTTGACACGCGCGAAGAGTGCCGGATCGAGGTGGATGTCGTTGGAGTAGGCGGTCAGCGCGGGACTGATGGCCTGGGCGATCTCCTGCATTTTGGGGGAGGTATTGGCCTCCAGCAGGTTGAAGAAAACGCCCGAGATGTTGGAGAGCAGTTGCCCGCTGCGGTCGAGGGCTGCGATGGTGTTCTCGAAGGTGGGCAGTGCTTTCGCCGCCTTGATGCGGTAAATCTCCTGCTTCCCTTGCGCGAGGGCGTATCGGAAGGCGGGAAGGTAGTGCTCCTCGTTGATTTGTTCGAACGGCGGCGTCTGGTACGGAGTGTCCCATGGTTCCACCAAAGGGTTGTTCACCGGCTTTTCAACATTTTGTGCATTCATGGTTAATGTGCTTGAAATCAGTAAAATAATAAAAAATAGAGGTTGCTTCATCCTTGGTGTTTTTTGGACGGCAAAAATAAGGAAAATAATGGTTATGGGTTATTGGTTAATGATTAATGAACGCATAACTTGTTTTGTTGGAGTTCATTGGGTTGTAAATGAAAAATTTATGTGTATTTTTGCATCGTTGTTATTTATTATCTTCTTTGTTGTGAAAAAATTAATACTCATCGTCACCATCGGCATCTTCACCATTGTACTCAGTTCATGTGTCGTAAACCGCAAAAACGCGGGGCCTTTTAGAGCTGACAAGATGCCTCCCGAGTTCTTCGCCACTTTGGACAGTGTTATTTATGAGGCTTGGCAACTTTACTACTCAGAGCAGGCAAACTGGATTGCGTCGGATCTGGCATTGGCGAAATATCAGGTTGAAGATCTGGGAGGCACCCTTTCGTGGCAGCCTAACGATACGACATGGTCGGTCATCTTTATGGACAAGAAAAAAGAGAATAGTCTTTTGGAATATCAAATCATTACAAGTGAGGGAAAGGGAATTGTGATGGATTCTGTGCGACCTCTCACGCCAACCGAATTAGGGGAATTTGATAAACGTGTGAAAATCATCGATGGAGCCGTTGAAAGATATGGGGATAGCCTGCTGTTTGCTCCCCAGTCGTTCGGGCAACCCAACATTGACATTATCCGTATCAACGATACAATTACGCGGCTTTATTTCATGCAAGGCACCGTTTTAGAGGATGTCATTCCTTTTGGAAACGACTATTCTATTGATTTCGATAAAGAATTGAACCCGATAGCATTCAGGAAATACCATCATTCGCTGATAGCCACCCGTACCAAAACAGAGAAAGGCGGCAAGGTCGAGACCGTGATGCATTCGCACACCAAAGACAATCCATTCATTACGGCGACCGACATCTGCAATTTCCTGCTTTATCGTCCCAAAGACCTTGATATATTTTATGTGTATAGCACGGCCTACAAATGTAAGTTTGCCTATAGCATACACATGAATTCCATCATTACCGTTTTGGACTAAGGGGTACGTGGTCAGAAATCGTCTGATGTTAAAATCCGCCCCCCACTTTTAGCAAAAATCACCCATGGTATTCCCCTCCCCCAAAGAGGGGATTTTTTTTTCAACCATCCCCTTTTTATATCATTTTATTTCTTAACTTTGCCGCGGTTTTGGAATATCAAATTTACCATATAAATTATAAACAAAAATCAAAGGTAACTATGGAAAAAATCAAATCATTAGCGGATTTGAAGGCGAAAAGAGAACAGCTTCAATCCAACTTAAAGTTGCGTGAAATGGGTGACAATGTTGACAACATGATCCAAGTCAAGGTCGCCATGGCAACTTGCGGAATCGCTTCCGGCGCGAAACAGGTGATGGAAACGATCATCAACGAGTGCAACACTCGCAAACTCCCCGTTGTCGTTACGCAAACCGGCTGTATGGGCTACTGTTATGCCGAACCGACCGTTGAGGTGAAGAAACCGGGTCAAGAGCCTGTTGTATTCGGCCACATCACTCCTGCCAAAGCCACTGAGTTGGTTGAAAAATACATCGCCGGCAATGAGCTGATAGAAGGCATTATCCCGGTTAACTACGAAAAAATCGATAAATAATCATTTAAAACAAAATCAGAATGGCAAATTATAAATACCACATTTTAATTTGCGGCGGTACTGGTTGCCATGCTTCTCAGAGCGCACAAATTAAAGAGAATTTTGAGAAAATCATTGTAGAAAAGAATTTACAGAATGATGTTCAAGTCGTAGGTACCGGTTGCTTCGGCTTCTGCGAAAAGGGCCCCATCGTGAAAATGCTCCCCGACAACACCTTCTACACACAGGTGACCCCGGAGGACTGCAACGAAATCGTCCAAGAACACATCATCAAAGGTAGAAAAGTGCAACGCCTGCTCTATCTTGATCCCAAGTCTCAGGAGCACAAATCCGACTCCAAACACATGGGCTTCTACAAAAAACAGCTCCGTATTGCCTTGCGCAACTGCGGTTTCATCGATCCTGAAAACATCGAGGAATACATCGCCCGCGACGGCTACAAAGCCCTTGCCAGCGTGCTGGAGCAAAACGACCCCCAAGGCACCATCGAAGTGCTGAAGAAAGCGGGCCTGAGAGGCCGCGGTGGCGCAGGCTTCCCCACTGGTTTGAAATGGGAACTCTGCCGCAAAAACGCAGCCGACCAGAAGTATATGATTTGCAACGCCGATGAAGGCGACCCGGGCGCATTTATGGATCGTTCCATCTTGGAAGGCGACCCGCACACCGTTATCGAAGCTATGGCTATCGGCGGTTTCTGCATCGGTGCCAGCAAAGGTCTGGTTTACATCCGCGCTGAATATCCGCTTGCCATTCACCGCTTGAGAATCGCTATCGACCAAGCCCGTGAATATGGTTTGCTCGGCAACAACATCTTCGGTACCGACTTCTCCTTCGACATCGAACTGAGATACGGCGCCGGCGCATTCGTTTGCGGCGAGGAAACCGCCCTGATCCACTCCATGGAAGGACAACGCGGCGAACCCACTTTCAAACCGCCGTTCCCGGCTGTGGAAGGCTACCTCAAGAAACCCTCCAACGTAAACAACGTTGAGACTTTCGCCAATGTTCCCGTCATCATCAACAAGGGTTGGGAATGGTTCTCCTCCATTGGTACTGAAAAATCCAAAGGCACGAAGGTTTTTGCACTCGCCGGCCAAATCAACAACGTAGGTTTGATCGAAGTTCCGATGGGCACCACCCTTCGCGAAGTCATCTATGAAATCGGCGGTGGCATCAAGAATGGCAAGAAATTCAAGGCCGTTCAAACCGGCGGTCCCTCCGGCGGCTGCTTGACCGAGAAATTCCTCGACACGCCTATTGACTATGACAACCTGATTGCTGCAGGTTCCATGATGGGTTCCGGAGGTATGATCGTCATGGATGAAACCAGCTGTATGGTTTCCGTTGCCAAATTCTACCTCGATTTTATCGTGGAAGAATCCTGCGGTAAATGTTCGCCTTGCCGTATCGGTAACAAGAGAATGTCTGAAATTCTCGACAAGATCACCAAAGGCAATGGCACAATGGAAGATTTGGAACGCCTCAAGAATCTTGCAAAAGTCATCAAAGACACTGCTCTTTGCGGTTTGGGACAAACTTCTCCGAACCCGGTATTGTCCACGATGGACAACTTCTGGGATGAGTACGTAGCTCACGTAGTTGACAAGAAATGTCCTGCCGGCCAGTGCAGAGCTTTGAAACAGTACGTCATCGATCCTGAAAAGTGCAAGGGTTGTACAGCTTGCGCACGTGCATGTCCGGTTGGCGCCATCCACGGCACGGTTAAACAACCTCACGAAATCAATCAGGAAGCCTGCATCAAGTGCGGTACGTGCTACGAAAAATGTAAGTTCAACGCAATTAGTATTAAATAATAAAAACATTGATAATAATGGATACAGTAAAATTAACCATAGATAATAGAGAAGTAGAAGTGCCGAGAGGTACCACCATTCTTAAGGCCGCCCAGAGCATTGGTATCAACATCCCGACGCTCTGTCACTTTGAGGTTGACAACCTTGGGATTCACAACAAACCGGGTGCGTGCCGTATTTGCGTTGTTGAAGTGGTAGGCCGTAGAAACCTTGCTCCCGCATGCGTTACGGAATGCATGCCCGACATGATTGTCCGCACCAACTCCATGCGCGTCATCAATGCCCGTAGAACCGTTCTGGAACTGATCCTCAGCGACCACCCGAACGATTGCTTGCAATGCGCCAAGAACGGCAACTGCGAATTGCAGAAACTGGCTATCCGTTTGGGTGTTCGCGAAAACCCCTATAACGGTGAAGAACACGCGCAATCCACTTATCAACTGGAAGTTTCTCCTTCCATCATCCGTGATATGAACAAGTGCGTGATGTGCCGTCGTTGCGAAACCATGTGCAACCAAATGCAAACCGTTGGCGCTTTGTCAGCCATCGAACGTGGCTTCCCTGCAGTCATCTCCACCGCTTTCAACCAGCACCTCGAATTGTCACCGTGTACTTTCTGCGGTCAGTGCGTTGCAGTTTGCCCGGTTGGCGCCCTCACCGAAGTGGACCACACCAGCAAGGTAATCCGCGCTATCACCGACGAAAAGAAAACTACCGTCGTACAAGTTGCTCCGGCAGTCCGCGTAGCTCTCGGCGAAGAATTCGGCATGAAACCTGGTAGCATCGTTACAGGTAAACTCACTGCCGCCCTCAAGGCCCTCGGTTTCGACTATGTATTCGATACCGATTGGAGCGCCGACTTGACCATTATGGAGGAAGGCACTGAGTTGATCGGTCGTCTGACCAAATTCTTGGCTGGCGACAAGAGCGTCCATCTCCCGATTCTGACCTCCTGCTGCCCGGCTTGGGTCAACTTCTTCGAACATCAATTCCCGGATATGGAAGACCTTCCGTCCACCGCAAAATCACCGCAACAAATGTTCGGCGCCATTGCAAAGAGCTACTTCGCTGAGAAGATCGGTGTGAAACGCGAAGATATGGTCTGCGTTTCTGTGATGCCTTGCTTGGCTAAGAAGTATGAATGCGGCCGCGATGAATTCAAGGTTAACGGCAATCCCGATGTTGATTATTCAATCTCCACCAGAGAACTTGCCCGCTTGATTAAGATGGCTAACATTGATTTCAACTCACTTCCAGAAGAAAAATTCGATAGCCCACTCGGCGAATCCACCGGTGCTGGTGTCATCTTCGGTACCACTGGCGGTGTGATCGAAGCAGCCGTTCGTACTGCTTACGAAGTCATTACCAAGAAACCTCTTCCGAAGATCGACTTCGAGGAACTCCGTGGTTTGGAAGGCGTGCGTAGCGCTACCATCGACGTTGATGGCTTGAAGCTCAACATCGGTATCGCTCACGGTCTGCACAACGCCCGCAAACTGTTAGAGGACATCAAGGCAGGTAGAAGCCACTTCCACGCCATCGAAATTATGGCTTGCCCTGGCGGTTGCATCGACGGCGGTGGTCAACCGTTGCACCATGGCAATCAAGAGATTATCAAGGCTCGTTGGGAAGCTATCTACAGAGCTGATAGGGAAATGCCCATCCGTAAGTCTCACGAAAACCCGTCCATTCAGGCTATCTACAAAGAGTTCTTGGGCGAACCTTGCGGACATAAGTCTCACGAATTGCTCCACACCAATTATTTCGACAAACAGACTACGGTTGTTGTTGATGTGGAAAAATAATTATTAATCAAAAAAATCAAGAACAATGGATAAGATAATTATCAAAATGAGAAAAGATGTCAGTGATAAAATCATTGCCATCTGCAAGAACTTCAACAATGATCCTGTCGAATTGATCAACGTATTGCATCAGACTCAGGACTTCCTCGGATACCTTCCGGCAGAAGCTCAGGAGTTGATTGCAGAGCAGTTGCACATCCCGACCGCTAAGGTTTATGGCGTTGTTTCCTTCTATTCATTCTTCACCATGACCCCGAAGGGCAAGTACCCGATCAGCGTATGCTTGGGCACTGCCTGCTATGTGCGTGGTGCTGAGAAGGTTCTCGACGCCTTCAAGAAGGAACTCAACCTCGAGGTGGGTCAGACCACTCCCGATGGTTTGTTCTCCCTCACCTGCTTGCGTTGCGTGGGTGCTTGCGGTCTGGCACCTGTTGCCATGGTAGGCGACAAGGTCTATGGCCGTCTCACCCCCGACAAAGTCAAGGGTATTGTTGACGAATACCGCAACATGGAGTAATTCCGTGACCCATCATCCGTAGAGACGCGCCATGGCACGTCTCCACAAAGAAAAGGAACCCCGCCCTCATCGCAAGATGGGGGCGGGGTTGTTTTGTGTTACAGTTCGCATTCCCATATCCCCGCATCCGGCCGAAAAACTTTTCCATTTCCCGTTAGTCGTTTTTAATTAATTTGTATATTTGCGGCCTAAAAACATTGGTTTATGGATGCCGCAATGATCAAGACCATTCAGGACTATTTCAAAACCCAGCCCGTGCTGAAGGCGTGGCTGTTCGGTTCGTACGCCCGTGGTGAGGAGACCGAGGACAGCGACGTGGACATACTGGTGGTGTTTGACCGAAAAGCCCGTGTTTCTCTTATTGGTCACGCAACGATGATGCTGGATTTGGAGGATTTGTTGAAGAAAAAGGTTGATTTGGTCAAAGAAGGCACATTGCTTCCTTTTGCGATGGCAACTGCAAACCATGATAAAAAGTTAATCTATGAGAAGCCCGCTTAACGATAAAGCACGATTGGAACATATCCGAAACGCGATCCTTACCATTGAAGAGTACATTAATGACAAGGGTTTTGAAGATATTGTTTCAGATAAAATTTTACGTCATGCCCTGACTTGGAATGTGCAAGTCATTGGGGAAGCGTCAAACAAATTGTCCAAGGAGTTTATCTCGGCGCATCCTGACACCAATTGGCGCGGTGTGATTGGAATGCGACATGTATTGGTACATGACTATTATCAAATAGATGAAGAAGGTCTCTGGAATGTTATAGATGTAGACATCCCTCTTCTCAAAGCTCAAATTGAACAATATTTGTCCGAAAAGGACTAACACCCCAATAATTTTACCCTATCGTTTCACCAAAAACACCGCCTATAGAATAGAACAACATCTTTATTAACGACATATATATAAAGCGTTTTCGCTTTTCTTTTGGGTAACTGAAATCTGCAAAATTTCATTAGTATCATCCAAAAAGGAAGTTGAGAATGCTCACGAGTAATCGTGGGCTTTCTTTATTTGGATGATACAGGTATTGCAGAACCTCAGTTACCAATAAATTAAGTTCACGATTTTTTTGTGTTTGTAATGAAAAGCGGAGACGGCTAATAACCGATTGAAAGAACGATTATTACAAACATAAAAAAGAAAGATTATGAAAAAGATTCTATGCTTTATTTCCGTTGCCTTGATGGGCGTTGTGGCATTCGCGCAGACCGTCACCCTCACCTTCACGGGACGGGATGCAGTCGATCATTATGTGCAGCTCAACCGCATGTCCATCACCAACCTGACCAAAAGCTGGCAGGAGACTATCTATTGGCCCGACACCACGCTGACCATGCAAAATGGAACCGGCATTGATGAATCTGTTGCCAACGGCGGTTTCGCCCTGTCGCAAAACAACCCGAACCCATTCACCGGTACCACCGACGTGAACCTGACGGTGGCGGACGCAGGTGCGGTGACATTGGAAATTGCGGATGGGAATGGCAAAACCGTGGGGACGCACCGCGTGCATCCGGAAATTGGAACTCACCAATTCCGCGTATCCCTGTCCACCGCCGGCACCTACGTGATGACCGCCCGCCAAAACGGGAAGACGTCGTCCATCAAAATGGTGTGCCATGATGGTGGAAATGCCAATGGCATCGATTACCTTGGGATGGTGCAAACCATCACGTATGTGCTGAAATCCACCACCAACAATCCGTTCACCTTCGGCGACCAAATGGAATATGTGGGATATGCCACCATCAACGATTCGGAGATGGAAAGTCAACGCATCACGCAGTCACAGGGTACATCGCAAACGTTTGCAATGGTGTTTGCAGCAGTACAGCATACCATTCCGACGGTTACCACAAATCCTGTGACAAATATCAGCGACAACTCTGCCACGGTTGGAGGAATTGTAACCTCTGATGGAGATGCAATAGTAATCGACCGTGGCGTATGCTGGAGTAATAACCACAATCCTACCACTAGCGGCAACCATACTACCAATGGCAGCGGAACGGGTAGTTTCACTAGCAATCTTACGAACCTTACTCCAAATACCACCTACTATGTAAGAGCCTACGCCACCAACAGTGTAGGAACGGCGTATGGAGAGGAGGTAAGTTTCACCACCCTACCTGCTGGTGATGCGCAACCTTGTCGTGGACACGAGACCGTAACCGATATAGATGGCAACACCTACAACACTGTGCAAATTGGGCAACAGTGCTGGATGGCGGAGAATCTGCGTACCACCAAGTATGCAGACAATACCTATGTCGCGCAAGGAAATAGCCCTTCCTCAGATACTCCTTACTGGTACTATCCCAACGACGATGCTGGCAACAAGCTCACCTATGGTCTGCTGTACAACTGGACGGCGGTGATGCACCGTGCTCCTTACAGCAGTGCTAATCCCAGTGGCGTGCAGGGCATCTGTCCTACGGGGTGGCATGTGCCGAGCCATGCAGAGTGGACACAACTGACCGACTATGTGAGCAGCCAAAGCCAGTATGTGTGCGGTAGCTACAATCATTATATCGCCAAGGCTTTGGCTGCCACCACTGGTTGGAACACTTGTTCTTATTACAACTGTAGCGTGTGTAGCGACTTATCGACCAATAACGCCACAGGCTTCGGGGCGTTGCCTGCGGGCTACTACGCCCAACGCAACAGCATTGACGGCTACTACGCTTTCCGAAATGAAACTGGCTTTTGGAGCAGTGGCGGGTATAACCGGTATATCAATGAAGAGGGTGCAGTAATATCTCTGAACCATGATATATATGCCTACGCTATGTCGGTGCGTTGTGTCCTCGGTGCAGGCGAGTTATACACAGAACAACTTCCCACCGTTACCACGAATGCTGTCTTGGTTTTGGGCTCTACCTACGCTCGAGGTAGCGGCAACGTAACCTCTGATGGTGGTGCGGTCGTCACCGTCGGCGGAGTGTGCTGGAACACCACAGGCAATCCCACCATCGCCAACCCCCACACCACCGACACTATAAATACTTACAATTTTAGAGGCATTCTCACAGGCCTCACTCCAAACACCACCTACTACGTGCGCGCGTATGCCACCAACAGCGTGGGTACGGCATACGGCAATGAAGTGAGCTTCATCACCCCTCCTCTTCCCGTTGGCGATGCGCAACCCTGTCCAGGCTATGAAACCGTGACTGATATCGCCGGCAACACCTACAATACAGTGCAAATTGGCAGCCAGTGCTGGATGGCAGAGAATCTGCGCACCACCAAGTATGCTAACGGAACCTCCATTGCACACGGTAACAGCACTTCCACCACTACAGCCTACTGGTACTATCCCAACAACAATTCCTCCAATATGTCCACCTACGGTCTTTTGTACAACTGGAAGGCAGTGATGGGGAGTTCTTCCTCCTCCAGTGCAAATCCGAGCGGCGTTCAGGGTGTTTGCCCCACAGGATGGCACGTGCCGAGCCGAGACGAGTGGATACAACTCATCAACTATGTAAGAAGTCAAAGATCGTATGTATGTGATAGCACCGATACCCGAACTATCGCCAAGGCATTGGCCGCCTCCACGGGTTGGAATGATTACTACTCCTCCCTTTGTTCAGTAGGATACTCACCCGACGGAAACAATGCTACGGGTTTCAGTGCGTTGCCAGCAGGTAGCTACTACTACAACTATGAAGACAACAGCAGCAGCTACACCGCTTTCGGCTACTCAAACGACTTCTGGAGTGCTACCGCTGATGTAGATGATTGCTGCGCTTATTATAGCGGAATCACCGCCGTATCATCAAGTATATTAATTACGATAACACAGAAAGAAAGAGCCTTCTCTATCCGTTGCGTCTACGATGAAGGAAACAGCAGCCCGACAATTCCTATAGTGACAACCAATAGTGTAACCTCCATAAGCACCGCTACCGCTACCTGCGGCGGCAACGTAACCTCCGATGGAGGTGCGACTGTTACAGCTCGTGGTGTTTGCTGGAGTACTGTCCACAATCCTACCGTCTCCGGCAGCCACACCACAAACGGCAGCGGCACGGGGTCGTTCACCAGCAGTGTTACAGGGCTTACACCGAATACCACTTACTATGTGCGAGCTTACGCCACCAACAGCGCGGGCACGGCTTACGGTAGTGAGGTGAGCTTCACTACTAGTTCCGCTCCGTCGTTCACCTGCGGTACTTCCACCCTCACCGATATTGACGGTAATACCTATAATACGGTGCAGATTGGCAACCAGTGCTGGATGAAGGAGAACTTGCGTACCACAAAATATGCCAACGGCACATCCATCTCTCAAGGCAACAACACCTCCACGACTACGGCCTATTGGTACTATCCTAACAACAACTCCTCGAATATGTCCACCTACGGACTCTTGTACAACTGGAAGGCAGTGATGGGGAGTTCATCCTCCTCCAGTGCAAATCCGAGCGGCGTGCAGGGTATCTGTCCCATAGGCTGGCACGTGCCGAGCGATGCGGAGTGGACACAGTTAACCGACTATGTAAGCAGCCAGAGCCAGTATGTATGCGGTAGCGACAACGCGTCTATTGCCAAGGCATTGGCTGACACCACGGGATGGAGCAGCAACACAAACACCTGTGCTGTGGGCAACACGCCCAGCGACAACAATGCCACTGGTTTCAGTGCGCTTCCTGCTGGCTACTACTACGGGAGTTACAACGGTTTCGGCGACTGTGCCTACTTTTGGAGTGCTACTGAAGGTAGTAGTACAGATGCGTGGCGTCGCAGCTTGTACTACGGTAACGCAGGAGCGACTCGCCTTTATGACAGTAAGAGCCGCGGTTTTTCGGTTCGTTGTGTAAAAGATGAAACAGCACAAAATGGGCAGCCCTGTCCCGGTTCCACCACCCTCATCGACATTGATGGCAACACCTACAACACGGTATTGATCGGCAACCAATGCTGGATGAAGGAGAACCTGCGTACCATGAAGTATGCCGACAACAGCCTAATTGCACAGGGCACTGAAACTTCCACCACTACTGCATATTGGTATTATCCGAACGATGACGCTTCCAATAATACCACCTACGGACTCTTGTACAACTGGAAGGCAGTGATGGGGAGTTCATCATCCTCCAGTGCAAATCCGAGCGGCGTGCAGGGTATCTGTCCCATAGGCTGGCACGTGCCGAGCGATGCGGAGTGGAAGCAGATGGAGATGGAGGTGGGAATGAGTCAGAGTGATGCTGACAATACGGGATATAGGGGCGATATCGCAGCCCGACTTTGTGGAAACGCGGGCTGGACTTCTTCCAGCAATGCAAATGCTGCGGGCAACACTTCGGCAGCAGAACGCAATTCATCTGGCTTCAGTGCTCTACCAGCAGGCTACTATATTGGCAACTACAACAATTTCGGCAACTACGCCTCCTTCTGGAGTGCAACCGAGAACAGTAGTACAAACGCGTGGCAGCGCTATTTGGACTACAATAACGCAGGAGTGCGCCGCGGCTATAACGGTAAAGAATACGGCTATTCAGTGCGCTGTGTCCGTGATGAAGGGAGTAGCAGCCAAACAGTTCCCACTGTGACAACCAATAGTGTAACCTCCATAAGTACCACTACCGCCACCTGCGGCGGTAACGTGACCTCCGACGGAGGGGCGACCATTACGGCGCGTGGTGTTTGCTGGAGTACCAGCAACAATCCGACCGTCTCCGGCAGCCACACCACTAACGGCAGCGGCACGGGGTCGTTCACCAGCAGTGTTACAGGGCTTACACCGAATACCACTTACTATGTGCGAGCTTACGCCACCAACAGCGCGGGCACGGCTTACGGTAGTGAGGTAAGCTTCACTACTAGTTCCGCTCCGTCGTTCACCTGCGGTACTTCCACCCTCACCGATATTGACGGTAACACTTACAATACGGTGCAGATTGGCAGCCAGTGCTGGATGAAGGAGAACCTGCGCACCACCAAGTATGCTAACGGAACCTCTATTTTACACGGTAACAGCACTTCCACCACTACGGCATACTGGTACTGTCCCAACAACAATTCCTCCAATATGTCCACCTACGGTCTTTTGTACAACTGGAAGGCAGTGATGGGGAGTTCATCCTCCTCCAATGCAAATCCGAGCGGCGTTCAGGGTGTTTGCCCCACAGGATGGCACGTGCCGAGCGATGCTGAGTGGAAGCAAATGGAGATGTCAGTGGGTATGAGCCAAAGCGATGCTAACAATACGGACTGCTTTAGGGGCAGTATAGCAGCACAGCTTAGTGGCAATACTGGCTGGACATTTTCCAGTACCGCCAATGCCGCAGGCAATACATCGGCTGCTGGACGCAATTCATCAGGCTTTAGTGCGCTTCCTGCTGGCGACTACTACGGTAGCTACGCTAATTTCACTTACGGCGCCATATTCTGGAGTGCTACCGGGTCCGGCAGTTCGGGCGTGTGGACCCGCGGCCTTTACTATGACAGCGCAGGGGTGAACCGCAACCACGACGATGTTAAGCACTACGGTTTATCCGTCCGTTGTGTAAAAGACTAGAAAACAGCAAATCACAAATGGAGGGATTTAAAAATAAAAACAATCTTATTATGAATACTTTTATTGAAAAAGCTTTCTCTATTGAGGAGGATATTAAGGAACTGGAAAAGTCTGATCAATTGAAATACGTTAAAGAACTTTATCATAAAGTATCAAACCAGCTCACAGAGTCAATGGACGATACAAATGCTGTTAACAATGCACGGCATCATATAGAGAAAATATGGATGGATTTATACAAAGATTATATGGTCAAATTGCTTGAACAGAAAGTAAAAGAAACGCCGTACTGCTCTATTGGAGACAATCCGCTTCTTGTTGTGGTGGAAATTTCAGACCAATTCAATGTGAAGATTGATTATCAATGGGGGACAAATATCCGCTTCTTTTTTATTCAGAAATTTAGTAACAATACAAAGGTTATTGTTATAAAATGGTCTATGATCCCTATTTGGCTTAAAAACTCTTCAAAATTTGTTGGTGATCATTTTGAAAAAGAAGTCACTGTAGATAATTGGATTGATGTTATTATGGATACTGCTCAAGAATTGAAACAGCATAGTAAAGAAGTCATTTCGTTTTGTCGTAGGTCATCGAACTTCGACAAAAACGGAAATAAAATAGTTAAAATACTGAAAATCAAAGCTAAAATAATTTCTCTCTCTAAAGATATGCCCACTTTTTGCTATATGCATCATGCAAAAAAAGCCGAGCAAAGTCGATGGGACAATTCTTACTTTTTCCATGGATCTAATGGAACCTATGTGGAAAATGTCAATCCCTCGTGGAATTTGAACATTGAAATAATGAGATCATCATTTAAATCGCGCTATCCAAGGGAAATAAGCATTGATGTTCATGAGTACATTACCCAATGGCTAATGCCGAAAGTTGGATGGAAAAGAATATCTTCTAAAAAACATGACAAATTGAACGCAATTTTATCCGGAGTGATTATGGATTTATCAACATATGATACACTTGGAGATAAGTCAGACTGCGATTATATGCCTTTTGGCTATGATACTTGGAATGTATTTCTTGATAGTATAATTATGCCCAACATTGGTAATAGGAATCTATAAATACTATGCAAAAACTACAGGAATTGAGTACTTTGCTCTTGCCCAAACGACAAAGGTAAAACGGTCGAAATGATCATCTCCACCCGTGAGCTGGCCCGCCTCATCAAGATGGCCAACATCGACTTCAACGCTCTCGAGCCCATCCCGTTCGACAGCCCGCTCGGCGAATCCACCAGTGCTGCTGTCATCTTCGGTACCACCGGCGGTGTGATCGAGGCTGCCGTCCGTACGGCTTACGAGGTCATCACCAAGAAGACCCTCCCGAAGATCGACTTCGAGGAACTCCGTGGTCTGGAAGGTGTGCGTAGCGCTACCATCGACGTTGACGGCTTGAAACTCAACATCGGTATCGCCCACGGTCTGCACAACGCCCGCAAGCTGTTAGAGGACATCAAGGCTGTTAACATCCAGTTCCACGCCATCGAGATCATGGCCTGCCCCGGCGGTATCGCGGGCGGTATTGTTGACGAATACCGCAACATGGAGTAATTCCATGAACCATCATCCGTAGAGACGTGCCATGGCGCGTCTCTACAAACGACGCAAATCTACCTGTCTTCCTATGCCCCCGGCGTTTACCTGATCCAATTGGTCGGCAATGGTCGCGTCATGGGCGTGCGGAAGGTGGTGCGGCGGTAATTGGAGGAGTTGCATTGAGATACTTCCCCAAATTTTCTCGCAAAAAAGTTCCATTATTGGAACTTTTTTTGTATCTTTGCAGCCACAAAAAACTAATTTGAAGAATGAACATTACAGTTAAATATCTCGTTGAAGCTCAAGAATATATTGCACTGATGCCTGAAAAGGCCCGGAGAAAAATGTTCTACAATATCTCTTTGGTTACGATGGGGGTAGTGGACGCACGTATATTCAAGAAGTTGAGCAATTCAGGAATCTGGGAATTTCGAGCAGAACATGAAAGTAATGAATACCGTCTGCTGGCGTTTTGGGATAAGACATCGGCTTCTGTAGTGGTAGCCACACACGGCTTTGACAAAAAAAGACAAAAGACACCTCAACAGGAAATAGAGCATGCAGAAATCATTAGAGATAGATATTATGGACAAAAATAAGAACATGAAAACGATGACACACGAAGAGATGCTTGACAAGTATATTGGGGGCATCGGCACGCCTGAAAGAGGCAAATTCGAGGCCCAAGTTATGGCCGGAGTGGAAGAGTACCGAATTGGCGAGGCCATCAGACAAACCCGTAAGAAGATTGGTTTTACCCAAGCGCAATTAGGTGAACGAATGGGTGTGCAACGTGCGGAGGTGTCTAAAATAGAAAGCGGACGGAGCATCACGTATGCCACCATACTTCGTGCTTTTCGTGCCCTCGGCGTACAAACCGCAAGTCTCGACCTTGGAGAATACGGTAAAGTCGCGCTTTGGTAAGATTTTCGCAGCAATCGACTTCGAGGAACTCCGTGGTTTGGAAGGTGTGCGTAGCGCTACCATCAACGTTGGCGGCTTGAAGCTCAACATCAGTATCGCTCACGGTCTGCACAACGCCCGCAAGCTGTTAGAGGACATCAAGGCTGGTAAGTGCCAGTTCCACGCCAGCGAGATCATGGCCTGCTACGTGCGTGGTTCGGGCGATATTGTTGACGAATACCGCAACATGGAGTAATTCCGTGACCCATCATCCGTAGAGACGCGCCAAGGCACGTCTCCACAAAGAAAAGGAACCCCGCCCTCGTTGAAAGATGGGGGCGGGTTGTTTTATTCCAATTCCTTGCATCCTTATTTACGATTGCGTGAAAAGTTGTACTTTTGCCGACAAACAAAACATCATCCCATGAATATCAATTTGTCGGTCAAAAAATTCATCGTTTTTCTCCTCTGTGCAATGGTCTGCGCAGGTGCTTTTGCGCAAAAGGTTACGGAGCGTCCTGTCGTAATCCCCAAAGAAAACGGGGTGTATGGAGGTTCGTATGGCGCACGGCTTATTTCCAATGAGCCAGACAAGTTCTATATGTACCTCTTTCCCAAATTCAACGGAAAGAGCTCCCGGGAGCACCGGATCGCTATTTATGACAAGAGATCGCGGTCTATCACGTACAATACACTCAGTCTCAAAGACGACCAAGATTTCATCTCCACCTTCGGTACTGGTGATCATTTCTTTGCCGACTATTTGAACAACTCCAGAAAAACCGGCTGCACGTACGGAACCGTCCGGCTTGCCAAAGACAAAAGCGGAACGTTGGAGCCTACACCAGTGCTTTCACTAAAAAAAGGATGGATGGATGGCATATCACTGACCTCCCCCGATGGCAATATGCATGCCACCGTGCTGAAGGCCGACGTCCGGAAGGAGTCATCCCGTTTCTATGTGTACGTGTATGACAGGGACGGAACAGAGGTTTACCACAAAGAGGTCGTCCCTTCAATCAGCGGGAATCACATGCAGTTTGAGAGAGCATCCCTTTCAAATACGGGCGAAGTGGCCATACTGGTCACCAGTTTCGAAGTAGATAGCAAAGGCCCTGTCTGTTTCCAGTCCATTTTTTCAGCTATTGATTGGGTTCAGTCCATGATAGCCAGAAACACCTCTTTGCATCTTGCCATCGTAAATGATGGGGAAATCATTCAAAAACAGATCCCCCATTTCTCCTTTGGCGACATTCATTCTGCTGATATTGTGGGGCTTAAAAACGGAAATTATTTTATCGGTGGCTATTACGGGCCGGATCCGTTCGCCCGTACCACCGGATATTTCTCCTGCCTGTTCGACCGCAAGTCTGAAAACCTCGCAGGAACGTATTACCATACCCTTCCCCCCGATCAAACCTTACAAAATGCAGGCTGCTCCCGGTATAATATCTTAGCAAACAAGATTTACGAATTGGATAACGGACAGATTGTCATGCTTGGCGAAAACTGTGCTATCTGTGTCAAGAACGTAATGAACAGCACCCAATACTACTGTCTCGCAGGCGACATCGTTTACCAAACTTTCGATCAAACAGGAGAAGGCGGAGAAAGCCAAGTGATACGCAAACTCCAGGGATTCGCACGATACCGGTCAATGCAGCGGCGTACAAGCGAATACTTTGCATTCTCTTACAACTTTAAGGATTGGGGACTTTCGTTTTCCTCATTCCGAAAGGGCAACGACATCTACCTGTTGTACAACAACAGTCTTTCACCGGATGAGATGTATTATATGAATGATATGATGGGTAATGTGAATTTTGACCTCTGTGGGAAAATGTGTGTGGCACTTGATAGAATTTCTCCCAACAATGAGGTAGAGAGAGAATACGTCATGAAGTGTGGCGCACGGAGAAACTTATTCTTGAACCTTTGGCTTGTGGATGACGACGAAATCTATTTCAGCACGATGGCCGACAAATCGTATATCATTGAGAGCTTCTCTCTTGATGAATAGTTGGCTCCTATAGGAGGTTGGGAAAACAACCTATAAATAAGGAAGTTGTTGGCGCGTGGATTGTTATCTTTTTTCAAATTATTTGTTTTGCACTTGAAAAATTGTCAAAAATCAAAGGTGTATGAAAGAAGTTAATCTCGTGAATGTATTGAGGCTTTGCCTGGCGATAGAGTGTTGTTCCTCTCCGATTTCCTGGAATATTATTTCGAATTTGAAGGCGAAATGCTAAAGCATTACAATTTTATCGCATCCAACATAACATTGTTGAGGGTTTTGCAAGCACAAAAGGTTTTTATGTTTTTGTGGTAGGGCTGTCATACTATGGCAGCCCTACCGCGGATCTGCTCTTCGCTTAGTCCGGTGGCTTTGGCTACATCGACAACGGATATGCCCAACGAAAGGAGGTTCATGGCAGTCTGGAGAAGTGCTTCTTCTCTTCCCTTTTCCATTCCTTTCTCAATTCCTTGAAGCATTCCCTCCTGTACACCACGCTCATAGCCGGCCTGCTCCGCAAACTCGCGTTCGCATTCCATCATTTCCTTCACATCCTCGAACTCCAATACATTCCTTACATAGTTCCGTTTATCCATATCCGTGAATTTTGCAATCTGACATTCCTCATAAAACCGCTGGAACACAGGGGACATCACTTCT
>JAFVNW010000024.1 GCA_017506175.1 Bacteroidales bacterium | reverse complement strand
CAAATATATGGTTTTATTTGGAATTATCAAGGAATATTTTTGATTATTTTCTCCGACCACTCAAAGAGTTACAACTTTATCACCAAATCGGATAGTTGGATTTACAACTTTATTTCTCCCTGTCTTTTTTTTGTTTTTTAAACAGAAACCGTATCTTTGCACCGAACTAACATCTCCAGCATATGATGACAGACTTGACACCATACACCTCAGAAGCTATCACCCTGCTTAGCTCCCTTGTCAGCATCCCGTCCGTCAGCCGGGAAGAGCAACAAGTAGCCGATTTCCTTCAAAACTATATGGAAAGAAGCGGCATCATGACCAGCCGTTCGGGCAACAACATCTGGTGCATCAGCCCCATGTTCGACCCGAAGAAACCTACCATTTTGCTCAATTCACATATCGATACGGTGAAACCGGTAAATGGTTGGCGAAAACAGCCGTTCACCGCCAAAATGGAGGACGGGAAATTATACGGTCTGGGCAGCAACGACGCCGGTGCCAGTGTAGTATCCCTATTTGAAACTTATCGCTACCTCTCTGCCACCGAGCAGGCATACAATCTGATTTTTCTGGCTTCGTGCGAGGAAGAGGTTTCGGGCAAAAACGGCATCGAAAGTGTATTGCCACAGCTCCCCCCTATCGCTTTAGGAGTGGTAGGCGAACCAACCGAAATGCATCCCGCCGTTGCCGAAAAGGGACTGATGGTATTGGACGTAACCGCCCATGGAAAAGCCGGACATGCCGCCCGCGACGAAGGAGAGAATGCCATCTACAAAGCATTGGATGACATCCAATGGTTCCGCAACTATCGTTTCCCCAAAGAGTCACCACTATTAGGGCCGGTCAAGATGAGCGTGACACAAGTAAATGCCGGCACCCAACACAATGTTGTACCGGACACCTGTTCTTTTGTGGTGGACATCCGCAGCAACGAATGTTATTCCAACGAAGAACTATTTCAGGAAATCTGCTCGCACATCCAGAGCGAAGCGAAAGCACGCTCGTTCCGCCTCAACTCCTCACACATCGATGCGAAGCATCCGTTCGTGAAGCGTGCCGTAGAATTGGGACGTACCCCGTTCGGTTCCCCCACCCTCTCCGACCAAGCCTTGATGCGCTTCCCGTCGGTCAAGATAGGTCCGGGCAAGTCCTCCCGTTCGCATACGGCAGATGAATACATCCGGGTATCGGAAATAGAAGAAGCGATTGGAATGTATATCAAGATATTGGACGGGCTGGTGATTTAAACCAGCCCCTTTCCCATCCTTGCATAGAATATGCCTACACTACTGCCACATCTGCAACAGCAACGCAAGCCACTGTATATCAGCACCAAACTGTGGCAGATGTAGTAAAACCTTCTGCCACATCTGCCACACGGAAAGGAAGTTGACAATTTCACAACTTCACGTCCAAAGGCAGCATATCTTGAACCGGATTCATTCGTTTTAAAAAACTCCACGGCGTTTTTTCCTGACTTTATCATTTTTCCGTCAAAATTCTTTTAATCTGCCTTGTAGGTATCTGTGATGGCGATTTTCCTTTTGAATTGGGTGACGCAAATAAAATGATTATCTTCGTGACATGTTTGTACGCAAGAAGAAAAACAGGTCAGGGACAATCAGTGTGGTTATTGTTGACAAGAGTTCCGGCGGTTTCACGGAACT
>JAFVNW010000023.1 GCA_017506175.1 Bacteroidales bacterium | reverse complement strand
TGGATTTGGCATCAACTGGAACCGCGTCCGCGTTGAAGAGAGCCTGTATTCCTCGGTGGTGGGCCTTGGCATCAGCTACATCATGAGCGAATGGGACGGGGGCGGAAAAAAGAACATCGAGTTCAACGGGCTTGACGCCAACTTCAAATTTGGCTTTGGTATATCTCCACTTACGGACCGTTTCACATTGGCCATCCACATGATTTTCGCCTTTGACTACAAGATGCAAAAGGCCGTGTTCAAAAAGAAGATTAGCGACTTCCAGATGTTCCAAAGCCTTGATATGCCCGACGAAATATCCAAAACCAACCTTGAGTTGAAATATACAGCGCACAACCTGGATCTGGAACTTGGAGGCGACTTGATCATAGGTTACCAATTCACCAAAAGCTTTGGCGTGCTAGCCGGAGTCGACATTACCACCAACATGATTGGCGTAGGCGCGTTGATGTCCAGCTCTGATGCCCCCGACGGACTTGAAGATAGCGCAAGAGCCATGGCATCGTCTCAATATTCAAACTATTCTGACGAAATAAAAGAACTGGAGGCCTTTAGCGAAGGTGACGACATCAGGTTTTTCTTGTACAATACCACCGGTTTGAACATTGTGCCTCGCATAGGCATATTCTTCGCATTCTAAAGAATAGAGAGGTGCCAAATGAATACAACCAACCTAAAATTCTTTACGGGATGCGCAGCCGGTTTGGCTTTGCTGTGTTCGATTACGCTCTGCGGGTGCAGCGGTGCAGAAAACGACATTTCTGCCCTGGAATGTTTTGCCGGTAGTTGCGAGGGGGAAGACGAAGAAAACAACGACGACAAGGATCATGGAGATAACCACGAAAATAACCAAGACTTCAATGGCAACAATTCCAACAATGGACGGTATACGAACCACGAAGACTGCGACGACCACGGTCTTGTAGAAGATTTCAACTGTAACTCCTCTAGGGTTGGCAAGACACTGTTTGAAGAAAAGAAACAGGTACTTGCAGCAGCGGTGGAAGCGGTCAATGCCAAGTGGCGTGCAATTGCGGGTTCGGACCCGTGTGTGCTTGTCATGCGCGATTCCTATTACAACATGAAGGAAATGCTTGCGGATAAGATGTTCATCGTCGAGCGTGCGGCAGAGGCGATGCGAGCCAACGGAGTGGAGCCGGAATTTGTTCCGATCCGCGGCGGTACGGACGGTGCGCGTCTTTCCTTTGAGGGTCTGCCGTGCCCGAACCTGTCCACCGGCGGCGAGAATTACCATTCCCGCTTTGAATATGCCTGTGTTGAGGACATGGAGACGATGGTTGCTGTTCTTTGCACGATCCTGTCATAACCAAATCCATATTGCAAAAAATCGCAGAACCCGTTCCGTGATGGAGCGGGTTCCATTGTCATTGGGGCTTTTTGGCGGTTTGTTTGAGCCGCGAGAGAATGACCGAAAATCGCGGGTCATCGCGAATCGGATCAAGATCGTGATCGGTTCTGAGTATTTCCAGCATCCCGGCAGATCGGTTGCCGTCAGC
>JAFVNW010000001.1 GCA_017506175.1 Bacteroidales bacterium | reverse complement strand
TTTTTTTTTTTTTTGCATAATATATTGATAATTAAATACTTATGTACTATTTCTTTCTTGATTTGCATGTTGATTTTTAGGTAAAAACATACCTGCCTTACCATGGTTTTGGAAGAAAAATCCAATGAGGCACGCAGAAAATTCATTTACAGTGGCATATCAAAAAAGAAGACGAGCTACACTATTGCATTAACAATAATATATTGTCAATCTTTTAATCTTTTAATCTTTTCATCCTTTAATCTTTCGAATAATTCAACTCGCAACTTTCAGTTTTCAGTTTTCAGTTTTCAATTCTCAATTTATTCGTATATTTGCCGCGATAAAAGCCGCAAGTATGTTGTCTCCAGAAATGATCAAGGCCATCCAGGACTATTTCAAGACCCAGCCAGTGCTGAAGGCGTGGGTATTCGGTTCCTATGCCCGCAACGAGGAAACCGAGGACAGCGACGTGGACATACTGGTGGTATTTGACCAAAAGACAGGAAAAGGAGTGAGTTTGCTGAAACATATTTCCATCGCACTCGGATTGGAAGATACAATCAATAAAAAAGTGGACTTGATCACGGAAGGTACGCTTTATCCTTTTGTGAAAAAGACTGCGAACCGCGATAAAATTCTGATATATGAGAGAGCCAATTAGAGACAGAGGGAGATTAGAACACATTCTGGAAAGTGTGAATAATATCTATGAGTTTGCAGAGGGTTATGAAACGTCGCAAATTCTTGAAGATAAAGTCCGATATTTTGCAATTGTATATCAGTTGGTTGTGATTGGCGAAGCTGCAAATTTGCTTACAAAAGATTTTCGTGATGCGCATGAACAGACTCCGTGGCGCGACATTATCAGTATGCGTAATTTCATCGTTCACGGTTACAACCTTGTGGATAAAGAAGAGGTTTTATCTGTTATAGATAATGACCTTCCTCTTCTTAAAACCCAAATCGAGCAATACTTGTCCGAATTGGACAAGCAACAATATTAATCCTACTCCCTTTCACATACATACTCCTTTCATCTTTTCATCTTTTCATCTTTTACTCCTTTAATCTTATAATCTTTTCATCCTTTCATCAAAAAATCGATCCTTAAACCAATTTATTATGAAAAGAATCTTCGTTCTATGGTGTGCAGCAGCCCTGTTTGCGGTGGCTTGTGAAAAAGAGAACCCCACACCTGCTCAGGAGAATCCTATGAATCCATCCGACACCACCCAAACTGACACCACCCAAACCGACACTACGCAGGTGGATCCTTCCACGGAGGTGTTTATTCCCAACGCTGTCACCGACTATGATGGTAACAGCTACGATGCCGTGCGAATCGGCGAACAAGTGTGGATGGCCTCCAACCTGCGCACCAGGCACTATGCCAATGGTGAGGACATACCCAACGGGGCAACGATCAGTGACATAGAGCCTTATCGTTATATGCCTGGCGATAACGAATCTAATGTCGCCGCCTACGGTTATTTGTACAACTGGCCTGCGGCGATGCATGGGGCTGCTTCATCAGAAGCGAATCCCAGCGGGGTGCAGGGCATCTGCCCCAATGGGTGGCATGTGCCGAGCGATGCAGAGTGGACACAACTAACAGACTACTGCGCAGGAAATCCCGAATGCGTGTGTAGTGGGAATGGCAGTAATATCGCAAAATCGTTGGCGGCCGACCACGACTGGAATCTGTCAACGAATGAGTGTGCGGTGGGCAATGATTTGAGTGCCAACAATGCCACAGGCTTCAGTGCGCTTCCTGCGGGCAGCTGGTCTGCATGGGCCTCCGGATTTGGCACCTATGCCTACTTCTGGAGCACTACCGGTGCCAGTAGTGCCGATGCTTTCGGCCGCTGCCTCAATTACGACGACGCCCGCGTGATCCGCAACTTCCGCTATAGGGATGGCGGTTTTTCCGTCCGTTGTGTCCGCGATTAGGGAAAACTGCGGAAGTTGAGAACTGAGAACTGAAAACTGAAAATTAGAATTGAAAAACTGGGGCAAATCTGCGGGTGCGGGTTTGCCCCGTTTCTTTTGAAAGGAAACCCCATAAAGATTTTTTTTCAAAAAAATCACTTATAAGTTAAGTATTGCATTTTTTGTATTTTTGCAGCGTCTAATCTTAAACTAAAACAACTATGAGAAATGCTACATTAAAAATATTGGAATTATCCCTTTCACTCTTGTAAAGAAAAGAAGCCTGTGATTATGAATACTACAAGATTAAAGGGGATAATTCTGTAATTTTACGACCAAAACTCTGGCACACATTTCATTGGCTTTAGGTGAAAATGTGATTACTGTACTGTAAGTTATATTCGCTCCGTAAAAGACATGAACAGCAGTCCGAAGCTCCAAACGAAGATGGTGGCGCCACGTCGGCCGCAAAAAAACGCTAAAGAATCACTTATCGTTTTCTTAAACAACGAACACTGAACCCCATATTCTTGATACTGAGATCGGCTTCCAAATTTCCACAAATATAAGGCACATAAACTGATATGGCACTGATAGGCGAATCCCCATCGTTCACTGTCCAAAAGTTGGCGTGAAGCATCAGATCTTTATACTGCCCTTCAATGGCATCGTATCGTCCTGCTCCGCGTGCATTGAAACCCGAGTTGGGGGATGTGCCCTCATATCCTGACATCCAGTACAACGAACTTGCCGACTTGATTTGTTCGGAAGTGCCGCCAGCCGCCTCTAACATGATCATATATTCCTCCATCGTCGGCAAGGCCCAACCCTCCGGACATATTCCCTGTACGTATGGACCAAAGTACCCCATCGAGTCGGCCGGCACGGCGCTATTGTCACCCTCAGGTACGCGGACTGCGGAGTACCAGCTATACATCTTCCCATAAATATTCTCCAAAGAATCCAAATTATTGTAATAGGAATAATTGGCAACAGGGGTTCCATCCGCATAGTGGGTGCTCCGCGCATTCTCTCCCGTCCAGCACTGGCAGCCAATGCGCACCGATGAGTAGCGGAATCCGTCGAAGTCGCTGACCGAATCGGAGGGGGTGCCGCAAGGCGGATACACCACATTCACATGCTGCATACAATCCATGGACAATCCGCACTCATCCTCCACCGTCCAGGTTATGTCGGTGTTGCCGACCTCAAAAAGGTAACCCGACGGGGCATCGTTGGTAATCGTATAGGCCACACCATCCAGAGCGGGAGGATAGTCGAAAACCGGATTGCCGATATTCAACAGCGTGTCGCAGTCCCCGTAGGCCAGCACCACATCAAGGTCGGTCGGACAGGTAAAGGTTGCCACCGAGGGGAGCGGCGGTATCACATATAAATCCAACGAAACCAAGCTGTCGAAGCCCTGTGCGGTCGTTAAGTGAATCTGATAATTTCCGGAGACAGTACCCGCTTGAAAAACAGTATCGGCGATTGCATACGGGAAAGCATTGGAGCAGACAGTATCCTTGATTTCAACAACAATCGCCTCATTCACCTTGAGCTTCAACGTAATCACACTGTCGCAGCCATGAACCGACTGCAGTGTAACCCGATAGGTATAGGGTTCCGCCTGAGGGGTGGAGATATCCAGTCCCGTAAAAATCGGATTGACCTGCGAAGTATAGGGAAGTGCAGATGCGGTCACGGTCTCATAGCAAGTGTCCTTGTCATACGGTTCATATACCCAAGCCGAGCTGGTGACATTCAGGGTGTCGCTGTTGAAAATCACGTATGCATCATACGAGGTGTTCACATCGGGGCTCACCGTCATGCTGGCGCTTTTGGGGTTGTCGAGCCAGTAGGCGTACGCGTCTGTGCCAAAGTCGCGCACCGCACGGATGCGCACTTTTGTACGATTAGGGTTGGAATGGTCGATGGGGTTTCGGGGGTCGTAGAAATACTGGCTTCCCCTGACAACGAGGAAGTTGTTGCCCGTCCGTGTGGAGGTCCAGTAGTCATGACCGTCAGAACCATTATACGCATACATCCATCGCATACCGTTCGCATCCCCGCCCGCAGCAATGATGGAGCTTTCAATAAAAGGAATCAGTCCGAAGATATGGCGGAGCTGAATGGCATCCGGAATGTACCAGCCATTGTAGAAATCCACGGCCTCTGCAGCGGGTGAATGGCCTGATTCCAGCAAAATACGGGTGTTTTTCTTCCCCTCGTACGACCATTCTGAAATGCCGTATCGCGCCACAAACTCATACGCATGGTTTTCTATTTCGGATGGAATGGTGGCGCCTTCATCCAACAGAAAATAAGACTTGTTGTTGCTATTGCTCACCCAGCCAATATCATTCAATGCAACCGCCCAACCCTCCACCGGATTGTCGGGGTTGACATAGCAGATCACGCCTTTCGAACCGTCGGGGAACTCATACACATCACCAATTTGATATATCTGTGCCAATGCCAGAAATGGGGATGCAGTCACAACGGCCAGTATTACCCATATCTGGAAAAATTTTTTCAATGAATTCATTGCCTTATTCTTTCTCATATATCATGCAATACTGATTAAAAATCGATGGAAGGACGCACATGGTGCAAATCTTGTTTGTTATTGGGAGAAAAATGCCCCGAGTAGTCCAGATGCCAACACGTATTGTCATCTTTTTCGGAAGAGGAGAGGTAGTAATAGGTCAATGTGCTCAAAGTAGTGGCGCCGTATGCACCCAAGCGGCTTAAGGACTTATTCACCTGCGCCCGATTGCCAAACACAAGGTTCAACTCACCCATGGCTGGCAAGTACCACCCTCTGGCTTCCGACGGCTCAACATTCTGTATCACAGGGTCATAGTAGAAACAGAAGTATGCTGCCGGAGCATTCTCCGCAAAGTTCTCCCCTTCTGCCATCTCAGCATACTGCTTGATTGCCAGCGTATTGCCGATGCCATCCAAATCAAACAAAGCATCTCTTTGATTCTGCAGTCTCTGCTTGCCGTGTATCGACCTATAGACAAAGTCGCTCGGGTTGGTGGAGGTTCCTTTTCTGGCCCATTTCACGGTGGTGGGGGCATCCACCAAGGCCACGGCCTTGCCATGTTGCCCCGTATAGTCAACGTAATATACCACTCCGATGGGAACTTTGTCGGAGCGGAGGAACGAGTCAACCCGTATCACTGAGCCATCGCTGCACAGCACATCGCCGGGGGCCATCACGGCAGGGATTTCATTCTCTTGCCAGGTGAGTTTGGGTGTGGTCACCATCACGCCCATCGTGGTCGTTTCGCCACGGCAGATTTCATTGTCTGTCGTGTCAATAATCAGGATGATCAGGTTGATAATATCCAGACTATCACAGCCATTGGCGGTGTGGATAATCTCAGAATAACGGCCGGTAGTGTCGTAGGCGTGCCCCTTCCATATATAGGGATTGCCATTCAATTCAAAATTAGAAGTCACCACCGTGGTATCATGGTGTGGCGGTGAATTCACAGTCAGAATGAAGGTCACGACAGAGTCGCAACCATTAGCTGCAGCACCCACAAAATTATGGTTAAAGATGTATGTTCCAGCTTTCTTAACGGCCTCATTGAGCTCGCTTTGAGAGACCACATCGGGAGTGATGTGGTAGAGGTCGTCATAAGGCAGAGAATGACTTTGGCAGACTTCATCGTAAAGCGTAACATGGTTCTTCTCATACACATCAGCGATAGCGATGCCCGGTTCGTGCTGAACGATGGCGCTCCAACCAGCTCCAGCACTCATGCCTGATGTAAAATAGATCGAAAGCTCATTTCCATTGGAGGTAATAAGATCGGGAATGGCGCTATGCATAGAAAAGACATTCAACATGGAATCCGGATCAAGCTCGTGCCCAGAAAAGACGTATAGATGGGCCGTGGTGGAGAGGTTGAGTTCCTCAAAAAGAATAGTGATGGGCTTCCCGTCTGTGCTGGTGAATGTATGGAAGATGTCTTCACGCGGAGCGAAATTCCCCAGCTCGCCGCCGGAATCATATACACGGTACACCTCATTACAACCCACAACAGTAGTGCCATCCGAAAGGTTCATCGTCATGTTGGCCAAGCCGTTGATTCTGGGACAGTAACCCTCTTTGATGACGCTGGTATAGAGAATGGTTCTCTGGCGGATTTCTGATGTATCGATCACTGACCATCCGGCATCGGTAATGACCTCCGACTTCAACAATTGGGTGAGATTGTAATCGCCATACCAATTGAGGGTGTAGGGAGGTTCCACGGTGGAGCGCGCCCACAATTGGGCATCGTACTCATAGCAGACCGTATCGTAGCGAGTCAGCAGCTGGCACCCCTCCACCATATTGGTGAGCACATTTACATACACGGTATCTCCGGGATCGGCTGAGGTATAGTCGCAACCGCCGGATTCGGCAATATGAGAAGGATAGATCTTCGCTGGCGTGGTGGTGGAGTATGTATCCGTGATGGGCACTCCTGCCTCTCCGCTGTAGGTGCGCGTCTCAACACCTGTCCCATTCTCAAAAGTCATAACCATCTGTATTTCACCACTATGCGCTTCGTTGTCGGGAGTAAAAGTAACCTCAACGTCGCTTCCTGCGCAGAAAGTGCCGCCACCCGAAGTGGTGACCCATGGGGCACGGGTGACACTCAGATAAATACTATCAAAAATATGATCTTGACAGCCCGTTTGCATAACATCCACCTTATACCAGCCATCAGAAGCGCCATGAGCGATGAAGATATTGGGATCAGACGAAGTGGAATGAAAACCGTCGGGGCCCACCCATTCGTAATTGAAGATATTGGCTACTTGCAAGGCATGAACCTGAACGGTGGAACCCTCACAGGTGGTGGTGACCCTCAACCCTCCGTCAAACCAGGTCTTTTGCAGGTCAGCCAGCGTGTAGGGATAGAAATTCACATGGAAGAATGCGCCACACGCATCGGTAATCAGACAAGAATAGGAATGACCGGAGACCATGGGAACGCTCGGGAAACGGCCGTCGGAGTTCGTACCCAAGAGGGTCCCCTGCCGATCGGCCTCGCTAAACAAAGAATAGGTATATGGCAATGTCCCGTTAGTACCTTTCACATAGACGCTACCTATGGTTGAATTGGAGTCACACAAATAGGCGGCGAGATATTCGAACTGCACCGTACCACCTGCATACTGTATCGTATCGAACAGCTCAGTCGGCTCGCATAACGAGGACTCGTTTTCCGGGAATATGCGCACCACATATACACCCGGTACGGCGATACGGATAGGTTCTCCCAAGTGGTATTCGCGAATGTCATAACCGCCCACAGGGCCTTCCACCACCTGAAACCTTGGATTCAATACGGTGGAGACGGGCGCGATATCCAAGCCAGTAGAGGGCGATGTATTGTGGCTGACACGAGCGAATGCTCCCTGCGTATAAGTAATCAGCTGGTCGGTACAAGCCTGTTCCACAGTATATTCTGGCATTTCCGACAATTCCACACTATACACATCGGCAAAGGAGACATTCCTACGCAGGTTGAATGAGTCGCACGGGGTGATAATCTCGAACTGATAAGGACCTGAAGGGAGGCAGTAATCCTGAATGGTCAGTGCGTGTCCGGAGGGGTCGCCCACAACGATGAGCGTGTTCCCGAAATGGCTTTTCACCACCTGCCAATCTTGAGATGTGGCATCGTATGTGGCCACAAAATTGTAGCGATTGTTATATGGACTTTCTACCAAACGGACCACCGTCCCGTCTGCATTCGCACCAGTGCTGTTGCTTTCGTTCACCCGAATGGTACGGAGCACCGCACAACAATGGTCATTGCCATCCGCATGGAAATTCCAGGAGGGCTGTGTGGTGCTGACGTTCACGTCGTAGGTCAGCACATCCGTCCGGTCAAACAGCACGCATCCATGACCATCCACCAACTTCCGCTCAACACTATGCGAAAAGGGCGGTTGTTCCGAATAGTAGGCTGTCATATCCGACAATTTGAGTCGGCTGGCGTCATCGATTTTAGCAACCGTGTCTTTTTTGATGATATTGTCGGTAAGCGGGTCTATATATATCCACGTGAGCGGATGAGTATAATGGTATCTGTAAACCGCATGGTCTTCCGCATTATTAACGTACGAAGGCTGATAAGAGCTATAGCGAATGGTGTGCTCATCGGTATGGGTATGAACACTTCTGTCGCACTCATCAGCGCTTACAACAGAGTCCGTTCTTTCAGTGTGATTGGTCCTGAAGGAAGCCGCGTCTGGAAGGTGGTAAGACCATGCGCGGCTCACCATGGTATCGATACATCCCGGTAATGAAAAATGATAGTCCAAACGCATTTCCTTCCCATACGAGTCGCAATAGCGATTGACTTCAGTAATAGTGTCATAGAGGATTGTTTTAGCGGAAGAGGTCAAAGGAAAAGGTTTCCAATCCCCAATGGGATGTCCATCGTATGAGAATCTGTACTGCATATAAGGATGCAGCGGTTGAACATAATAGTTCAGGTAAGGATTGATTAAAGCGTTGATTTTAACAACATTACTGTCAAGCGGATTGCCAGAAGAGGCGAACACGCCGATGGAATCCAGCAGCGGCACCGACACCACCTCCACGGTTTGTTGTATTTGGGGAAGGCCGTATCCGCAACCGTCTATAAGGGAGAAATCCCACACACCGCCTGGCAGGTTATCGAATGTGTAATAATCCTTAAAATCATACCTGAAGGGATCCGTACCGCTGTATTGCGGGGCATCGAACACGACAGTACGCAACGTGTCGGACGGGTCGGAGTGACTGACAACGGTAAGGTTGTAGGGCAGACGGCCATTGTTAATAATCAGCTGAACGCGGCCAGTGGGGAAGCACGACAAAGAGGGGTGCAATCCAAACTCATCCTCCGTCTGTGCGGTCGTGTAGATGGCGGAAATTGTTGGTACGGTATATGAAGTATGGATGGTCAATACAGCCTGAGTATCCACTTTGACATATCCACCCATCCCATCGTCGCAAAGCGCTTCCATCCCCAAAAAGTATTTTCCATAATCCAACATGAGCGTGTCCACCCCACCGTAATAGTAGTTTCCCGCGTATCGTGCCGAATCCTCCTCCCTTTCCCGATAATAAACACGAATGGAAGAGAGTCCGGTGCCCGATAGGTCAGTAATCGGGTTGTCGGCACCATCTAAAATACAATAGCAGACCTTCCCATTGTTGAAACAGGTGGCGTCTATAACAGAAAATTGCACTTTTAAAGGGCAATTTTGCGCTTTTGCTGGTTGGAAAAAGGAAGAAAAAAGTGCAAAAAAGAGCAAGAACTGCGCAATGATTTTCATAGTCAATTTTGCTGTTTTCATTGGAAATACTATGTTTTTCAAAAAAAACAATAAAAAATTTTGACAATGCAAAAGTACACAAATTTTAAAAAACTGGAAATCTTATTAAACAATCGATGGATGCTCCACAATTTGATGTTCGCGATTTTTAGTTGGATGTGGGCAAAAGTCGTAAAGACCTAGTTTACCCGTATCAGTTCACATTCCACAGTCCACGATTCTCTGAATCGCGTGGATTTCGTCGATGTCGCTCACGTTGCCGTTGAGTTTGCAACTTGCGTGTACCTCGTCAGCGTGGCTTCGGTCGATGAGTCCCGCCACGTTGCCGCTTTGCACGCCGCTGCCGGCGAGAATGGTGATTCGCTTTCTGCTTTGTTCAACGATTTCCGCCAACGTGTCCGCTCCCTCCATGGCCGTGGGCTTCTGTCCCGAGGTGAGAATGCGCGTGAAACCGCAGCTGATAATCTGCTCCAACGCGCTTCGCCAGTCGGCACATCGGTCGAAAGCGCGGTGAAACGTCACCTCCATACCTGTCGCCGCCTTCATCGCCAAACGACATTTCTCTACATCGACATGAAGCTCTTTGTCCAAGAATCCGACAACCACGCCTGGAATGCCGGCTTCGCGACAAAACGCAATCTCCGACAGTATCTCTCCGAACTCCTCCTCGTTGTAGCAGAAATCGCCTCCGCGTGGACGAATCAGTACGAAGGTCTGCAATTTCAAATGCGTTTTGCAAAACAGGATGTCTTCGTGTGAAGGCGTCAGTCCGCCCAAGGAGAGCTCGCGGCACAACTCAATGCGCTTGGCTCCCGCCTTTTCGGCATTCACCGCCGACTCGCGATTTCCACAACAAACTTCTACTAACATATTGGTAATGCTTATAGACTAATGACTTATGATAAATTGGCTGCCCGCAAAAGTGGACGGCGCTGTTTTTTTCTACGGATCATGAATCTTCACTTTGTGTACCACGTTTTGAACTCCGATACTTTGGCTTTGCTGATGATGATGATTTCGGGAACGGATACGGAGAGCTGCAGCTTGAGCTTGTTCCCGAACCAGAAGTTGATGTCGCTGATGGCTTTGTGCGCCACGATGAACTGCCGGTTGGCGCGGAAGAAGATGGTAGGGTTGAGTTGCTGCATGATCTGATCGAGAGGGGTGTCCAACGTGTATTTCTGATTCCTGTAGGTGATGATTTCCGTTGTCTTGTTTTCCACGTAGAAGCAGGCGATGTCGCTGACGGCCAATGGCAACAGCTTGTCTTGATGGGGGATGAGGAAATAGGATCTGTAGGTTTTCTCCTTCTGTTGCAGATCGGCGAGGATAGCGGCGATATATTCCGAGGCAATTAGCGGGGCGTTGCTGGCAGTGAGTCGCTCGTATTTGTCTAAGGCGTGGCGCAAATCCTCCTTTTTGATGGGTTTCAGCAAGTAGTCGATACTGTTCACGTGAAAGGCCTGCAGCGCGTACTCATCGTAAGCGGTGGTGAAGATGATGGGGCATTTCAGCGTTACGGAGTCAAAGATGTGGAACGAGGAGCCGTCGGCGAGGTGAATGTCCATGAACACCATGTCTGGTTCATCGTGCTGGTGAAACCAATCGACACTCTCTTCCACGCTTTGAAGCGTGGCCAGCACCTCCATGTCGGGTTCAAGCTCCGTAAGCAGATTCCGCAGCGTTTGCGCTGCAATCACCTCGTCCTCAATGATGACTGTCTTTTTCATTGTACCTCCTTTAAGAATTTCTGCGCCTCTTCCTCTTCAATAAGTGGGACTTCTACGCTGAACTTGTCTTGGGTTTCATTGATTGCGACCTGTTTGTCGAACAGAAGTTCGTACCGCTGCGAGAGGTTCAGCAGGCCGCGCCCTTCGCCGGTGGTAGCTTCCACTTTGTGGTGTATCTGATTCTCAACAAGAATGGTGTGCGCCGAGGTCATCTTTATCAGGATGTTCATCGGATATTTGTCGCTCACCACATTGTGCTTGATGGCGTTTTCCAGCAAAAGCTGGATGCTGATGGGCAGGATGTACCACCGCTCGATGTCGCCGGTGAGCTCTTTGGTGATGACGATGTTGTTGCCGTAGCGGATTTGCATCAGGTAGATGTAACTGTCGGCGAACTCGAGTTCGCTGCGTAGGGGCACCATCTTGCGGTTGCGCGTGATGTAGCGGTAGGTGGAGGCCAGCTGTTGCACGTACTGGTGCGCCTTTTCGTCGTCGGTGCCGATGAGGCCGTTGAGCGTGTTGAGCGAGTTGAAAAGGAAATGCGGATCCAACTGCATCTCTAGCGCCTCGTAGCGGATCTGCATGTTTTCGGCGGCCAGCTGCTGGTTCTCAAGACGGATTTGCTGGCGGCGCGTCAGCCAGTACAACGTAAACGTGATGATCAGTGTCAATAGCGCCACCAGACAGTCGTTCACCACGCCGATGATGAAATGCAGCTCCATCGCGGGGTCGTTGAAAACCCATTCGCGTAGCGCTTGTTTCGAAAAAGTGTAAACGGCTGTAATTAAGATAGTCCCAGCAGTTGTCCAAGTGTATTTCTTTGTTTCGGTAATCCTTTTTTGGATAATATGAAAACAGAAAATGAACAAGATGTAGAATAAAACTAGCGTTAGGAAGAAGTCAAGGACGGGGTGGAATTCAATGACAAACCCATTCTCCTTCACGTTGTACAGATTGCCCACCACCATAATGCCTGTATGGATGAGGCTGGTGAAAATGGAAATCAGCAACGCTGTTTTATGGTTGAAAGGTTGGATGCTTCTCATGCTTCAGAAGGATTTGGCAAAGATACAACTTTCTTGTCAATCGAGGCGTAATTGTAGCGACGATTTGCGTATTTTAATGACAGACATGCAGTTATGAAGTAGATGATGGCTTGTGCCCAGAGGGATATGTACTCGAACGGGATGTCGCGGATGGAGGCGCCCATGGAGTTGATGCGGATGTATCCGTGCATTCCGTGGGTGGATGGGATGAGGTAGGAAAGATACCTCCATACGATTGGGATGTTGGGTGTGGGCCAAGCCACGCCGGAGATGAACAGGAAGATCAGGCTGAGGGAAATCATGGTGAGGATGCCCGTTTCGCGCTTGCGGATGAAAGCACCGATGGTCATGCTGAAGAAGATGGTGGCGAGCAGGAACGGGGGTATGAATTGGCAGAGTTCCCATGGATTGCCGATGTGCGGCAGGTTGAACATGCGCGGTACCGCCACAAGGTCAAAGGCGGCCACGATGGCGTAGATGATGAAGTAGGCGAGTGCTCGCCCCACAGTCGTGTTGAAGACCCCCTCTTCCATACGCTTTTTCCTCTCTTCGTTTTCGGTGCCGTAACGCACGCTCACGCCTAGTAGCAACGTTTGGTGTACAATCATCACAAGGATGGCGGGAATCAGGAAGCTACTGTAGCCGCCGGTCGGGCAGAACATGTTGATTTCATCGTAGCGCACTGGTGTCACCAGTTGTTGCGCCGCCTCGCCTTCGATGCCGGTGGCGTTGTAACGTACAAGTTCAATGTGCTTCAGCTCGTCCAGCATCGCATGGTTGCTGCCCAGCAGGATAGAGCGGTAGTAGAGGAAACTGCTCATGTCGCAGAACACCATCACTTTCGTCTGCTCCAATTTCGCAAGTTTCGTCCCGTAATCTCTTGGAAAATAGATGATTCCATTGATTTTTCGATGTCGCATCAGTGTTTTCGCCTCCTCCATGTTGGCGCATTCGTAGCGCAAATCAATTTCAGGGGTGGCATCTATTTTATGGATAAAACGACAACTGGCGTCACATCTCGCATCATCCACTACCGCTACCGGCAGTTCGCACACATTTTCATCGTAATAAATCAGATTGTATAGAATTGGATAGAGCAGCCCCGCCACGATGAAGATCAGAATCACCCCGTTGTCGTTGAACACCCCGCGGATTTCCTTCATGAAAACCTGCCGGATTTCAGCCATGTTTTGTCGTAAACTGTGTTTTTTCATCATCATTTCTGCGGATAATTCAGGTAAATAAGCGCCTTGTGCAGACGTTTGTAAACGAACAGGGGGAGGATTGCGAACAGGGAGAGGGCGAGCATCGGCCTTAGCAGTTGCCAGCCGCCAGTGGCATACATGGCGTTGGTAATGTAGATCTGGTAGTAGTGCCGCAGAGGAAACAGGTTGACTATGCCTTGCAGCGCGGTGAACATTTGCGAAACAGGGTAGGTGAATCCCGACAGGGAAAACGACATGACCCCGTAGAGAGCGGATACGCTGAGTGCGAGGCGGAGGGAGGGCAACGCGCCGATGATGAGGACGGAAATCGCCTGCGTGGCGGTGAGATAGAGGAGTGTGCTGAGGATGACAATGAGCTGGGAGCCGTCCATCGGGTAATGCAGGAAGCCGAAGAGGATGATGTCGCCGAGAATCCCCAATAGCGTGAAAATCAGGAAGTAGGGAAGGAGTTTGCCAATGAGGGCGGCAGCGAGGGAGTTGCCGGCACTGTGCAGCCATTGTCGCGAGGTGCGTTCCTTCATCTCTATGCCGATGACGTATGTGGTGAGCATGAGCAGCAGCAGGCCGAGCACACCTGGCAGGATGGTGGTGAGCAGGTAGCTTTCGTAGTTGGCGTTGGGGTTGCCAATGCTACGGGCTTCGATGGCAATCGGCTGGATGAGCCCCATAATGGTGTTCTCGTCAAACCCTTTCTTGCGGAGAATTTCGCGCTGCACCGCCCCTGATGCGAGGTTGGCGATGGTGAGCAGCGAACGGTAGCTCAGCGAGCCCGCCATCAGGTAGGCGTTGTTGGTGTAGAAAGCGATGTGAGGGCGGCGGAATGTGAGCACCTCGTTGTAAGTGCCTTCGGGTATGTCCATGAAAGCGTAGATCTCGCTGCGCTGCATTGCCCTGCGCGCTTCACTGTGGTTGGTATAGACTGCCACCACTTCCACGCCCTGCATGGTGTTGATTTCGTGCGTGAGCCGCCGCGAAAAGTATGAGCCGTCCTCGTCCACAATGGCTATGGGTAACTTCTGCGGCTGCCCTTCGTCCATCAACGTGATGAAAAAGACATAGCTGAACACCAGCAGAAACAACGAGATGGCCAGATAGCGTGGCCGCTTTCTGATCCTTTCGATCTCACGCCAAAATGCTCCGGAAATGTTTGGTTGTTTCATGTTGATGCCCTGCTTTGAAAGTGATTCGTGAATAATGAACGGAAATTGACTCCCCGCCCCATTAATCATTGTCATTAATCAGAACGGTCATGCCTGGTCTCACATCGGGGATTTCGCTCAGTGGGCGCAGTTTGAGGTCGAAGCTCTTTACGTCGTACTGTCCATCGGTTTTGGTGGGCCGCCACGTGGCGTAGGAGGCCATGGCGCGCATGTAGGTGACTTTGGCCTTGTATTTCTGTTGGCCTAATGCGGGGATGCTTACTTCCACCACTTTTCCCACCTTCAGGTCTTTGAGAAGGTCTTCGCGGATGCTGAAAGAGAACCAGATGTCATTGAGATCCACGATGGAGGCGACGGGAGCGCCGGTTCCGACGAGTTCGCCGATTTTAGGATAGATCTCCACCACTTCGCCGTCGGCGGGGGCTACCATGAACTTCTCGCTCATGTAGGATTGCACCTCCGCTATGGCGCCAGATGCGCGCTGCACCAGTGCATTGGCCGCCCACTTGTCCTCTTCCTGCGCGCCATTGAGGGCCATGTCGTATTGGGTTTTGGCGGCTTTGGCGGTGGCTACCGCGGCTTTATACTGCGCCTCTGCCTCATCGCGCTTCTGTGCTGAAACCACTTGTTTGTCGTACAAGGCCTGCACGCGGTCGTACGACTTCTTGGCGATGTCAACGCCCACCTCGGCTTTCTGCCATATTTCGTAGGCACCGCTGATTTGTTCTTGGCGTGCGCCGTTTTGCGCTTTCGTGCTTTGGGCTTGTGCCGCCGAACGTGCCGCCTTGGCTTGCTCCATCTTCGCCTCCAACTCCGGACTGCTGAAGATGACAATCGTGTCGCCCTGGTGGACCGACTGCCCCTCTTCCACCAAAAGTTCTTCTATCCTGCCGGGAACCTTGCCCGACACGCGGTATTCGGTGGCGGACACCTCGCCCATGATTATTTCTGGCTCCGGACGCAGGGCAATCACCCCAATTACTCCAACTACAATTACGGCGACAATGAGCCCGACGACACCTAAAATGATCTCTTTTTTACTCTTTTTTTCCATAATTCATCTCTCTATTTACCAAGTTCAGTTCACAATTTACAATTATTGTATTCCGATTGCCTGTTTGTAATAAAGTTCGCACATATTGACCTCTATTTCCGCGTCAATCACGTCGTTGTTGGCGGAGAGCCAGGCGGTTTGGGCGGTCATTACGTCGTTGGCGGTCATCACGCCGGCGGCGAAGGCCTCGTTCGCCATCCGCAAGTTCTCGTTGGCATTCTCCAAGTTCGCTTGCGTCTGGGTCAGCTTCTCTTTGGCTACCTCCAGTTCGAATTCGGTCTTGTTCACTTGAAGTTGGATTTTCTCCTTTGCATCCTGCATCTTGTAGGCGATTTGGTTGCGCTGGTGCTTGGCGGCTTTCACGGCGTAGATGTCTGTGGGATGACAGATGGGAATGTTGAGCACGACACCCACCATGAACGAGCCGCCGAACTTGTTCTCAAAACCGTTGTAGAGGTTGGGGTTCGAGATGAAGTAGCTGCCCGAAACAGCGAGGTTCGGCATCAGGCCTGCGGCGGCGAGGCGCACCCCCGACTTCGCAATTTTGTCGGCATATTCCAGCATCCGGATTTCGTTGCGATTGTTCCAGACACTATCCATGATCACCTTGTCCGCGTTTGGGTAGATGGTGCGTTGGCGGATGTCGGTCACGGTGAACTCACTGTTGAGGTTCATGCCGCAGAGTTGGCAGAGCAGCATTTTGGAGAGCGTGAGGCCGTTGTTGGCTTTAGTGAGCGACATCCGCGCCTCGTTGAGTTTGATTTTCACTTGTAGCACGTTGCTTTGGGTGGCAATGCCCTCCGCCACCATCTCCTCCACGTCTTGGGTCAGTTTCAGCAGCAAGTTGTGGTATTGTTCCGCCAATTCCTGTTTGTGTTGGATGGATGCGACACGCCAATAGGCCTCGTCCACGGCAAGTAGCAAGTCGGCCTGTGTTTTTTCGTTTTGGATTTCGGCCACCTCGGAAGTGTATTTGGCGATGTTGTACATTTCGCGGATGCGTCCGCCCATGAAGAGAGGCCAGTTGATGCTGATACTGCCGGCGAAAATGTTGTGCGTGTTCACATTGAAGGCCTCGGTGATGTCGTGGCCGGTATTGTTCAGGTTCGTTTCAAGGTCGGTGGCTTGCGACGTTACGATGTCGCCCACGTTCACGCTACCTCCGGCTTCGAGCAGCATTTGCGCCAGTTCGGGGTTGGTTTCCGCGAGACGGGCAGCAGCGTCTTGTAGTGCCGAGTTATAATGGTTCTGTGCCGATGTTCCGAGTTCGTTTGTGGCCGTGGTGCCCATGTTGTTGATGCGGTTCTCCTGCTCGTCGCTCAGCAGCCGGATGTTCTTCTGATTCCACGCGTAGGCACCGTTCGCACTGAACGTGGGAAAGAGGTTGCAGAGTGCCATCTTCTTCAAATCTTCCGCCTCCTGCATTCGCTCTTCCGAGATCTTGATGTCATTGTTCGACTCCAATGCCATCTGGCGACACTGTTCCAAGGTCAGCACATTCTGCGCTTTTGCCGGAACAGCCGCCAGCAGCATTGTTAACAACCTTATTAGAATAACTCTGTTTCTCATTTCCATTTGCAGATTTCATTCAAACGGCACAAAAGTACGGCGAGGAACGGAACTAGGGTAGGGTAGGGGGTGCGAAACGGCAAAAACGAGGTGCGAAGTGGGAATCACCATGCACCGTTTGTGACAACTTCTTTCAGGCAGACCTCCTTCACCGTCGTGTTGGAAGGTGTCGTGTGATAGGCATGTCGCCGTATGCAAGGAAGAAAACATGTAGGGCAGGGAATGACGGATGCCGTCCGAGAAGCCAGTGCTGCAAGCGGAGGCGTATTATGAATCACGTGAGTCTCTCTCCCAGAACTTCGCGTTCTTAATCCTCAACTTCTTCGGGTCGAAAACCGGCTCCTTCCCCTCCTTCTTCTGCTTTTCGTAATCGCGGAGGGTGCGGATGACACGTGGCGACAACAGCAGAATCGAGATGATGTTGATCCACGCCATCGCCCCTACGCCGATGTCGCCGAGATCCCACGCTGCCTTCGCCTCTTTCAAGGAACCATAGAAAACCGCCAAGATGATGACGATGCGGAGAACCCAGATGGCGATGTGCTCCCGCTTCCCCTTCCCGAAAAGATACACGATGCCAGTTTCCGCATAGTAGTAGTAGGCCAGAATCGTGGTGAACGCGAAAAACGTCAGCGCTACTGCAATCACGATGTTCGCAACCCATGGACTGAGCAGCGTGCCCACGGCGGCGGAGGTGTACGATACGTCTGGCGCCCCCAGATGTGCAACGGGCGAGGTGAATAGTTGCAGACCGGTGTTGGCATCCATAACGTTGTAAGTCTTTGTCGCCAGAATCATCACCGCCGTCGCCGTGCATACCAGCAGCGTATCCACATAAACCGAAAACGCCTGCACTAATCCCTGCTTCACAGGGTGCGATACCTTGGCGGCAGCGGCCACAATCGGCCCCGTACCTTGTCCTGCCTCGTTGGAATAGATGCCCCGCTTCACACCCCACGCAATCGTGCTGCCCAAGATGCCGCCGAACATTTCGTGCATGCCGAAAGCACCTTTGAGCATGTCGGAAAAGACATCCGGCAATACCGTGATGTTGCAGGCTAGCACGACGACGGCCAGCAGAATGTAAAGCATCGCCATGAATGGGGCAACCAATTGCGCCACTTTCGCTATGCGCGTCACGCCGCCAATCACCACCAGCCCCAATAGGAAAGCAGTAGCGATACCGATATACATTTGGTTGATATTCAATGAGTTTGCAAAGGCAATCGCGATGCCGTTGCTCTGAACCGGGGGCATCAGCACTCCGCAGGCAACCGCTGAGCATACGGCGAATAGAACCGCCAGCCATTTGCAGCGCAACCCCTTCTCAATATAGTACGATGGACCGCCGCGGTATTGTCCGTGATGGTCTTCCTTGTAAATCTGGGCCAGTGTCGCCTCCACGAAAGCCGAGCCGGCACCGAGGAAAGCAATAATCCACATCCAAACAATCGCCCCCGGGCCGCCATAGCCTATGGCCGTAGCCACCCCGACAATATTGCCTGTGCCTACCCTTCCCGATAGGGCGATGCAGAACGCCTGGAATGAGGTAATGCCCACTTTCTGCGACTTGTCGGTCGAAAACAGAAGCCGGAACATCTCACCGAAGCGACGCACTTGCACAAAGCGAGTGAGAACGGAGAACAACAGTGCTGAACCAAGGCAGAGGATGATCAACGCGGGCCCCCACACCCATCCGGAAATGGTGGACGTGGCCTGCTCAAAGGATATTGATAGAAGGGTGGAGTGCATTTATATGCCTGTTTAAAATCAAGCTGCAAATTTATAAAAATATTGATGATGAGGAGTAGTGCAATCAAATTCAATGTCAATAAAAAGTTGTATCTTTGCACTCTTTTTTTTGTGATATGACATTGTTTGCAAAATCAAAAATCAACGAGGTGAAGGCAGCCTTGAAAAATGCCAAGAAAATTGCCATCGTTACGCATTTCAATTCCGATGGTGACGCAGTCGGCTCTTCTTTGGCGCTTTACCAGTATTTTTCCCAGGAGGGTTTCGAGGTGAACGTCATCTTCCCCAATCCTGTCCCTCATTTTCTGACATGGATTCCCGGAATGGATAAGGCCATCATTGCCGAACGCGCTTTGAAAACCGCAAAGAAAGCCCTGCAAGAGGCTGATATTCTGTTCGTTGTGGATATGAATGCTGCTCATCGCAGCGGCGTCGCCATGGAAGAGCCCATCAAGAATTCATCCGCCTTTAAAATCCTGATCGACCATCATCTCTCGCCGAATCTCGACTGTAACGTCATGTTTTCCACCACAAAAACCACTTCCACTTGTGAATTGGTCTATCTTTTTCTGGAAAAAATGATAGAAGATAAGAACAAAATCACCATGGATGTTGCCACTTGCATTTATGTTGGAATGATTACGGATACCGGCTCCTTGAGTTATATGTGCAATCAGCCGAAAACTTATATGATTATCAGCGAGTTGATGAAAAAGGGAATTGATGGTGAGCTTATTCATCGTCGGATTTACGACAATTATGCCGAAAGCCGAATCAAGCTGTTGGGACTTTGCCTTTCACAACGGCTGAAGATCATGAGAAATGTTTCCACCACTTATATGTTCCTGACAAAGAAAGACTTGGATGACAATGGCTATAGAATCGGTGATACGGAAGGGTTCGTGAATTATGGCCTTTCGCTGAAAGGAATCCAGTTTACGGCTTTTTTTACTGAACGCGACGACCGCATTCGTATATCTTTTCGCTCCAAAGGCAATTTCGATGTCAATCTCTTTGCACGTCAGCATTTTAACGGTGGCGGACACAAGAACGCTTCCGCTGCTTTCTGCTATGATACGATGGAAAACGCCATTAAAAAATTTGAAAAGGTTATGGAGTCCTATCATGAAATTTTGAATCCAAAAAATTTTGAATAGTGCGATCCGTTTTTTTTATATTGTTGATAATCAATGTGCTCTGTTTTCATGGGTGTAAAGAAAACAAGGCCAGGGATCCTGATTTCGTGCGTATCCAGCAGTCCGACAAGCCTGATAAAGAGGATCCGTATCTGAAATGGAACCAGATGAACGTGGGGCGCGAAGACGAGGATATCGACTTTTTCACCAGGCGTTACGGTTGGAATGTGGAGCGTACCGGAACGGGACTTCGTTATGAAAGCATGAAGGATGGAAGTGGTCAACCCGTTCAAACAGAGGATGTTGTGACTTTGGAATACACTACCTGCCTGCTTTCGGGTGATACCGTTTATTCTTCTCGGAAAGATGGCTTGAAAACCTTCAAGGTGGATAAATCCGATGAGATTATGGGGCTCCATGAGGCTGTCAAGAAAATGAAAAAGGGAGGCAAGGCCCACTTGGTCGTCCCCTCGTTTCTGGCTTATGGCGTCGCTGGCGATGGTCGGCGAATCCGTGGAAAGGTCAGCCTCGCAATGACTATAGAAGTGGTTGATATTGAAAGAAATAAGAACTGAATAATTCTAGACTGCCGTTTCTTGGCTGAATAATTATGGTAAAATCAATTCATATCGTTCTCGTTTGGGTAATCCTTTTCGGAGTGACGGGATGTACAAAGAAGCAGGTCGCTACCCCAAAACCAAGAGGCTATTTTCGTATTGAGATGCCTGAACATCAATACCAATCCTTTGACACCGCTGTTCTGCCCTTTACTTTTCAATGTCCTGTATTCACACAATGTGAAATCCATCCCCAAGGCGATACAATGACGTGGCTACTAATCAATTATCCTCGCGAAAAGGCTCGTTTGGAGTTGAGTTACCAGCCCCTACATAATAATATGTATGATTTGGCGATTGAGGACCGCAATTTCGTGGAGATGCATTATGTGAAAGCCGATAATGTCTCCCAACGCGAGTTCCGGAACGATGAGGCTAATGTTTTCGGTCTCTATAGCGACATGGAGGGGCGGGAAGTGGCCTGCCCGCTACACTTCTGGCTTACCGACAGCACTTCGCATTTTCTGCGAGGAACGCTCTACTTCAATTTTACGCCTAACAATGATTCTGTTCAGCCCGTTATCGATTATATTCGTCAGGATGTCCAGGAAATGATTGAAACTTTTAAATGGAAATAATATGGGAAAAATGCGTAAAAGCAGCATTGTTCTGCTTATAATTGCAGCTGTCGGACTGGTTTTTGGCATTCTGATGCTCGTTTTTTCTCTTCGTAAACCCAAAAACGAAGGGGATAATCAACGTAAAAACGAAATTCACACCCATCAAGCTGAAAAGGAGGTCCGGAAAATCGAGGATACGCTTGACATTCGTATCCATCGCTACGACAAGGCTTTGTTCTCCATTAATCCTGATTCGCCGTCAGAAGGTTTGAAAAGGGTGGCAGCGGATTATCCCGCTTTCCTGATCGACTCCGCCGCCTGGCGTAATCCGAACTACATCCGTCAAATCAGCGGATTTCTGAAAGATCCCTACATCAAGGAGATTTATCAAGATGTGAATAAGCAATTCGGTGATTTACAAGAACTTCAGAAGTCATTGGATTTGGCGTTCGCCTATTATCTCTACTATTTCCCAACCTCTTCCGTCCCTGAATTCTATACGCTTATTGAAGGAATCGATGCGAGTCCGGAGGCCCCGAAATTCATGTATGCGTACAATCAGTCTGTCGTGCTGATGCTCGACTGGTATCTCGGAAAAGACTATAAATATTATAAGGACTACAATATTCCACAGTATATCAGGCTCCGATGCGAAAAGAAGTATGTTGCGATAGACTGTTTCCGCAACATCATCGCCAATCGGCATCTCCCGGAGGCAACGCCGATAACCTTGTTGGATAATATGATAGAGGAGGGAAAGACGATTTATTTTACAGAATTGATGTTCCCTGACCAGCCTGTTGCCGACATTATCGGCTATACTTCGGAGCAACTTGCCTGGGCGGAGGCGCATCAGGCGGATGTCTGGAATTATCTGATTGAAAAAGAGATGGTGTTTTCCAAAAGTGACGATGTGATTCGCAGGATGGTCGGTCTTTCACCAGAAACGAAGCCTTTTAAGAATTCCCCAGGAAGAATGGGCTCTTTCATCGGCTGGAAAATCGTCACTGCTTATATGGAAAGCCACCCCGATGTTTCCATTTCTGATTTGATGGGGGATGGAAACGGTCGGAAGATCCTGGACTCGTCGGGCTATAAGCCGTTAAAATAGAGTAATTTACGAAAGTTATTAACAATAGATGTTTTTCATCTTTCCGATAGTACTTTTGCAGTGTGTTTATTAACTAATTTATTAACTAAAAATTTCTATTATGATTGGAGTTAACAAAGTTATTCTCATCGGACACTTGGGAAAAGACCCCGAAGTACGCACTTTTGAAAACGGAAGTAAAAAAGTCACTTTCCCGTTGGCGACATCTGAAACCTACAAGGATAAAGATGGGAACCGCAAGGAACTCACCGAGTGGCACAACATTGTCTGTTGGCGCAATTTGGCTGACATCGCTGAAAAATTCCTACGCAAAGGGCGCCTCCTTTACGTGGAAGGTCGTCTGCGCAACCGTACATGGGAAGATGCCAATGGCGCGAAACACTACTTTACCGATGTCGAAGCATCGGGATTTACGATGCTCGGCGGTAAAGACGATGACAAACCGACTGAAAAACAGATAGAACAAACTGAACCAGTCAGCTTTGTCGATAACGGAAGCGACTTGCCGTTTTAAGACATCTCTTTGCGCTTTCGCATCTCCGCTTTGAACATGAGGTCGCGAATAGCAGACAACATCTCCGACGGCATTTGTGAAAGTGATTCGTAGGAACTGCAATAGGGGAGAATGCTCTCGGCTTCTTCTTTTGCTAAAAACAATTTGAGGTTGTCGGTCAGCGCCGATATCTCGGGAGTGTTCTCTCTGTTCTGTTCCCATCTTAGGAATTGTAGTATCCTCAAACCATCCGCCTTCTCATGGAAGGCGCGTACGAATTGTGAAGGTTCTTTTACATTTTGACGAATGGTGCGCCAAAGGTCTTTCTCCTTGAATTGCATCTGCAGAAATTCAAGGAATTCCGTCTTTACATCCTCACGGTAGAGCCGCTCCAATTGACGATAGGTTTCGGCAATCTTCTGAAAAAGCCGGTGGTGGTAAATCGGATAGCTTGACCAGTCGCCCCTGTTCCCCTTAATTATAGCAGGCCCGGTTCCGAAGGAGACGCGGTCGGAACATCGTGCGGCTGGATAAACGCACTCGCTGTTCCAAGTCCCGATTTCTCCCATCTTTCGCAATTTCTGTAGCAGATAGAAATCCTCCCCGCTTTTCAACGGTGTGATGCCCCCGATTTTGCGAAGCGCCGAAACCCTTGCGGCAATGGCACTCCCCATCGCTGTAAAAGCGTAGGGACTGCCGATTCCCAGCATGTTTAAGGCGAAGTTGCGCATGTAGATTTCGTAGTGCAGAATGGCGCGCCCTACCGCTTCGTCGCCTTGGGGAAGCCGATGATAGTAGGGGGTGGAAATCGCATGCCACTGTCCGTGCTTCGCAAAATTCACAGTAACGGATTCAAAATATCCGTTGCCGAATTCTGTGTCGGCATCCATGCTGATTAACAAGTCGTTGTCATCAGCAATTAAGAGAATGTGGTCGAATAAAACCTTCCTCGCCCAGCCGACCCCGAAGTTCTTGCCCGTCCAGCCCTTCCCCTTGGAACTCCGATCTAAAACAACTAAATCGAGCCATGGATGGGTCCTCTTGAACTCAGTCAATAAGTCCAATAACACTGCGTTGTTTCGGCAAACGGAGATCATCTCTCTGTCATTCCACCAAGCATCAGGCTGATTGACACACACATATAGCGTGAACGGGTGGGTAGTGAGTTGCGCGGCCGCCGATTCCAATGTGCGGGGAAGCCAATTCAGCTCATCCATTGCTGGAATGGCGATGTGAAGATGCGGGGATTTACTTACCGGCACGTTTGAGAACGATTAAAATGGTGTAAATGAGGATCTTGATGTCTAAACCCAATGACATGTTCTCAATGTATAGGATATCCCATTTGAGCCGCTCCACCATCTCATCCACGTTTTCCGCATACCCGAACTTGACTTCGCCCCATGAGGTGATGCCGGGCTTGATTCGGAAAAGAAGCCGGTATTGCGGCGCTTTCTCAACAATCTGGTTGATATAGTACTGTCGCTCCGGACGCGGGCCCACCAGCGACATGTCGCCCACAAGCACATTGAAGAATTGTGGCGTTTCGTCCAGTCTCGTCTTGCGCATGAATTTCCCGAATTTCGTGATGCGGGGGTCGTTGGAACTCGACAATTTTGGCGTGTTCGTTTCCGCATCTTGAACCATGGAACGAAATTTGATGATTTTGAATGGTTTGCCCTTGTATCCGATGCGTTCCTGTGTGTAGAAAACAGGGCCTTTTGAGGAACTCTTGACACCGATGATGAGGAAGATATAGACCGGCAGCAATATCAGAATGGCGATAAGCGAGCAAAAAATGTCGAAGAAACGTTTCAAATGCTTCTGCCAGTCGGGAAGGTAGTCGGGACTGATGGATATGAGCGGCTCGTTGAGAACGGAGGATACCTTGACCGTCCCCATCAGAAAGTCTTGCATCTGCGGGATGATCTTCAAATCGATGTCCATATCCATAATGGTGGTGATGATACTCTCAATATGTTTGCGTTTGCCATTTTGAATGGCGATGATCAAAACCTTGATGTTCTGCTTCTTGACCACTGACAGCAGGTCGTCTAACTTGCCGAGGCAAGGAAGCTCCGCGGAAAGGTCGTTGTCATCGTTCTCGTCAATCATCATGTAGCCGATGATGTTGTTGTTCGCACTGGGGTCGTGGGTGGAAACGGCCTTATAGACCTGGAGCGCAACATGGTCGCTGCCGACAATCAGTGTGTTGAAGATGATTTTGCCGTTCCGCATCCGGTTGATGGTGGACGTGGTGATGCACACGCGGGGAATGTAGGTGGTCAGGAATTGCAGCCCGAAAAGCACAAGAAAGTAGAGCAAATAGTCATTGTAGTCGTTGACAATGTCATCCAAGATAAAGGCGAAGAAGAAAACCAGCACACCGATAAAAGTTACAGTCAGTGTGTTGCCCAATTCCTTGAGACGAGATTTGCGGAAAATCTTGTTGTAGCAGCCGGAAAAGGCATGGAGGAAAACCCAGTAAAGGGACCAGCAAACAAGCCCGATGTAGAATTTGTAGTCGTTCAGGATGGCGACCTGGAAATTGTCAAGGACTGTCTTGTCAACGATGTACTTCCTAAAAGCAAAGAATATGCACCATGTCAGAAGCGCAGCGACAATGTCGAAGAAGAGATAGAGGAAGATGACCTTTTTTTTGTTCGTCATGATGGGAACTATTGGTAAATGACCTTGATGTTGTCGAAGTAGAAATGGACGGGATTGTCGTCTGAGCGACCGCCGGAAAGCTGCACTCGATAGTTTTTCGCGTAAATCTGGTTTCTCGCAACCGATTGTGTCAGGTTGATGTAGATCTTCTTCCATTCGCTGCTGGCATTGACGATGACTAAGGGTTCGTAGGTGGTGACCGAGGTGGTTGATTTGTCTATCAGCATCCCGACGTAGATTTGGGCGTCTTCAATATCGCACTTGTAATCCATTTCCAAAAAAACGTAGCTTGGGACTTTTCCATCGAAATCCATGCAGACGTTGTCGACACCATTCGAACTGATAATCTCGAATCCGTCCACGGTATCCACTAAAGATATGCGTCCGATGCGGTTGGCGGGATTGTCGGGATCCACAATGTGTTCGAAGTTCGCAGTGGTGGAGTCGCTATTGGTGAAAATTCCGTTGTAATCCGTGTCGAAATTTTCAATGAACTCAAATTTCGTCGTGGAGGCGTATTTCAATGGGATTTTGTCGATTTCCAAGACCTCTCCCGCCTTCAACCCCAATCTCCGTTTGTAAGGCTCTACAAATGGATACCTCGGTCGGCTGGTTGATACCCCGTTCAATTTCACACCCGGATAAATCATCACCTCTGCACTGTCAGTTTCAAGAATCGGTATCTTGCAAGGTAGCTCCCATGTGCCCAGGTCCTTGCCGTTGACGAAAATCCACGCATCCGGGAATTTCTGGCTGGCCATGCTGGCAAGTTGCCCTTGGTCGTAATTGGTGTTGTGCTCGTTGTTGTATTGTGAGACATTGACGGCAAAAGCGCAGGTGTCTATATAAATGTAGGATGCCGTCAAATCCACTTTTTTGCAACCAGCGAAAAGAGAGACTAAAAGCATCAGGCATATTGCTGAAATTATCTTTTTCATTCCAATGTAACGAGGTTTTCCTTACTTTATTATTTATTAGAGATGCTGTCCAGGATTTCTTGTGAATGCAGTGTGTCGGCCTTCGTTCGTGGCGGGGCAAACAGAGTCGATTTCTCATTGCGCAGGATGATGGCCACAGGTCGGCTTTCAATGTAGAAGCATTTGATGGAAGGTGTCGTCTCCCAGCTTTTATTCCGTAGCTGACTCGCAGGAATCCGATCAACAAAGGAAATGAAATAGTCCCAGCCCACGGTGTCACGTTCGTTGAAGCCCTTGTGTGTGAGTTGATAGCGGGCGGTGTCTTTGTCAAAGAAAAAATCGCAGCCGCGACTGCCATCAGTATAAACCTGAACCTTCGTAGAGTCACTGAAAACCGTGTTGTTGTGAAGCAGCCACTCACAAGCCAGCTTGTTGGATTGTTCGTCGTAATCAATCGGATACTTCCCGTATGCAGCGCTGATTCCTCCCGAAAGCTCGTTGAAATAGGTAGAGGGAGCCGTGTTGTGCAGCAGCACATGTCGGGTCGGCATGAGCGCAAGCAAAATAATTCCGCTGACAATGACAAAGTTAGTATATTTGTCATCCACCTTGCGCAGGAATCCGGCCACTCCGCCAACGGAAAACATGATGACGAGAGGATACACCATGAGATAGAGTGCCCACCCGTCGTATATCTCGTAGGTTTCCCCTGCCAAGCACCAGAACGGATAAACGAGAGCGAACAACAACAGCAGATAGTTCATTATTCGAACAGTCTTGACTATGGTGCGAAGGACGACAAGGTGAAGGACGCAGCCGAGCGTAATCAGCAACGGGATGGTAAGTTGCATGCGTGCCAGAACGAAGGTCCACGATAAGTTGTGAGATGACACGACTTCCCCTTTCCATAGGAAATTGATAACCGGTTGGGATTGAGCCATTTTCGCAATGGAATTGTGGGGGAATGCATTTGAGAAATGGGTGAGATGAAGCGGCAGAAAACAGCTGAACGCATAAATGACGGCGGAGGTCCCTATCAGAATGAGCACCAGCTTGAAAAAATTGCGCAGGTATTTTCTTGTGAAAATTTTTGATAGCGGGTTGAAAACGACAAATGAGATGATGGAAAAGATGATGAAATAGCGAATCAGCACAAAGCCCCCAATATGGATGGAATTGGCAGATATAATAGCTAATATAATGAAAACCAGTCGTTTCCATTTGACAATGGGCAACTCTCCGATAAAGGTGTAGATCTGATAAATTGCCAGCAAATAGAACAACGCGAAAGGAACGTCGGCAAGATTGCCAAACGACTGCCCGATGAAGTGCGGCGAAATCATCATGAACATCACTCCGAAAAATGCTGCCCGCCAGGCAAATAGATTCATTAGGAATGACCCTACTAATAGTACCAGAAACCATGCAAATAGGGCTCCAGTAATGTGCCTGAATAGATAAACATTGTTGATATTCAGTAGTTTACACAAGCTACAACAGATGAAGTCAACCATCTGTGTGTGCGTTTGCGCGTACTCACTCTGTAGGATTGTGGTGTCGTTGTGGGCATAGTATGCGTAAAGCATCTCGGCCCGTTCCTGCTGTTCGACCTCTTTTTCGGAAATCCCGGTGTGAATGCTCGCGTAGGGGAGAAGCACTAGCAAAAATAGCATCACCAAGTAAAACAGGTACTTGAAAATGTCGTCCTTTGTTTTGATGGAGATGGAAAAAAAATCCTTGCGCAGGTTTTGTATGCTGTAACGTTTGATGTTTTCGTTGGACATACGGATGTCAACCACTTCGTCTTCAAACACATTTCGTGAATATCGAACGCGGAACTTCAGCTGGTGCCAAAGCGAACTGAGTCGGTCATGAATCTTACCCATATCAGATTTTTATGCGCAATAGTGAGTCGCCGTCAAAAGTCACAATTTGCTCCCGACAAAATAGTCCTCCCTGTCTTCAAATAAGATGTTAAAGGAGGTCATTGAACCGTAGATGCGTGTGATGTATTGTTGCATGTTGACCTTCTCTTCGTCGGAAAGCCCAGCATGGCTGTTGATGTTCTGTTCCAGTACGCGTAGCCGGTCTCGCATCATCACGATTTTGTGGAAAAATGTTTCCACCGGAATCTCTTTCGGCTTTAAGTCTCTGTTGGCGGGCTGCAAAATCATCGTCCCGCCTTCCCATTTCTTGCCGAGCTCCGCCTTGTATTCGATGGCATTGTATTTTTGCAGCACAAATGTCAGCATTTTTTCAAATTCTTTGATGCTGATGCGCGGCTGTCCATCGTCCGCACTCTCTTCCGGCGCATTGAGAACGGTGAATTCCGCACTCATTTTTGAAAATTCAATTTCTCCGCCACGAACGAATATCGCCTTGAATGTTAATGTATTGTTCTGACTGATAATGCCTTCCCCATATTTTGCGTGCTCAATCCGCGTGCCTACTCGGTAATCTTTTTCTTCCATTTTAGCTTGAATTTTGATTTTGTTTTTAAAAAAGCAAAGGTACAAAAAACTATTGACTGTAGCGTGTGTTCCTTTGTTGTTTTTTTTGCGCATAAAAGATAGTCAAAAAAAGTTTGAAAAAAATCAATTGTGCTGTGTTAAGGCACAATCTTGTTCTATCTTTGCAGCGAAATTTTGAAACACATACATTCATGGCATTGAAATCCCCATTGACCATTTACAAGGCCTCGGCGGGCTCAGGTAAAACTTTCACGCTCGCGGCAGAGTACATCTCTCTCTTGGTCCGCGCCGCCGCCAGAGGACAGCATGAAGCTTTCAAGCACATCGTCGCCGTAACTTTCACTGTGAAGGCAACGGGCGAAATGAAGGACCGCATTCTTGGTACCCTCTATAATCTCTCCGACATCGTACGCAGTAATCTGAAGCCAGGGGAGATTTCGGAAGAAACCGTGAGCTACCTCCGCAAAATCACCCAACTGACTCGCGATGCTCTTTTAAAAGACAATTCATCCAACAAGCAAGCATTGGAACTTACTGATGATGAGTTGCTTGAGATTTCAACCGACCAACTGCTCGTCCTGCCTACCACTGCGCAGATTTGCAAGGCCGCCGGCTCCGCTTTGAAGGAAATCCTGCACAATTACGATGCATTTAAGGTGATGACCATTGATTCCTTCTTTCAGGGGGTGATGAAGGGGGTGGCTCGCGAACTGGGCCTCCCTGCCAATCTACGTACCGAAATCAGCGACGATGAAGTGCGCCACCTCGCAGTTGAAAGATTGATGGACACCCTTGACAAACGTGTCCACCTGCAAAACCAAATCTGGAATTTTGTGAAAGACAAACTGGCTGACGGAAAGTCGTGGAATGTGGGGGGGATCCTGGAAAATTTCTCTCAACAGCTCGGCAAGGAAGAGTATTCCAGCTGGAGCCAGAAATTGCAGGAAAAGTTTGAGGAAAATCCCGATTCCCTCGAAATTTTCAGAAATAAACTGCTTGAATCCAAAAAAGAAATCCAACAGAATGTCAAGGCGGAAGTGGATCGTGTTTTGCAGCTGATGCCTGAGGGGATAGTGAACCATACCCTCTTCTCCACCAGTAGCAAATCGCGACTTCTGATGCTTCGGAATGCGTGCGAACAGATGCGGAATTTTGAGTTCGATACCACGCTGAAAACAACGCTCGTAAAATACCTCGATGCTCCCGAAACCCTGCTCTCGAGAAAAAACGCCTACAACGCCTCCGAGTATGATGCGCTTCTCCCCCGTGCAAAGGAAATTACCGCTGAATTTTCATCCGCTTTTGAAAACTATAAATCCAAATTAAAGAATTTCAACACGATTTCCCTCGTCCTCGCCAATCTGCACCAGTTGGGGCTGCTGACAGCGATCGACAAAACGGTAAATGAGATTAATGCAGAGAAGGGGCAGTTCCTGCTGTCGCATACAGGACCACTACTGAGCGATTTGATGAACGGGAATAATGGAGGAAACACCGATTTCGTATTCGAGAAGATTGGCCCGACATTGAACCATATAATGATAGACGAGTTTCAGGACACCTCCAATCAGCAATGGCAGAATTTCCATCCGTTGGTCAATGAGCTGATGAGCCGTACCAATGGAAGCAATTTGATTGTCGGCGATGTGAAGCAGAGCATCTACCGCTGGCGCAATGGGAAATGGGAGATTTTGGGAAATCTGGAAAATGATTTTCGCGGACGGGTTCATGCCGAACCTCTTGTTTATAATTTCAGGAGCGATAAAATCATCATTGATTTCAATAATTTCATTTTCCCGAAATTGGCGAAACTGCTTGATAAACTGGCATATGACAATTTCGCGACTGGTTCGGAGTCCACGGATGACTTCAACGTGATTTCTACCGCATACGCTGTTGAAGATGTCCGCCAGCACGTTCCGGAAAGTAAAGCGGCCGATCCGCCCGTAGGGCAGGTGCGTGTTAAAATCTATGATGGCTTGAATCAAAAGAATGACAATATTTTTTACGATATCTGCTTGCAAGTCAGTGAATTACACAAGCGTGGCGTTCCATATTGCGATATGGTCGTCTTGGTGCGCTCCAGCACGATTGTCCACAACCTGATTGAACAATTCCAAAAACATGAGGAGACGAAAGACGTCAAACTCGTCTTTTCAAATGCCTATATGCTCCAATCTTCTATCGCAGTCCAGATGATAGTTTCGGCCTTGCGGTATTTGAATAATCCCAATGATTTGATTTCCAAGCGATTCATCGCCTTCCATTACCAAAAAGATGTATTGCATAGCGATATCCCCGATGACAGCCTGTTGCATCCGAAGCCTGAGGTGCCGAACGAGTATCTTCCTGATTTCTTGCAGGATGATAGTGCCACCTTGAAGAAATTACCGCTCTACGAATTGAATGAATACCTGATGGTGAAGATGGAACTTGGCATGTTGCCGTCGCAAGCCGAATATCTGATGACTTTTTTCGATAAACTGAAGGCGTACTCCCAGGACAATCCTGCCGACATCGCCTCATTCCTTGATTTCTGGGATTCGGAGCTGTGCAGCGTGGCCATCAAACCCATCGACAATGCCGTGCTTCAGATTATGACTGTCCATGCATCGAAGGGACTTGCATTCAAACATGTGTTCATGCCGGACTGCTATTTCAAGTTGAGCGGTTTTGTCGGGAATGATATCCATTGGCTTCCAACCGAGAATATGCCGGAACCCTATAATGAATTGCCGACCTTGCCTGTGGATTTCTACAGCACACGCAAATTGCGTGACTCAGCCTTCTCTTCATTTTACCAACATGAAGTGTATCAGCAGTTTATGGACTCTATCAACCTTCTCTATGTGGGGTTCACCCGCGCCAAGAAAAGCCTGTATGTTTGGAGCTACGCCAATCAGGGATTGACAGGCAGCTCTTCCATAGGCACGGTGCTTAAGGAGGTGTTTCAAAAGAATCAGAATGGACTTTACTGTGAAAATGACGGCACCGGCGATATCTATCTATTTAATAGTGAACATCGTTCGCCAGAGTATCTGGAGGTTTTTGCAGATGGTAAGGAACCCCACTCTGAAGAGCCTAAGGCCACGAAGGAAACGGAGAGTCGCATGGAACCCAAATTTGCAGATGTGTTGCCCTGTAAAATTCTAACTTCTTTGTTTTCACCGCGTTATAAACAGAGTTCGGATGCTGCGAAATTGTCTTGCCACGAATTTAATAAGGTGAAGTACGCCCGCATAGAGGAGGGAAATGTGTTTCACGACATTCTTTCGCATATCAGTGTGGCGGCCGATTGGAATCGTGCATTGGCTCAATATGAACAAGAAAAAATACTGCAGCCCGAAATGAAACAGGTTTTCCATTCCTTTTTTATTTCCGGACTGGAAAATGAAAATGTAAGGGATTGGTTTAGCGGGAATTACGATGTGTATAATGAGCAAACGGTCATTCAGGGCAGTCGTGGTTCGGTGAAAACCCATCGCCCCGACCGTGTCATGCTCAGCAAGGATGGCCGGCGACTGATTGTCGTGGATTATAAGTTCGCGAAGTTGGAGACTGCATGTGAGCAGAAATTGGGCGAAGAGACGCAATTGCAAAAATACGAAGCGCAAGTTTCTGATTATATGGGACTTATGAAAGAAATGATGCCCGAAAAAGAGGTGACGGGTTTCCTTTGGTTCATTAAAGACAATCGGGTTTATCAGGTAAAATGATTTCCAAAATGTAAAATGCGATGATATGAAAAAGAATACGAGTTTTTTGCATCGGGTGGCTCAAGATATTTTTACACGTTATCAGAATAAGGAGTTGGATTTTGCCAAGTTGGTCGTGGTCTTTCCGAACAAGCGCGCAAGTCTATTTTTTAACGAACAATTGGCGAACATCAGCGAAAGTCCGATCTGGGCGCCGCAGTATCAGACCATCAGCGATTTGTTTTTGAATCTTTCCCCCTATACACCAATCGATCCCATTTCTTGCATTTGCGAATTGTATCGGTGTTATCAAAAGGTGTTGAACTCCAATGAGTTGATTGATGATTTTTACGGTTGGGGCGAAGTGCTGCTGTCGGATTTGAATGATATTGACAAACAGTTGGTCAGTGTAGATGATTTGTTTCAATCCATTGAAAACTGGAACAATCTGACGGCGACAGCCGATTTCTTGACCGAGGAGCAGGTGTCTGCGATACAGAAGTATTTCTCCAGCTTTTCGCCTGAGGAGAGCGATAAGACGAAATTGCGCTTCATCAATCTTTGGAAAGCCATGCCGGCGATTTACAAATCGTTGAACGACAATCTAAAAGCAATGGGGTTCTTGTATGATGGAGCACTCTGCCGCGATGTGGTCGAGAACCATCTGGATAAAATCGACAAGGATAAAACCTACGTTTTTGTCGGTTTCAATGTCCTGACCAAAGTCCAGGAAAAATTGTTGCAGCAAATCCACGATCAAGGGAAAGCGCTGTTTTATTGGGATTATGACGACCGATTGAACGAGAAGTCGGTGGGGCTTGCCCGCTTGATGTACGATGCCAGCCATTTTATCCGTCATTATGAGAAAAGAATGCCTAATGCGCTGAGCTTTGATAACGAGGAAGTTAGCGATGTGTCCGTCAATTTCATCAAAACGGATTCTTTCAATGCTCAGGCGCGTTATGTTCCTTGTTGGCTGGCTGATAATGTCCAAAAAGACGATTTGACAAGTACGGTCGTCATTCTGTCTGACGAGTCGATGCTTCCGCAAGTGCTCGGCACACTTCCCGATGAGGCCGTGAATATCACGATGGGTTACAAACTGATTGATACGCCAGTTTTTAGTTTTATTAGCTCGTTGATGGATTTGCAGTTAAAGGGGGTTAAGAGCTCAGAGACTTCGGATTCGGAGCAAGTGAACCGATATTTTTATAACTCCTTTTTCTCGAAGGTCAGGAATCATCCCTTTACGCCCTTTTGGAAAGAGGGAGAGGATGCACGACTGAAAGTGTGGAATCGCAAGGTTGAAGGGGAGGGAGCTTCGCAAATGCTTGATTATTTGGATGATAATTTACTTGCTGTGTTGGCGGAGATTTCCGGTCATGCTGATGAAACCCATTTCCCGCTTTATGCCGAGGCGCTTTACCGCGCCCATCTGGTTGTGGAGAAATTACAGAAAATGAATTTGGGTCTTGGGCGTGATCTGACCTGTAGCCTGCTTTTGAAGATGCTCCGCACCTTGTCGGTGCCGTTTCATGGAGAGCCGGTTGAAGGCGTGCAGGTGATGGGAATGTTGGAAACGCGTTCGCTTGATTTTGAGAACATTCTGGTTCTTTCTGCCAACGATGGCACGCTGCCGCATTCGGGTCATGTCACCTCCCTGATTCCCTACTGCTTGCGGGAGTATGCCGGCCTGACCACTGAGAAACAACAGGTTAACATTTATGCCTACAACTTTTTCCGGCTTTTGCAACGCGCACGCAAAGTTACGATGATGTTCGCTACATCCGATGTGGATTCAAGTCGGTGCGAAATGTCGCGTTTTATGCGTCAGCTATTGGCAGAAACCGATTTGCCGATTGCAACGCAACATCTTGACTTTTCATCTGTTAACGCTGATGTCAAGACTCCTGCCCAGATTGGGAAGATCGATAAGACGGAGGAAATCGCTCGGAGAATAGCCTCTTTGGGTAGTGGAAAAGTAGTTCAAGTCGATGATGTAAACGGAAAGAGTGTGTGGAAGATGAGCATTCTTTCGCCCTCGGCTATCAACACCTACCTGAACTGTCCGCTCCAATATTATTATAAATATGTAGCGAAAATCACCGTGCAGGAAGATTTTTCATCTACGTTGGCAGCTAATCAATTTGGCAAGGTGTTCCATAAAGCGGCTGAAGTCCTCTATTCTGCGCTGATGCAATCGGCCGGCAGCAACAGAATCACGCCCGAAATGTTGCAGAATTTGAGCAAAGACCAGATCGATGCGGCTGTTGATGAGGCGTTCCGCACCGAGATTTTCGAACAGCCTTTCTCCGAGGTAAGGGATTATTCGGGTGAACTGGTCATCGCCCGAAAGGTTATTCGCGAGTACCTCTTGCGGCTGATTCGCATCGACCAGGCATTGGCGCCTTTCCGCATTCTTCAGATGGAAAAACGCCATTATGCGAAAGTCAAGGTGGAGGTTTGCGGAAAGAAGCAGGACCTTTATATCGGAGGCGTCATCGACCGGCTTGATTTTATTGAGCATCACCCCAAAACGGATCGACCGGCTATCCGTATTGTGGATTATAAAACCGGCGGGAAACAGGTCAATGATTCCCAAATTGGTATTCTCTCGGATTTGTTTGACATGGGTAACCATTATGTTTTCCAGACTTTCCTTTATTCTTTGGCTATTATGGAGGAATTACATGGCAGCGTACAAATGGAACCGCATATTGAGGAGCAAAATGGCGGTCCCATTCAATTGTCAGATAGCGAGAAGACTGAAAATATAATGCCTTCCATCGTTTTTATCCGTGAAGCCAATAACGAAACCTTTGATGCACGTTTGCAGGCGGAGGGAGCTTATGTGAATGATTTTGAACTTCTTGCTTCCGATTTCAAAGACAAATTGACCTTCTTTTTGAGCAAAAAGATGCTGAATCCCGATGAGAATTTTGAAAGGACTGCCGAGGAGGAACATTGCACCTATTGTGATTATCGTCTGCTTTGTGGGATGTAAAACACAATTCACGAATTTCCCCATTCCAAGCACGGAAGGGGGCTTCCCCAAAATAATAATGCCGGTGCAGCTTCAGAAAGCGCACCGGCGTATCATGTGGGCGTTAGCGGATTCGGACCGCTGACCTCCTCCCTGTCAAGGAGGCGCTCTAAACCAGCTGAGCTAAACTCCCGTGTTTGAGGCTGCAAAAATACAACTTTTTTCTTTATCCCGCACAAATTTTTTAAATAAATCATTTTGGCGGCTCAAAATTCCTCTCTTGCGTATGTAAAATCCATATAAATTTGCCATTTTTCATTTTTTATGTGTAATTTTGCAGCGTGTAAATCTGAGATTTGCAGCCGTTTTTGAAAAGATAATTTTAACGATATGGAAAATATAGACAATAAAGCTAAGTTTGAGATTTTCAATACTTTAACTAAGAAAAAAGAACATTTTGAACCTCTTCATCCCAACTTGGTGGGAATGTATGTCTGCGGACCTACGGTTTATGGCGAACCCCATTTGGGACATGCTCGTCCGGCAGTGACTTTTGATTTGGTTTTCAGATACTTACAGCATATCGGTTATAAAGTGCGTTATGTCCGCAATATTACTGATGTCGGGCATTTGGAGCATGACGCCGATTCCGGCGAGGACAAAATCGCAAAGAAAGCCCGTCTGGAACAACTTGAACCGATGGAAGTTGCGCAATACTACCTCGACAGTTATCATCGCGCAATGGATGCGTTGAACGTGAAACAACCCTCCATCGAGCCCCGTGCTTCCGGCCATATTATGGAACAGATTGACATGGTGAAAAAAATTTTTGATGCCGGATACGCATACGAATCTAACGGTTCGGTCTATTTTGACGTGGAAAAATTCGACAAGGACTTTGGCTATGGCAAGCTTTCAGGACGTATATTGAGTGAACTGATTGCCAATACCCGTGCCTTGGACGGGCAGGAGGAAAAACACAATCCAGCCGATTTCGCCCTCTGGAAAAAGGCTTCCCCCGAACACATCATGCGCTGGAAATCCCCTTGGAGTGACGGCTTCCCAGGTTGGCATATCGAATGCACTGCTATGAGTACCAAGTATTTAGGTGAACAATTCGATATCCACGGCGGCGGCATCGACCTGCTTTTCCCGCATCACGAATCTGAAGTTTGCCAGAGTACGGTCGCTAATGGCAAAGAATCGGTCAGATATTGGATGCACAACAATATGATTACCATCAACGGACAAAAGATGGGGAAGTCATTAGGTAACTTCATCACTCTCAACGAGTTCTTCACAGGTAGCCATAAGTTGTTGCAACAAGCCTACTCTCCGATGACCATCCGTTTCTTCGTGCTGCAGGCTCATTATCGCGGCACGCTTGACTTCTCCAACGAAGCTCTTCTCGCTGCCGAAAAAGGCATGAACAAGTTGTATGCGGCTGCCCGCCAACTTCCGAAACTCAAGAGCGGTGACCATTCCGATGAAGACATCAATGCCTGGGTGCAAAAGTGCTACAACGCGATGAACGACGACCTCAATACCCCGAAACTTCTGTCGGAACTCTTTGACGCCACTCGCATTATCAATTCGGTAAAAGATGGCAAACTCTCTTTGAATGAGGAGGATTTGACCACGTTGAAGAAGTATTTCAACACTTTCTTCTATGATATTCTTGGCATGAAGGAAGAATCCGGCCAAGGAAATTCGGAATATACCGACAAATTGATGTCGCTGATTCTGGAGATCCGACAGGATGCCAAAACGAACAAGAATTGGGCGGTAGCCGACCTGATTCGTAATAAACTGACGGAAATGGGCATTACCCTTAAGGATACGAAGGACGGCACCTCCTACGAATTGAATTAATATATGCTTGACCGCAAAACACCTCCCGTCGTATGCGATTTTGAGTCGATTTCGCTCGTGCCTCCCAAACCTTCCTGGCTGCGAAATGGGATTGTGATTAAAGAGTTTGATAACCCGAATCTTGACTTGATTCATTTCTCGGTTGTGATTCGCGCGGGCGCATTGTATGAGCCGTTGCGCCGCATCTCCTCCACCTGTTATGCGCTCCTCCGTGAAAGTCATAAAACAATGACTTCCAATGAGATAGATGCTTTCTTTGACTATTATGGCGCGGATGTCAACATCAGCACCGGGATGAATTTCGTGACACTGAAAGCCTTGATGCCCAAGCGGAATTGCTTGAAAATCCTTCCTTTTTTGGCCGATTTGCTGATTGAACCCGATTTCAAAGAGGATAATCTGTCAAGATTGCTGGAAAAGAAAATTAAAGACTGGGAGTATCAGTCGAAAAAAACGGATAACCGAGTCACCCAGCTGCTGTTCCATACGTTTTATGACGGGCTCATTCCCTTCGGAAAGCTGCTGGAACGTGCTGATTTTGACGTGATTACGTTGAAATCCATCGCAGATTACCACCGCGAAACCTGCTGTGCTGAGAATATCCGCATCTTTGTTTGCGGCAATGTTGACCAAGAAATCCGCGATTGTATCCGGCACGCTTTTGAGCGAATTCCATCGCACCGCCCGGCACCGGAACTGCCGGAAGGGAGCCGCTTTTTTCATCCTCAGCGCATCGTAGAGAACTGGCCTCAGTCACTTCAGACCTCTATCATGCTCTGTCGCCCGTCGCTTCCCTATACCGCCCCCGAAACTTTGGACTTCCGCTTTATGCAGACGCTGTTCTGCAACTACTTCGGTTCCAGACTGATGCAGAATCTTCGGGAAAAGAACGGCTATACCTACGGGATTGGCGGCAGTGTGGCCTATTGCGGCAAGGACTCCATCTTTTATATCAGTTCGGAAGTGAATAATGACAAGGCCGATGCCGCCATTGAAGCTTGCTTTGATGAGATGCGGCGGCTGCAAACGGAGAAACCTTCCGACGAAGAGATGGTGATGGTTCGTAACTATATGTTAGGCAGCGCCTTACGCAGTATTGATGGAACGGTCTCCTATATGTTGAATTATTCTCAGTGGGACGATTTCGGTAAGGACGAAAACTGGTTTTATCAGTATCTGAGTGCAATCAAGAAAATGAGTGCACAACAAGTTTGTGAATTGGCTGTTAAATATTTGCAGCCGGATGCTTTTACGGTTATCGAAGTCGGGAAACTCGTGGATTGATGGTTTGATAGCCAGAGATGAAAATCTATCTCCCATTTTGTGGAATGAGAGGTGTTCTTTTATGAAAATATTTTTTAATTTTGCCGACAAATTTATTAAGCAATCAAAATCGTTATATTTATGAATTATTGTCCGAATTGTAGTGCCCCTATTGATGAGAATGAAAGTGTTTGTTCTCAGTGTGGTACTTCGCTGAACGCCCCTGTCTGTACAGAAAAAGCTATTGTGGAAGAGCAGGTTCCGAGGCGGAAAGGTCCGTGGAACGCATTTGCTCGCGTTGGCAACATACTTGGCACCATTTCCATTATCACTTGCTGGATCCCCATCGTTTGCATATCCGCTTGGATGACCGGTCCTGTAGGCATTGCCCTGGGTGCAATGGGATTGCGCGCAGATGCCCCCGGCATGTCAGCTAAGGCCCGAAAAGGCATGGTCAAGTCCATCATCGGCACTGTTGTGAGCTTCATCGTCTATTTTGCTTTTATAGTGCTTCTTAGCTTGGAGCATGAGTTTTAAGCTTGTTTTTTGAGGAGGAATTAAATCAGCCCGATTAGAAGAATAAATCAAAGCTCAATTATGTATTGCACGAAATGCGGAAAACAAATCCAAGCCGGCCAATGCTATTGTCCCAATTGCGGCACCCCTGTCCCTGTCATAGACGAGGACTTTCCGCACGACAATTATGACGTTGCCGAATGCACTCCCCAGCCCCAACGCAGGGGGCCGTGGAACAGTTTCGCCCGCGCCGGACACATCTTGGGCCTTATTTCCATCATCACTTGCTGGATTCCCATCATCGGTTTCTTTGCCTGCGCGACTGGCACTGTCGGTATTGTGATGGCTTCTTTAGGAAAACGCTCGACCGAGGATGCATTCCTCCGAAAAGCAAGCATCGGCTTGACTTTGTCCATCGTGGGAATGATTGTAGGGATTATCGTTTACGCCCTTTTTCTGATTTTTTTTGACAGATCCCTCGTCACCGGACGGAATTGATTAGGCTTGAAAAAAGATGTTGCGAGGTCCCTTGACGCAGGTCCGCTTTTTAAATTTGTTGACAACTAGTTATTTTAATTGATAGAATATGTATAGAATCACAGAACATCCGATTTTGGACATCCCCAAAACCGAAAAAGTCGTTTTTGAGTACAACGGCAAAAAAGTAACAGGTTATAAGGGTTATACAATTGCAGCGGCGTTGCATCAGGCGGGTTTCCCGATACACAGCCATAGCCTTGACGGGCGCGAACGCAGTCTCGCTTGCGGCATCGGCAAATGCGGTGCATGCCAAATGCTGGTAGATGGCGAGGTGAAACGTATCTGCATCACCCCTGTTGATGGTGTGAAAAAAGTGGAGGAAATTCCCCAAAACTATTTCCCCGAAACGGAAGAGCTCAAACAGGAGACACTGAAAGTTTACAAGACGCAGGTCGCCATCATCGGTGCGGGCCCCGCCGGTCTGGCCTGTCGCGAAAAACTCAACGAGCAGGGCATCTCCAACATCGTCATCGATAATAACGAGCGTGTCGGAGGTCAGTTCAACATGCAGACGCACCAGTTCTTCTTCTTTGAAAAAGAGCAGGTTTATGGCGGAATGCGTGGTTTCGACATCGCCAAGCAGTTGGCTGGCGACGACCATACCGGCATCTGTCTCAACTCCACTGTATGGGATTTGCTTGAAGGAAAGCGGGTTGCGGTCAAGAACTTGAAAACCAACGAGATTTTCTATGTGGATGCTGAATATCTGGTGGTCGCTACCGGCGCTGTGCCGTTCGCGCCGGTTTTTGAAAACGATGACCTTCCAGGTGTTTACACCGCTGCCGTCGTCCAGAAGATGATGAATGTGGAGCACACGCTTCTCGGCAAGCGCATCCTCTCCATCGGAGCAGGCAACATCGGCTACCTCACCTCTTACCAGGCCACGCAGGCGGGTGCCAAGGTGGTCGCCATCGTTGAAGCGATGGACCACGAAGGAGGCTTCCCCGTCCAAGCAAACCGCGTGCGGCGTCTTGGAATCCCGATTTACACCTCCCACGTTTTACTCCGCGCCATTCCGAACGAAGATCGTACGGGCATTGTGGGCGCTGTAATTGCTGAATGCAAGGATTTCAAACCGATTCCAGGTACGGAAAAGATTATCAAGAATATTGATGTTATCAACATTTGCACAGGCTTGATTCCTGATAATCAGATACTTGAAAAAGGAAAGCAAGTCTTCGGGCTGAATGTCTATGGCGCGGGCGATGCCGTTCGCGTGGGCGAAGGCACCTGCGCCGTGCTTCGTGGCAAGCAGGTCGCTCTCGAAATCGCCATGCAGATGGGCAAACGCGTCAGCTACGACGAATATATAGAAGTATCGAAACAATACCTCGATGCACAGCAACGTCCGGTGCGCGTACTCGACAAACCGGTGAAACCCGATTCCGAAAGGATGAAGAAAAAAGGCTTCGTCATTCCCGACTGTCTCTTCGGTTTTGCCTGCAATCCCTGCTCTTTCTCCTGCCCGCAAGGCGCCATCACCAAGGCTTCCACCTCTTCCGTTCCCGTTGTGGACTACAAGAAGTGCATCGGCTGTATGGAATGCGTTTCCCATTGTCCAGGCCTTGCCATCTTCGGCTATAACCTGCAGAACGACTGGCTGTTCCTACCGATTGAATATAAGGTGAAGGAGGGCGCCGATGTGGTGCTAATCAACGATTTAGGACAGAAAGTAGGGGAGGGAGTCGTTGAAAAAGTGATGGATAAGCCCAACAAGACCAATGTGGCGCGCGTAAAAGCCACCAACATCACCGGCGAACGCCTCACCGAAGTTACTGGATTCATTCTCAAAGAAAGATTTGGCAAAGGTGTTGATATGCAGCCGTTTACTTCAGAAGGCGAAGATCCGGCCTATGTTTGCCATTGCGAAGATGTGCAATTGGATAAGATCCTGGCAGTGGTCGGAAATCGCAGAATCATCTCCATTGATGAGTTGAAGCACACAACGAGAATCGGTATGGGACCTTGTCGTGGCAAACGTTGCGTGCCGCGCGTCAAACAACTCCTTCGTGCCCATGGCATTGAGGTCGTAGGTGATCCCACTCCGCGTGGACCGCTCTCCAACCAGTTGTTAATCAATGAAGTACAGCCCAATGCGAAGAAAGAGTTCATTACGTCGTTTACCAAAGCGACCAAGCGTTTTGATTGCGACGTGTTCATCGCTGGCGGTGGTATCGCTGGTAGCGCCCTGTTCCGCTACTTCTCAGAAGCTGGCAAAAAAACCGTCTTGGCCAATGCAGAGCGAGGTTCATCATGGCGTTGCATCGGTGGTGGACGCCCTGCCTTCTCAGTTCCCGAAATTTCTGACATCGCCAACCATAACCTTGAGATATTCAAGTCATTACAGAAAGTCACCAATGTGAATTACAAACCGACCCGCTATGTCGGCTTTGCTCACGATGAGGCAACTTACAAGGCTTTGGAGGCCTCCCTCGCTTGGTCTGACGGCTACATGGTTGACAAGAAGGACTTCCAAAAGGAAATCTCCCCCTATTTCAATCCGAATCTGAACACATACAGCGCCGCTTTGATTACCACCAATTGCTGGCAGGCGACACCGGGACTGGTCATTGACTATATTCGCGGACTTGCCTGTCAGAGGGGTGGCATTCTTTTGGAAGATTGCCGCTTGGTGGAAGTCCAGAAGACCGATAAGGGATTTATGGCTTTGGTTTACACGCACGACAAGGAGTTCGTGGAATATCATTGCGAGCACTTCGTGAATTCATTGGGTTATCAAGCGCCTAAATTCGCCAAGCAGTTAGGAATTCCTACGAATCTCTATCCTGTTAAGCACCAGGCATTTATCACTGGCCGTCTGCCGCTGATGGGCAAGGACGGCGACTCTTTGGATATGTTGATTGACCGTCGTCATTACAAAGGCTTCTCCGCTGTCTATGGGCAGCAGTTTGCCGAAACCGGTCAAATCATCGGTTGCGCTTCCACCGACAATGATCCGGGCGAAGCCGGCAAGAACTTGAAGTACAATGCGCAGGACTTTTTGGAAATTTGTGCCGAAGTGTTCCGCGAATGGATTCCGCGTTTGGGATCTGTCAGTTTCCAGGCTTTCTGGTCGGGCTATTACACCGAACCGCGCTACATCGTCGATCCATCCGTTGGCTTGCTCGTTGGTTTGCGCGGCCATGGCTTCATGCTCGGTCAGTATCTCGCCAAAATCTATGTTGACAAATACATGGGGCGCGAAACCCCGGCCTACATGGACCGCTTGGCACTTTCCGGCGACGGCCTGACCGAAAACGCCTTCAAATAATATGTGATTCTATTGCATAATTATATTTTGGGGAAGAAGGGGGGCGCATGATTATGCGTCCCTTCCCCTATTTGCAATTTCCTATTTTCTGTTACAATGTTTACACCTGAAGAACGTTCCACATTCCCATATTGGTTTGCCCATTGGTGCGCTTTCAATATGACGGCGTTGAATTTGCGCTGCTGGAAATTCCGCTTTTTGTTTCACGACATTTTCAAGCCGTGGTTGCGCTTGTTTCTGCCATACAAAAAGGTGCAGACCATTCATCGCACGCACTCGCGGCATCATGCGGAGTACAAGGGCAGGCGATACGACTGGCTGGGGATGGTCATCGATTGGGAATGTTCGCTTTATACGAAATCGGTGGCAACGTTGAATGCGCGGCAGAAAATGGAGGCATACAAGGAGGTGAATCCGGAATTTTATGCGAAGATGAAACCGAATATGGAGCCTATTTTGCAGAAATTGGGCTTGTAGCGGTTATTTCTTCTTGGCTTTTCGTTTGGCTTCCTTTTTCTCGTAGCGTTTTTGCGCCTTTTGGATGGTTTCTTTATCGAAACGCACCCGTCCGATCATGGCGCTCCATTTTACGAGTTGGTTGGCACGTTTTTGTACGCGCTTGGACGGATGAACGGGGCTCTTTTTGAGTGGTTGCGGGTAGCAGGCGGTGATGAGTGCGGCTTCCCGACGGGTGAGGTTCTTGGCATCTTTGTTGAAATAGTGTTGTGCGGCGGCTTGCGCTCCGTAAATGCCTTCGCCCATCTCGATTTCGTTGAGATAGACCTCCATGATGCGCTCTTTCCCCCAGATGTTTTCAATCAGAAAGGTGTAATAGACTTCAAATCCTTTGCGCACCCAGGATGATTTCGGCCACAGGAAGACGTTCTTGGCGGTTTGTTGGGAAATGGTGCTGGCACCGCGTTTGCGCCGTCCCGATTCCCGCTCCTCGATAGCGCGGTCAATGGCCCCCCAGTCGAAGCCTTTGTGTCCAAGGAAGTTGTTGTCTTCGGAAGCAATGGCGCACTGCACCATGTAGGGGGAGATGTCCTCCAAATCACACCACTCGTGTTCGATGGGCGCGCCCAACTGTACCTTGCGGATGACCATCAGAGGCGTGATGGGCGGGTTGATCCATTTGTAAGCGACGGTCGTTAAAATGCTGAGAACGAAACCGATGAGGATTACGAATCCGATAAATCTGAATAGTTTGCCCCCAAAGCCGCGTTTTTTGCCGGCTTTCTTCTTTGGCGCATCTTTTGCTCTCCCTTTTGCCATAATATTCCAATTTTGGCGGCAAAATTACAATTAAATTGTGAATCAAGGAAGCTTGACTTCCGATTTTCTCTTCTTTAAATGCTTGATAATCATTGATAATAAATGATTATTAAAAATAATTGGAAAATTTAACCGCAAGGTGCTGAAATAAAAGAAAAAAGATGTACTTTTGCAGTCTCAAACGAGATGTCCCCGTAGCTCAGCTGGTAGAGCAATTGACTCTTAATCAATGGGTCCAGGGTTCGAATCCCTGCGGAGACACTGAAAAGACCGACTTAGAATCGGTCTTTTTTTTATTTACTGTACTACAAGATTCAGGGGAGTGGTCCCGAAATGCTCCCGGAGGGAGCCATTTTCAGTAAGCCCACATGTAATGTGGGTGGAAGCTGGGCGTACCGACCATGGCGTGCCAGGGGCACGCGCTCTCAAAAATCGTCAGTCTTTGAAATTTTCAGTCTGTTTCGTAATAATGGCGTAGAGTTCGCACTCCTGTTCTGCATCGATTGCCGTTCGCTACGATAAGTTCGAAAAACGATATGGTAAATTGATTGTATATAGCTCATGACAATATGGTGGATGTTTTTTTTCAATGAGAACGCGTACCTCTGGCACGCTTTGATTTTCAAGGTATTGTACAACCCTACATTGCGTGCAGGGTTACGGAGAATTGCTCCCTCTGGGAGCATACGAGTGTGGACTGATAAAAACTTAGTACGGACAGCAAGCATTACTGCAAAACTATTCAGAATGACCTCTTTACCTTTTGTAAAAAAATCAAAGCGATATAGAGGATTCTGTGATTATGAATACGACAAGATTAATGGGGGATAATTCCGATAAAATGAATCAAAATGGAATAATTGTTGTCTGTTATATGAGAACGATTTCTCCTTCCTTCCGCGGTTCCGCGGCAGGGATAGGAGCGAGCACGAGCGAAGCGAAGTAAAGCGGATAGCCCGACGGCGACCGTAGGGAGCCGGGCCGCCCAAATAAAAAAAAGAACGGCAACTGATTCTTTAAAACGCGTTATTTTACAAAAAATCATTCGCCAGACTGCGTTATTTTACATGTTTTGGTGTGGTTAGACTGCGATATTTTACATATTTTGATGTGGTTGGACTGCGATATTTGTAACAACTACCCTTGATTTGCATCCTTCGCTCTCCTTTTTGAATCGTCTCGCAAAAAATCCCTACTTTTGCACCCAAAATCACGAGCATGATTCAAGACGACTTTTTCCATGTTTTCCAATCTCCACAGCAACAGAAACTGCGCGATTTTTTTCAGAATTATAACGGAAAACTCCCGTTTCATCTGTCGGGCTTGAGCGGATCCTCTCTCGGTATTTCCGTCGCATCTCTCTTCCTGTCTCCTTCCGGGACTTTGGAAAACGGTGTTCAACTGTCTCAAAATCAGTTGTTTGTGCTTCCCGATAGGGAGTCCTCCGCTTTCTTTTATTATGATATTGAAAAACTATTGAACGATGCAGGCAAGCCACTGGAGGCGAAGTTCGTGCATTATTTCCCCGCATCCTACCGCCGTCCCTACGATTTTGAGGAGGTGGACAATGCCAATATCAAACTCCGCTCCGAAATCATCAACAAGCTGGTTTATGATGAGCAGAAAAACATCATCGTCACCTATCCTGAAGCGATTGCGGAAAAACTTGTATCTACTAATTTCTTGAAAAACAATTCGTTCACGGTTAAAAAAGGCGAACTTCTCCCTTTGGACATCTTTGTGGACTTCTTGTATCAATATGAGTACAAGCAGGAGGATTTCGTGTTCGAGCCCGGACAGTTTGCGTGGCGCGGCGCAATCTTCGACATTTTCTCGTTTTCGGAAGAATATCCCTATAGAATAGAACTCGACGGTGATACGGTGGAATCCATCCGCCTTTTCGATACGAATACGCAACTGTCTGTAAAAGAAGTGGATAGCTTGCATATCATGCCGTTGGTCTCTTCTTTGGAAAGCGAGGAACAGCGCGTGAGCTTCTTTGATTTCTTGTCGGAGGGCGACGTTTTCTGGCTTAGAAAACCCAATGACATCAAAACCGCCATCCATCAGAATTTCAAGAAAGTGGTGTCTGAATTTGAAAAAAAGGATTCCCCTATCTCGCACCTCGCTCCCGATGAACTCTATATAGATGCAGATTCTTTCTTGAAAAGTATTGACAATCATAAGGTTATAGAAATTGATTCCGAATTTTTCCATGAATATGCCGGCCGTGCGGATTTTGACATCCAGCCGCAAAACGCCTTCAGCAAAAACATGGATTTGCTTTTAGACGAGTGGATTGACAATGTTGAACATGGTTTCCGCACGATGTTCCTGACTGAAAATGACCAGCAGCGAACCCGTATGCATCACATTATGGCAGATTTGCTGAAGGTGTATAATGAAAAGCACGCGACGAATTATTCGCCGGATAATCTGTACGAAAGCTCGCTTTTCGTGCTCCACGAGGGTTTCCGAGATGAGGAGGATAAGCTCTGTGTCTATACTGATCACCAGATTTTCGAGCGTTATCATCGCTTCGTCATCCGCGACCGCTACAAACGAAGCGAAGCCTTCACGCTCAAGGAAATTTACGATTTGCAGCCTGGCGACTACGTGGTTCACATCGACCATGGCATCGGCGTGTACGAGGGGTTGGCTAAAATGGAGGTGAATGGTGTTGAGCAAGAGGTGATTAAACTGTCGTACAAGGATGGCGACATCCTCTATATCAGTATTCATTCGCTGCATAAGATCACGAAGTATGTAGGCAAGGATGGCACGCCTCCCACCCTGCATCGTCTCGGCTCCGGAACGTGGGAGCGCATGAAGGAACGCACCAAAAAGCGTGTGAAGGAGTTGGCGGTGGACCTGATTAAGCTCTACGCTTCTCGCAAAGCGAAAAAGGGCTTTGCCTTCTCGCCCGACAGCTACCTACAGACCGAGTTGGAGGCCTCCTTCATCTATGAGGACACCCCCGACCAGATTAAGGCGATGCAAGACATCAAGAAGGATATGGAGTCGGACTGCCCGATGGACCGGCTGCTGTGCGGCGATGTCGGCTTCGGAAAGACGGAAATCGCCATCCGCGCTGCATTCAAGGCGGTATGCGACAACAAGCAGGTGGCGGTGCTTGTACCGACCACCGTTTTGGCCTTGCAGCATTACACTACTTTCACGGAACGTTTGCAGATGATGCCATGCAAAGTGGGCTATATCAACCGTTTCCGTTCTGCAAAACAGATTAAGCAGACTTTGCAGGATTTGAAAGAGGGGAGAATCGATATCCTGATAGGTACGCATCGTCTATTAGGTAAAGATGTTTTTTTCAAGGACTTAGGACTTCTCATCATTGATGAGGAACAGAAGTTCGGGGTAGGGGCGAAGGAGAAGCTGCGCGAGTTGAAGGTGACAGTGGACACGTTGACGATGTCGGCGACGCCGATTCCGCGTACATTGCAGTTCTCGATGATGGGTGCGCGTGACATTTCGGTGATTGCCACACCGCCGCTCAATCGCTATCCCATTCAGACTGAGGTGCATCCGTTTGATGAGGAGACCGTTCGCGATGCCATCCGTTACGAGTTGCAGCGCGGTGGACAGGTGTTTGTCGTGCACAACAAGGTGCAGAACATTGAAGAGGTAGCGGGGTTGATTAAGCGGCTTGTTCCTGATGCGCGGGTTGCCATCGGCCACGGACAAATGGACGGCAAAGAGCTGGAAAAGGTGATGATGGACTTTATTGACGGGCGTTTTGACGTGCTGGTGGCCACCACGATTGTGGAGTCCGGCTTAGACATTACAAACGCCAATACGATGATTATCAACGATGCTCAGAATTTTGCGCTGAATGTGCTGCATCAGTTGCGTGGACGTGTGGGACGCAACAATAAGAAGGCGTTCTGCTATATGCTGACGAAGCCATACGACTTGTTGAACGAGAACGCGCGCAAGCGTTTGAAGGCGATTGAGGACTACTCCGAAATAGGCAGCGGCTTCCAGATTGCCATGCGTGATATGGACATTCGTGGGGCTGGCGACATCCTCGGCGCCGACCAGAGCGGCTTCATCGCGGATATCGGTTTTGAAACCTATCAGAAAATCCTGAACGAGGCGATTCTGGAATTGCAGGACGAAAGTGGCGAATCCGCTGAAAACGCCGCCATCGTGGAACGTGAATGTATGCTCGAAACCGACCTCGGTTTGCTTTTCCCGAGTGACTATGTGGCGAGCCTGAGTGAACGCATGAGTCTCTACAAAGAGCTTGACCACATCCGCACCGATGAGGAGCTGGAAAAATATCGTGCCAAGTTGTTGGATATGTTCGGCGCACTGCCGCATGCCACTGAGGAACTGCTGAAAACGATTCCGCTTCGTCGCAAAGCCGCTGCCCTGTATTTCGACAAAATTGTACTGAAAAAGAGCACCTTAATCGGTTATTTCATCGAAAACAGCAACGCGGCATTCTATCAATCCACATTGTTCGGCAACATCCTGACCTTCATGCAAAAGCATTTCCCAACCACCCAAATCAAAGAGGTCAACAACAAATTGGTGCTGTACATACACAACGTGAAGTCCATCCACCAGGCGTTGGAGTGGATGAAACGGATTGAAAGTTGTTGATTGCTGTTGTGTCTGCTTTGCTGCACTTCGGTTATTCTGCAGCCATTGCATTTCGCATTTCCGTCAACCTGTCGCAGGTCTTGTTCAACACTCGTTCGGCATCTTCCTGCTCTCTCAGGTAGTATTTCACGGATGATTCGTACCGCTGGGGGGTGACGTTGTGCTTGCGGAAGAAGTTGCTGTAGGCCTCCTCAGCCATCGTTTTCAACTGATCTTCCTGTGGGTTCTGCGCGATGAAGGATTCAATGATCTGTTGCTCCGCCATCATCTCCACAATCGAATCCTCACTAATCAGGTCGGCAGGTTTCTCACGATGTGGCGTGCTCCCATTTTTGCAGCCGGAAAACGTAACTACAATGCACAGAATCAGTCCAAGAAATGCTTTGGTTTTCACGGCGGCAAAAGTACGATAAATTTGTTGTTTTTTCAGGGTGAATATGGTGAATTGTTCACGATTCACCATCCAGAATGATGTTTTTTTTCAATCTTTTTTATCTGTATATTATAAATGGTTGATTCTCAACGACGAATCGGGCTTTTTAGCGATTGTTGTCATAATTCAGGAAAATAACGGAGCCCATCGGAGAATTGAGCAGATGAAAGCTGGTGTCCTTCGCCAATTGTTGTTCGGTTTTGTAAGGTTCGTCCCACGAATGGTGGGAGAGCGCGAATTTTCCATGGTGGACCGTCATTACATTCTTTGTTTGTAGATCCTTGATTTCCAAAAGTAAATACTTTGGTAATGTGTGGATGTATGGCCATCCTTCGGAGTATTGTCCGTTTTCCAAGATGGCCAAGTCAATCGGGCCGAATTGGTCGCCGATGGCTTTGAAATGCTTGCCGTAACCGCCATCCCCGCCAAGGAAGACTTTCTTTTCACCGCTTTCTATCAAGAAGGATGCCCAAAGCGTGTTGCTGCCGCCTAATCTGCCCGAAAAATGGCGTTGTGGCAGGCAATGCAGTGTCAGCGACCTGTGGATGTCGGAGACGCTGCTCTCGTTCCAGTCCATCTCCACTAATTGGGATTTGTTGAATTTCCATCGCTCGAAATGCTCGCCGACGCCCAGTGGGCAGAGAACTCGCTTTACTTTCGGCTTCAGTTCCTTCACGCTCTTGTAATCCAGATGGTCCCAATGGTCGTGTGTGATGACGAGGTAGTCGATGTCGGGCATGTCTGCCGGCAGGTATCGGTAGGTCATTTTGAAACTGCGGTTGACAAAGCTGATGGGCGATCCGCTGTAGAAAACGGGGTCCACTAGAAAACGTGTTCCATCGATTTGCAGAAGGTAAGATGAGTGCCCGAACCAGACGACGTAGTCGGAATCTTCGGGCAGGGATTTCAAGTCGCTCTTCACAACCTCAATCGGTTCGGGCGGCTTGCGGTTTTCTCGATTTTGGAGCAAAAAGTTAAGAAAAGGGTGCGAGTTCTGTTGGTCGGTCATTGTGGGGGTGGGCTCCAGATTCCAGAATCGTCCGTCGTGGTAGTTTGGGGATTTTTGGATGCGTTCAAGACGTTTACCGCGCGGTGCACGCCCGAATTTTGGAGTGTGTACATAAATGAGAACGGCCGCGATTAGCACCGCCAAAACCGCCAGAATAATCAGAAACACTTTCATCTTTTTATTCCTCATCTTCTAAGAAGTCAGATTACAGATTACGCGATGTCGAAACCGATACGTTCGATTTTCTCAATGTTGTCAATCTTGCGCAACTGCTCGATCAGCCCGTTGAGTGCCTTGACATTCTCAATGTAGAGCATCACCTCGCCGGTGAACACGCCGTTTTTGGTTGCGATGTTGAGGGAACGGATGTTGAGGTTGTGCTGGGAGGTTATGATATCGATGATTTCCTTGATCATGCCGCGTTTGTCGAAGCCCTCCATGCGGATTCCGGAGAGGAAGGCGATTTCCTGCTCTTTACGCCATTTTGCCTTGATGATGCGGTTCCCGAATTTCGACATTTGTTCGATGGCCTCCGGACAGTTGGTGCGGTGAACTTCGATGATGTCGCTGGATTTTTGGAATCCCACCACTTGGTCGCCGGGGATAGGCTTGCAGCATTGCGCAATCACATATTTGAAATTGGAGGAGCTTTCGTCCAGCATGAAAATCTCGGGGTTCTTCTCCAGCTCTTCATCGATGAGGGATTCCAGCGAGCGTTCGTTCCTGTCGGTCACGGCCTTCTGGAAGCTTTCCAAGTCCTTGTTTTTCGTGTTGGAAAGGATGTGTGCGACTTTGCTCTTGGTTAGTTTTTTTTCTGCCACATAGTTCCAGAATTCGATGGGGGAGAGGATTTTTGTGGCGGACTGCACCTTGCCGATGTTTTGCGGGTTGAAGTCCATGTGGAGTTCGTTGAAAATGTCTTTCAGGATTTTCATGCCCTCTTCGGAATACTTTTTCTGTTCCAGTTTGATGGCTTCCTTGATGCATTCGCGGGCGCGGGTGGTTTTCACGAAATCGAACCACTCGAATGTGGGCTTTTGGTTTTTGGAGGTGATGATTTCCACCTGATCGCCGTTTTTCAGGACGTAGTTTCTCGGCACGATGTTGGAATTGACTTTTCCGCCCAAGCATTTGTTGCCGAGGTTTGTGTGTAGGTCGTAGGCAAAGTCGAGTACGGTGGCCCCTGCCTTCAGAACACGCATGTCGCCTTTGGGGGTGAAAACGTACACCTCCTTGAGGTCGAGGTTGAGTTTGAGTTCGTTCAGGAAATCGAGGGCGGAACTGTCTTCGCTGGTGAGCACGGTGCGTATTTTCGCCAGCCAGTCCTCAACGCGGTTGTCGTATTCCTCAGGCGTGCGGCCGGCCTCCTTGTACTTGTAGTGGGCGGCCAAACCGCGTTCGGCGATTTCATCCATGCGTTTGGAACGAATCTGCACCTCAATCCACTTGCCGCTGCGGCTCATTACGGTCGTGTGAAGTGCTTGATAACCATTGGGCTTTGGATTCGTGAGGAAGTCGCGGACACGATCGGGCTTATTGTGTGGATAGATGTTGCTGACAATCCGGTAAATGTCCCAGCAGCGCTTGATTTCGTCTTCCGGTTCCGCTTCAAAGACGAATCTTACAGCAAAAACATCGTAAACATCCTCGAAGTTGACCTTCTGCCGCTGCATTTTAGCAAAAATCGAACTGATGGATTTCGTTCTGCCAGAGACCTCCGCCTCAATATGCTCTGCCTCCAACTGCTGTTTGATGGGAGCCACGAAGTCTTTAATCATTGTCTCACGTGTCTTCTCTGTGTCCTTCAACTTGTTGGCTATCAATCTGTAATTGATGGGATCGGTGTAGCTCATTGCATAGTCTTCCAACTCGCTTTTGATTTTATACAAACCGAGCCGGTGGGCGATGGGCACGTAGAAGAACGAGGTTTCAGAGGAAATTTTCCACTGTTTCTCAGTTGGCATTGATTCGAGGGTGCGCATGTTGTGCAGGCGGTCAGCGAGTTTGATGAGAATGACACGGATGTCTTCCGACATCGAGAGGAAAATCTTGCGGAAATTCTCCGCTTGAATGGACTCGTCACTGCTGATGGCGAGGTTTTCGATTTTGGTCAGACCATCGGTGATTTTCGCCACTTTGTCGCCGAACATGTCGCGGATGTCCTCCAGCGTATATTCGGTGTCCTCCACCACGTCGTGCAGCAAAGCACAAACCACAGAGGTGGTGCCGAGGTTGATTTCCTGCACCACGATTTTGGCCACTGCCAGCGGATGGTAGATGTAGGGTTCGCCGCTCTTCCGTCGCATGTCCTTGTGGGCTTTCGCCGCCAGCGCCATCGCTTTGTGAATCTGTTCACGCTGCGTGGCGTTGGTCTTGTCGTACAAGAGCAGCAGCAACTCCTTATATTTCTTCAGAATGGTCTTTTTTTCTAATTCGGCGTTCGGAATGTAGATTTCCATTTTTATTAATTGATTTTGTTTTAACTGTAGAGGCTTGATGTATCGACTCCCTATCGTAATAATCGCACGCCGCCTTTATTCCGCAATTTTCGCAGTTGGGGTTGCGGGAGTGGCAGACGTAGCGGCCGTGTAGGATAAGCCAGTGGTGGGCTTTCGGGATGATGTCGTTGGGGAAGTTGGCGGTGAGTTGCTTTTCCACTTCGAGCGGGGTGGTGGCGTTTTTGACAAGGCCGATGCGGTTGGCAACGCGGAAAACGTGTGTATCGACGGCCATGGCGGGTTGGTCGTACACGATGGCGAGGATGACGTTGGCGGTTTTGCGCCCTACACCCGGTAGGCGCGTCAGCTCCTCCATCGTGTCCGGCACCTGTCCGTTGAAGTCCGACACTAACATCTTGGCCAGCCCGCTCAGGTGCTTGGCTTTGTTGTTAGGGTAGGAGACCGATTTGATCAGCTCCTGAATCTCAGACACCTCTGCTTTCGCCATTGCTTCCGGTGTCGGAAATTGGGCGAACAGCCCTTTGGTGACGATGTTCACCCGCTTGTCGGTACACTGGGCCGACAGCACTACTGCCACGATGAGCTCGAAGCTGTTGCGGAACTCTAATTCCGAAGCGGCATCAGGATTGCGCTCGGCGAAGTACTGGATCAGGAAGTCGTATTTCTGTTTGAGGGTCATGGTTCTGTTATTCATTCTAACCGCGAATTACGCAGATTTTATATTTTTTATTCTGGAAGTGGCGGGGTTGGTGGATGTTTTGTTTTGTCATTTGTTTTATCATTCTGACCGCGAATTACGCAGATTGACGCGGATTTTTTTCTTTTGATTTATTCGCGAAATTGAAATAATTCGCGGTTATTTCAGCCACACCTGAAATTTCGAGTATTGGCAAATCTTTCGTATCGCAAAGATGTTTCACCAAAATTTAAAAGAATACCAAGACGTTTTTTAGTGACTTTCAGATAATTGAGAAGTTGCGCTCTGTGTGCAGGGCTTAGTTCAGATACGGCTTTAATTTCCAGAATAATGTCTTCGTAGCAAATGAAATCTGCGAAAAATTTCTTGTCCAAAAGAACACCTTTGTAGTAAACGTCAAGTTGTTTTTCTCTTTCATAGGGAATGTGAAGGCTCTGTAGTTCCAGTGCAAGGGCTTCTTGGTAAACACTTTCTAGAAAACCGCATCCTAATTCTTTGTGGACTTCCATGGCAGCACCAATGATTCGATACGATTTGTCCCTGTGGACGATTCGAGTTTCAATAATTTCTTTCATAATAGTTAGTTTTTGAGATGGTTAGATTTCGTAGAGATGGCGAGAAGTCCGACGAAGGTGAGCATACCGTTGACAATCAGCAGCTCAAAGCCGAATTTGTAGCCCCACAGCAGTTGTTCCGAGAAGCGGTTGAGCAGCAGGCAGAGAATAGGGGAGAGGAGGGCGATGAGCGGGATGAATTTCGGGAATTTGATTTGGCGTTTGGTGTAAATGCTGAACACGAACATGCCCAAGATGGGGCCATAAGTGTAACCTGCCACATTGAAGATGATTGTAATCAATGAGTTGTTGTGATGCTTGGAGAAGATGACGATGGTGATGAGGAAGGCGGCGGCTACCAGGACGTGAATCAGTCGGCGGATGCGGATTTTCTTGTTCTCATCGTTGGAGAGTTTGTCGAGATGGATGAGGTCGTAGCAGATGGAGGTGGTGAGGGCGGTGAGCGTGCCGTCGGCGCTGGAGTAGCCTGCGGAAATCAGTCCCACGATGAATACGATGGCGGTGAGCGGACCCAAGGAGCGGAATACGATTTCGGGATAGATGCGGTCGGTCTGGTGGCTCTGGATGAATCCGCTGAGGTCGATACCTTGGTTCTGAGCGTAAACCAACAGCATTCCGCCGAGCAGCAGGAAGAGAGCGTTCACAAAGACGAGGATGCCGGAAAAGGTCAGCATATTGCGTCTCGCGTCTTTCAAGTTCCTGCACGTCAGGTTCTTCTGCATCATATCTTGGTCAAGGCCGGTCATTACAATGGTGATGAACATGCCGCTGATGATTTGTTTTAGGAAGTAGTTGGGTTTGTGCCAGTCGGTTTCGAAGACTTTGGTGTAGCCGGCATCCTTCATTTGGGCGAAGGCATCGCTTAGAGAGATGTTTAATTTGTTGAAAATAATGGCAATAGTGAGGATAAGGGCGGCGAGCATGAATGTGGTTTGCAGGGTGTCGGTCCACACAACGGTCTTGATGCCCCCGCGGTATGTGTAGAGAAGGATGATGATGATCATCACTAGGGAAGTGAGCCAGACGGGTATATTCCAAGCATCGAAGACGAAAATCTGCAACACATAGATTACCAAGTACATACGAAGTGCTGAGCCGAGCAGACGGGAGAGAATGAAGAAGACGGCGCCGGTTTTGTGTGCCTCGTTGCCCATGCGCCCGTCCAGCACCTCATAGACGGAGGTGACGTTGAGCTTGTAGTAAAGAGGCAGCAGCACGTAGGCGATGGCTATGTAGCCGAGAATGTAGCCGAGCACAATGCCGAAGTAGGTGAACTGGATGTTGGCGACATCCCCCGGCACCGACATGAAGGTTACACCAGACAGGGAGGCCCCAATCATCCCGTAGGCCACCACGAACCATGGCGATTTGCGATTCCCCGTGAAGTATGTCGCGTTGTTGGCTTTGCGCGAAGTGAACCACATGATCACGAATAGTAACAGCGTGTAAAGTGCAAAGAAAACAAGTATCAGTTTAGGGTTGACCATTTTCTCTCGGTTGGTAAATTGGGTGCAAAGATACACCATAATTTTGGGATTCAGTCGGTAAAGCTCCGAAATTTTATACACAATTTGCTGTGATTAATAGGTCAAAGGACTTCGGAAACAAGGTTTTCAAAAGAATAAGTCTTTGCATATCAGTGGAATATGTTTTTTTTGAAAAAAAATCGCGAAGGGTGTTGTATGAATCAAAAAAAACGTATTTTTGCAACCTCAAAAGTGAGGGACGTTATTTGACATCAAGAAACGCAAATACAAGCCGATATAGCTCAGTTGGTAGAGCAGCTGATTTGTAATCAGCCGGTCGGCGGTTCGAGTCCGTCTATCGGCTCGTTTGTATTTAAAGGGAGAGTCGCATAGTGGCAATTGCAACAGACTGTAAATCTGTCCTCTTCGGAGTTCGGTGGTTCGAGTCCACCCTCTCCCACTCATTTGCGCGGAAGTAGCTCATTTGGCAGAGCGACAGCCTTCCAAGCTGTAGGTAGCGGGTTCGAGACCCGTCTTCCGCTCTCTTCCGTCACACAATAACCCGCTTGCAAGCGGGTTTTTTTTGTTGAAGCCTATTAGCTGAAAATCAACATCGGAGGAACGGACACACCCCAAGTTCCGCGCCTTACCGGATAAGCCCTCCCCCCACTACGCACTCGTCCTGGTAGAAGACCACCGACTGGCCCGGGGTGACTCCCCATACCGGCTCCGCGAAGTGCAGCACCGCCTCGGCACCCTCGATTTCAATGTGGGCGGGCGTGGCTGGACTTTTATAGCGGATGCGCGCCATGATTTCAGGGTTTTGCTTCAGCATTTTCGCATCCGTAAAACGGCATTCCGAGGCGCGCAATGTGCTGCTTAATAGGTCGTCGCGGTCGCCGAGGGTGACCGCGTTCGACGCCGCGTCAATCTTAGTCACGTACTTAGGCACGCCGAACGCCACCTTCAGCCCCTTGCGCTGCCCGATGGTGTAAAACGGGAAGCCGGCATGCTTTCCAACCACCTCCCCGTCGGAATTCAAGAAGTCTCCTTCGTACACTTTCCCAGCGAAATCCGGCACATTTTCTGTTAAAAACCTGCGGTAGTCATTGTCGGGGATGAAACAAATCTCCTGGCTTTCCGCCTTTTTCGACAGCTTTACAAAACCTCGCTCTGCTGCCAACTCCCGCACTTTGTCCTTCGTGAAACCGCCTAACGGAAAGATGGTTCGTGATAGATTCTCCTCCGTCAGTTTCCACAGGAAATAGGTCTGGTCTTTGTGCGCATCTGCGGCGTTATGTAGAAAAAAGTGTCCGTTTTTCTGCACAATTTGGGCGTAATGCCCGGTGGCAATATGTGTGCAGCTGAGTTCGTCGGCTTTGTTGAGCAGGATTCCCCACTTGATGTCGGAGTTACAGATGACGCACGGATTGGGTGTGCGTCCTCGCATGTACTCGTCGATGAAATTTTGGATGACGTGCTCGCGGAAGGTCGGACGGAAATCCACGATGTGGTGCTCAAACCCCAGTTTTTCAGCCATTTGCCTGGCTTCCATTATTGCGTCGAAGCTGCAGCAGCTTTTGCCTGCCGTGGCGCAGCTCTCATCTATGCTGTCGAACGTGCGGAAGGTCACCCCCACAATTTCATGCCCCTGTTCTTGTAGCAGCATCGCGGAAACTGTGCTGTCGATGCCTCCGCTCATTGCCATTAGAATGCGTTTGCCCATAGTTGTGTTTTATTTTTGGTATAACGGAAAAACCGCATTTTTAGTGCGCATTTTTCTCCATCAACAATAAACATTCATCGTTTGAAAAGTTTTCGTGAAACAGGAATGACGTCTGAGCGATTGGCTGTAAATTTGTGCAATCAAATATTGTTGCTATGAAAAGACTGATACTCGTTATTTTATTCGTGATTTTGGTTTGTGCTGCCGCTTTCGGTCAGACTCGCCAAAATGCCGCTCCGTATAACAATGCCATCGGCGGAACAATCGGCTTTGTGGATGCAGTCAGCTTCAAAACCTTCCCGACCAACAATCTCGCCATCCAATTGGATCTCGGCTATCGTTTCCTTTGGGATTATGGCTACAATCATGTACCGACGATTCTCTCCTTCAATCCGAATTTCATGTATGAACGCGCTGCCCAAAACGGCTTTTACTGGTTTATCGGTGCAGGCCTCAGCATTGGCGGCTCCCTTGCCTACGGTAGGCATTACGTCTATGAGCCGGACCCGCATGGCCGTACATGGTACGACTATTACTATCACGGCAATTTTGTCTTCGGTGTGAACGTGATTGGCGGTGCGGAATATAAATTCGAAAGAATTCCGCTCGCCTTGCAAGTCGATGCACGCCCCGGCGTTTTCCTCTTCGCCAACCACAAGTACCACGACCCATACCTGCTTTTCGATTATAATTTCCTCAATATCAGCGCCCGCTTCACTTTCTGAACATGAAATGCAACTTCCATACCCACTCCACCTATTGCGACGGAAAGGAGCCTGTTGGGGATTTTGTTAGGAAAGCGAATGAACTTCATTACGACGAATTGGGCTTCTCTTCCCACGCCCCCGTCCCTTTTGAGAATGAATTTGGCATCCGGGAGGAAATGATCCCCGACTATACTCAGGAAATTGACAACCTTAAATTGCAGCAGAAAACCCTCCAACTTTTTTATGGGCTGGAATGCGACTTCATCCCCGGCATGACCAAGCCGTTTTCTTATTATCAGGAGCATTTCAATCTGGACTATATCATCGGTGGGGTACACCTCGTGCGTCCGCTTAATGATGACCGCATCTGGTTCATCGATGGTTCCAAACGAGAAATCTACGACACCGGCCTCCAGCAACTTTTTGACATGGACGTGCAAAAAGCCGTCACCCGTTTCTGGGAACAGAGTTTTGAAATGATTGAAACAGAACGTTTTGACATCATCGCCCATTTCGATAAAATAAAAATGCACAACCAGAAACGCTATTTCACCGAAGAGGAGACGTGGTATAAGAAACTGGTTGACCACTGCATTGAACTCATCAAACGGAAAGGACTGATTGTGGAAATCAACACCCGCGGCATTTATAAAGGCCGTTGCCCCGATTTCTATCCTTCCGATTACGCGCTGGATCAAATTTCGAAATTGGGAATCCCGATGATTATCAGCACCGATTGCCACAAGTCGGAGGAGCTCGCCCTCGGTTACGAGGATGCTTTGAAGAAACTCAAAGACTTCAATGTCAAGTATTTAATGTATTTAAAAGATAAAAAGTGGGAAGAATTTTCAATTCAATAAGTGAACAGAAATCAGTGAGCTGTGATCTGCCGGTTCACTGTTCACACTTCACAGTTCATCTCCTTTGCATGGTGATTGTCCTTATTGGAGCCATTGCGAATTCATGGTCGCTCTCCGCGCAGGATTCCGTGCAGATGCGGCAGGACATCAAAGTGCTCGCTTCTCCTGAAATGTGGGGGAGAAGCGGCTGCCACGATGGCGAAGCGAAAGCCGCCAGCTATTTGCAGAAAGAGATGCAGTTGATTGGAGCGAAACCGCTGGGTGATAACGGTTTCCAGAAGTTCGACATCCCCGCTTACAAAATGGAGGGCAGGGTTTCCATGTCTGTGGATGGCCAAAATCTGAGCCCCTTTGAGGATTATCGCATCGAACCATACTCCCGTTCCATTCATCAGCAGAATATCCCGATTATTCAGTTCGACGCGTCGCTTCTGTTGAAGAAAAACGAGAAGAAATTGCGTAGATTCCTTGTTAAAAATGCAGAGGCGCTTCCAAAAAGTATTCTTTATGTGGGGGCGGTCAATGCGAAAAAAATGAAACCGGAGGAGGTGGACGAATTGAATGCCCAGCTGCGAACCCTCAAGCAGCACAATCCCTATAAGGCAATGGGGCTGTTGTTCGGAGTGGAAGAACTGCCAGTTTGGGGACTCAGTTCAACAAGGGTTGAACATGATTTCGCATGTATATATATATTAATGTATAAAATCGCGAAAGATACCAAGTCCGTCTCCCTTGATTTTGAAAACGTGTTCTTCACCAAGCATACTCAGAATGTCTGTTTCATGATTGAGGGCACGGAGCACCCCGACGAGTACATCGTCATGGGGGCCCATTACGACCACTTGGGTTGCATGGGCGATGAAGTGATTTTTACGGGGGCGCACGATAATGCATCTGGGACCGCCGCCGTGTTGAATTTCGCCCGCTATTTTGCAAAAAATCCTCCGAAATATACGACGGTCTTCCTGTTTTTCACCTGCGAGGAGACAGGGCTGGTCGGCTCCAAGTATTTTGTGGAACATCCGCTGCTCGACTTGTCAAAGGTGAAACTGATGATGAATCTGGATATGTTCTGTGGTGGCGACGAGGGCATCATGGTGGTCAATTCGCAAAGCGAGCAGATGAGGCCGTTTTATGACAATATGGTGAAAATCAACGATGAAAATAACTACATCAGCGCAGTGAAGTCGCGGGCGAATGCCGCCAACAGCGACCATTACTTCTTCTCGCAGCATTGCCCGGCGATGTTCATCTACACGATGGGTGGACGTTACGGCGGCTATCACAATTACACCGACACCTGCGAACGTTGTGGCTTGAACTGTTTTGAAGGACTCTTCTCGTTGATCCGCGATTTTATCTCAGACATAAAGTAGAGTGATTATCCGCAATTGTGGAGCGATTGACAGTGAACGGAAATCAGTGAACAGTGAACGGAATTTTGTCAAATCCCCCGTTCGTCGAGTCCCCCGACATCAAGGCCGCGAATGTCCTATGGAGTGACCGTGCCTTGCGGGATATTGCCGTAAGCATACAATGAACAATAAAATGTTGCATAATATCCCTAAATCCCTGAATGAAAAATAGTTGAAAAAATTTTTTGGGATAGGTGTTGTGGAATAAAAAAAAGTCGTATTTTTGCGCCCAATTTCAGTATTAAATCAGGGTGAAAGGTCTTGGTGTTTGTAATGTGTTGAAAATCAAGGCTTTATCCCATAAAAAGTAATTAAAAACAATGGGTGCAAGAAAAAGATTAGCAGCAGAAGCGCGAAAAGAAGCCAACAAAAACTTATATGTTGCCCGTTTGATGGACAACCCGACTTCCCCGCGAAAAATGAGAATTATGGCTGACGTCATCAGAGGTAAGGATGTGGACTATGCTTTGAATGTATTGAAATACAGCAAAAGAGAACCCGCAAAGAAACTCTTGAAACTTTTAAAGTCAGCAGTTGCCAACTGGCAGGTCAAGAACGAAGGCGTGCGCATTGAGGATGCACAGCTGTACGTCAAATCGGTAGTGGTTGACGGAGGCCGTATGCTGAAGAGAATCCAGCCGGCTCCCCGCGGAATGGCTCACAGGATCAGAAAACGTTCCAACCATGTCACCATCATCATCGATGATAAAAGTTTAAACAATAATAATTTAGAAAATCAAAACAAAGAGTAAGTATGGGTCAAAAAGTTAGTCCGGTCGGCCTGAGATTAGGTATAATTAGAGGCTGGGATTCTAATTGGTATGGCGGCAAGCAATTCGCCAGTAAGATAGTCGAAGACGACAAAATTAGAAGGTATTTGAACGCACGTTTGTCCAAAGCCGGTATTGCAAAAATTTACATTGAAAGAACACTGAAAGTAGTTACGGTTACCCTTTTCACCGCTCGTCCGGGCCAAATTATTGGAAAAGACGGAGCCGAAGTCAAGAAACTCAACGAAGAGTTAAAGAAGATAACCAATAAGGATATTCAAATCAATATTTCAGAGGTCAAGCGCCCTGATTTGAATGCTGAATTAGTTGCTCAGAACATTGCCCGCCAGATTGAAGGCCGCGTATCCTACCGCAAAGCCGTCAAGACCGCCATCGGCAATACGATGCGTTCCAACGCAGAAGGCATCAAGATCTCCATCTCCGGCCGCCTCGGTGGCGCCGAAATGGCCAGAACCGAGCACTTCAAGGAAGGTAGAACCCCGCTTCACACCCTCCGCGCCGACATCGACTACGCTAAGTCGGAAGCCCATACCACTTACGGCGGAATCGGCGTAAAGGTTTGGATATGCAATGGAATCGTCTATGGCAAGCGCGATCTCTTCCAACTCCCCAACGAAGGCAAGGACCAAAAGGGAGGCCCGAGAAGATCCACGAGACCCGCACCCAGAAGAAACGAGAAAAAGAATTAATAACCACCTAAATATCTGAGTCATGTTACAACCCAAAAAGACTAAATATAGAAGACCACAGAAGGGGAGAATGAAGAGCATCACCAAACGCGGTGCGGAAATCGCGTTCGGTTCGTTCGGCATCAAGACCCTGGAAGAACATTGGCTTTCCGCTCGCCAAATTGAGGCAGCCCGTCAGGCCATCACCCGTTACATGAAACGTGAAGGCCAGCTTTGGATTCGCGTATTCCCCGACAAACCCGTCACTCGCAAGCCTCTGGACGTACGTATGGGTAAAGGTAAGGGTACCCCCGAGTTCTTCGCTGCCCGCATCAGCCCAGGCCGCATCCTGTTCGAAGCCGACGGCGTGCCCTACGCAGTAGCCAAGGAAGCCCTCCGCCTCGGTGCCCAGAAACTGCCGGTCGCCACTAAGTTTGTCGTTAGAAGAGATTATTCAGAAGAAAATTAATAGGCTATGAAACAACAAGTTATTACAGAACTCGCCACCTCTGACATGATTGAAAGACTGGCACTTGAAAAAGAACGTCTGGTTAAAATGAAATTGTCTCATGCAGTTTCTCCTGTTGAAAATCCCCAGGCCATCAAAGACCTGAGACGCAACATCGCAAGGCTTGAAACCGAACTCCGCAGACGCGAATTAGAATCAAAATAATTTAAGAATACCATATTATGGAAGAAAGAAATAGAAGAAAAGTCAGAGAAGGACTCGTCACCAGCAACAAAATGGAAAAATCCATCGTCGTTAGCGTTGAACGTAAGCTCAAACATCCGAAGTACGGGAAATTCTTAAAGAGGACCACCAAACTGATGGCCCACGACGAAAAGAACGAATGCGGCATCGGCGATCGCGTTAAGGTTATGGAAACCAGACCGCTCAGCAAGAACAAATGCTGGCGCTTAGTAGAAATCATTGAAAAAGCTAAATAGTTTAAATAGTTATGGTACAACAAGAAACAAGATTAGCTGTTGCAGATAACAGCGGTGCAAAGGAAGTATTGTGCATCCGCGTCTTGGGTGGAACGAAGAAAAGATATGCCTCCGTGGGCGATAAGATCGTTGTCGCTGTAAAAAGCGCCATCCCCTCCGGCAATATCAAAAAAGGCGCCGTTTCCAAGGCAGTCGTTGTGAGAACGAAGAAACACGTCAGAAGACAGGACGGCTCTTACATCCGCTTCGATGACAACGCAGTGGTCCTCCTCACTGGCACCGACGAGCTCCGCGGTACCCGTATCTTCGGCCCCGTTGCCCGCGAACTCCGCGAGAAACAATTCCTCAAGATCGTTTCCCTCGCACCCGAAGTTCTTTAATCAACAGAAACAATTGACAAAGACCAATTGAATATTAATCAAAAACAAACAAAATGAAAATTCACGTTAAAAAAGGCGACATGGTTAAGGTTTTGGCCGGCGAAGCTAAAGGTGCTACCGGCAAAATCTTAATGGTGGACAGAGAAAAGTACCGTGCCATCGTCGAGGGTGTGAATATGGTGTCAAAGCATACAAAGGCTAGCGCCAAAAACCCTCAGGGCGGTATCGTTAAACAAGAAGCCCCCATTCACATTTCCAACCTCATGGTTCTGGATTCCAAAGGCGTTGCTTCACGCATCGGCAGAAGAATGGGTGAAAATGGTAAATTAGTTAGATATTCTAAAAAATCAGGGGAGGAGATCAAATAATGTACGTACCGAGATATAAAGAAAAATATGACAAGGAAGTAGTTCCCGCACTGAAGGAACAATTTGGTTTCCATTCCATTATGCGTATTCCCAGACTTAAGAAGATCTGTCTGAACCAAGGTCTTGGCAAGTTCGGCATCGCAGATAAGAAATTAATCGACATCGGAGTTCAGGAAATGACCTTGATTGCCGGCCAGAAAGCCGTCGCAACCAAGTCAAAGAAGGATATTTCCAACTTCAAATTGAGAAAAGGCATGCCCATCGGCGTCCGTGTCACTCTTCGCGGCGAACGCATGTATGAATTCCTCGATCGTCTGATTTCCGTTTCCATTCCTCGTATTAGAGACTTCAGAGGCATCAGCGACAAGGGTTTTGACGGAAGAGGCAACTACACGCTCGGCATCCCCGAACAAATCATCTTCCCCGAAATCGACCTCGACAAAGTAGCGAAAATCAACGGTATGGACATCACCTTCGTTACTTCCGCCCAAAACGACAAGGAATGCCTGGCATTGTTAAAAGAATTTGGTTTACCATTTAAAAATCAGAAATAGGATATGGCAAAGGAATCATTAAAAGCAAGAGAAATCAAAAGAGCGAAAATGGTCGCTAAGTATGCCGCTAAACGTGCCGAACTGAAGAAAATCATCAACACGGGCAGCGAATATACCGATGAAAAAGAAGCTGCAGTGAAGGCATTGCAACAGCTTCCTCCGAATTCAAATCCTATTAGAATGCATAACCGCTGCAAATTGACGGGCCGTCCAAAGGGCTACATGCGCCAGTTCGGTATTTCTCGTATTAATTTTAGAGAAATGGCTTTGGCTGGATTGCTTCCGGGCGTTAAAAAAGCAAGTTGGTAAAATTAATTAAGAGAAATAGTTATGAATACAGATCCGATATCAGATTATTTGACCAGATTGAGAAACGCCATTATGGCGAATCATAAAGTCGTAGAAATCCCCGCCTCCAAGACGAAGAAGGAAATGACCAAAATCTTGTTTGAAAAGGGATACATTTTGAATTATAAAATCGTGGAAGATGTTCATCCGGCTATGATTAAGATCGCCCTGAAATATCATCCCGTAACCAAACAGTCTGCCATCGCCAATCTTAAGCGCGTGAGCCGTCCTGGCCTTCGCCAATATGTGGGCGCTGACAGCTTGCCCTCCGTCATGAACGGTCTCGGCATCGCCATCGTCTCCACCTCTCGTGGCATGATGACCGACAAAGAAGCCAAAGCACAACACGTTGGCGGTGAGGTTTTGTGTTACATTAGTTAATAGGAGGAAAGAATTATGTCACAATCAAGAATAGGAAAATTACCCATCGCCATTCCACAAGGCGTAGAAGTAAAGGTCGATGACCACAATCTCGTTACCGTCAAAGGTAAGTTAGGTGAGCTTTCTCAAAAGGTTTCCCCCGACATCAAGGTTTCTGTTGAAGACGGGCATATCAAACTCGAGACCCCCGAAGGCAGTCAGGATAAACGCCACAAGTCCTTCCACGGTTTGTATCGTGCGCTTGTTGCCAATATGGTAAAAGGCGTTTCCGAAGGATTCGAAATCAGACAACAACTTGTCGGCGTCGCTTTCAAGGCCGAATCTCAAGGACAACTCCTTACCCTTAGCCTCGGTTATTCCCATAACCTTGTTTTCGAACTGGCTCCGGAAATCAAGGTCGAAACCATCACCGAAAAAGGTAAAGACCCGATTATTATCCTGAAATCCATCGATAAACAACTTCTCGGACAAGTAGCCAATAAGATTCGCTCCTATCGTAAACCCGAACCTTACAAAGGTAAAGGTATCCGTTTCGTCGGCGAAGAAGTCAGAAAGAAAGCTGGTAAGTCCGCTGATAAATAATCGTCTTAAAAATTTAGTACAATGGCAAATAAAAAAATTTATAGAAGAAATAGGATTAAACAGCGTGTCCGCAAAGTCATCAGCGGCACCGCTCAACGTCCGAGAATGTCCGTTTTCAGAAGCAACCGCGATATTTATGTTCAATTGATAGACGATGTTGCAGGACAAACAATCGTATCCGCTTCTTCTGCAGTAGCAGAAATCCGCGACCAGAAAATCACCAAGAGCGAAAAAGCCGCTATCGTTGGCAAAAACGTTGCTGAAAAGGCTGTGGCTGCCGGCATCAGCGAAGTGGTTTTCGACCGTAACGGCTATTTGTATCATGGTAGAGTTAAATCTTTGGCCGACGCTGCCAGAGAAGGTGGTTTAAAATTCTAAAACGAGGAATCTATGTCAAATGTAAATGTTAAAAGAGTAAAAGCCAACGATATCGAATTCAAGGATCGTCTGGTTCACGTAAATAGAGTCACAAAAGTTACCAAGGGTGGTAGAACTTTCAGCTTCTCCGCTATCGTTGTCGTAGGCAATGAAAATGGTATCGTGGGTTATGGCCTCGGCAAAGCCAAGGAAGTCTCCGCCGCCATCGCCAAAGGTATCGATGATGCAAAGAAAAACCTCATCAAGGTTCCCGTCCTCAATGGTACGATTCCTCATTCACAAGAAGGTAAATACAGCGGTTCCCTCGTTTTCATGAAACCCGCAGCACCTGGTACCGGTGTCATCGCCGGCGGTGCTATGCGTGCCGTTCTTGAAAGCGTCGGCGTGAAGAACGTTTTGGCCAAGTCCAAAGGCTCTTCTAACCCCCACAGCGTAGTGAAGGCCACCTTTAAGGCCCTCTCTCAACTGCGCGATCCTTATACTGTTGCACAAGTTAGAGGCATAGGTCTGGATCAAGTCTTCAACGGCTAATCCATACCACTTGTTTTTCTTGTTTTAAAGGGTTTTAATGTTGAAAAGTCCTCTTCTTTGAGGACTTTTTGAATTTAAAATCCTTTTTTCGTAATTTTGCAGCGACTTATTTTTCGGGATGTGACAAATCACGTCCTTCTTTCTACAATATATATTATGAATAACGAATATTTTTACCTCGGACTCATCACCAAGCCCTTCGGCTACAAAGGACACCTCATCGCTTATCTGGATACGGACGAACCAGAGAAATACAAGGACCTCCGCGCTGTGTTCATCCTTGAGGGCAATGAGTACATCCCCTATATGATTGACGAAATCCAATTGCGCGGCGATAGGACCGCCATCGTCAAGTTTGCCGATGTGGATGGTGACGACGCCAAGAGCCTGCTGAAATCCGAACTCTATCTTCCCCTCAGCGAACTGCCTCCGCTCACCGGCAACAAATTCTATTATCACGAAGTTGTCGGCTTCTCGGTCATCGATGCGGAAAAAGGAAACATCGGTACTTGCAAGGACTTCATCGATGTCAGCAGCCACTCCATTATGGTCGTCGATAATAACGGAACCGAAATCCTCATTCCCGCCGTTGACGAAATCTTCGATGACGTGGATCGCGAACATAAAACCATCGCTATCCACGCGCCCGAAGGATTGATTGACATCTATCTGGGGGATAGGAACGAAGAGGAATGATGTATGATGTAGAAATTTGATTCGATATCAATGTCAACAGGTCTGTTCCGCTTTCGCCGTTTTTCCCTCCGTCACGACCGTTCCAGTCTCAAAATTGGAACGGACAGCGTGTTGTTGGCCGCGGCGGTACCGCTCTGTCGGCCAGCGCGGATATTGGATGTGGGCTGCGGCTGCGGAGTCATCGGATTCTGCATCGCTGACAGGCTGATTGCAAACGGTGAAACTGATTTCTCTGTCATGGGAATTGACATTGATGCGCCCTCTATTCAGGAATCAATGGACAATGCGGAGGCCTTCAATCATGAACGCGCATTCCAACATTTTGTGTTTCAACAAATTGCCCTTCAAGATTTTACGATGAAAGATTTCGATCTCATCGTTAGTAATCCGCCATTTTTCGCAGATTCCCTGAAGCCGTCGGATGCGAAGCGTTTGCAAAGCAAGCACCGCGACGAGAATCTCCCTTTTGCGGTTCTCGCTCGTAAGGCTTCGGAGTTGCTCGCCGACGAAGGACTTTTTTACCTGATTTTGCCTGTTGCCGAAAGCGAGGAGTTTGTTAAAATTGCCCAAACAAGTCTGAATTTAGCAGAAATTGTGGATGTCTATCCCACTCTCACCAAGCCGACCCATCGCCGAATCTTGGGATTCGCCAAACGTAAGAATGAAATCCACCGCTCAGCCCTTACCATTCGGGATGCTTCTGGCGGTTTCACTCCTGAATATATCGCTTTAACGAAGCAGTTTTATATAAATATGAATAGTGATCAGTAATTGTGAATATGATCACCGTCAGATTACTATGGATTGGAATGCAAGATGAATTAATAATTATGAACTGATATGAAGAAATTGTCAATGGATGAATTGCACCGTGTTTCCACGGAGGAGTATAAGCGTCAGGCGAAAACGCCGCTGGTGGTTGTTTTGGATAATGTGCGCAGTATGTATAATGTCGGTTCGATATTCCGCACCTGTGATGGGTTTTCTGTGGAGCGGTTGCTTTTGTGCGGCATCACAGCCCGTCCGCCCCATAAGGAGATTGCGAAGACGGCGTTGGGGGCCACCGAGTCCGTGGATTGGCAGTATTACCCAGATGTCGTGGAGGCGGTGAAGGCAGTGAAGGCGCAGGGGTATTCGGTTTATGCGGTGGAGCAAGTGGACACCTCCATCATGTTGAACGATTTCCAGTTGACGTCGGGGGAGAAGGTTGCCATTGTTTTGGGCAACGAGGTTTTCGGGGTTTCCGACGAGGTGCTGCCCTTGTGCGACGGTGCGCTGGAGATTCCGCAAAGCGGCACCAAGCACTCCTTCAACGTCTCCATTGCCGGCGGCATTGTCATTTGGGAGTTGTGGAAACGGCTATAATCCAATTCTCAATTTTCAATTTCCAATTCTCAATTTATTTGTATTTTTGTGCTTTCAAAAGTTACCCTATCGTTTCACCAAAATTTTGAACATACAGAACAGATAAATTGATAGTTTAACATACTGATATATAAGGCGTTTTCGCTTTTCTTCGAGCAGTCCGAAACCTAGGAAATTTCAGATTACAATGCTTCAGAAAGCTGAAACGCTCACGGTGATATCCGTGAGCTTTCTTGTTAGCATTGTAGGTTATCCTAGGACCTCGGACTCAACAAATGAAGTTCACGGTTTTTTTTGTGTTTGTGATGAAAAGCGGAAACGGATGAAAAAGGACCAAAAAAGAACCCAACAACTTGATAAAAAGTGATATAATTTTGCAAACGGAATGAGAAACGAATAATTATAGAACCTATGAAAAAACTTTTCAGCGTAATTTCATTTATATTGCTGGCGGTGATGTCGCTTTCCGCGCAGTCGGCCTTGGTGGGTACGGGCGGCGAGGCGAATGGCAGCGGCGGCAGTGTGAGCTACAGTGTCGGACAGATTGCCGTGCAGAGCAACAGCGAAGGCAGTACCAGCATTTCCGAAGGAGTGCAGCAGCCCTACGAAATCCAAACTATCGGAATTGACAATTACCCGGGCATCACGCTCAACGCAGTGGTGTACCCGAACCCCACGCAAGGCACCGTCATATTGTCTATCGACAGTTTTGAT
>JAFVNW010000022.1 GCA_017506175.1 Bacteroidales bacterium | reverse complement strand
CTTACCGAGAATATGCTGATGCGACATTCAAGGGATCTGAACTGGAAAGAAGTATCGGGAAATTCAAGTATCCATTGGGATGTCGGTCTATTGGAGCAGTTCCGTGGCAGAATTGACTGGAAGGTGTTCTCAAGAAATGCGGATGATGACATTCTTTCGGAAGAAGTGATTGAGAAATTCAAAGACAGCTGGGACTGGTCGGAACTTTCCGGAAATTCCAGCCTGCCTCTCTCTTACGAACTCATAGACAAACACATTGACCGGTGGGATTGGAACCAGCTGACCAACAATTATTATCATCGGCATTGCATCCACGGCGGCCGAAGAAACTTTTTGAATATGGATTTCTTCGAACGCTACCAACAATATATTCCAATAGAAGATCTGGAAAGGTCTGCCTTGTGGAGCAATATGGTGGCCGAGGAGGAAGAGGCCATCAAAAAGGAACTGATAATGGGGACACGCCGACAATATCTGTAGGTAGAGACGCACGGCCCGTCTGTAGAGACGATGTGCACATCGTCTCTACCCCACCACCATTATGCCGCCCCTTTTCATACCCGCACCCTAATTTTGTACAAAAAATCAAAACCATGATAGATATACACGATAACGACATTCAAATCATTGAGAAAGAAATAATTACGACGTATGATAAAAAGCCTTGCGATTATCCTGATTGTGATTTTTTGCTGAATTTGAGGAAAGAACTGATTAACCGCAGAGCATTGGCTCATCAGGAGGATATTCTGCCCGACATCATCGCGTTCAGTGATGCCCTCACCGTTGCCTTGCGCGAAATGTTCGACAGGGCGCACCGGATATGGAGCAGCATTAAAGACCAACCCGATTTTGGCGACAAGATGGAGTTGGAGGCCAAATGTTTCCTCAGCTATGATTATCCGGCGCTTCATCCTGTGCAAGGTGATGATCGGCAGGATCTATGGTACGCGCTGTGCGACAGCGGCTGGAATCCGCTGTATGAATACGGTGTGACATTGCCCACGCTGACACTTCCAACAGACATCAAAATGAGCTTCGATGCACTGACGGGTATGGACTGTCCGCCGCCAAACTGGAACGAGGGGCTTGACCAAGAGCTGACCAAAGACCTGCACCTCACCAGTGCGTTCCATAACCTCTTCGATCATACGAAGTTTGCCATCACCGACTTCATCTATGTCCGCAAGTTCGAGACAGAGATCCATATTGAAATCAATAAGACCGTGTAAACAGGCAAACCATTGTGGTTGAATTAGGAGATTATTAAAACAGCCATCAGACCGAAAAAAAATGAAAAAGAAGAAAGGTGACGGCACCACGAATTGGAGCCATAAGCATGACTTTCCGATTGATGAGGTGTGGAACACCAAGAACACATTAGCCCGGCTGATTTCCCCGCGCCTCGTCACGTTCAGGGATTTGGACAAGCATGGACATCCTGCCGGTTTGAAGGACATGCGCGAGTGGAACGCCACCATCCAGAAGATGATCGACGCCTTCGAGCTGATGAAATACGCACATTGCCTCTCGGAAGAGGAGAACAAAGCCGTTTCGGAAGGACTTGCTCTGTTTTGCAAGTATTTCAGGAATTTGTGGGATTAAAAAGGTAGAAACTGAGTGTCTCGAAGAGACACCACAGCAATACCCGCCGTCTTCCGCGAAATCTTGCGGGAGATGGAGAGGAATTGGGGGTATCCGCTGGTGGGAATATAGGTGAAAGGTTTGAGGGATAAGAATAGGCGGTAAAAAGGAAAAAATCCTCGGCGGGCTGGTAGTCTCGAGGAGTGACTATGCAAAAACATTTTACACCTTTTGTATTACACCTTTTGTGTAATTTGGAAAAATTGTGTATCTCTTGAGAAACATCAAATCCGCATTGTGTCGAAGACACAAATTTTCAATAACCTCACATCAGCGGAACGAAGTGGGTGCAGTGTGAGATGGGTCGGTCGATAAGGCGGCAGGCGTGCCAGCGGCACGCACTCTCAGATAATCAGCGAGTTAAAGGAGATCGCATGTCTCCGACATGCTACGCGTGGCATGCCATTGCCTCGCCCCAAATTGCATTCGGGGTTATTGAGATTGGCTCCCTCCGGGAGCCCGCTGTGGGGATGTGGTTTACAAATCCTGTAGAGACGTGCCATGGCGCGTCTCTACGATTATGCCATACATTTTCATACCCGCACCTTATTTTTGCAGCCGAAAAAAAAAATGAGCACGAACAGGTGTGTTTATGAGAAAAATGATTATTTTTGCGCCTCAATATGATGATAGCGTAAGCTATGGTGTGGCTGTAGAAAGAAATCGCCAAAATTCAGAGACAGAGCACGCCGTAGAGTACGTCTGTTATAGGCGTACTCTTTCTGGTTTTTCAGTGTCTCGTGGCGTTTGGCGATGCCTTTTCTACCTGAAGGGCGGAAGGGGTGCGCTGTTTTCTGTTTGGAAAATGAAAGAAATTTAATCGCATAAATTAACAGTTGCGCCCGACACGAATTCAGGGAAAGACTTATGAACGAATTTAACGATTTCTATTTCACCTTGGTCAGCCCAGAAGGGGAATCAATTGAATTTTCCATTCGCGAACTTCTTGACTATGAATTCAGCCACGATATCCCAATTCAAAGCTACACAAAGCAGGTTAAAATTGAGGTCATGAAAGATCTTATCTCCGACATTGAAAAATGTATCAGCATTATCGAGAAGGACGAGAACGCAAGATTGAATGAGGTGTGAGGGTTTTGTGGAAATTGTTGGAGGAAAGGTGGAAAGTTGTAATTTTGCGGCGGAGAAAAAACAAAAGCATACTATATGGCAGAGAATGATAATAATATTACAGAGAATAATAATATCGATTTAAAAGCGATTTCTGAATTGAAGGGTTATAAATTTGTAATACCCTATCAACAACGTGGTTATAAATGGACACCAGATAATGTTCGCATCCTTCTTCAGGATATAAAGGATTTTATTGACGAAGGGGATAGAAAGCCTTTGTATTGTTTGCAACCAATAGCCTTAGTACCAGATTGTTCAAAAAAATACAAGGTCATTGATGGACAGCAACGTCTCACTACACTCTATTTGTTATGGAAGTATCTTTTCAAGGGCGACAAAGACGAAAATCTATATAATTTTGATTATGAAAGAGATGGGAATGATGAGCGTCCTGATTTTTTAAAAGCAATTCATAATATTGAGAGGGAGAATGAAGATAACATTGACTTCTTTTTTATATCCCGTGCTTATCTGACAATCAAAGAGTGGTTCCATGATAGAGAAGTTTATACGTTATTAGAAGATGAAGATAGATGCGTATTACAAGGTGATGGGAATATCGATAACGTACGCAAACAATTCAAAGAATTATTGTTGAGGAATAAGGATGAAAAATCTATTCAAGTATTATGGTATATTGTGGAGGGTGATGAGCACGAGGCATTTCGAAATCTTAATAGCGGCAAAATAGAGTTGAGCAATAGCGACCTTATTAAAGCTCTGTTGCTTGATAAAACCAATGATTTGGATAACCGACAGCAAATAGCTGCGCAATTTGAACTAATGGAACGTCAACTCAAAGAAGATCGTTTCTGGTATATGTTTCAACAAAAGGATGTCGAACCCGAAAAAGGACAATCACGAATGGATTTTCTTTTTAATATGATAGCAGGCGTTTCCAATGATGATTATCAGATAGACTCCAGAAAGTCATTCTTCAGATTTTCAAATTATGAAAAAAATGAATTGTCTAATATGTGGAAAGAAGTCCGTCAAAAATACCAACGACTAAGGGATCTGTTCGAAAATCCCTACACTTTCCATTATATTGGCTTCCTCACCTATTGTGATAAAAAGATGGATAGCATTTTAGAAGACTATGAATCCCAAAAGAAAAGTGACTATATTGATGGATTGAAAATACAAATACAGGAAATAATGCCCTTTAAGAAGGATTCTTTGGACGATTGTTCGTTTGACGATGCCAAAAAGCACTTGAGAAGATTGTTTGTTCTCCACAATATTGAAACTCTTTTACAGCGATACTGTGAATTGAAAGACAAAAAGAATCTCAGATTTACGTACGAACACTTCCCGTTTGAGTTGCTGTATAAACAAAAATGGAACATTGAACATATAGATTCTCAAACCAAAAACGATCTTACTAAAGCACAAGATAGAGAAGATTGGATTGGTAGTATAAAAGATGATTTCCCAGAAATATCAAACGATGAAGAAATAATTGACCTTGAGAAAAAATGTGGAGATTATACAGATGATGAAAATTTTAGTGAATTATATGAGAAAGTGATAAAGAAGATAAACGTTGAACTAATTGACGACAAAGATGGCATTGGTAATCTTGTTCTGCTTGACGAGCATACTAACAAGAGTTTTCATAATGCATTGTTTCCACGCAAGCGGCGAATTGTAATTATGGCTTCAGGACTCAAAAACGACAACGATATTGAAAAAAATGTTGAATCCGTATATGTTCCAGTTTGTACGCAACAAGTTTATACCAAATCATATACAAAAGAAAGAGGAATTAAACTCACTTGGTGGGAAAAATATGATTATGATGCATACGTAACGGATATGCATGAAAAGTTGGATTACTATTTCAAACAAAAATAAGGAGATAGAGCAATGGGAAAGCAATTGAAAACTTTTAAATCGGAGTTTATTGACTACCATAAAAACATCATGATTCCTCTGCTTCAACGCGACTATGTGCAGGGCGGAAGATTAGATGTGATAAGTCCACTGCTTGACGAACTCATTTCGGCATTGAGCACGACAGACAAAAAAGTGAACCTGAACTACATTTATGGTTACGATCATGAAACCAAATTCGTTCCTATCGATGGACAACAACGACTTATAACACTCTGGTTACTGCATTTATATATTTATGCAAGACTACAGAAAGATTTCAAAGTAGGACTTCAATTTGAGTCAAGAGAGTTCGCTCATAATTTTTGTGAAAAATTACCTGAAAAGTTGGGGGATTTTCTAAAAGAGAAAAAACAAGAAAAAGAATCAGATTCTTCCCAAAAGCAAAATTTGAAAGAGAAGATTGTTGATTCGGATTGGTTCGTTTTTGGATGGCAACAGGATACAACGGTCGAGAATATGCTTAAAACATTGCAGTTGATTGATGACAAACTTCGTGGGAAAGCCATAGGGAATGTGCATGAGGATAATATTGGTTTTGATTTTAAAAAATTGGAAAATGGTCGTTATGATGAAACAAAGGGGCTTAATGACGATATATACGTTAAAATGAATGGTCGGGGTCGGCCATTGTCATATTTCGAAAATTTGAAATCGTGGATGGACAAGCAAGTGCAAACGCTATTCGGTAAAGAAAATGAATTTACCAAACAATGGCAAAGCAAGATGGATAATGCTTGGACAGATTTGTTTTGGGACAATAGAAATAAAAATAAAGAAAAACCCGAAGAAATTGATGATGAGAGGTTGCGTTATTTGTACAGCATGTTGTTGCTACATTGGATTCAAGATGATAATAACTCTTGTTTTCTAGAATCGTTTCGTGCAAATGAAGGCGAGTCCCAAGAAGACGTGAAGTCAGGTTATATTGCTTTTCTAAACGAATGGAGGCACGAGGAAGACAAACTGCCCGAAAATGCGAATGCGGAACATTTAAGAGAAAGAACATTTTCTTTGCTTCAAAAAGGAGATAAAATGATTCCACTTTATTGGATAGAGAAAATCAATATTTTTGGAAATAAGGAAGTCTTCAAATTTATCAGTGAGAGTTTAGATACTTTGACGTCTATAAGTGGAAAAATAAATGGTATTCGCGAAAATTTTGTAAAATCATTAGATTTCGATAACAAAAGTTCTGTCTTATATCAGATAGCATTCAAAGAGGCCACTTATAACAAGACATTGCCACTATTGTATGCTTTAGTAAATTCTGCAAAGGAAGAGTCCGAGTCCGCAACGTCTTTCTTTGACTGGATGCGTGTGATGAGGAACTTGATATTGGGAACGGACATTAGGAAAGATAACATCAGTAAAGTCTTGAAATCCATTCAACTTCTTTCTGCATTATGCAGAGAAAAAAATATATATAAATTATTATTAACCGAAGATATAATAAAAAAAACAGTTTCTGGATTCATCGAAAGTCAAGTCGAAGAGGAAATCAGGAAGGCACAATGGATTGTTGAAGACAATGAGTGGGTGGAAGTATTCAACGAACTTGAAAGTATTGCTTTTTGTAAGGGTACTATAAATTTTATATTCAACTTTTTGCCTGAAAAGAAGAACAAACAAATATTTAAGGAATATTCAACTCTATTCCATCTATTATTTGGAGGAACAGGCCCCCGTAATACTATTCCAGATTATTATTTGCAACGCAGCTTGATGTGTTTTACAACGCATTACGGCTTTGGCTTTTGGTATGGAGAAAAATGGAAGTTTATGAATGATAGGAGCTTGTGGCATAAATTCCTTAATGATTCAGAAGAATGTGAGGGACAATCGCATAACCAATGTGTGAAGTCTCTTGTGGACTATCTATATAAGGACTTTTTATCAGATAAATTGGATCTATCACACTATTCCGAGGAATATACTCGTAGAATTAACTGCAAACTATTATCTATCATAAATAACACCAATAATATTGAAGATTGGCGGTATTTTTTCATAAAATACCCATCTATATGGTCTGAGATGAAAGAATCTATGTGTTGTTGGGAAAATGAATATAACATAGTATTATTACATAGGACGCAAAACAGAGATAAGAGCAAGAGTGAATTGCGTTCTTATGCTTTTTGGCAAGATGTTTTATCCGATAGAGATAAAAATCCAAATGATTATACCCAATGGTCTTCTCCAAAATTCTTTAAAGAAAGAGACACATGTATGTATATTAATCATACTTGTAATTCCAAAAGAGTTGTAGCTATTGACTTATTTTATGAAAGAGGAAAAGCAGACCAGTATAGATTTAGATTATTCTTTAGACCGAATGAATTTGAAGAATCTGAGAAAACATATCTTGCTACCTTTGAAGAATTAAAAGACATCGCTAAAAAACATTGTTTTGAATTTAAGAAAGAAGACCATAGGTATTATTCTCAACATTACTCGTGCAAAGATGCTATGAAAGTATTTAAGGAGTTGTTGAAAGAACTCGGTGAAATATAGTTCCACAGCACTTGCATGCTCCCCACCCCCTCTCCATGACGCTGACATCTGGCCCGAAGCAAGAAAATCGCCTCTCTCCGACATGCTACGTGTGGCATGCCATGGTAGAGACGTGCCATGGCGCGTCTCTACAGGTTTCACGGACGCACGCGGCGCGTCTCTACCATGCCACCCATTTTCATACAAATGTGTTATCTTTGCCGCTGATTTTTCACCAACATCCGGATCATGCCCACCACCTATATTGCCAATACCGACCACTACAACCTCGTGCTCTCCCGCGTGGCCTCCGTCAAGAAGTCGCTGTGGATGGGCACCGCCGACAGTAAAGAGTTGTCAACCAACATATTTATAAAAAACACAGATATTCATTTAAGCTTTGTGTTAAATCGAAAATAAGTGTATTTTTGCAGTCGTAAAAAATGCGTATTTACGCAAAAAAAACGAATAGAATAATGGAGGCTAAAAGAGAACGGTACATTTCTTCCTTACTGGAACGCAGGAACAACGGCCTGATAAAGATCGTTACAGGTGTGCGCAGATGCGGCAAATCCTATCTGCTTTTCAATCTGTTCAAACGGAAACTGATGGAACTGGGAGTGCAAGAAGACCATATCATCTCCTTCGCTTTGGACGATTACCAAAACAGAGAATATCTTAACCCGGACAACCTGAACCAATATGTCAGAGCCAGAATTGTGGACAAGGACATCTACTACATACTTCTTGATGAAATCCAACTTGTGCCGAATTTTGAGTACCTGCTGAACGGTTTCCTCCATATCCCCAATGCAGACACTTACGTCACTGGTTCCAATTCAAAATTTCTTTCCTCAGACATTATCACCGAATTCCGTGGCAGAGGCGATGAGGTGAGGGTGTACCCCCTCTCGTTTTCTGAATTTTTGTCAGTGTTCGACGGCACTGAATCCGACGCTTGGAACAATTACCAAGTTTATGGTGGTATGCCGGGACTGCTGTCGATCGGCAGTGAAAATCGCAAAGCCACCTATCTGCAAGCTCTGTTCTCTCAAACCTATTTCCAAGACATCATTTCACGCTATAACCTGCGCGGCAATGAGGAAATGGAGGAACTGATGAATGTGGTGGCCTCCACCATCGGCACTCTGACCAATCCACTGACATTGACCAACACCTTTATTTCTGAAAAAAAGATGCACATAGCACGCGATACCGTGGCCTCATACCTGCAATATATGCAAGATGCATTTCTCATAGAAAAAGCCCAACGGTATGATGTGAGGGGCAGACACTATATCGGCACGCCCATGAAGTACTATTTTGTGGATGTCGGTCTACGCAATGCCCGACTGAACTTCCGGCAGAACGACTACGGACACATTATGGAGAATGTAATTTATAACGAACTTAGGATGAGGGGGATGTCGGTGGATGTAGGAATGGTGGAAGTGAACTGCAAGGAAGACGGGAAATCGAAAAGAAAACAATTTGAAGTTGATTTTGTGTGCAACAGAGGCAGTCAACGATACTACATACAATCCGCATACGCTTTGTATGATGAAGAAAAGCGCCAAAAGGAAATCAAGTCCTTACGGCACATTAATGACTCCTTCAGAAAAATTCTTGTACAAAAAGAACCCGTTCTTCCATATTACGACGACAACGGCTTTCTCAATCTCAGCCTGCTTGATTTTCTTACAGATGAAACTGTCATAGACAAGTAAAACACGCTCCCTTATGCCCACCACCTACATCGCCAATACCGACCACTACAACCTCGTCCTCTTCCGCGTGGCCTCCGTCAGGAAGTCGCTGTGGATTGGTACTGCCGACATCAAAGACCTCTACGTGAAGGTGGGTACCGGCACGAAGCCGTTCCTCGCGGTGCTGGCTCAGTTGGTGCGCAAAGGCGTGGAGGTGCGCCTCATCCACGCCAAGGAACCCGGACCCGCCTTCCGCGAGGATTTCGACCAATACCCGTCGCTCATCGAGGGGATGGAACGGGCGCTCTGTCCACGCGTCCACTTCAAACTGCTGGTGTTCGACTGCCAGGAGGCCTATATCGGCAGCGCCAACCTCACCGGCGCGGGCATCGGCATGAAGGGCGAGAACACCCGCAATTTCGAGGCGGGCATCCTCACCGACGACCCCGCCCTCGTGTCGCAGGCCATCCAGCAGTTCGACAGCGTGTGGATGGGACTGCACTGCAAAACCTGTAAACGCCGCCAGTTCTGCGCCGACCCGATAGCGTGAAAGAAGTGGCCATGCGACTGTAGAGACGTGCCATGGCGCGTCTCTACCATTATGCCCCCCATTTTCATACCTACATCCTATCTTTGCACCCGTAAAATTATCGTATTTTTGCCGGCGGGTTCCGAACCCTTCGGAAAATGTAACCCTCTGATATGAACGACTTTGCCGCCATCGATTTCGAGACCGCCAACGGACAGCGCAGCAGTGTGTGCAGCGTGGGCGTGGTGGTGGTGCGCGGCGGCCTCATCACCGACACCTTCTACAGCCTCATCCGCCCCACTCCCAACTACTATGCGTGGTTCTGTCAGGAGGTACACGGCTTGGGTCATGAAGACACCGACACCGCCCCGCTCTTCCCAGACGTGTGGCGACAAATAGCACCCCGCATCGCCGGACTGCCCCTGGTGGCCCACAACAGTCCTTTTGACGAGGGCTGCCTCAAATCCGTTTTCCAAACCTATCAGATGGATTATCCTGATTACCAGTTCTTTTGCACCTGCCGCGCCTCTCGCCGCCATTTCGGACAGCAACTGCCGAATCACCAGCTGCACACCGTGTCGGCCGCCTGCGGTTACCCCCTCGAGAACCATCACCACGCCCTCGCCGATGCCGAGGCCTGCGCAAGGATCGCCATGATGATTTTGTAGAGACGCGCCATGGCACGTCTCTACGATATCCCAATCATCCCCCTACACTATCTTTGCCCCCGTGGCTGCTAATAGCAGACCCCATCATAAAATGCGGGCAGGCACTATTTTTGCACAAAAATTACGATTATGAAAAACGACAAACAAGAAGAACAAGTGCTGAAACGGCTGGCCAGTATCTACCGGCCCGGCACGCTCAACCTCATCGGCGGACGCCCCGGCATGGGCAAAACCACTCTCGCCTTCCAACTTGCAACGGAAGCCCAGCTGCCCACCGCCTATTTCTCCCTCGAAATGAAACGCGACCAGCTGCTGCTACGCCACGCAGCCGGGAAATGCCCCGAATGGATCCACCTTGACGATACGGCAACATTGACGGTGGATTCTATCCGGGAGAAAGTGCGCCAACTGCGCGAGACATACGACATCCGCTGGGTCATCATCGACTACCTGCAGCTGGTAAGCTCCTCGCAGCCGCTCCCGAACCGCGAAGACGAAATCGACAACATCATCCAAGAGTTGAAAAACATGGCCGGAGAACTCCATGTGGCAGTCATCGCGCTCACGCAACTATTGCGCACGGTATTGATGCACGACGACTACCGTCCCACCCTGCACGACGTGCACGATTGGGAGCGTATCGGAGAATGGGTGGATGACGTGCGCCTGCTCCACCGCGACGAATACTACCATATTGTCGGCGGCAAACGGGACCTGATGGAGGTGCTCGCCACCGAGTGCAGCCCAAACAGCGTCCCCGACCTGCAGTTGAGTTGTCTGATGTGGGACATTTCAAGTAAAATGAGCGACAACATACAGGAAATATCGGACATGGACACGCTCCGCAAAATGCTTGCTGCCACCGAAAAGGAAATCCTGCGCATGGCCAAGCCGTTCGATGGTAATTTGGACTGGGACTCGCGCACGGAGGAACTGCTTGACCGGCTGTTGGACGAGCGCGCCTGCATCCTCAACCGGATGTTCGCGTTGCACTGCACCGAGGCCGAAGTGCGCCGCTTTGAGCATGTGAACGAGGCGCTGCTGAAGATGACGAACCGCTTTTACGAAGAACAGCAACAACTTCAGCGGCAGCTGGACTTGCTTCCCGACATCGGCGAGCACAGCGCGAACCGTTTCCACTTGAGAGGGGAAATCAACTACTGTCACGACTATAAAGGCCCGAAGCTCTTCCCGATGGAGGAGGATGCGTTCTACGGATCGCATTGGAACGAGATGCTGTGGGCGGTGTCATCACTTTCGCGGATGAACGCGCACACGATCCACAACGGCGACTCCAACAAGCTCGATGACGGCCATACATGGGCGGTGGGACCGCTGAGCATCCCGCAGTTCCAGCATATCTGCGTCTGCTATCTCGTTCATGCCCTCTGCACGCACCTGCACTACAGCGTTCCCGACCTCCTGCGGATGACCACCTACACCTGCGAGCGCTCGATGTGGGAGAGGTCGGAGGGCAAGGTTTAAGGAGGACGGAGCACCACGAATCGGTGCAATCGTGCGCGGTCTTTGTGAGCAGAGATCAACCTCAATAATAAAAATCGGCAACATATTCAATTATTTTTTATTTTTGCCCGATGACAAAGAATTTAATACACTCCTAAACCAGAACACCCCGCACGCACCTACAGGATTTCACACCGCATCCCTCATCATGGTTTTCAGCTCGCCGTTTTTTCTGTTCCTCTTCCTCCCTATCACACTGATAATCTATTGGTTGGTGCCTTACAAAGTCAAGAATTACATTCTGCTGATTGCAAGTTTGTTTTTCTATTCGTGGGGCGAGCCGAGATTCACGCTGGTGGTAGTCGCTTCGGTGCTGATCGACTATTTCATCGCGAAAAAGCTGCCGCGAAGTCCGGAAAAGTCAAAAAAACGATGGCTTGCCGCCTCCATTTTCATCAATGTGGGCATTTTGCTCTATGTTAAATATGCGAATTTCTTTGTTGAAAACCTGCAAGAATTGTACGCGCTTTTCGGATGGAAGCCGTTTGCATGGGCGAAGGTGGCACTGCCTGTCGGGATTTCCTTCATCACCTTCCAGAAGATCTCTTACATGGTAGATGTCTATCGCGAAACGACCGCACCGCAGCGCAAGTTCACCGACCTGCTGCTGTACATTCTGATGTTTCCGCAGCTGATTGCCGGTCCGATTGTGCGCTACAAGGATATTGCTGCGCAACTCACTGACCGACAGCAGGATGACACTTACGCGCGACGGGCAAATGGCTTCTCTCGATTCATGGTTGGATTAGCAAAGAAAGTGCTGATTGCCAACGTGCTGGCAGAGCAGGTGGACGCCATTTTCACCGTCTCGCCCGACTTCTTCTCCACCAGCACCGCTTGGATGGGCATTCTCGCCTACACCTTCCAAATCTACTTCGACTTCTCCGGCTACTCCGACATGGCATTAGGGCTGGGACAGATGATGGGATTCAAATTCCCAGAAAACTTCAACTTCCCTTATATCTCGCAGAGTATCACGGAGTTCTGGCGGCGCTGGCACATCACGTTAGGCGCGTGGATGAAAGACTACCTCTACATACCGCTCGGTGGCAATCGCGTGCCCGTTCCAAGAATGCACCTCAACCTTGCCATCGTCTTCTTCGTTTCTGGTTTTTGGCACGGAGCCGCATGGACCTTCATCTTTTGGGGGCTCTTCCACGGCTTTTTCCTCATTTTGGATAAAATGTTCATGTTAAAAGTGCTCAAAAAGATGGGGAAACTGCCCTCCACATTGTTAACTTTCCTCGTGGTTGCCGTCGGATGGGTGTTTTTCCGCGCCGACAACATCGGCTACGGATTCCGATATTTGAAGAAAATGTTCTCGTTCGACTTCCGCATCGACGAGTTCTACTTCGACAGCCGCTTTCTCTGCATCTTCTTCATCGCCCTCTTCTGCTCCTTCATCGGCTACTTTAACAAAATAGAAAACATTCAGTATCAACTATTTACAAATAAACCAAACCATAAAATCCTCTATTTCGGCTTTATCGTTTCGGTAGTGCTCTTCGTGCTTTGCGGCGGCGCACTGCTGGGCGGCGGCCTCAACCCCTTCATCTATTTCAGATTTTAAATTATGAATAAAAACGACAGGTTTCCGGCATTTCCCCTTTGGATTTCAACCATCCTGCTGATGGTTTTGCCCCTGATTTTGTCGTTTTTCCCTTCAATTTCGGGTGAAAAGCTAAATGGGGTAAGCGAGGATTCCCTGCCTGAAATCAGCTTTGCAAACTACCTGAACGGCTCGCTTCAAGCCAACGCCGATGAGCAGGTCCGTAGGGAAATCGGCTTGGGCAATTACTGGATTCGCGCTTACAACGAACTGAATTACAGACTATTCCGCTACACCAATGCCGAAAAGGTGGTACTGGGAAAAGAGGACTGCTTTTACGAAGAGATGTACATCACCGAATACTTGGGGCGCAATTTCATCGGAGAGGATTTAGTGCGCGAAAAAGTCAAAGCGTTGAAGCAATTGCAAGATTTGTTAAAAACGCAATATGATGTGGAGTTACTGTTGATTTTGGAGCCCGGCAAAGCAAGCATCTATCCAGAATTCATTCCCGCACGCTATCACCCTGAAAATAAAACAATTAGCAATTTCTCGGCTTTCGTTTCCGCCTGCGATTCCTACAAGGTGGACTATCTGGACCTCAATTCTTACTTCAAACAACTGAAACCGACTGCGCCGCACAAGCTCTACTCCAAGTATGGCGTGCATTGGAGCAGCTATGGACTGTGGCTCGCCGCCGATACCCTCAACCATTTCATTGAAAGCAAATGCGGCATCAATCTGCCGGAAATCATTCACATAGGCGATTCCAACTCAATGTATAACAAAGACTTGGATTTCGACATGGAACCCTCCATGAACCTGCTGTTCCCATTACCGCACGAACAAATGAACTTCCCAATTTGCACTTTTAACAATAATCCGGCTGTCCACCAGAAACCGAGAGTTCTCACCATCGCCGACAGCTACTATTGGAGCATCTGGAATAGCGGCATCAGCAAGAACCTCTTCTCCGAAAACCTGTTCTGGTACTACAACCGCACGGTTTACCCCGACATTTTTGAAAACATCGTTTGGGTGGACAAATCAAAATTGAAAGAAACCATTGAAAACCATGAGATCATCCTCCTTTGCATCACCGATGCCAACCTCTATGACTTCGGCTGGGGATTCATTGAGGAGGCATTGACCGCCCTATACCCCAATTACAAAACCGCCCCAAAGATTCAACGCCTAAACCAAATCATGGCGGAAAAAGAAACTTATCAAGAATTATTGAAACAGGCTGAAAGAGAGCAGGTTCCGTTTTCCAAAATTTTAATTAGGGAAATCGGTAAATAGTGAATGGAGATTCATGGACCTGCCACTTCTGAGAATAGGCTTTCCGGTTAATCAAACAAAAAAGAGAAATATGGACTCAAAAAAAATGACAAAAGAACAAAAATATGAACTATTGGTGGCGCAAGTGAGCTCTTTGCTGGAGGGAGAGACGAACTGGACCGCGCGCTTGGCCGAAACCTGCGCCGCCATTCACGATGCGATGGGATTCTTCTGGGTGGGATTCTATCTGGTGGAAGACGAACAATTGGTAATCGGCCCGTTTCAAGGGAGCGTGGCGTGCCTGCGTATTCCGAAAGGAAAGGGTGTGTGCGGAACCGCATGGAAACAACGCAAGACATTGATTGTCAAAGATGTAGAAGAATTTCCCGGACACATCGCCTGTAGCAGCCTCTCAAAATCCGAAATCGTCGTGCCCCTCTTCAACGCCGAAAACGAAGTCGTTGGCGTGCTTGACATAGACAGCGACGAGCTATTCACTTTTGATGAAACCGATGCAAAACATCTTGAAGAAATCGTCAAAATATTGAATAATTCCATTGGTTTTTCTACAAAATAACAATAGAATTTCACCCAAGTCTTGTAATCCTCTAAAAAATCGTATCTTTGCCGCCCAATTTATTAAACCAAAAACTCAAGAAATGGCAAAATTAGCAGTTGTGGCATTCGGTGGAAATGCCCTTTTACGTAGCGGTCAGAAAGGCACCTACAAAGAACAAATCGAAAACGTAAGCCAAACCTGTCAATCTTTACTCGGACTTCTGAAACAAGACTACAATATCGTTATCGGCCACGGCAACGGTCCGCAAGTGGGCAACGTGATGCTTCAGCACGAAGCGGGAAACAAGACTTTCGGTCTGCAAATCATGCCAATGGATTTCTGTGTTTCCGAGACCCAAGGTTCGATCGGCTATCTCATTGAACAAGGTTTCCGCAACATTTTTGCAAAAGAAAACATCAAAAAGAACGTCGTGACCATCGTCACCCAAGTGGAGGTGGACAGGGAAGACCCGATGTTCAAGAACCCGACCAAGCCGGTGGGTCCCTACTACGACAAGGACGAGGCTGACGCGTATGCAGCCGAGACGGGTTCCATTTTCCGCGAAGACCCGAAGGGCAACGGATGGCGCAAAGTGGTCGCCTCCCCCAAACCGTTGAAGGTCGCCAACATCGACATCGTGAAACAGCTGGCCAATGCCGGAAACATCGTCGTCACCGTGGGCGGCGGCGGCATTCCCGTCGTTGTCAAGGACAACCAAATCATAGGTGTGGAAGCGGTTATCGACAAGGACTTGGCCTCCGCGCTGGTAGCCGTTGAAATCGGTGCCGACGAGTTCTACATCCTGACAGACGTTCCGAAGGTTTACCTCAACTTCAAGAAACCTAACGAGAAGGCACTCGACACGATCACGATTGCCGAAGCCAAACAGTACTTGCAGGAAGGACATTTCACGGAAGGTTCCATGGCACCCAAAGTTCGCGCAGCCATCTACTTCGTTGAAAGCGGCGGAAAAGAGTGCATCATCACCGAAGCCGGACAGTTGGGCAATCCCGCCTGCGGCACGCGAATCGTGAGGTAGCGATTAAACAACAGCTCATCGCTGATAAACGTTATCTATAAAAAATGAAAAAAATACTCCTTATTGGCTTTTTGTCTGTGGCCCTTATTGCTTGCGGTACGCGCAAAAAGATGGTGAAAGACGAGGTAACGCAAACAGAACAAACTGAGCCTCAAAAGGTTGGAGCCGTTGCGCCACCCGTTTACGTCTATAAGACAAAAAAGGACTATAGTCAATACGTGCCGGTCATGTTGTCGGCGGATCGGAGCCGGATTGTCAGCTACCCCGACCCTGCCGACGTGCGACACGGTAGCGGCTACGCCACCCCCTCCCCCCTCAAAAACGGCTATTGGTACGACAATCGCGGCATCGGCGAGTGTGTCGCCTTCACCAAATACACCTACGAAGAGTATGCTCAATTGCCGCACCCGCCCTCCATTACGGAACTTTACGACAGCATCTTGGACAAGTATCCTTTGTTGGAACTTTGGTCCTGCAAACGCACCTCTCCCGACGAAATCAACACCATGCTTGAGAACGGCACGTTCACTAAAAGCTGCCAAATGCGCTACTCACTCAAGAATCAGTCAAACTAAATCTCCCTTTCAATGAAGTATATCGTCACCTTATTATTCCTCTTTTCCTCTATTTCCATCTGCTTAGCACAGGAAGACAACGACCGAAACGGCGGCGTGCGCATCAGCTTCGGGAATGACTATGTGGAACCGCAGACCTTTTCCGGCGACGACCCGAATATTCCGCCCAACCCCAAACGAACCTTCTCCACCAACAGTATCATTCTTAATCAGATTCTGCAGGAATGCGAGAACTTCGAATCGCTGACTACAACCATGGAAAAATTCCAAAATTCGGGACAAATCACGATAATCGAGAAGGAGGAGTGCACCGATTGCTTTACCATCTATTATTTAAAAGAGGGGAATACTGTGGAGGCCGTAATGGATAAAGGGAATGGGAAGCGCGCAAATCTTCTTAATAATCAATTCATTACAACCGACAGATTCACTTCGGGAACTTACGAAGCGATTCGTTTTCAAATCAACGAATAAATTTAAAAAAGTTATTAACAATTGACGAAATCGGCATTGGGCGAGTGTATATTTGCGGCGTCAAATATAATTACTAAAACAACTCGCTATGCTCGTCAGAACTTACAGTTGCGCCCTGATGGGGGTCGCTGCCATTCCAATTACCGTAGAGGTCAGTGTTGAAATCGGTGTCAATTTTTGTTTAGTCGGTCTGCCCGACAATGCCATCAAGGAGAGTCAGTACCGCATTGATACGGCACTGAAGAATTACAACTACAGAATTCCGGGAAAGAAAATCGTCATCAACATGGCGCCCGCCGACATTCGGAAAGAGGGCTCCGCCTTTGACCTAACCCTCGCCGTGGGCATCCTGATTGCATCAGGACAGATTCTGGGTGCGGAGATCGTGGAAGACTACTATATAATGGGGGAATTGTCACTTGACGGCTCGCTCCAACCGATACGAGGTGCATTGCCTGTCGCCATCGAAGCCAAACGGCGGGGCAAGAAAGGGGTGATCCTGCCCATCCAGAACGCTCGCGAAGCCGCCATCGTGGACGGGATCAACATTCTCGGCGTAGAGAACATCAAGCAGGTCATCGACTTTTTCAACAACGGCATCCCCATAGAGCCGACCGTCATCAACACGCAGGAGGAATTCCAGAAGAGCCTCAACGAGTACGAGTTCGACTTTTCAGATGTCAAGGGTCAGGAGAACATCAAGCGGGCGTTGGAGATTGCGGCGGCGGGCGGGCACAACGTGATTTTCATCGGTGCTCCTGGCTCCGGCAAGACAATGCTCGCCAAGCGGCTGCCCTCCATCCTGCCGCCACTCACACTGGACGAAGCCTTGGAAACCACCAAGATACACTCCGTTGCCGGCAAGATGAGCCGTTTCTCATCGCTCATCTGCGTACGCCCGTTCCGCGCACCGCACCACACCATCAGCGACGTGGCCCTCGTGGGCGGAGGAACGCATCCCCAACCGGGAGAAATCTCTCTCGCCCACAACGGAGTTTTGTTTCTCGATGAACTGCCAGAGTTCAAGCGAAGCGTGCTGGAGGTGATGCGGCAACCCTTAGAAGACCGCTTCGTCACCATCTCCCGCTCCAAATACAGCGTGGAATTCCCCGCCTCGTTCATGTTTGTCGCCGCTATGAACCCTTGCCCGTGTGGCAACTACAACAATCCCAAGATCCCGTGTACTTGCGGAGAGGGAGTGGTCCAGCGCTACCTCAGCCGCATCTCCGGACCGTTGATGGACCGCATCGACCTGCACGTGGAGGTGGTGCCGGTGAGCCACGAGGAGCTGGCCAGTAGCAAACCGGTGGAGAAGAGCGCCGACATCCGCAAACGGGTGGTGGCGGCACGCGAAATGCAGAAAGCGCGTTTCGCCGAATGTAGCGGCATCTTCTGCAACGCCCAGATGAGCAGCAAGATGGTGCGAGAATATTGCAAAATTTCCGAAGAAGGACAACTGATGCTGAAAAAGGCGATGGATCGACTGGGGCTGTCAGCGCGCGCTTTCGACAGAATTCTGAAGGTCTCGCGCACTATCGCCGACCTCAGCCATTCACCCGACATCGGCCTCGACCACCTTTCGGAAGCCATCCATTTCCGCAGTCTTGACAGGGACAGCTGGGGACGGTAAAGGGAATTGCCGACACCACAACGAGGAACCGAACGCGTTAAAAAACAAGTGACTATATACTAGTTGACAGGAACCCGAACATTTTTAACGCGGTCTTGAATGGCCGCGTTTTGTGTTTCTGGTGACTATTTATATAGAAATTGCTTAATTGTGATTAAAGAAGGTAAACATAACAAAAACAAAAAAGCCAAACGCTTGAACTCATTAAGCAGGATTAACTCCACTAGTGCTTCTCAAACGAATGGCGATGCAAAAATACTAATTAATTCAGAAACAGCAATACTAAAATTAGAAAATCTTTCTAACTAGTATAAAGTCACCCCCCAAAAAACAAGTTGAAAGAAAGACCAAGAAAAATTATCTTTTTGCAATAATAAAGAAGACATCATTCGCGTTATCTCACATATTTTTAATCATTAACAAATCATGAAAAACACTGCTTCTTTAATCATCGGTATTGTGGCAAGCATCTGCTTCGTTTTAGCAGCCACGGCCATCGGCGGTTATTACTACAAAACAAAAAAACCGCAAAAGACAATCTCTGTGGTAGGTCTGGCTGAAAAAGACTTCACCTCCGACCTTATCGTGTGGACGCTTGACTACAGCGCACTGAAACCCACCATGAAAGAGGCCTACTCAACAATCAAAGAACAAAACAAAATTGTGAAAGACTACTTGATTAGCAAGGGAATCCAAGCAAATGAAATCGATTTCAAATCCGTTTCCGCAAATCCCGACTACGACGGCCGTTATGAATACGATGCAAACGGGAACTCCCACTACGTTTCCGTTTTCAAAGGCTACCGCGCCACGCAAAACATCCGGATTGAATCCAAGAATGTGGATTTGGTTGAAAAAGTGGAACGCGAAGTTGCCGAGTTGTACGACCAGGACATCAACCTCAACAGCAACAGCCCCAGCTACTACTATACCAAGCTGGCCGACTTGAAAATCAAGATGCTCGAAGAGGCTTCCAAAGACGCCCGCAACCGCGCTCAAACCATCACAAAGAACGCCGGTGCCAAATTAGACGGCCTCGTGAATGCCAACATGGGCGTATTCCAAATCACCGCCCCCAATTCCAGCGACGAGGACTACACCTGGGGCGGCGCATTCAATACCTCCTCCAAACAAAAACGCGCCAGCATCAATATGAGACTCACCTATGAGGTAAAATAATAAATTGTTACGTGTTTTCTTATAAAGAGGATGGCTTTTCCGCCATCCTTTTTTTTGTGATTGTTCATTCCCCACTTGGGAAATCATTTTAAAGATGTATCTTTGCACTTCAAAATTTTAGCAATATGAAAAAAATCCTCATCACAGGCGGCGCGGGCTTCATCGGATCCCATGTAGTCCGGCTTTTTGTTAACAAGTATCCTGATTATCAAATATTTAACCTTGACAAGCTGACTTATGCCGGCAACCTTGAAAATCTGTCCGACATTGACCAAAAGCCCAATTACCACTTTGTGAAAGGAGACATTGTGGATGCAGGATTCATCAACCAACTATTTGAGAAAGAACGTTTTGACGGTGTGATTCACCTTGCGGCGGAATCGCACGTGGACCGCTCCATCACCAACCCGATGGAGTTCATCTTCACCAACGTTGTAGGCACCGTCAATCTGCTGAACGCCGCCAAGAACCTCTGGAAAGAGAACTACGAGGGCAAGCGTTTCTACCATATCTCCACCGATGAGGTTTATGGTGCGCTTGGTGAAACCGGCTCCTTCAAAGAGACCACCCCCTACTCACCCCACAGCCCCTACTCCGCTTCCAAGGCCAGCTCCGACCACTTCGTGCGCGCCTATCATGACACCTACGGACTTCCCAGCGTCATTTCCAACTGCTCCAACAACTACGGCCCGAACCAATTCCCAGAAAAACTCATCCCGCTGTTTATCAACAACATAAAGCACAACAAATCGCTCCCCGTTTATGGGAAAGGAATCAACGTGCGCGACTGGCTCTACGTGGTGGACCACGCCCGCGCCATCGACCTCATCTTTCACAAAGGACAGACGGGAAGCACCTACAACATCGGTGGGAACAACGAATGGCGCAACATTGACCTCATCAAAAAGCTGATAGAGATTCTCGACCACAAACTGGGCCGTCCAGAGGGAACCTCCTTGTCGTTAATCACTTACGTAACCGACCGCGCCGGCCACGACCTGCGCTACGCCATTGACGCCACCAAGTTGCACACCGAACTCGGCTGGCAACCCACCATCCAATTCGATGAGGGGTTCGATGCCACCGTGGATTGGTACCTTGCCAATGAAAAATGGCTCGACAACGTGACTTCTGGAAGCTATCAGGAATATTACCGCAAAATGTATGGCGAATAGCGATTCCCAACCGTTCCGATATCTGATTGCCGGACCGTGCGCCGCTGAAAGCGAAGCACAAGTATACGAAACTGCAAAACAGCTGTTTCTCCGGCAAAAAGAACTGCCATGCCCACTCACCTACTTTCGGGCGGGAGTTTGGAAGCCGCGCAGCAACGCTGACGATTTCTGCGGGGCAGGCGAAAAGGCTTTCCCATGGCTACTCAAAGTACAGGAGGATTTCGGCTTTGAGATCTGCGTGGAAGTGGCAAACACGCGGCACGTTGACCTCTGCCGAAACTACGGGATCCGAAACGTTTGGATTGGGGCACGCACTTCCGTCAACCCGTTTATTGTTCAAGAAATCGCACAATCCGTTGAAAATGACAATTTTACAATCATGGTGAAAAACCCCGCCATCCCCGACTTGAAGTTGTGGAAGGGAAACATCGAGCGGTTTGAAAAGGCCGGTGCCAAGCAGATACTTGCCATCCACCGCGGCTTCGCCCAACAACAGGAGAATGTGCTCCGCAACTCGCCAATGTGGGAAATACCGACTGAACTCCGCATCGCCCGTCCCGACCTCCCTATTCTTTGCGACCCCTCGCACATTTGCGGCGACAAACAATATATCAAGCAGATAGCGCAAATCGCCATTGACTATGGATGCAACGGTCTGATGATTGAAACGCATGAAAATCCGACAAGAGCCCTCAGTGACGCCAAACAGCAAATCACGCCCGAAGAGCTTTCATCCATGCTTAATTCACTCATTTTCAAACATCTATCAAAAGCTCCCGATGATTTACTCCGACAGCAGCGGAATCTAATCCGGAATATCGATGCGCAAATATCGCAGCTTTTATCCAAAAGAATGCAGGTCGTGGAGGAAATCGCACGAATCAAAAATGAGCACAACATCCCGCTGGTCCAGCCCGGACAATGGAACACCGTTGTTCAAAACTACAAACAGCAGGCTTCGCAAGATACTTGCTATCAGGAATTCATCGACAACTATCTCAATATCCTACATCAGTATTCTTTGAAAAAACAGGAGAAACGTTGAGAATATCCACGGGTGCCTTAAACCGAAAACAGTTATAGTGCTGTCATAATATGGCAGCCTACCCATAATGGACTGAAGGACATGTTAGACCATTCAATATGGTATTTGATGCTTTTGGGGATGGTTCTCCACGATATGGATCGTTTACATATTTCCCATTATCATAACAATGGTCAAAAATATCACATACCTGACCAGTATTGTACCTGAAGCTCATGCCGTGTGCGCAAACGTACACAAAAAAGTCGTATTTTTGCCGAATCTTATGTTAGTGTAAGAATCGGCTATTTGTAAATCATAACAACCAGATTATCAGTGAAATTATTTGACAAATCCAATTTAAAGGGTGACATTTTCGGTGGGTTGACTGCGGGAATCGTTGCCTTGCCGCTGGCATTGGCCTTCGGTATCCAGGCGTTTGGCGTGATCAGTGTGGAAGAGGTCGGCAACATCGGCGCAGTCGGTGCTTTGGCCGGTCTGACGGGCGCGATGATGCTCGGCTTTTTCGCCTCACTGTTCGGCGGCACCCCCTCCCAGATCAGCGGCCCCACCGGCCCGATGACCGTCATCTCGGCTACCCTCATCTCCACCGTCTGGGCCACCAGCCAGCCGCACAGCATCGAAACCGTCATCGTGAGCATGGCCCTCGCTGCCATCCTCTGCGGCCTATTCCAGATCCTGTTCGGAATCCTCAAAATCGGCAAGTACATCCGCTATATCCCCTACCCCGTCCTGTCGGGCTTCATGAGCGGTATCGGCATCATCATCATCGTGCAACAAATCTACCCGCTGCTCGGCATGAAGTCGCCCGTACTGATTGTGGACATGATCACCCAACTGCCCGACAAAATCGGCGGATTGGACATCACGGCGTTGCTGCTCGGCTTGGGCACCGTCGCCATTATCTATCTTTTCCCGCTCATTACCAAGAAGATACCTGCCACACTGGTCGCCCTCATCGTAATGACCGTAGTGTCGGTGTGCATCCATTTCGACCCGAAACTCACCATCGGCGAGATTCCGTCGGGTTTCCCGCTGCCCTTCTTCGTCGGGCACGAAGTCGGCGGCATCGACTGGCTGGCGGTGGCAAAGATGGCCGTGATTCCAGCTCTCACACTGGCTGGCCTCGGTTCCATCGACACGCTGCTCACCTCCGTGGTAGCCGACAACACCACCAAGACAAAACACAATAGCAATCAAGAACTTATCGGACAGGGCATTGGCAACATTGCCGTTGGTATTTTCGGCGGGCTCCCAGGTGCCGGTGCCACGATGCGTACGGTGGTCAACATCAACAGCGGCGGGCGTACGCGGCTGTCGGGCATGGTCCACGGCCTCTTCCTTCTGGCCGTACTGCTCGGCCTCGGCAGCTTGGTGAAGTTCGTTCCCCTCTCCGTCCTCGCTGGCATCCTGATCACAGTCGGTATTGGCATCATTGATTTCAAGGGATTGAAAGACCTCTTCAAAATCCCGAAAGCCGACGCTGTGGTGCTCCTCACCGTGTTGTTCCTCACCGTTTTTGTGGACCTACTGATTGCCGTCGGCATCGGTATGGTGATTGCTTGTGTGCTGTTCATGAAACGCGCCAGCGACCTCGTGGAGGGCAGCTATCATCTGGACCAAATCTCCACTTTCGACAAGGAGATTCCGTGGGAAGACGAAAAGGTGCTGACCGACGAAATCCGCAGCAAGATCTACATCCAACGTCTGAACGGCCCCATCTTCTTCGGTTCCATCACCAAGTTCCAAGAAGTGATGAACTCCATTCCCGGAGACGCGAAAGTGGTCATCATCCGCATGCGCCTCGTCTCCTTTATGGACCAGTCGGGACTGTACGCGATGGAAACCGCCATCAAGGACTTGCAAGCGCGGGGTGTGACGGTGCTGATGACCATCATCCAGCCGCAGCCAATGTATATGCTCACTAAAATGAACGTGATTCCCAATGTAGTGCCGCAGGAGCACACCTTCGCCACATTCGAGGATTGCGGTCATTTTTTAAGCAAAGAAATTGATACTCTGGCCTATGGCAAATAAACGATTCAAGTTTCGCATGTTGAATTCACCCCACCTTTTGTAGGGTTTCCAAGTTTACTGTTTTTGTAAATGTTTCAGTATCATTTAAATACTTATTGATTAGAATTTCTTCGCCCTTATTGAAAAAAGAGGCTATTTCTATTATTAATACATTGATTACATACCATATACACTGCGTTATTGTTGCCTCTGATGCTCCGACACCTGCGGCCTTGAACAACGCTCCCAAACTCTCATAATATTCAAATCGCTTCACTGTCGCCAAAAGATTGTATTGTATCATACTGATGGTTGTCGCTGCGATCTGTGCTTTTGCGTATGCGACTGGCATTGTTCCAAACGCAGGTGCTATTTGCAGTCTTTGAAGAAAAACTCAATGTTGTCTATCATTTTTATCGCTAAAAAAAACGTTAGAACACCTGTGGTGCGTTATCGCAGTTTTTTTGATAAAAAAGTTCCGATTCCATTGACAATTGTAGTATTTTTGCAGTGTTTCATAACGATTGTGATTTTGTTATTGGACACAACAAATTATTCAAGTACTTGTACCACATTTTTTATTTGACTCATTGCGGACAAGCGTATGGCAGAAGCCAAAAACTAAACGTGTCTCAAAAGAAGAAATGCAGTTTTTTTTACGCATCTTTCGTTTTTTTTCAAAAAAAATTAAAATATATCGCCCGCGATATAAATATTTTTGTATTTTTGCATCGCGAACGATATAAATATGCAAGTAATAGAATACGAGCAACTTAAGTTAGAAAACCAACTCTGTTTCCGACTCTATACGGCAGCGCGGTTGACCATGAGCGCATATCACCCGCACCTCGACCCGTTGGGCATCACCTATCCGCAGTATCTCGTGCTGTTGGTGCTGTGGGAGCAGGACAAGCAGCCGGTGTGCGACATTGCGAAGCGGCTGATGCTCGACACCAACACCGTCACGCCATTGCTGCAGCGTATGGAGAAAGCGGGATTGCTCAAACGCACAAAAGGCAAAACCGACACGCGCCAGCGCATCGTCGCGCTGACTGAAAAGGGCAAGGACCTGCGCGAGAAGGCCAAGCACATCCCCGAATGTTTGGGCGCGAGCATCATGGGGAAAATGGAAGGGGCAGAGAAATTGGCGGCCATGGTGCCCATGCTCGATCAACTTATCGATGGTTTGAAAGCAAAAGACAAATAGTTAACCCAAATTATATCAATAAAAAATCAAAGAAAATGGCAACAATTTATGATTTTAAAGCCCTGAACAACAAGGGTGTAGAAGTGGAAATGTCGCAGTATCGCGGCAATGTTCTGATGATTGTCAACACCGCTTCCAAATGCGGTTTCACCCCACAATACGACGGGTTGGAGGCTCTCTACAAAAAGTACAAAGACCAAGGTCTGGTGATTCTCGGCTTCCCGTGCGACCAGTTCAAGCATCAGGAGCCCGGCACTGATGAGGAGATCGCGGAGTTCTGCCGTCTCAACCACGGCGTCACCTTCCCTCTGATGAAAAAAATCGACGTTTTCGGTGAAAATGCCCATCCAATTTTCAAATATCTGACCCAAACCGTGCCTACCGAGGAGGTGAAAGGAGTAAAGAACAAAGCCACCATGGCACTCGTGGACGGTTTGAGCAAATCCGAAGGCCGCAAAGAGGGAGAAATCCGCTGGAATTTCACCAAGTTTCTCATTTCCAAAGACGGCAGTGTCATCAAACGCTTCCCGCCCGTGGCTACCCCCGAGGATATGGAAGCAGATGTTGAATCTATGTTGAAATAAGACTGCAAGATATGGCACACGCTTGCGAGAATTGCAAGATTCGCGCACATTACGACACGAAGCCGAAATCACTGATTGGCCGCTTCTGGCGCTGGCATATCAACTTCTGTCCTGGGTGGAAGAACTACTTCACTTCACAAGCACCTGAAAAACAGGCCGAACTGCGGGAGAAGTACCAGTTCACCAAGACCTATGAACACTGACAAGATTCTGCCCGTCAACCGAGAACATTTGCTGCTGATGCAGGTTTTGTGCTGGTTGGGGCCCGGCATCAAAATCTTCACAACTGGCGTGAAGTCCATGATAGAGGTATCCGGCCACCATCCCGAGCGCGTATGGTGGCTGGCCTTGATTGCCGTCATTGTCGTTATTGTTTTTTCGTTGATGTTCAACAACTTCGTAAAGCGTTACACCCGCCGAATCCTCGATTTCCCCGAACGGAAGAAGTCGCTGTTCGCCTTTTTCGACCTGCACGGCTACATCCTCATATTCTTCATGATGGGATTGGGCATCAGTCTGAAATTCATCCCCGGAATGCCCGCAGAGTTCTTTGCCGGATTCTATCCTGGGCTCGGTGCAGCCCTCGCAATAGCGGGAATACGGTACTTTATCAGTTGGATTAGGGCGATGCGGAAGATGAAGCAATTTGAATAGAATAAAAATGTCATTAGTATGATCCTCTATTTCTCAGGCACGGGCAACAGCCTGGCCATCAGCCGCCACATCGCGGAGAAACTCAACGAAACGGTGATGCCGCTCCATCAGGCAGTGCACCAGGATTTGTCGCAGGAGCGGCGCATCGGACTGGTCTATCCCAGCTACTGGTTCAACGCGCCGCGGGCGGTGACAGAGTTGCTACCGCGACTACAGCTGCCCAAAAAGGCGTACGTTTTCATCGTCATCCCCTGCGGTGCTCAGGCCGGCAACTCCATCCATACGGTTCAGAAACTGCTGGCTGACAAAGGGTTACAATTGGCATACAGTCAGAAGATTCGCGTACCCGACAACAGTGCCGTCGGTTTTGGGCGCAATCCCAACCAACAAGTGTGGAAGTTCGAGAAGTACGCTGAGCGGTTGGAGCACATCACCGAAGAAATCGCCGCCGGCACGTACCGTCTGCACTACGCATGGTGGGGCCCTATCGGCGCGTTGTGCGCCCTTCCGAGTATGCAACGCCGCACATTGCCGATGCTCACGCCCGCCGTCAACACCGACCTTTGTGTAGGCTGCGGCATCTGCGCCGAGGTGTGCCCGCAAGGGAACATCGCCCTCACCGGCGGAAAAGCCCATTGCGGCGACAACTGCACGCAGTGCCTCGCCTGCGTCCACTTCTGCCCGAAGCAGGCCGTGGAGCTCAACCATAAGGCCACGCCCCAAGCGCACCAGTACCACCATCCGAAGATAACGGTGGGAGATATGAAAAAGAATACATCTTTACAATTTTGAGGTGTTTAGAATTTTAGAGTTATAGAGTTATTGAATTTTAGAATATGACCTTACAAGAAGCTATTGTTGCCCGCCACAGTGTGCGGCAATATATGGAAAAGCCCATCGAGGCAGAGAAAATCGAAGAGCTGAAAGACCTCATCGAGGAGTGCAACCGCGAGGGCGGCACCCACCTGCAATTGGTGACCGATGAGCCCAAGGCCTTTGCCGGCGGCATGGCCAAGTACGGCAAGTTCAGCGGCATCAGCAACTACATTGCAGTCGTCGGCAAGAAGGGCGACGACACCCTGCTCGGCTACTACGGCGAGAAGGTGGTCATCCGTGCCCAGATGCTCGGACTGAACACCTGCTGGGTAGGCCTCATGTTCAGCAAGCAGCCCGACTCCTATCAGGTGTTGGACGGCGAGAAGTTGTTCTGCGTCATCTCGTTAGGCTATGGCGCCAACCAAGGGGTGCAGCACAAGCTGAAACCTGTCGAGAACTTTGCAGAGGCAAACGGCCCGATGCCAGAATGGTTCCGTCAGGGCGTGGAAGCGGCCATCCTGGCCCCCACGGCGGTCAACCAGCAGAAATTCAAGTTCGTGCTCCGCGACGGCAACCGCGTGGAGGCCAAGGCGAAGTTCTCCCTCATCGGCTATGCCCAACTCGACCTCGGCATCGCCAAGTACCACTTCGAGGTGGGCGCGGGAAAAGAGAATTTCGAGTGGGCGTAATTATTTATAATCTTATGACAGAACAGGCACGCACAACTTATATTTGCCCCGTTTGCGGTTACAATAAATTGGAAGAACCGCCGTATGACGAATTCAGATACCCGACGTACGTCATTTGCTCGTGCTGCGGTTTTGAATCCGGTTTTGATGACGAATCCGCAGGTAATTCCATTGCAGAATACCGTCAACGTTGGATAAACAAAGGATTCCCATTTTTCAACAACGTAAAGAAGCCATCGAACTGGAACGTGCGTGTGATGAGGCGGCAGTTGGAGAATGTCAAATTGATCGATAAATTGTGCAATAAATAATTTGTACTGCAAAAAAAAGTATATATTTTATGCAATACAAGATAATAATTGAATAAAATTTGTATTTTTGCCGCTGCAAAAAAAGTGAAAATGAAGAACATCATTCTAAATCAGCGGAAAGAGCGCGATGAATTGCTATCGCGTACTTATCTTGCACGTCGCAGCAGTCAAAATGTTGACTCATTGTTGAACAGCCATTTCATCAAGTTGATTACTGGTCCTCGGCGCGTGGGAAAATCCACGCAGGCATTGCTGATGTTGCGAGACAAAAATTTTGCCTACTTGAATTTTGACAGTCAATCGCTGTTGGATAACTGGAATGCGAATCTTGTTATGCGGATGCTGGATGATGTCTATCCCGGATATGAATTCCTCCTGCTTGATGAGGTGCAGAATCTTGATGCGTGGGATTTATGGGTTAGCGAACTCTATCGGCAGGGAAAAAATCTCGTGATTACGGGTAGCAATGCCAAAATGCTGTCAAGTGAGATGGCTACGGTACTGACTGGCAAGTATATTCAAGTGGAGATGCTGCCTTTTAGCCTTGAGGAGTTTTTTGACTGGCACAAACTCTTTTCTCATAAGCAAAATGGAGAATCGGACGTTGAATTGTCGGTGCTGATGGATGACTATTTGCGAAATGGCGGTTATCCGGAAGTGGTGGCGGCACGGCAACTGACTTACAGTTATCTTGACACGTTGTTCGATTCTATTGTGTGGAAGGATGTCGCCAGACGTCACAAAGTTCGTAATATCACTGATTTGAATAATTTAGCCATCTATCTTGTTTCTAATTTCTGCAATTCAGTTAGCGCCAATGAACTAACACAGGAATTGGGATTCGCCAGTGTCAACACCACCAAAAAATTTATGGACTACCTGCACGAACCTTATCTGTTCTACTATTTGCCACGTTACAATAACAAACTCAAGTTGATGAAAAAGGCTCCTCAAAAGGTTTATTTGGTTGACAATGGTTTTGTCTCAGCCAAAGCTTTCGCATTGAGTGACAACCTTGGTCGTTTGCTTGAGAATCAAGTATTTATAGAGCTTGTTCGTCGTGGATACGATACGGATAAGACATTGTTCTATTATCATTCCCGCAATGACAAAGAAGTGGATTTTGTTTTACGGAAAGGTCCTCGTATTGAACGACTTGTGCAGGTTTGTTATGATATGAGCAATCCCAAGACCGAGAAAAGGGAGCTGGATAGTCTTATCGAATGTGCAGGAGAATTACACTGTAGCAATTTGACAATTGTAACAAACAACGAGGAACGAACCATAAAAAAAGGCGACTACACGGTGGAGGTTGTTCCCATATCTAAGTTTTAGTTACGCAAAAGAGAGATACCCGGAAATATCCATTCGCGACTTGGAAATTGTCTTGGAAAATCCTTTGCACGTAACTCCAAACCATATAAAAATAAATTCGCTTTTCTTGCGAACTTTGAAAAAGTTGTATCTTTGCAGCCGTGCTATAAAAAAGCTGTAAGCTATAAATTGTTTCAAATGCGCTGAAAGATGGGGCACAACAGAAAAGACGGCAAGCCGCCGCTTTACCGAAAGGTGAACAAGCGGACTCACAACGGGTGGTCTTGGTATGTTATCGTCGGGAAAAAACGTTATCGTTATGAGCGAGGTAAAAAACAAGATGTCTTGCCAGAGCATTCGCCTATCAAGAAACATAATTCATATAGGACTGGCTACGATTATACACCACTAATCAAGTTTCTCCATGCAAATGTCGGCCAACCTTGGGATGAAGTGTACCGGGAGTGCGTCTCGCGCTTGGACAGCCCGCAACCATTGACGTGGATGGTGGTGAATGTAAATGAACGTGGTCTTGTGGTGAACAATCACTTTGGCGCTGATATGCCCAAATGGTGTTCTGAAGGCGGTGAAGAGAGCTACTGGTCTGCACTGTGGGTGGATGATGATGGCATATTGCAGTTCGTGGATAAGGATTTTACCATACTGGATGTTTACAAAGAGGATTGGGAGGCTCGCTATCCAAGAGAGTTGACCGTGTCGTGGAACGGCAAGCCGGTGTGGCCGGAGAGTGCTGTGAAACAGGATGAAGAGTAATCTTCATTACCGATAGACACCTACTGTAATGCCGCTGGCGCAACCGAATGCAACACGATACTATTGGCAGATATCCTGCATCACCAGTCCGGCTATTGTGAATCCGAAGATGGCGGTGATGTGTGCCGTGGTGCCGTTGATTTGCGCTTTCGACGAGCACCACTCGTGGTTGGCGAGTTTAGGAGTGCCTTCCCCGATAGGGAATTTCGGGCACATGCAGGCACTGGTCCCGCAGGCGCTGGCCGGTCCTTTGTTGGACAGCAGCTCCTTGGAATAGACGCACAGGAACTTCCGCTGCGGGAAGGTGCCGTCTCTTTTGAAGCGTTTGCGGATGGCACGTGCCAGCGGGCAGCCTTGCACTTGCCAGAACTCCGCCACCTGCACCTTGGTCGGATCCATCTTGAGGGCCGCACCCATGGCCGAGAAGAATTTCCCCTTGCATCGGGTGGCTTGCAGAATGAGGTGGACCTTGTCTTTCAAACTGTCGATGGCATCGATGATATAGTCGTAAGTGTCAAGTTGGAAAGATGCCGCATTTTCGGCGCTATAAATCTCTTGAACAGCATTGATTTCCGCTTTCGGGTTGATGTCCAAGAGCCTTTCCTTCAGCACCTCCACCTTGACTTTCCCCACCGTTCGGGTGGTGGCCTGAAGTTGGCGGTTGATGTTGGTGATGCACACGCAGTCGCTGTCAACGAGGGTGAGGTGACGGATGCCGCTGCGCACGAGGCTTTCGGCGCACCAGCTTCCAACGCCGCCCACACCGAAGATGATGACGCGCTGGCGGGCCACAACATCCATTGTCTCTGTCCCCAACAGCAAGGTCAGCCGGTTGAAAATGGAATCTTCAATTCCCATGGGTGTTTTCTTTTGCGATTGAACGTGCAAAAGTACAACATTTTTTACTTGTGCAATTTTATTGCGGCATAATCAATGGGATTATCAACGCACCACGAATTTCGCCGTTTTTTGATAATCCTTGCCTCTTATTTGCAAGAAATAGAGTCCTTCATTCAAATCTGAAACAGAAATCGTTCCATAAGAGAAACCTGTCGTAACTTCTTGTCCTACAGCATTGTAAATAACAAAGTTCACTTGTCCGCAAGGAATATTCTTCACATAGAGGATGTCTGAAACGGGGTTAGGATAGATTTCCAACGGCTGTTGGTGGGTGAATTCTTGGACAGCCGAAGGTGACGGAATGATATCCACGATAATTCCCTCCAACTTCGTCAATCCGTAGTAGAAATTGGGGTCGGGGATGTCGTACCAGCCATCCTGGGAACCACCATAGCCGAAGTTGATATGGAACTTGCCGTCCGATTCGCGGTAACCATCCACCACCACGTTGTGTCCGGCCGTTCCCTCGGGATTTTCCACCGCCAAGTGGGCGGGATAACCGGCTTGCAAATTGGAAATCAAAGTCGCGTACATGAGTGAATCGGGTTCGCGAAACAATTGGCAGTTGATGAAACCGAACCGCTGGTAGGCTTCAAAGGCCTGGTCCACAGCGAACGTGCCAGAGCCTTGCGAAGTATAGACTTGTGTGCAAGCGGTGCCGCACGCGAAAATCAGGGCGGCGGCCAACAGGTCGGGGAGCTCCTCACCGCGCAAGAAGATGGCATCCACCGAATCCAACATCTCGTTCAGCAGCGGGAATGACGGAAACTGCAGGGTTTCCCAATCGTCGTCAATACCATAATTGCGACCGGCGTAATGGTGGGCATAGTCGTCATCGTCGGAAAAGCGGGTGTCTTGTGTGGTATGTAAATAATTGATAATCTGAGCCATAGCAACAGCAGGACATCCCGCATAGCTATAGGAATAATCGTTTGACGGATCCCTGGGACAAAGTTGGTTGTACGGATAATCCTGATCCCAATGCGAGGTGAGCAACCCCTCCGAGCGAAGCGGTGGCACAGAAGCATCCGGAAACGCTACGTTTTTCAACAGAGGACTTTGCGCCCAGCTGGTGAAAACGACAAAACAAAAGCAAAGGATAGACAGTTTTTTCATCATTCAAGATCTATTTTAATGGAACAGACGTGCGGCATATTCTACTGTCGCTTGCTGAACACATTAAAATCGTAAGTGATTCCCATATTGATGGTGAAGGGCATATAGATGGCGTTGATGCCGGCGAAGGGTTCGCGATTCGGTCCCGAGCCCCAGAGCTGGCTGTAGCCGAGGTTGAAAGTCCATTTCAGGTGTTGGCCGCCGGCGCGGAAGAAAAACTGTGGTTCAAGCAGCGCCATCGGGGAGGTGTAGCGGGTGATTTGCTCCGGCTGGCTCTCGGAGGCGGGGCGACGGTCAACGAGGTTCGGGATGACGCAACCGCTCTTCACCCCCACCCCGATGTCGATATGGCCTTTGGCGATGCCCGCCCAGCCAAATTCGATCTGTGCGTACGGCAGATGATAGAAGGCGTTGAACTGGCGACCGGTGTTTTCATTCTCCCATTGGTTGCCGCCCAAGCCGTAGCCGATGAAGCCTTCCAAAACCGCATGGTCCCATGCCTTGAAAGCCCCCACGGCCGCTTGTCCGTAGGCACCTTGGTAGCCATTCCAGTTGACATGTCCCTGAACCGCCAGCCAGTCGGTGGCGCCGTAGGAGGCCGTCGTGCCCACATACGCATCGCCCAAAGGTGCCGAAAGACCGACGCTGCCATTCACCTGAAGCTCGCCTTTCTCATGGATGAGCGGCATCTCGGCCACCTGCGGACGATAGGCGATGCAGGAGCTCATCAGGGCGGAGAGCAACAGGACAACGGCAATTGCAAGGCATTTTTCTTTTAACATCATTCCATCCTCTATTCCTTCACCACCTTCAGCATGCACACATAGCCTTCAAAAACACAACGAACAATATAAACACCTGCAGACCAATTGGATATACAAATATCTTCATTGGAATTGGCTTTTTCAATGCGTTTCATCTCCTGTCCATTTAAAGCAAATACGGAAACCTGTGCGCCTTCGACATTACTGATACTAAGCGCATCGGATGCGGGGTTGGGGGTGACAGAAACGGCAACCGTTTGCTCGTTGATACCCGACCCCGTGGTGAAATAACCAAATTCAGTCCAGGCACCAGAAACGGTTTTGTCGAACTTTGCATATCCATAAGTATTCGGCGATCCTGCGAATTTCAATGCGGCGTAGCCTGTGTTTGCTGTCTCTCCCGAATAGGTATCCAGCGTAACCAAATTGGTGGACCAAGTAGCAGATGAATTGCAGGTGTTCCAAACGGCATTCAGTGTGGGAAATTCGGCCACAGTGTACATTTGGTCATTGCCGGGTGCTGCAACGGCCCCCGAAATGGGCTCCAGCTGCACCTCGCTGGGGTCATAGTTGGGAATGGAAATCTGATTGATTCCATTCACTACCAGCATGCCATTTTGCGGGGTGATGGTAACGGTTGAATAATTTTGTGCACCGGCACTCAAAACAAAGAGTGTCAACAACGTTAAAACGGATAAAAAATTCTTCATAACAAAATAATTTTTATTAAAAGTAAGACATAACAACAAGTTGCAAAAATAGTAAATATGTGAATACTGCAATTCATGTTTCAAAAAATTTTACCCCACACCTCTTTGTTTGACGACTCCTCTTTTCTTTCTTTTCGAATACCAGCCCCAGATTCTTGAGTATTTCTTAAAAAGAGTATCACAATTCTGTGATTTTTCTGCACTTTTTTTGGCAAAAAATGACTATTTTTGCAGGTTAAAAAAATGTAATTGTTTCATTTAAATGCCGAAAAAAACCAAAATATCCCTTTCGCGCCTTGAGTCGTTTCTCAAAGCGCAATGCGACCGCCTGCGTACCAGTATGGATGCGGCGGAATACAAGAACTACATCATTGCGCTGCTTTTCCTGAAACGAATCAACGACCAGTTTGAAATTGACCGTATTGCGTTGAAAGACGAACTGAAAAAGCAATATCCCAATGCCGCTGAAGCCGACATTGAAGCGGAATTGAACATTCCCGAAAAATACATCTGCTACGTGCCCGACAAGGCCCGTTGGAAGTTCGTGCTCAATCCTGTGGATGACGAGGGCGAAACCATCAGTTACGCCGATGCCATCACCACGGCGTTGGCCGAAGTTGAGAAATCCAACTCGGCACTGCTGTCGGGCGTGCTTAGCAAGACCAAGTTCAACGAGTTGAATACCAAGGGCGAACGTGTTCTCGATGAGGAGACACTCAGCGCACTGCTCAAGGATTTCAACGACTTCCCGAAACTGCAGGACGAGAATTTCGAGTTTCCCGACCTGCTTGGCGCAGCATACGAATATCTGATCAAGTTCTTTGCAGAAAGTGCCGGAAAGAAAGCTGGTGAATTCTACACGCCGTCGGAGGTTGTTTACCTGATGGGGCAAATCTTGCAGCCGAAAGAAACTGATGAAATATGCGACCCCACCGTCGGCTCGGGAGGTTTGCTAATCACGATGCACAACTATGTGGAAAACCGTTACGGAAGTGCCGCACGGCTCACCCTTCACGGACAGGAGAAGTTCGACAGTCCTTACCAGATGTGCAAGATGAACATGATTTTCCACAACATCCGCAACGCGCGCATCGAACAGGGCGACACGCTGCTGAACCCGAAATTAGTGACGGGCGGCACACTCAACCAATACGACATTGTGGTGGCCAATCCGCCCTTCTCGCAGAATTACACCACCGCCAATATGCAGTTCAAGGAGCGTTTCCAGAACTGGATGAGCAAGAAAAAACAGGCCGACTTTATGTTTGTGCAGCACATGATTTCTGTGCTGAAAAACAACGGCCGTATGGCAGTGGTGATGCCCCACGGCGTGCTTTTCCGAGGCGGCGAGGAGCAAAAGATGCGCCAACGCCTGATTACGGGTAGCGAAGGCCACCCTTCGTGCATACTGGAATGTGTCATTGGGCTACCGCAAGGGCTGTTCTACGGCACTGGCATTCCTGCTTCGCTGCTGATTATCAATAAGGCAGATGCCACCAACCGCAAAGGCGTATTCTTCATCAATGCCGACCGAGAGTATAAGGAAGGCAAAAACCAGAACTCACTTCGCCCCGAGGACATTGAAAAAATCAGCTACGTCTATCACAACAAGATTGAGATTGAAGGCTATAGCCGTTTGGTGAGCAAAGAAACACTGAAAGCCGAAGACTACAACTGCAATATCCGCCGCTATGTTGACAATTCGGAGCCGCCCACACCGCAGGACGTGAAAGCGCACCTGCAAGGCGGAATCCCTGAAGCGGAAATACTGGCACTGAAAGCCGAATTCGACTGCTATAAGGGTTTGCAGGACAAACTCTTTACTGCAGCAACCAACGGTTACGCCCATTTTGCAGATGCCGTGAAGGAGAAAGCCGACATAAAAACCATTATCAGCGAAAGCAAAGGCAAACAGCAGGTTGCCGACGATTATCATAAGGCAATTGAGACCTTCTGGACGGCTTCGGATGCCGATTTGGACAGTCTGCACGGCGGCAGTCTGTTCGACTTCAACAACAATCTGACCGACCGCTTTGTCGCCACACTGACAAGCCTGAACGTATTGGACAAATATCAGGTTCGCGGCTCGTTCGCCCATTTCTCGGATACGTTGAAAAGCGACTTCCGCAGCGTGCAGTCGAGCGGATGGACGGCGGAGCTGATACCCGATGATGAGCTCATTGCCAACGAGTTTCCCGAAGTCTTGGCCGATTTGAAACGGTTGGAGAACCGCCGCGACGAACTCGATGCCAAGTTTGCCGAAATTGCCGAAATGGACCCCGAAGAGTGGGACGCCGAGCAGTACGAGGTGATGCCCAAAAGTGTGATTTCGGACATTAAAGCAGAAATCAAAGAGTTGAAAGCCCAGAAACGCGAATTTTCCAAACAGCAGAAAGCGTTGGAGAAACGCCGCAAATTAGGCGAATCTGTTGCTGACGAAGCCGCTCGATGCGCCGCCGACATTGTCGCACTCGACAAGCAGATTGCCGACAAGGAAGCAGGCATTGCCCACCACGTGGCGTTGGAGAATGAGCTGAAGGACTGTCGCAAGCAAATCCGCGAGATAGAACTCTCGAAAGAGGCGCTTGCCGACAAAGCCCGCGAGCAGATTTCCGACGACGACGCCCGCCGACTGATTACGCAGCGCTGGCTCGCCACCCTGCACGACAACATCGCCGTCTATCTTGAAGCCCACGCCCGCCATTTGCAGCAAAGCATGGAACTGCTTCACGACAAGTATTCGGTGACGCTCCACGATATGCTGGCGGAGCGTGACGAGGCCACAAATAAGCTGGATGAATTTTTGAAAGAATTAGGTTATTTTTAATAAATGGTGTATCTTCGCACACAGTTATTAAATAAGCTAAAGAAAAAAAATGGAAAAGAATAACGTGTTGAGTATTAGAGCAATGGATGGAACTAAACTCTATGCGATTGTCAGAGATGTTTTGAAGAAGGCAAGGCAAAACATTGCGAGAAATGTCAATAGTGCAATTGTTCAGGCCTATTGGCAGGTGGGGCGGCATATTGTGGAGTATGAGCAAAGCGGCGAGCAACGGGCAAAATATGGAGATGCCACGCTCAAACAACTGTCTGAAAAACTATCGGCAGAGTTTGGCAGCGGCTTTACCGTTACAAACCTTAAATTGATGCGGCAGTTTTATCTTGCCTTTCCAATTGGTCACGCACTGCGTGACGAATTGAGTTGGACTCATTATCGCTCACTTTTGAAAGTTCAGAATCAGGAGGTTAGACTTTGGTATATGGATGAGTGCGTAAGAGAAAATTGGAGCACACGCCAACTCGACAGGCAGATAAACACACTCTTTTACGAGCGTATGCTGGCAAGCCGCGACAAAGAGACTGT
>JAFVNW010000021.1 GCA_017506175.1 Bacteroidales bacterium | reverse complement strand
GGGTTCGAAGCTGAAGCCCCGCTCGGTGGTCACAATTTTAACAAGGGCGCACGTCTGCCCGTTTTCGTTGGTCACGGGGTCCACCCGCGCCGTCAGGTCTTCCGGCAGGGGACGGAACGACTTCACGGAGATGTTTTGGGCTAGCAACAGTTGCATGCTGGTAAGGAACAAAACTACTAAAAAAAATAAACGTTTCACTTTTTTTACACTATTTGCTTTAAAATTAGTTACAAATCCAAAATGCTTGGGTTGAGTAGGAAATCGATGAGTCCTATTATCAGGAACCCGTTTTCGTCATGGTAAGGCATAATATCGTCGCGCAGGACAACCACCCGCTTGAAAGCATCTTTTATCGCTTTTAGCGAGGCTTTCTCCTGTTCTTTTTTTTCGTCATCATTGACAGCAAATGCGGACTGTATATAATAGCGTTGGCTGCCTTTGTTCGCTACGAAATCCACTTCAAGGCTGCGTCGGACATTCTGGTTGTTTTTGTCTTTCTTCCATGCCTCTATCATTCCGACATCCACAAGGAATCCCCGCAAACGGAGCTCATTGTATATCACATTCTCCATGATGTGGTTTTCTTCTTGCTGGCGAAAGTCAAGGATAGCCCCGCGCAACCCCATGTCTGTGAAATAATACTTTGATTCAGTGCCTATGTATTTACGCCCTTTGACATCGTAACGCAATGCCTCTTCAACAAGAAAGGCATCCTGAAGGTAGGTAATGTAGTCCTTTATCGTATGGCGGGATATAGCCACGCTCTGCACCGACTGGAAGGTGTTGCTTATGCGTTGAGGGTTTGTGGATGAGCCAATGCCGGAAGAAAGAATCTGCACCAGCTGGCGCATCCCCTCGACATTGCGTAACTGATTGCGTTCAACAATGTCACGGAGATAGGTAAGCTCGTACAAATTGCGCAAATACTGCAGTTTCTTTTCAGTTTCAGCCAACAGGGCTACTTGCGGCAGGCCTCCGTAGGTATAATATTCACGCCATGACAGGGTGCGGTCACCTCCAAATTCCTCGTAGTATTCGGCGAAAGAGAGTGGCCACACACGTATCTCGTCGCCCCGGCCACGGAATTCGGTCACCACATCTTTTGACAAGAATTTTGAATTTGACCCTGAAACATATACCTCCAGTTGTGGATTGTGCATCAGACTCAACAATACTTCCACAAAATCCTCCACCATCTGAACCTCGTCAAGGATGACATAGTAAGTGGTTCCATCTTTCTTGACTTGATTTTCAATGAAATCAAGCAATGTGTCGGGATTTCGAAATGGTCTGCTTTTCCTGTCATCGAGTGAGAGTTCAATGATATGGTCTTCGCTCACGTCGTGCGAAACCAGATAGTTGTGAAAGAGGTTGAAAAGCAGAAACGACTTGCCACAGCGACGCCCTCCCGTGACAATCTTCACAAGCCCATTTCCCTGACTTGCAACCAACTTGTCAATATACGTTTGTCTCTTGAATATCATATACGGACGATTTTTGTATGAAACCGCAGATTTCGTCTGAAAACCTTAGATTTGCAGCCGCAAAAATACTCAAACCTTAGATTTGCAGCCGCAAAAATACTCAAAAAAATGGATATAGAAACAAATAATTGAATTCCACTATGCAAGTACTAAACGGGTTGATTCACAAAGTTGTATACATTCCACTTCGAGCAGATTACGCTTGTAGCGTAGCGGAAAGCGCAATCCGCTCGAAGCGCCTCCGGCAGGGTTGCACAGACGCTTCTACATTTTGTATTTTTGCGCCCGACAAAACCTATTATAAACCAAAGGACAATGGGGCCGGACGGTTCACAATTCTTGCAAATGGGAAAGACCCGTGTATTTTTTTTGACCGCCCGGCATCCGTTGACTCAAAGGCCCGGATAAGATTTTGCCTCGAAGCATTAAGGTTTGTGGGCAATGAGCCAACCCCCAAAGTCCTTCAAAAAAGTGTGCAAATATGAGAAAAATTATCGTAGGAATTGACATTAGCAAAGAAAAATTGAATGTGTGCCTGCTGGAAGGGGTGAACATCGTCCATGAGGACGAGATTGAAAACACAGTGACGAGCCTTCACAAATGGTTCGGACAGATGAGGAAGTCCCTGAGATGCCGTATGGACGAGGTGTTGCTATGCGCCGAATTCACAGGAAGATACATCTATCCCCTCACAGTCGCCTGCCACGAGGAGGAAGCCTTCCTGTGGATGGAGGATCCGAGCCGCATCAAGAACTCTTTTGGCCTGGTCCGGGGGAAGAGCGATCCCGTTGACGCACGCCGCATCGCCGAATACGCTTTCCGCCATCTGGACAAGGCCGTGGCCTACAAGCTGCCGGACAAGGAGCTGGCATCTATCAGGATACTGATGTCCAGCAGGGAACTGATTCTGTCGGACAGGAAGAAGTACGAGGCACAGATTCGCGACCAGAGGCGCTTTATGAGCAAGGAGGACTACGCGATGCAGGCCAAAATATGGAAAAGCATCGTCAGGGAGCTTCAGAGAAGGCTATACGACGTTGACAAAAGGGTTGACGAACTGGTCGCTGCAAACGAGAGGGCCAGTCATCAGGTGGAACTGCTCAAGTCCGTTGATGGCGTGGGACAGCGTATTGCGGTCGCCATGGTGGTCTGCACAGACTGCTTCACACGCTTTGAAAATGCCAGGCAATTCAACTGCTATGCGGGAATGGCTCCGTTCACCTACACATCGGGCAAGAGCATCTATTCCAAAGCCAAAGTCTCACAACGGGCCAACAAACACATGAAGGCTCTGCTACATCTGGCTGCCGTATGTGTGGCAACACACATGAAATCAGGAGAGTACAAGGAATACTATGACCGACGCATCGCCGAAGGGAAGCACCCTATGTGTGTGCTGAATATCATACGAGCAAAGCTGGTTAGCAGGATGTTTGCTGTCATCAAAAGGGATGAAAAGTACTCACGTGACTATACCCGAAAATATCTTGAAAAAAATCTTGCAACGCCCTTGCAATTTTCATAAGAATAAATACAAAATTTTATCAATCTCTGACTTTCCCTGAAAAAGGTTGACAGATTTGGGATGGTTAAACTAATTGGGTTTACACTTTTTGTTTCCTATCCCTGAACGGGTTTACCATTCACTTCCTCTTTAGCTCAGATCATTGTGCCGGACAGACCAGTTAATGAACTATGACGAGGCGGAAGCCGTATTTGCTGATGCAGTATTCGGGACTGCTGTATTTGCGATTAGACACGCGGCAGTGCCACGCGGTGTAGCTCCAACTGCCACCCCGCAGCACACGGTCCGAGCCCGAGGAAGCGCCCACGGGATTGGTCTGCGAACCGCTGCTGTAGTCCCCATACCAGTCGCTGCACCACTCCCACACGTTGCCGCTCATGTCGTACAGCCCCAGCTCGTTCGCCGCCTTCGTCTTCACAGGGTGTGTCTTGCTGCCGCTGTTGTCATCATACCAGGCCACACTGCCAAGAGTGTTGCTGCCGCTGTACTTGTACCCTTTGCTCTTGTTGCCGCCCCGCGCCGCGTACTCCCACTCCGCCTCCGTGGGCAGGCGGAACGTCTTCCCCGTCAACTCGTTCAATTTCTTGATAAATTTCTGGCAGTCGTCCCAACTCACTTTCTCCACCGGCAGGTCGTCGCCCTTGAAATCACTCGGCTTCGTCCCCATCACCGCCTTCCACAGGGCCTGCGTCACCTCCGTCTCCCCGATGCTGAAATCACTCACCGTCACGCGGTGCGCGGGCTTTTCATCACTATAGCAGTCGCTGCCTTGCTCGGAGGTGCAGCCCATGGTGAAGGTGCCGCCCTGTACTGCCACCATCTTGAAGCTCACCCCGTTCACCGTTATGGTTTCCGTCTGCGGTACTTTCCGCACGCTCAGTGTCCACTCGCTTTGTCCATGCTCGCTCACAGAAATGGTTTCTTCTTTCACCACGCCTTCCTTTTCCGCCTTCACACGGTGGGTGCCGAACGACAGGGTGGCGGCGTAGGGTGCGGTGCCCACACGGGTGCCGTCCACATAGAGGTCTGCACCCGCTGGGTCGCTACGCAGCGTCACGCCACGGCCGATGGCCAGCTCCACGCTCACCTCCGCTGTCTTTCCCTCTTCCACTATCACCGTGCGGGTTAATGGGGCGCAGCCCGTCTTCTCCAAACGCAGTTCGTG
>JAFVNW010000020.1 GCA_017506175.1 Bacteroidales bacterium | reverse complement strand
GTTTGTTTTTGTGATTTGGCGATACAAAAATACAAAAAAATCATCAAATGGCAATGGTTATTTATCTGAAAAACAGATAAATAACCATTTTTTTTGTCAGAAAAATATTGAAATGGAATGTCGGAAGCAACTTTGCGAAAATTGCAAAAAGAAAGAGGATGACTACTTTTTAGTCACCCTCTACCGGTAGGCGGGGTAGTAGTATTAAAACATCAGAATTCCTTGTGAAAACAACCATCATCAACGATATCCGAATCAAAGACCAATATATCCATAATTTCCTTGAAAACAGTAAGTTGACAGGCTTTGCACGTATCAGGTTCGGGATTGAAATAGAGCTTGACGGAGATTCGCACAATGAAAAGGCTGACTATTACAGTCAACGGGACAATCTATAATATAATATCAAAAAGGAATTATAATGCCTATATTACTACCCCGGCCTTCGGCCACCCCTTCTTAAAAAGAAGGGGAGTTTTCGCGACCGCCCTTGTCGTGCGTAAACGGAATTGATTTCAAATCGTAAATTCGACAAATATCTATAACACTCTGTGCATCAAAGCTTTTTAGTGATTATTAAAGATTATCGCATCAGTAGTATTTATCGAGAAATTCTCAAAAAAATATTTTTTTCAGTCACTATTTTTTTAGTACTTTTATGCGCTTAAAAATCTTGATTATGAAATCGATTTTCACTTGTGTTTTTTTTAATCTATTTTTGATTCTCTCATACTGTAATTTATTTGCAATCAACACAGAAGGAGATCATAGGGATAATTGTACTCCGATGACACTCAGCGATGAGATTTCCTACTTTGAGGACTTCTCCGCCTATGCCGCAGCTGCCGAGAACAGTACGGCGGGTGTACTGCCCGACTGCTGGGACCGCATCTTCCTTGGCAACCTGGCGCACACGGGCTACGCGCCGCACATCGTTGGCGGCAGCAGCAACGCGCCCAACGGTACGGGCGACAACTGCCTCTACCTCTATGCCGGTAGCAGCGATTACGGGCCATCCTCCTACGCGATTCTGCCAGCATTCTCCAACGACCCCACCACGCTCGAGGTTGATTTTGCCGTTGGCATGAACACCTTTGGCAGCGGTCAGAGCCTCGCCCTCGGCTACATCACCGACATCACGGACTACGGCAGCTTTGTGAGCCTGAGACCGTTTGACAACATCTACACCCCCGATGACGGGACCGCGGCATACCAAGTGCGCCTTGATACGTACACCATTCCCGCTGGTGCGCGGCTCTGCTTCCGCTGGACCACCTCTTGGAACGCGTGCTACATCGACGACCTCACCGTAAGGCTCATTCCATCGTGTGTTGCCCCCGAAGCACTCACCCACAGCCACCTCACCTCTGCCGGAGTCACTTTGGAATGGACACCTGCAGGCGACGAGAGCGCGTGGACGTTGGATTACGGGAGCGAGGGGCACACGCCCGGCACCGGCACGCCGGTCAGCACCTCCGCGAACCCCCACCAGCTCACGGGCTTGGTGAGCGGCGAGACCTACGACGTGTATGTGCGGGCGGCCTGCGGCGCCACTGAGTTCTCGGAATGGACCGGACCGGTGACCTTCCGCGTGCCCTGCCCGCCCGCAGCCATCACCGCGGGACAACCCTATACCGAGGATTTCTCTGCGTATGCCGCCGCCTCCGAGAACAGCACGGCGGGCGTGCTGCCCGACTGCTGGGACCGCATCTTCCTCGGCAACTTGGCGCACGCGGGCTACGCGCCGCACATCGTCGGGGGCAGCAGCAACGCGCCCAACGGCACGGGCGACAACTGCCTCTACCTCTATGCCGGTAGCAGCGATTACGGTCCGTCCTCCTACGCGATTCTGCCAGCATTCTCCAACGACCCCACCACGCTCGAGGTCGATTTCGCCGTTGGCATGAACACCTTCGGCAGCGGTCAGAGCCTCGCCCTCGGCTACATCACCGACATCACGGACTACGGCAGTTTTGTGAGCCTGAGACTGTTCAACAACATCTACACCCCCAATGACGGGACCACGGCATACCAGGTGCGCCTTGATACGTACACCATTCCCGCTGGTGCGCGGCTTTGCTTCCGCTGGACCACCTCTTGGAACGCGTGCTACATCGACGACCTCACCGTAAGGCTCATTCCATCGTGTGTTGCCCCCGATGCACTCACCCACAGCCACCTCACCTCTGCCGGAGTCACTTTGGAATGGACACCCGCAGGCGACGAGACCGCGTGGACGTTGGATTACGGGAGCGAGGGGCACACACCCGGCACCGGCACGCTGGTCAGCACCTCCGCGAACCCCCACCAGCTCACGGGATTGGTGAGTGGTGAGACCTACGACGTGTATGTGCGAGCGGCCTGCGGCACCACTGAGTTCTCGGAATGGACCGGACCGGTGACCTTCCGCGTGCCTTGTCCGCCCGCAGCCATCACCGCGGGACAACCCTACACCGAGGACTTCTCCGCCTATGCCGCAGCTGCCGAGAACAGCACGGCGGGCGTGCTGCCCGACTGCTGGGACCGCATCTTCCTCGGCAACCTGGCGCACACGGGCTACGCACCGCACATCGTTGGCGGCAGCAGCAACGCGCCCAACGGCACGGGCGACAACTGCCTCTACCTCTATGCGGGGAGCAGCGATTACGGTCCGTCATCCTACGCGATTCTGCCAGCATTCTCCAACGACCCCACCACGCTCGAGGTCGATTTCGCCGTGGGGATGAACACCTTTGGCAGCGGTCAGAGCCTCGCCCTCGGCTACATCACCGACATCACGGACTACGGCAGCTTTGTGAGCCTGAGACCGTTCGACAACATCTACACCCCCGATGACGGGACCGCGGCATACCAGGTGCGCCTTGATACGTACACCATTCCCGCTGGTGCGCGGCTCTGCTTCCGCTGGACCACCTCTTGGAACGCGTGCTACATCGACGACCTCACCGTAAGGCTCATCTATGCCGCTATCGACACAACCGTTTGTGAAAATTCACTTCCCTTTGTATGGAATGGCGTCACCTTTACAGAAGCAGGATCTCAGTGGGGCATTTTGACCGCCTCAGACAATACCGACAGTCTGGTTTTGATGACGCTCAATACCTTTGCCACAAGTTACACAACGGTAGATACAACAGTATGTGCGGATGCCCTTCCTTTTATCTGGAATGGTCTCACCATTACGTCAAGCGGAACACAAACGACCACCCTTCCCAACTATTTGGGTTGTGATAGCATCGTAACGTTGAACGTCGAAGTGCTTACAGAGAATGTCACCGAAATTATAGTAGAGACATGTGATTCCTTTGTTTGGAACAACATCGCATATTCGCAAAGCGGTGTCTATGTGCAGAGTTTTCCTGTGCCTAATGCTTGCGACAGCATCGTGAAGTTGTACCTCACCATCCATCCAGCGCCAGTCATAACCATCTCTGGCAATACGGTAATTACGAGTGGAGAGTACACCACCCTTACTGCATCGGGGGCAACCAATTACCAGTGGAGTACAGGAACTACTGGGCCTTCCATCACGGTAAATCCGACAGTGACGACACAATATACTGTTACCGGAACAGATTCCTACGGTTGCTATGGTACGGCTTCTGTCGAGGTAACGGTTGTTACGGGCATTTCAGAGATAGATGAACCGGCATTTGTGGTCTATCCCAATCCTGCTTCAGCGTTCATTGCCATTGAATATGATTGTGTTGGAGCCATCGGTAATGTTTCGTGTACACTTTTCAATTCGGCTGGACAAGTTGTCAGGACATTTGACTTGGAGGGGAGAATCACGAAGCATAATATTCAAGGTCTCGCACCAGGCGTTTACATGCTCTACCTTCGCAACCGAGATTCGGTAATCGGCACTCGCAAAGTCATTATACATTGATAGTGGTAGAGACGCGCCATGGCACGTCTCTACCAATTATCCGCGAGCATCCGTGTCATTCGCGGTGGATGGTATTGGTTTGAAAACCTCATAAAAATCGCGCCCCACCATCTGGCTGATTTCCTGAACGGTCAGGTTCGGGTTGCCGATGCGGTCCTCGTTCCACCGATTGGTGCAGTTCGCCAACCGTCCGTCAGGAGTCACGGAAACGGCGATCATAGACAGACCGTATTCATCGAAAGGATGGTTGTCACCTGCCTGCTTGGCCGTCTTTTCAAACCCTTCCTTCAGACAGAAATAGAAGGTTTCGTCGTTCAGCGTGTAGGTGTCGTAGTCAATTTTTGCTTGGCAAATGCACCAGTCGCAGTGGGGCGCAAACGCTTTGGCTTTTTCAAAATCGGGGATGGGGATGATGGTGTACATGGTGACCGTTTTTTCTTTTCAAAAAACCGCCGTCATCTGGGGAGCGGGCCATCCTATTCGGACTCCCCATCGGGCGGTGTCAGTTCTTCTATCACGAGTAGCCCTACCGATACCTTTCGTGCCTCGAAGAACCCTGTACTTACTGGTTCGTTTTATTTGGTTCGCTATTCATCGCCTTGTACCACTCCTCGCTGAACCAGATGTTGTCGGGAATGTCGCCGGCGGAAAGGAAGCACTGCATCATCTGCGCGCCTGTGTAGCCGCAGAGGGTCCGCTGGTCGGGCTGGTTGCGGTAGGCCACCATGAACCGCTTGTCCGGCATCTTCCTCGCCACCTCGTAAAGGCGGCGCACGTTGTCGGTGATTTGCTCCAAGGTGATGCGTGGCCACCCTTTGCGCATCTCGGTGGTTATCAGTGCGTACGATTGTCCGTGAAGGCCGTCGCCCTTGCCGTACTTGGCACCGAACTTCTGGAGGGCGACCTTGGCCGAGCCCGCGCCGTGCTTTCCTTCCGGGTTGCTCCCGAACACAAAGATGATGTCCTTCCCCGGGGTGATGTTTCCTTTGTAATGATTCATAGCATTAATAATTTGGTATAATTTGCGGTGATATTCTATTGATTTGGCAATTCTTCAATCGGCAGGATGCGATTGAATACACTCCATTTAGGATCCTGTCGGTATTCTCTTCTGGAATAAACATCTAAGCCCATAATCTTTGATTATTTCGATTTTTCCTTGCAAAAAATGAGAGCCTCGTACCGTTCAAGACCTTTTCCGAACATATTGGCATCACAGAGTTGGTAGCCTTTTCCCTCATACTCCTTAATGGTCGGATTGTTTTCATACACTCCCGGTTCTCCGCCATTCAGCACCACAATGGCATCCGTGCCAAATGTATCAATGGCATCCAAGGTGTAGATTCTCAACATTGTTGCGATAAAATCTTTTTCCATATTTTTGAAATTTTACGGTGCAAAAGTACAATATTGGGAAACAAGGGGGTGATTGGTATGTATTTCTATTATTTGCGTTGATTACCATCCAACGATGCCATCCATTTCGGTGATGTATCGGTATTCTTGGCAACACGGGAATTCGTACTTGTATAAAGGCATCTCCGACAAAATCGGTTGCGGATCAGCTGGGGAGAAGAAACGCAAATCGTTCGTGGCTTCAAATTTCATCATGATTTCACCTTTGGGGTTCATCCATACAGCGTCACCATCATCGGGAAATTTCACAGAAAAAACCTCTTGGTCGAACTCCTCTGTGGCACACAATCGCTTCCCGTATGCAAGCAATTCCTCAAACGTACACTTGTATTGATGCTCTTTTGCATTGACCTTTCCACGATGAATTCTATCAATTTTATCAATATAAACAACAAAAAAATGTTCGAGGATGCGCATCCCGTTTTCAACGTATTTTATTGCGAATAAAGAGAATGTGTACCCGTCGGTTTTCAGTCGGTCTCTCAATCTTGAAGCCTCAACACCTCCATTGAGTATGATGTATTCATCTGGATGATGTCGGCGAAAGCGGGAACCGATATCCTTTATTTCAACCAACGGAGCAAGGTAAAGCTGCTGGTTTCCATAGGAGACGGCGCCTGCGTTGTCTCTACACTTCATGGACAAGCAAATAGTTTTGTTGTTTTTTTTCATTTTTTTACGATTCATTCCCATCATTGTCTTCTTTTGTTCCAGATTCCTCTTCCTCCAACTGTTTTACTTTCCATGCCGCCACCTCGTCGCCGGCCTCTGCCGCCTTCTCGTACCAGAGTTTGGCTTTAGCCATGTCTTTTTTGATGTAGCAGATGCCATGTTCGTAGAGGTATCCTTTCAGGTAATAGGCGGCGGGTTGTTTCTGTTCCGAGAAAAATTTTGCCACCGCTTTGATGGATTCTTCCTCCTCCTCAAAAAACATTTCATCATCGAAATATTCTTCCCCCTCCTTTTCCACGACACCCTCCACCACGTGCAGCATCTGCCATGCCGCCATCACCATTGCCCGCGGGTCGGGAGTCCAGCGCCACAAGGATACCGCTTTGGCCAGATTCCCGTTCAGCATCTCTTTCTCACCCTCCCAAAAACGCTCTGACTCCCAACCAGTAAGGTCGGCATACTTTTCCATCGCGTACTTCTTGAGAACGGCTATCTGGTAGCAGGCATCCACATTGCCGATGCAAAACTCGTGCAGGACGGCTCGCTTGTAGCATTCAATGGCTTTGTCAAGGTCGTAGGGAACACCCTGCCCTGTTTCGTAACAGAATGCCAATTCTTTCTGCGTCCATTCGTCACCGCCTTCAGCCCCCTTACGCTACCATCGACACGCCTCTTCCATATCTCTCTTGTCTTTCGCCAGCTTCCCGAGAAAGTTGCAGGCGTGTGCCTCCCCGTGTTCGGCAGCAAGAAGCAGCCATTGTTCGCACTCGTGATTGGTTTTATAGGTACGGCCTCCGTAGTAGAGCCATTCTCCCAAAGCAAGTGCAGCGGGTGGGTAGTTTTGTGCGATCTCACGCATGATATTCATCAGTTCCTCATGCTCGGCTTTTGTTGTCTTTCTTATGTGTGAATGGTTGTTGTCGTTTTTTTTCATCATGATTTTCAATTTTGGGTAGAGACGCAAAATTTTGCGCCTCTACCAATTTTGCGGTTCGCCATGTGGAGACGATGTTCACATCGTCTCTACCCATTTTCAACTTCCCATTTTCAATTTATTTGTTGAATCCGATGGCAGCGGTCTTGCCGGCGTGCAGTTTCTCGCCCTTGCACCATGCCTCCAGCATCTCCATGGTGGGACGGTTGCCCGTGAGCACCTCCTCCATGAAGCTTTTGCGCACGATGTTGTCGATTTCGCCGCCCGACAGGTCGAACTGGGCGGCCAGCTTGCCGCAGTCTTCCTCTGGGAGCCACGGAACTTTGCTCTTCCAGATGGCCTTCTTCGCCGCCTTGTCGGGCTGGCCGAACTTCACCTTGAAGAGAAAACGGCGCTCGAAGGCACTGTCGAAGTTGTCGCACAGGTTGGTGGTGGCGATGAGGATGCCGTCCAGCGTCTCCAGTTCTTCCAAAAGGATGTTTTGCAGGGCGTTCTCGGTTTGGGCGCAGTTGCCGGAGTCCACATCGCGGCGCTTGCTGAAGAGCGCGTCGGCCTCGTTGAACAGCAGGATGGGCTTGCGCTCCTCGGTCTCGCACATACGGCGGTAGTCGGTGAAGATCTTCTTGAACAGCTTCTCACTCTCGCCGAACCAGCAGGTCTTGGAGGCGGCAATGTCCACATGATAGACGCTGCGGCCGGTGGCCTTGGCAATCATATCCACTGCGGCGGTCTTGCCGGTGCCAGGCAGCCCGTGGAAGAGCGCCGCCACCCCCTTGGACAGCGAGTTCTCCTCCAAGCGTTTCTGCAACTCCACGAAAGCGGTGTCCTCCAAACTGTTCTTGACGAAGTTGAGGTCTTTGGTAAGCTCCTCGCTGAAGAAGAGTTCGCGAGCCGGAATCTTTTCGGGAGAAACCAGCCGCTTGTCGGCCCCTCCCTTGCGTTGGAAAAGATCGTAATCCGCCTCCAAAAACAGCTGCTTCCCCTTCTCGGTCAGCGTGAGGGAGGCATCGCCGAAGAAACTGGCAGGCAATACCTCCACCAACTCATTGACAATAAGCGCATGCTCCTTTTCCATGATGGCCTTGGCCACATTGAGACGGCTGCGGCAGGTGTCGTATATGTCCGACAACGTACAATCGAGCCCGGTGGCGGCACGTCTGCGGCTGTCCTCCACAAAATCGTCGCAGATTTCATAGAAGAGGGTGCGGTCCTCGACAGAACTCAGCAACTTTGTCATCTCCTTGACCAGTTTGAGTTTGCCATTGTTCTCCTCCGCTTCTTCCACGAGCTTGAACAGGTCGCGGGTCTCAATCTCATCATCACTGCGCATCTCAATGAGGTCGGAAATGTCTGCACAGAATTGGTAGCGGTCCATCGGTTTTTCCTTTTCGGGCTTGAACGGCGTGTTGTTGAGGAGGGCGTTTTCCGCCGCCTTGCTGATTTTGTACTCATCGTAGCGTCTGTGACGCTCCATCAGGCGGATCTGTCCTTTTTTCAGAAGAACAGGAATACAATTTTTCAGCGGCAAAAAGTCCAGTTCGCTGATGCCGAAGAAGCGGGTGATGTCGCGGGTGTCGGCGGCGGCGTTGTTGACCAGCTGATAGGCATAGATGGCGATGAAAACCAAGGTTTCCAATGGGGTGGTTTTCAAAAAACGGCCGAAAGATTCGAGATCCTCCAGCAACTGCTGACGCTCGCTTTCCGATTTGATTTTCGGATTTTTACGATCAACAGGGATTTTGGCGAGATTCTCGTCATAGATTCCAAGAATTTCGCTGTGCGAATCGTCCAGTAAACGGGCCAGGTTGGTGAAGGTGCTGATGGCGTTGAAGTTTTTTGTGTTTTTTTTCATGATGAATATATTTTTAATGAATACTTAATTTTTACTATTGCAAAAATAGCATAGCACTATGAAAATGTGTGGCATAGTTGTGATGTTGGAAATTGATGCATACAATACAATATAACCGAATTCATGAAAAAGTTAACCTCTTTCTGAATTGCGGCGCAAAAGTGCTAAGAAAAGGAAAAAGGAACGGACTTCTGCTATTAGCAGCGAAAAGTCATTTCAGCGTCAGGGGATTCGCAATGTATCGACACTGTAGAATCCCAAATCAAAGTCATCTTTGTCGAGACCGATGGCATAGAGTTCTTCGTCAGGAGATTCGGGCATGTTTTCAATGGAGTAATGTTTGCCGCCAAGCATCTCTCTATCGAATGTATCGTCAAAAAAGATATTGATGTGGGATATTTCATTGGAGGGTTTTCGCCAGAGTTTTTCGATGGTTTTCTTCATTTCGTCTTTTGTCTTGTAGCGGGTGGTCCTTTCTGAGATTGTCTCATAAATCGCCATCATCTCATTTTGATATCTGTTCAAATGATTTCGATCGATGCCGGGTGATTGGGAGGTGCCTTTACAAAAACGTTCAAGTTGTCTCAGGAACAGGATATAGAGCACGCGGCCAACAGCGCCTCTTCCGAAATCGCATTTCCTTTTTATTCCATCGGGGTCTCGAAAGCTGATGTCTCCGTTATACGAAATCTCCAGCTTGCATAACTGCTGTATCTTTTTTGAATTCTCCAATAATGTGTTTGATCTTTTCAGCAAAATTGAGATGTCTCTGTCGGGGAATTTCTGGGAAGCAAGTTCTATCAATTCGCGGGCGTGCTGGTCCAGTTCGCGGTCGATTTTGTTCAGGTCTGGCTTGACGCGCAAAAATCCCAAGTAACCTTGGGGTAGGGAAGAAGAATAGGAATCGGAGTCGCGCTTTTCGTTCAGATATTGCTGATACGTCATTCCTGTGAGGTGCAGGAAATTTTTGCGGGCGGCCTCATTGGCAAACTCCTGCACAGTATGCCGAACGGCATCGGGGGTGTCGCACTGGAGCAGATTGGCGGTAAGGAGGGTGGTGTCGTCCCAGATTGGACCGCAATCATCATAGCGAGGGGCCAATTTGAGGGAAAGGTACCCACCTTTCTCGGTGGAAAGTCCTGTTTGCAGCAGACTGACATACTCCGGGACCTCATCCTCCGAAAAGCCCAATTCATGCAGTTGGGAGGCAAGGTTGCCGGCGCGGACTTCCTTTTGGGATATGTAGCGGAGGTGCAAGGGGAAGGGGTGTGGTGTTGTTCTGAGGCGAAGGGAAAAATTCTGCGCATCGGCAGAAAGTTCCTGCATCAATTGATTAAGTTGCTTGTTTTCAATACTTTCCACATAGAAAAGCGTATCAAAGGAGAGCGGTACTTCGCAATCGAAGTTGACGGAATGAAATGTTGCGGTCATGGATGGGTGATTTGGGTGCAAAGGTACGAAAAAATCCAAAGTTTGATTATTCGCTAAAGATACTTGATATTACAAGTAAAGGGCAGATTTTGATTGAAATTGTAACTTGTTTATATCAATTTTGGCGTGCTTCATGCGGAGATGAAAAGATGAAAAGATGAAGAGATGAAGAGATGAAAGGGATGACAGTAGATACTTGTGGCGTGCGGCGGGATGCGCGAAGAGGTACTCGCCCTCAATGTGGACGGCCGTACCATCGCCGATCATATTTCTGACCTGATGGGCAAGACCGGTGAAAAATCGAGCTCCCCGCCTTCAACGTTATCGAGGCAGCTCACGTCACTGCTTACAACCACATGGGCAACCGCCTCGCCTGCATCGCCGGTTTCAACATCGCTGGCGTTGATGAGGCCGCTCATGAAGTAGCCCTCCAGATCGCCGCTATGAATCCGGTTGCCCTCAACGCCGAGTCCATCCCGCAGGCCACCATCGATCACGAACTCGAAGTGGCACGCGAGACCATCCGTCAGGAAGGCAAACCCGAAAACATGGTGGACAAGATCGCCCAGGGTAAGCTCAACAAGTTCTTCAAGGAAAACACCCTTCTTGCTCAGGACTACTATGCCGACAACAAGATGAGCGTGACCGACTTCCTCAAGAAGACCAACCCCGACCTCACCTGCACCGGTTTCTACCGTCTGCAGCTCGGCGCATAACCGACATACAGGTCGTTTCAACAAAAATCCCGATGCCTTTGGTATCGGGATTTTTTGTTGTTTGGGGTGGGACAATGATTTTAACAGCCCAACATCTCGGCAGGTGTAATTTTCAGAGCCTGACAGAGCAAACGGGCAACCCTCAGAGTGGGTTCCGCACGCCCTGCCACGTAATCATTGATTCTCGATGGGCTTACTCCAATCTGCTGAGCGAGCTGCTTCTGAGTCATTCCCTCATCTTCAAGAGACATTTCAATCAACTCAGCTACAGTGGGTTTGCTGATGGGATAATGCTCTTTCTCATAATTAATTACAATATCCGACATCAACGTCAATTCGATGGCGTTGCGGTCATTGGCGGGTGTATCATCTTGCACCAGAGGAAGAAGCTCCTCAATTCTCGCCAAAGCGAATTCATACTGTGCTTTTGTTGTTGTATTCATAACTATATGGTTGTCGCGTCAATTTTATCATACTCACTGTGAGTTCCAACAAATCGGATAAAGAGATGACCGATAGTGAATTTCACCACCACCACCAAGCGATACCGATTCCCTCTTATGTTAAACACATAATGTTGGTTGCCCACATAATCCGTCTGTGGGAAATCTGCTTTGATATCGGACAGATTGCTCCACACGGCTTTTTCCGCAAGGTCGTACCACCTTTCCAAAGCCGTCTTGGAGTCTGCATGACCCTCTGACTCATAAAACTCCACCAATTTTCTGTGCGATACTATTCTCATATCGGGTGCAAAAATACAAATAAAATTTGAATTACAATATAATCTATAATATTTATTTTAATTTTCAAAATTATCAATCCTCATTCCATTGTATGAAAATTTCATGTAACTTTGCTGATTGAAAATCGCAAAACTCCGACTGACATGAAAAAGATTTCCCTTTTTATCATCACCCTGTTGCTCATGGTGGGAGCCGTGGCGCAAGATTTACCCGCGAAAAGAGCTGAATACCCGGGAGGAATAGGAGCCTTGATGCAGTTTATTCAGACAGAAACCCAGTATCCGCCAGAGGCGATGGCTGAAAACATCCAAGGAACGGTGCTGGTGGAGTTTATTATTGATAAGGAGGGGAACGTCACCAATGTGAATGTGTTGAAGTCGGCTCATCCCCTGTTGGATGCCGAAGCGGTGAGGGTGTGTCGTGCCATGCCCCAATGGACGCCCGCTCAGGATGGGGAGGGAAAATACGTGAAATCTACGTACCAGCTGCCTTTTACCTTTGAGTTTTATGATGGTAAGAAGGACAAGAAGAAGGGAAAGCGGATGTGAGGATGTGATGAAAAGATGAAAAGATGACGGTAGGGATGCACTATCACTCCTTTTTCTCACGATGTACCGTATGCCGGAATTTGAGCATGGCGAGGTTGAGTTCGATGAGGCCAGCATATAAAGTCCTTTCTCGGTGAAGGCCTTGGGAGTATACTTTGAATGTTGTCCTCTTCCTCCATTCTTTAAGGTCAAAATTTTTGACCTTAAAGAATTAACTTCTTGATTATCAAGTTGAAATATATACCCTTCTGGAAATTTTCTGGGGTTGTTCTTCACGGCTTGATTAATCTCTTTGGTCTGTACACTATACAATTCGGCGACATCACAATCGAGGATGACCTGTTGGTTGCGCAATGAGATGATTTTTTCTTCTACTTTGGGAAGCAAATTAGTGTCCATAGTCTTAAATTTTAGTTAGAAATAATATGTACGTCTGCAAAGTTACATCATCCCCAATTTAAAAACAAGTGCTTTGTAAATTTATTTTACTGAAAATCAATGCGATAAAAACTGCAATTTTTTATCAAAAAATGGTCGAAAATTCCGATGAAACCCAAAAATGTCAAAAAAGTGCATTTTTTTACCATGCTAAATTTTAACGCAGTTTCGAATTGTTTCGGAGAAATTTGGGAGTTTTTTTCGCAGGCCGATGGTGACCGAGAATGCTGGGTGAGCAAGATTTTTTGTAAATCAAAACATTCCGATTTTTTTTATTTGGGCGGCCCGGCTCCCTGCGGTCGCCGTCGGGCTTTCCGCTTTACTTCGCTTCGCTCGTGCTCGCTTCAATCCCTGCCGCGGCGGGAATTGGGAGTAACAAGCGTTTATGCGAACTCGTACCGCAAAGTAGGGGCGGCTACCGCTTCACAAACTTCTGCGTGAAAACGCCGTTGCTGCTCTGCACCTTCACCTCGTACCATCCGGTCGTCAAGGTGCTGAGGTTGAGCGTGGTGGCATCTTCCTGTTGGAGCACCAGCCGGCCCTGACTGTCATACAGATAGCAGGTGAAATGCTGGCACGATTCTGGGAGCTGAAGATTAAGCTGGTCGCTGGCCGGATTCGGATAAACGGTGACGAATTCGCTCTCCTGTTCCGCAATGCCATCGGGTTCGGTGGGGGTGGTCGGATAATTCAGGTGCTCCGCCATGAAGTTCACCGCGATATGGAAACAGGTGTCGAATTTCTCTGGAAGCAGAGTGGTAAAGCCGTCAATGTAGAAGCAATGTTCCTCTCCTTCAAACACATGCATTTCGTGGTCCACCCCGCGGTTGCTGAGGCGCTGGTCGATGTAATACGAGCCGTACATGTCGGGCAGTATCAATGAGGTGATACCCAGAAAATTCTCTTCATAGGGTGCTCCGTAGTAGAACGAGACGGTCTCGTCGGCGGTGCCATGGATGAGGCAGATGGGGGTCTGGTCATCGTTGCCGACGATGTTGGTGTCGAGTATGCCGCCCCACTGGGCCACCAGTCCGGCAATGTTGGGCGAGTGCGACAGGTACTCGGGAAATCCGGAAGTGTGAACCCCGCCGAGGTCGCTGTGTCCGCCGATGCCCAAAAAGCCGCTGTCCTCGAAGGTCTCCTCCGGTCTTTCATTGTCATCCATCCACACGCAGTGCATAGAGGCGATGGTGCCTGCCGAGTTGCCGATGACAAAAATGCGGTTGGTGTCAATCCGATAGGTATCGCAGTTGCCCTTGAAGAATCGCACGGCGGCGCTTACATCCTGTGCGGCCATGTAGGCGGCACGAATGAAGTTGGTCTCCGAGATGCGGTAAACGGGCAGTAGCCGGTAGTCGATGGAGGCAACCGCATAGCCGTAGTGGCTGAGCGATTCGGCGTAGGCCACCATGTCGCACCACGTGCGGTTGCCCGCGACGAAGGCGCCGCCGAAGACCGTGATCACCAGCGGACGGTAGGCCATGGTGTCGCCAGCGGGCTCGTAAAAGTCGAAGTACAGCGGGTCGGGGTCGTCAGAGCCCACGGGGGCCGCGCTGCTGTATTGCACTTCGGATTGTACGTTGATTTCATTGAAAACGGGCGATAAAAACCGCTGTTCGTTCTGTGCCCGCAGCATCATGCAGGTACACAAGGAGATGCATACCCAAAGTATGAATCTTTTGCTCATAAATGATACTTTGTTAAAAATGAGGTCGCAAAAATACAAAATATATTATTATGCTTCACACTTACAGAATGATAGCAGCATGGGGAAATATTGATTAAACTCTCTTTTTTTATTAAAAAAATGTAATTTTGTTGCAGAATTGATGGCTCTTCGACCATCATTGAAGAGATTTTTTAAACTTTAACAATATGAACAAAGCAGAAACTGTAATTGCCATTGCGTTGGCAGAAGAGGGCTATCTGGAAAAATCCAAAAGTGCCTATCAGAAAGACCACCAAGTGCTTGATTCCAAAGAAGATGGAGCAGGCAGCGACAACTATACAAAATATGGGCGCGACATGCACCAGCTTTATCCCGCTGTGATGGATTTCCCGGCGGCATGGTGCGACTGTTTCGTTGACTGGTGCTTCTATACGGCTTTTGGCGTGTCGAATGCCAAGGCCATGCTGGCGGGAGATTTCAACGATTATACGGTGAGGTCTGCGGATTTGTACAAGAAAAAGAAGGCGTGGCACACTTCCGATCCCCAACCCGGCGACCAGATTTTCTTCAAAAACAGCAAAACGGGCGGAATCTGCCATACCGGTTTGGTTTACAAGGTCAGCGGCGGGTATGTATATACCATCGAAGGGAACACCTCCTCTGCACTGGGGGTGGTGTCCAACGGTGGCTGCGTGCGGAAGAAAAGCTATGGCCTTACGTATCGCAACATTGCCGGTTACGGTCGTCCCAAATATGATATTGTCCCAGAGGCAAATGCGGTTGAGGAAACAGACGATGCAACTGCATGGAAACAGCTGGTCACAGATTTGCAGAAGGCGCTGAATGCGGAGTTCGACGCCAACCTGCCCGCCAACGGTGTGGCCGACAAGAGTCTGCTGCTGTCCACCCCTACGCTGAATGCCCGCATTCGCTCCACACGTCCTAAAACGGTGAAAGCCTTGCAGGCTCTTTTAACCCATTGGGGGTACAAGTGCCTGGTGGACGGCGATTTCTATTCCGGCACGGAAAAGATGGTCAAATTGTTCCAAAAGGAGCAGGTGGGGCTTGCCAACCCCGACGGCGAATTCACGGCGAAGAAAAAGAGCTGGAAGGTGCTGCTGAAACTGTAAAGAGGGGCCTACTTCACATCAACATCCCTCCACCCAATCCACGGGGTAACCCCCATTCCTCTTAATCTCTTCATCTTTTAATCCCTTAATCTTCTCATCATGCGTTCATGCGAACTCGTACTGCAAAATTGCCATATTCAATGCGTTTTCCAGTTTGCAGATGGTTTCTAACGAAAGGTTTTCCTCGCCTTTTAGAAGACGGGACACGTATTGCGGCGAGCATCCCATACGGATTGCCACATCCTGTCGGGTGAGCCCCTGACATTTCATCTCCATGGCCACTTTAATGGCTATCTTGCGTGAATACTGCAACCAACCCTTCTCTTTGGCGGAACGGCGTTTTTCTTCATCTTCACGCCAATCGGACGGCGTGTCAGACGACTTGTATCGGCTTAATCGGGCGATGGCTTCTTCTCTTGTCATATTGATACCTCTTTTTGATAATCGGTAAAACTATCTTCGTCAAATACGTGTTCTTTAATTAAAAAATTCCTCACCTTCTCCATTCTCCCCAACTCCTGCAATGTATGCTCCCGTTCCTGCATGGTTTGAGTGAGCTTGATGGCTCCGCCAGTAATGATATAGATGCCCACATTTAACTTTATCGCATAAAGTCGGAGCCAACTTCTCTGATGAGGACGCGCTTTCTCTTTTCCTAATAGCATTTCGGCCGTACGGCTGTTTTCAAGGGGGCGGAAGAAACGGTCAAGGTTCGCATCAGGGGAAATGTCCATGATAACGCAGGCCAATTCGTCACGATCCTCCATCGTCTGGTAGATGGCATCCTCAATATTGGTAATGCGGAAATAGGAGAGCAAGTCATCAAAATTTTGTGTGAAAAAGTCTGCCAGCCACAAAGCATCGCTCCACTGCGCCATAACTTTCTGGAATGCATTGATTTTGTCGTTGTCGTAACGCACAGCCCACAAGCGGCCGTCTTCTAATACTTGGTCAAAGGTCATAGTGAGTTAGAATTAATTTAGTGCTGCAAAAATACAATTTTTTTGATTGGTGCAACTTAAAAGTTGCGAAAAGTGTTTTTTTTCTTTTGGGGTGGCCACAATGTAGGGATGCCATATTATGACAGCCCTACACCAGCCATTCCACAGGAATATCCATTTGGGAAAACGCGAACAATTTATTCCCCAAATCCTTCAAGGAGGCACCGATGTGGTAAACGACATCGTCGATGATGAGGAAGCGGTCGTGGAAGCGGGGCGATTCCGTCACAGCGATGGGTGGATACTGCTGGTTGTGCCGTGCCAAGTCGGCTGCAAGTCCTTGCGTGATCTGCCGTGTGATGCTTCTTTTCCCTTCTTTTTGAACTGTCGCAAATTTTGCGACAGTTGGAATATCTCTGAGTTCTTCTGAAAGCGCATTATTGATGTGTTTGCCGATAGTCTTGACATCTCTACCGAACAATAGAGCCATTTGCTGACGGTTCAGCCATACCGTCTCGTCCTCTATTCGAACTTCCAATGAAATGGTGTCATCCGGCTGGTACAAAATGATCTCTCCTTTATTCATAAAATTGGTGAATTTCGGGCGGCAAAGATACAATATCTTTCACCCCTTTGTCAAGAGGCTATTTTTCTGATAAACAACAAGTTGAAATCTGGCAGATTTTCGTCCAAAAGTGGTAGGATTTCGGCGGTGAAATGCAAAAACACCAGCAGAATAATGCGGTTGATAAATTGTTGAAAAATTATTGACCGCGGATTACGCGAAATTGTAGAGGGTGACTAAAAAGTGATTTTTTTATTCACCCTCTTTTTTATTACTAAAGTTCCGTGATGGATCTTCAAAGTGAAGGGGCGGGATTATTGTCGGCGGATGGGTGTGTCTCATGGATGGAGGAACGTGATCTAACCCAT
>JAFVNW010000019.1 GCA_017506175.1 Bacteroidales bacterium | reverse complement strand
CATCCTCCGTGATATCAATTTCATCATCGGCAGCATCGGAGGCGTTCTGCTCCATAATGCGTTTGAGCTTACTGCTGAGAGTTTCCTCTCCGTCATAGCTGCCGGTTACGGTGTATTCCGTGCCGCCGACTTCATCCACGATTGTGACTTGGGGAAGCCAAAAGGCAGACGGATTTTTTACAACGATGTTGCCCTTTTCATCGAAAGAAAAATCTCTCTTAGGCGCATCGTCGGGGCGAGGCTCGACTTTGGCATAAGGGTCGGGATTGGTGAAAGCGAAAGAACGGATTTCTTCATATTCACCATCGTCCTCAAAGTCATCGTCAGCCAAAATTTCTTTCAGCTCGTCCTCGGTCAGTTCAATAATATCTTCATCACGGTCATCGTGAATATCGCTCATTTTGATTTTCGGACTCATTTCGTCAAGCCTCCTTTTTCTTTCGTTCGCTTCGATTCGTTTCATTCAAAATATCGTGAGATAGCAAAACGGACAGCCGCCGTCAATGGTCAAGATGAACGGCTTCGCCGCCATTGACAGCGTCCGTCCGTTTCGCTTTTGGGCAGACAAGGCGGCGGTTGCCGCCGATTTCCATTTAATGAAATGGCGCTTGCTATCTTGGGATTTACAGAATAGCAAGCACAGCAGGTGTACGTACACTCTGCATTTTTGCGGTTAGCAAGCACAGCCTGTGTTGCCACACACGCCACTTGCCTCCGCTGCTTGCTAACTCACAGTTGGAGTTAGCAAGCTGGGCACGGCGGTACCCACTTTGCATTGGCAAGCAATGCTCGTGTATAGCCACTCGTGCATTTTTGAGAAATTCAGCCTTGCTGATTTCCTCAAAACTTGTTGGGGAATGCCCCAAACCCCTAAACGATTTTTGCAAAATCGGCTGCGCTCCTGCGGAGCTTAACTGCGAAACTTCTCAAATTTCCGTTTCGGGATTTTCACTTTTTTCTTCATTTTCGTATGTACCCTCAAGAGCCAGCTTTCGCAGATGGGCGCTCAGATTGTCCGTGCCGAACTCAACCATTCGCTCTTTGATCTGCTCCAGCTCCTCGGCGGTCACATAGAATTTTATTTGGATTGGTCTTTGACGATTTGGATTACTTGCCATAGGTATCTCCTGCTGTATTTTCTATCAGCGTTTCATATGTTTCTGGTATACATCCATCAGTTCTGTGTCTGCGATCCAGTTTTCGGTCACATTTTCATAAGTATGCCCTTCTCGCAGCCACTGCTCACCGTTGAACATAAATCGCCGTTCTGGCATCTGCTGATGAGTTAGAGGACTGTAACTGGTGCCCCAGCAACACCAAGATATTCCATCGGCGTCCAGTGCAGAAAGAAAATCCTCTGTAAAGGTACAAGCCACATCTCCGGGAATTGAGAACTGAGTGCCACATTCCAAAACTATAAAATCAACGCCGTTTTGCTTTTTAAAATCCAGGTATGGCTTCAACATCTCTTGGATTATGGTCACATTTGCTATCAGCAGGGATTCAGGTTCTTCAGCAGTAACTGTCCCATCCGAATGGATTGTCAACACGGCAGGGGTAGGATGACCCACACGGTTCACATCACCGTTGATGGTCACAGTAAAGTCGCCGCAATTGAGCACCATTCCCAAGATCTCGCCATAACCATTGGCGGTTTCAGAAATACGGATCTCCTTGCAATTCTCCGGCAAAGTGACCCTACAGATATAATGATCGGTTTGCGACCATTCTACCGTTCCATCACCCGATGCTGCCATGCATCCGCTTCCGTCACTGGTGGCCCCGTCCACGTCAAATCCACAAACTTGCGTTCCGTCCGCCAGTATCTCATACTTTGCACTTACAAAGGCAAGAGGTTTCAAAACCAGCTCCGTGCCTGCAGGAAAATCGCCTTTGAGTACGATGTCGCCTTCTGCTGCATGGAAACATTGGTTGATGTAATAATGCGGCCATTG
>JAFVNW010000018.1 GCA_017506175.1 Bacteroidales bacterium | reverse complement strand
CGGTTACATCGGAATCTTTCCTTCCTCATTTGGGCAAACATCTGCGCATCTTTGGGTGAATAATGTCCCAAACTATTCTTGTTCCTTGCAATCTCCTTGCTTATCGTAGCTTGGCTAACACCAACATAATCAGCTATTTGCAATTGTGTTTTCTTGTCTTTCAGCATACGATAAATTGTGTATCTTTGCGTTTCATTTAGGTGTTGCATGTCATTTTATTTTTGGTCGAACAAAATTACATTTTAACACCAATCTGGCTGGCTTCGGTCAGCCTTTTTTATGACTTTTTTACTTGAACTTATAACTCGATACATCCGTCTGTTCGCGGCATCTTTATAAAATCCACTATGTGAACAACCAGACTGCTACTTGTCGGCCTGCAAAATGAAAGGAAGGGAAGGAGAACCCGAACTGCAGATTATCATATCGTACAACAAACCTGAGAAGGCCGTGGCAACGTACAAGCTGCGCTGGCAGATTGAGAGCATGTTCAAGGCGATGAAGAGTGCGGGATTCAACATTGAAGACACACATCTTACTGATTTGATGAGAATTGAGAAATTACTCCTGTTGGCAATGGTGGCGTTCGTGCGGTGCAACAACATCGGGGAACTTATGCACCGGAAGATAAAGCCCATCCGCATACAGGCTCATGGAAGCAAAGCCAAAAGCATCTTCCGCTATGGCCTTGACATGGTCAAAGAATTCCTTTTAAGGGGAATAAACGAATATGGCATCTCCATATTTGATTTCTTATCTATTGCTAATCAACACTTAAGCCAATATGAAAAAATTGTCATGTACTAAGATAATATTTTAAGATAATATTTATCATTTGCAATTCCCAATAGGGCACGACTTACTTGTTTATAATAATATACATGATAGATTTCATATTTTGTACCTTAACTTCTCAAGCAAGCTAAAATCACAAAATTGTTGTATTTTTGCGGCTCAAAAAATCACCATGAACGTCCTGCATCTTCTGAGCTGGTACCCCACTCCCGACAATCCGATGAATGGCAACTTCTGCCTGAAGCAGATTGCATCGGTTTCCGACCGGGTGGATTCCGTGGCGCTTACGGTCGTGCTCGATGAAAAAGCCACTGCCAAAGAGGTAGAAGTGATTGACCATCCGAATTTCAACCACATCTACGTCCACCTCCGGCCGTACCATGGTCCATTCAGCAGATTTGTCAACAAATTCCGCATTTTTAACAATTACAATTGGGGATTAAAATATGTTAAAAAGCACTTTTTCGTCCCCGATTTGGTACATCAGCACGTCACGCTACCGGTCGGAAGAATCGCTCACTATTGGAAAAAACGACATGGCATCCCCTACGTGCTGACGGAGCATTGGACGATTTACCAGCCGCAGAATCGCGCGATGATGACCCCCAAAGTGCAGAAAGCCATCCGGGAAATCGCCAACAAAGCCTCGCGGATTCTGCCAGTAAGCCATGACCTGCAGAAGAACATGCAGCGTTACGGCATCACGGCGCCCTTCAAGGTTATTCCGAACGTAGTAGATACGGACATCTTTGTTCAGGGAGAGGGCGTATGCGATGGCCGCAAACACATCCTGCACATCTCCACCCTGCGCGACGAGGCCAAGAACTTTTCAGGAATTTTAAGAGTGATTCAGCGACTGGCCGCGATGCGCAACGACTTTGTTTTAGACGTTGTACACGATTATCGGAAGCCTGAATTTGAGCGGTTCGTACACGACAACCATCTGGAGGAATTCGTCGTTTTCCACGGCCCCAAGACAGAAAAGGAAATCACACGATTCTATGCGCGCGCCGACTTTTTCCTGTTGTTCTCCAACTTCGAGAACCTGCCGTGCGTGCTGATTGAGTCGTTTGCATGCGGACTGCCGGTCGTCACTACGAATGTGGGCGGTATTTGCGAAATCGTGGACGAAAGCCGTGGCAGAATCGTCGTTGCAGGCGACGAGGACGCTCTTTACCAGTCGGTTGACTATATGCTGGACCATTTCCAGGACTACGATTCCGCCGCCATCCGACAATATGCGGTGGAGCACTTCTCCAAAAAAGTGGTTGGAGACTTGATATGGGAAGCGTACCTGACGGTGAAAAACTGAGGAAAGGAAAAAAATTTCGCCAACTCGACGCCATATATCAAAAAAGTTGTACTTTTGCAGCCGGGTAAGTCTTATACGATCTGCTCCCTTTCAACTCCCCCAGGGCAGGAATGCAGCAAGGGTACATTGGTTGTAGCGATGCGATGTAAGTAGCTTACCCTCTTTTATTTACGGTCATTATGTTCCTCAAGATATACCCAGAAAACCCTAATCCGCGCGAGATCCAGAAGGCAGTCAGCTGCCTTCAGAATGGCGGCATTATCATCTATCCGACTGACACAATCTACGGAATCGGGTGCGATATTTTCAAGCAGAAAGCCATCGAACGCATCACCGACCTGCTCGGCGACAAGAAAAAGAAGGACGCAATGACCTTCATCTGCTACGACCTCAGCAATATCTCCGACTACACCAAGCCCATCGGCAACAACATCTTCAAGGTGATGAAGCGCGTGCTGCCCGGCCCCTACACCTTCATCCTCGAAGCCAACAACAACGTGCCCAAACTGTTGCAGAGCAACAAGAAGACCGTCGGCATCCGCGTGCCCGACAACAACATCATCCGAGAGATTGTCAACCAATTGGGGCACCCCATCCTCTCCACCTCCGTAAAAGACGACGACCAACTCGTGGAATACACCACCGATCCTGAACTCATTTACGAGCGTTTCGGCGACCAGGTTGACATCGTCATCGACGGCGGCTACGGCGACAACGTGCCCTCCACCATCGTGGACTGCACCGGCGACGAACTTGAAATCATCCGCGAGGGCAAGGGCGACATCGAGCAGCTTTATTAAAAGAAACACCCGTGTTCAAGAAAATCCTCAACACGTTCGGCACCAAATTCCTGACCGCAGCCATAAACTTTGCGATTGCAGCTGTGATTTCGCAAGCGGTGGGCGATGTGGGCAAGGGCGAGCAAACGCTGATGCTCACCACCATCACCTTCATCCTCATTTTCTCCGACATCATCAGCGGTTCCGCATTGGTCTATCTCGCCCCCAAGCACCCCTTCTCCAAACTCCTCCTCCCCTCCTACCTCTGGTCCACATTAGTGGGTTTGGTGGCAGCGGGCATCATCCCTCTCTTCTATCACGACCTCGGCACGGGCATCACGCTGCACATCTGTACGCTGGCGGTTTTATCCTCGCTGAGCACCGTCAACACGACTTTGCTGGTGGGAAAGGAGCGGGTGACCGCCGCCAACTATGCCAACCTTTGGCAGCCGGTCTCCATCCTGACCACACTGCTCATCTGCTATTTCTATTGCGACATACTCAATATAAATGCCTATATCATAGCACTTTACATTGCCTACGGAGGCAGTTTTCTCATCAGTTTGGGGATGCTGGGCAAAGCGTTCAGAAGTTTTCGTTTCTACGCTTTCAAGGAGTACAAAAATGTGTTAAAGGATTTATGCAAATATGGCATTCTGAATCAGGCGGGACATTTTGTACAATTTTTCAATCTTCGCTTAAACTACTATTTATTAGCAAGTTACGTTGACAAAGGAAGTACGGGAATCTTCTCGAATGCGGTTTCGTTGGCTGAAGCCATCTGGATTATCGCCCGCAGCATCGCGCTGGTACAATATGCGCGCATCGCCAATGCTGACGACACCGACTATTCACAGAAATTAACATTGAAACTCATCAAAATCTGCTTCGCCTTCTCATTTGCCGCCATCCTCGTACTCAGTTGTTTCCCGTCGGCATTCTTCCTGTGGTTCTTCGGTCCGGAGTTCGGCGAGGTGGGTGTACTGATTCGCATTCTGGCACCAGGCGTGTTGCTTTTCAGCATCTATCTGCTTGTGGGGCACTACTATTCCGGCATCGGGAGATACGAGATGAACATCTACTCCTCGCTTTGCGGGCTGGTTTTCACCTTCGTTCTCGGCTTCACGCTCATCCCGCGCTACAGCATCTATGGAGCAGCCGTCACCACCAGCATCGCGTACGCCGCCAACGCCATCTTCCTCATCGTCTTCTTCTTCGCGCAAAGCCGTTTCAAATTGCGCGACTGCCTGATTTCCAAGGAGGACGTACGCTATTTCAAGGAACAGGCACGACTTTTTATCCATTCAAAAACTTCGCAAAACAACGATGAACAAAATCAGTAAAGCATTCAAGGCATTCGGATTAATCCTTAAAAAGCCCTATCTTTTGAATTTGATTCTCAATGACGAGAGTATCCAGCGGAATGAGGTGTTGAAGCAATTTCCCATCCCCAACGGGTTACCATTGCTTCATATTGATGAGTTATTTCCTGATTTTCAAGAAGTTGCCGACCCGTATGCCTACCTGTCAGGCGCAACGATGCCCATCGACATCGCCCTATTGAGGGCTTTGGCCAAAAAGATTGGCGCGCAGAATTATTTTGAAATCGGCACATGGCGCGGCGAAAGCGTAGCCAATGTCGCATCCGTCGTGCCGGAATGTACCACGCTCAATCTTCCAAGGGAAGAGATTATCGCGCTCACACATTCGGAGGAATACGCTGACTTACACGGATTTTTCTCAAAAGAGCTGCCCAATGTCAAGCAGATCTACGGAAATTCGCTGCACTTCAATTTCGCGCCCTACGAGAAGAAGTTCGACCTTGTCTTTATTGATGGAGACCATCATTACGAAAGCGTGAAATCGGACACCGCAGCGGCATTCAAACTGCTGAAGGATGAGAACTCCATCCTCGTATGGCACGATTACGGCTTCGACCCCGAAAGCATCCGCTGGAGCGTGCTACGCGGAATTCTGGAAGGGATGCCGACTGAAAAGCACCACCGCCTTTTTCACATCTCCAACACAATGTGCGCCGCTTATCTTCCTGATTCACTGACCAATACCATTCGCCCCGCCGTTCTCCGCCCGCACGAAAAGCCCACCCACTATTTTGAAGTGAACATCAAGGCGAAAACAGTAATCCGCTAAAAAACGTATTCCACTTTTTGGAGGAAGAGGGCGTTGGCAGGGACGGAAGTACCAGCAGCACAGCGATTTTTTTGATTGATAACACCTTGGAATTGAGTCAATTCCATCTTTCCCCGGCCGACATCCAGCAGCGTGCCAACGATAGCACGGACCATATTGCGCAGAAAACGGTCGGCGGTAATGGTAAAAACCAGCAGTCCGTTTTCCATCTGCCAATGGGCCTCCGAAACGTGACAGATATTGGTCGCGGTTTGGGTATGGAGTTTGGAAAAACTTGTAAAATCCTCTGTATCAAGCAGTAATTTCGCCGCAGCATTCATTTTGTCCACGTCCAATTTTTGAAATACACGGTAGGAATAGTGAAATCGGAAGGCCTCCTTCTGAACGGCGACATAATATTTATATGTACGCGACTTCGCGCTAAAGCGAGCATGGAAATCATCTGACACTAGAAAGATGCGGCAAATGGAAATTTCCTTTGGCAAAAAACTGTTCAACTTGTCTGCAAGTTCTACAAGTTGTTCATTATCAAATAATTGTACGAAATCAAAATGGGCGAAGAACTGTCGGGCATGCACCCCCGTGTCGGTACGTCCACAGCCGGTGACCGCAATCGGCTCACGGAGCAACAGTGTCAGAGCGCGCTCCATCACTCCCTGCACCGAAGGCTGCTCGGGCTGCACCTGCCACCCGAAAAAAGGAGTTCCGTTGTATGACATCTCGATGAAGTAACGCATAATCAGCTATGAATCAAGACCTAATTAATTGGTTTTTTGAGGTTTCTTTATTGTTATAGTAATGCAAAAGGACATCTCAATTGGCTGAATCGTCGCTTTGGGAAATCACCATTCCCAGCAAATCGGCCAGTTTTTTCCGCAGTTTGTCTAATTCCACCAACCGCTCCATAATCTGGCGCTGTTCCTCATCGGTGTGTTCGAACCCCAACTCATTGAGCAACAACTTTTTATGCCGTTCAATCAGTCTAAGTTTGAACAAGTTGATGCAGCCTGAGAGTTCCGTATTGAGCGACTGTACACTATTGGTGATGTTATTGGTGTGGAGTTCGAACCGCTTTTCCCATTGTTCGCTGTACTCGGGCTCCTCTTCCATCAGAATAGAGACGGCGAGGTTGCGGATTTTCTCGTTTTCGTGTACGACAAACGCGTGTTCCAAATCCTCCTGAGACTCCGCTTTTTGCGCAATTTTCGCATATTCTTCATAAACCTGCTGATACAGCGGATTTTGGAATACGATCTCGTCGTCGTGAAACTCGTTGAAAACATACTGGTCCACACGAATCGGGCAAATCACGGCATTCCCCGCCTCATCGGTTTGACTGATATGGGTTTCATACATTCCGCATTTCAGCAGCAGATGAATCACATCGAACTCAACCAAATCCAAGTGGTTCACCTCCACTTTCTGTTGTGTCAAAGCAGGCGTGAGTACTTTTGGAAGTTGCTGACTTTCATCGGGTTGTGTAATTGTCGGAGGGGTTGTGCCTTGCGGAACGGTCGGGTTCTGGCTGTTGGGTTGGGACTGGAAGGAGGGCTGGCGCCGCGCATCGTTGATTTTCTTCCATACCAGCTGACGCAGGTTCGCATTCAGCGACTCCTCCGAGATTTTGAACAGGTCGGCGCACTCCCGCACATAAAAACTGCGGATGATGTCGTCGTTGATTTCGGCGATGGAGCCAAGAATATCGTTCACCACAGCAGCACGCTTCAGCGGGTCGTTTCCGGCATCCTTCATCAAGATGTCGGCCTTGAACTGGATGATGCTGACGGTGTGTTCAGCCAGGTAATCGCGCAGTTCTGAATCACGGTGTTGTTTGGCGAATGAGTCGGGGTCCTCACCGTCGGGCAGCAGACACGCCTTCACGTTGAGTCCCGCTGCCAGCAGCATGTTGATACCTCGCAACGAAGCCTTAATGCCAGCCGCATCGCCATCGTAGAGCACCGTGATATTCTTGGTCTGCGCCTTTATCAGCCTGATTTGCCCTTCCGTCAAGGCGGTTCCCGAAGAGGCGACCACGTTCTCAACACCGGATTCCGACATGGAAATCACATCGGTATAACCCTCCACCAAATAGACGTTGTCGTTGGTGCGTATGGATTTCTTGGCGAAGAAAAAACCGTAAAGTATGTCGCTTTTATGATAGATGATGCTCTCGGGCGAGTTGAAGTACTTGGCGATTTTGTCGGTTTTCGTCTTGGCCAGGATGCGTCCGCCGAAGCCGACCGGCTTGCCAATTCCGTTCTGAATCGGGAAAATCACGCGACCATGATAAAAATCGTGAAGGCGTCCGTTTTCCGACTTCTTGGTCAAACCAGTCTCCAACAAATAGTCCAACTTGTAACCGTCTTCCAGGGCTTTGGTGGTAAACTTGTCCCAGCCTTCCGGACAATAGCCCAACCGGAATTTGCGGATGGTCTCCTCGCGGAAGCCGCGTTCCTGAAAGTAGGTCAGCCCGATTTGGCGCCCTTCTTCCGAATTGAAGAGTTGGTCAACAAAGTACTTCTCGGCGTAGGCAGTGACATTGAGCAGGGCTTCGCGTTCATCGTTGGCAGCCTGTTCTTCGGGGGTCAATTTGCGCTTTTCTTCCTTGATTTCAATATGATACTTAGCGGCCAGATAGCGGAGAGCATCGGGATACGAAGACTTTTCGTGCTCCATCACAAAATGGATGGGGCCGCCAGCTGCGCCGCAGACGAAGCATTTATAGATACCCAAGCGCGGACTCACGTGCATCGACGGATTCTTGTCGTCGTGGAAGGGGCAGATGCCAATCCAATCCTTGCCTGCCCTTTTCAGGGGCACGAAGTCAGCCACGACCTCCTCGATGCGAGCCGCCGCCTCAATTTCCGCGATGCAATCCTTTGTAATCAAATTGTTCTTGGTTAATAAAACGTAAATACAATTCTTAGTTTCTATCTACTTTGTATTTGCGGAATACCTTGTCGTCCTTCATCACTTCACAGGCTTTCAGGAAGGTGGCGTCATCCTCAAGAATATATTGGTAGGCGTCGCCATAGCCGTACAGGTTGCGGGCGAGTTCAAAGAGCATATAGGTTTTGATGAGTTGCGGAGCCATCCGAGAGTTGCGGTCGTTGATGCTCTTCTGATAGGATTCGTTCACGAAGTCGGTCATCATCTGGTTGAGTTTTTCCAGATTCTTCAAATCGTCGATAGAGTTGTAGAGCGAGTCGATTTCTTTCTCTTTCTGTTCGGCGAAGACTTCAAGGCGGGTGGCGAGATAGAGTTTGGCTGAATCAACCACGCCCTCCTTTTGGGCGAAGGCGGTCAATTCGTTGTACATCTTGTCGGAAATCCGAAAATCCTTCTTGAACTGTTCAAAGGTAGGGTATTGTTTTTTGAGGTCGGCGCGGTTGGCGTCAAGGTAATCCATCACGAAGGAGGAAATGACACCGCGGCGGACGAGGTCGTTGTAGTAGGCGGCATAATGGGTGGTGTCCATCGGCACGAAGAGGTCGGGCATGATGCCGCCGCCGCCATAAACGGTACGATGGCGCTTCATGGTCTCAAACTTCAGTGAGTCGGGCATAGCTGAGATGCTGTCGGCGGAGAACATCTCGCCATGTTTGTAGCGGGTGGCGATGTCGCGGAAATAGTCATTCCTGTCATCGTAAGGTTTCTGTATGCAGCGGCCGCTGGGGGTGTAGTAGTGGGAGATGGTGACGCGCACTTCGGCACCGCTCGGCAAGTCAACGGGCTTCTGTACCAGCCCCTTGCCAAAGGTGCGGCGTCCCATGATGAGGCCACGATCCCAATCCTGGATGGCACCGGCAGTGATTTCGCTGGCCGAGGCGGAATTCTCGTCCACCAACACGATGAGTTTGCCCTTGCGGAAAAGGCCGGTCGGTGTTGCATCGTAGTGTTCGCCGGTCTTGCGAAAATTGTCGGTATAGACGATGCGGCAGCCGGCATCTATGAACTGGCTGGCGATTTGGAAAGCGGTATTGAGGTAGCCGCCACCGTTGCCGCGAAGGTCAAAAATCAGATTCTCCATTCCCTGCTCCTTCAGTTTCTTGAAATGCTGCTGGAATTCCGAGAGGGAGGTCTGGGCGAAGCGGTCGAGTTTAATATAACCGGTCTTCTCATCAATCATGAAGGAGACATTGATGCTGTACATGGGGATTTTGCCACGGGTGACGGTGAATTCGAGCAGGCCGGGGTTGTGACCACGCTTGATAGACAGATTGACCTTGGTACCGCGGTCGCCGCGCAGGTGGTCGCGCACCCAGTTGTTGTTAATATGTTTGCCGCAGGCGTTCAGCGTGTCCACTTTCACGATTTTGTCGCCCGGAAGGATGCCCACCTTTTCGGAGGGGCCGTCAATGATGACCTCCACCACATTGATGGTGTCCTTCACGATTTGGAAAGTGACGCCAATGCCGTCAAAGGAGCCCTTGAGCGGCTCACGGGAGGCAGCCACATCCTTGGCGGTGGTATAAGTGGAGTGAGGGTCAAGCTGCGTCACCATCTCCTTCACGCCCTTTTCCGCCAGCATGTTGAAGTCAAGGGTGTCCACATAGATCCGGTCCAATATGTTGAGGAAATAGTCCATGGTGCGTTTGCCCGCATCGTACGACTTGTTGGTTTGCGCTGAAAGTGAGGCGCCGGCAACGAAGAACAAAAATGCCATCAATACAAGTACCTGTTTTTTCATAAATTGAGCTGAGTTTATTATTCCAAAAAACAATTTGCAAAGGTAAAGAAAAAGTTTGACACTAACGATGTTCTACACATCGTAGATTGTTTCCAACAGGAAGCTGACAGGGCGGAACCCGTCGTTGCAGGAGATCAGGGCGGAGTGGGGATTTTTCATCCAGCCGTCGAAGAAATTGCCGCCGCCGTTTGCCAATTCCGTCACAAACGCCTGCATCGTCTCCCACGCGCTGTCGCACAAGCCCTCAGGCTTCTGAGCACTCTCCGAAATAAACACCTGCCCCTCCAACAAATCACACGGGTGCGCTATCGGATTCTCGTACTTCGCCGACAAATCGAGATACGATGCCTTGCGAATAACTGTAATACGAACGTTCATACCGACGAACTCCTAACGCATAGCTATTTTAAGAGTTTGTCGTTTGAACCTAACACATTGATAATCTTATGGATATACAACTTCTTCATGCTATCGCGGGCAGGGCCAAGGTATTTGCGGGGGTCAAACTCTTCCGGTTTGTCGTGCAGAACTTTGCGAACGGCTGCGGTCATAGCCAAGCGACTGTCGGAGTCGATGTTGATTTTGCAGACAGCAGACTTGGCGGCCTTGCGGAGTTGTTCTTCCGGAATGCCGACCGCCGCCTTCAAGCAACCGCCATTTTGATTGATGGTGTCCACTTCCTCTTGAGGAACGGAAGAGGAGCCATGCAGCACGATGGGAAATCCGGGCAGCTTCTCCTCGACAGCCTCCAGCACGTCGAAAGCCAAAGGCGGAGGAAGAAGACGGCCAGTCTTCGGATCAACGGTACATTGTTCAGGGGTGAACTTGTAAGCGCCGTGCGAAGTTCCGATGGAGATGGCCAAGGAGTCCACGCCGGTTTTGGTCACAAAGTCGATGACCTCTTCGGGTTTAGTGTAGTGGCTTTCGGCAGCAGACACCTCATCCTCCACGCCGGCCAAAACGCCCAGTTCGCCCTCCACCGTCACGTCGAACTGGTGAGCGTACTCAACCACCTTCTTGGTGATAGCGACATTCTCGTCGTAAGGGAGTGCAGAGCCATCAATCATCACGGAAGAGAAGCCCATATCAATGCAAGACTTGCAGGTTTCAAAACTGTCGCCATGGTCGAGGTGCAGCACGATTTCAGGATGCTTGCAACCCAGTTCCTTGGCGTATTCCACCGCACCCTCTGCCATGTAGCGGAGAAGGGTCTGGTTCGCGTAATTACGCGCTCCCTTCGATACTTGCAGAATCACAGGGGATTTCGTCTCCACAGCTGCCATAATGATAGACTGTAGCTGCTCCATATTATTGAAATTGAAGGCGGGAATCGCATAGCCGCCCTTCACTGCCTTGGCAAACATCTCACGCGTGTTCACCAGTCCTAATTGCTTGTAACTAATCATGTTGTTTGTTTATTTGTAGTTTTGTTTAATCGTTCTTATTATCGGTTCTTAAATTCCTTATCATTACTCCCCTGCCTATCAACGAGGCCATACATTCATCATTGATTCTTCAGATGATGTTCGCGTCGGCAGTGACTTTGGTGTTGACGAGGGCCTCGGAGATGTTTATGATATGGTCACCCAATTTTTCCAACAGCGCATACATTCCGCTGTAGGCGATGCCCTGCTGGTAGGTGTATTTTCCGCTGTTGATGTCATCCAAATGTTTCGAGCGCAACTTGTCGCGGTACTCGTTGATGGCATTTTCGGCGGCAAGAGCCTCGGCGATATCGACGGTGCGATAGGGTTTCTCCAGATTTTTCAGCATCACATTCAGCGCGCTACGTACGAGGTCAATCATGTGGTTGAGGTTCGCGTTCATTTCCGGCGTGAACTCAATGTTGTTTTCGTTTTTGTTTTCTATCTGCTTGGCCAGCTGAAAGTTCTGGTCGCCGATACTTTCCAAATTGTCGATGATGGAGAGCATTCCGGTGATGCGACGGCTGGTTTCGGGGGTGACGCCGGCGGCCGACATCTGCGAGAGATAATTGGCAATTTCAATTTCCATCCTATCAGAAATCTGCTCGTAATTCTGCGTGCGCTTCAGCAGGTTGTCGTACTCCTTCTCTTTGTAGGTCAAGGTCATGAGCGTGGGGATGAACTCGAACATGCGCACCATTCTTTCGCCGAAGGAGTGCACCTCGTTCTTCGCCGACTCAAGGGCGAGCTCCCCCATCTTGATGTAGCCACCCTCAATATAGCGGAGACGGAAGCCCTCATCCTCACCATCTTTGGCGCCAGCAACGAGGTATTTCGTCGCTTTTTCAATCTGCGGGATGAACCATACCAGCAACAGGGCTTTCAAGATGTTGTAGATGGTATGGAAAAGGCAGAGTGCGATGGGAATGGAGGTAGCAGCCACGTATGGCGACGAGCCCTCCATCATTTCCGTCAGCAGAGCGATGCCATGGACGAAGGGAAAGAAGAAAATCAGCATCAAGAAGGCGCTGATGACATTGATGATGAAGTGGGCGCGGGCAGCGCGTTTGGCAGCGATATTGCCAACTGCCGCAGCGATGTTCGCCGTGACCGTGGTGCCCAAGTTCTCGCCGAGCACCAGCGCCGCCGCTATCTCAAACGGAATGATATTCTGCGCACAGAGCACGATGGTCAACGCCATCATCGCACTGGATGATTGCAGAATCACTGTCAATACCGTGCCGATGAGGAAGAAGAGCAACAAGGAGCCGAAGCCAATGGAACCGCTGCCCGAAACAAAGCTCTGTATGTAGCTGATAAAGGTGGCGTTATTAGCCAAATCCAAACTCTTGATGGAGTTCTGCAGAAAATCGAGGCCGAGGAACAGCAAGCCGAAGCCGATGAAGAACTCTCCCCATTGATTGACTTTCTTGCCCTTGTACATCATCAGCAGGAAGCCGAGTCCGATGATGGGAAGGGTGGGTATGCTGTATTTTATGCCCAAAAAAGTGACGATCCACGAAGTGACAGTGGTGCCGATGTTGGCACCGAGAATCAAGCCTATGGCATTGCGCAGGTTGAGCAGCCCCGCATTCACGAAACTCACCACCATGACGGTGGTGGCGGAGGAGGACTGTATGACAGAGGTGATGAATGTGCCAGTGAGGATGGCTTTGAAACTGTTGGAGGTGCAGCGGGCCAGAATGTGTCGGAGGTTCTTTCCAGCCGCACGCTGCAGGGCTTCGCTCATGTAGGTCATGCCGAACAGAAACAAAGCAAGGGCGCCTAAAAGCGTCACGCACAAAGAGAATGCACTCATACGCAAAATTTTGCCGCAAAATTAGTAAAAAATCGCATATGTAACGACCGTTTTTTTCGTAATTTTGCACCCGTTAAAAATGCACAATATGAAACGATTTTCACTCCTTTTCGCCCTTCTCTTTGTCGTATTCTGCGGGTTTTCCCAATCATTATTATGGAAAGTGACCGGAAAAAAACTGCAAAGTCCGTCCTATCTTTACGGCACCATCCACATTCAAGACCAGCGAGTGTTCAACTTCGACACCCTCGTATGGGAGAAATTCCACAGCTGCGACGCATTTGCGATGGAAATCCTGATGGACGAAATCAACCCGGCAGAAATGCGCGGCTGCATGTATATGCCGAAGGGCAAACTGCTATCGGAAATGATGCCGGCAGAGGATTTTGCCATGCTCGACAGCATCTGCAAGAAGAAAATCGGCACGACTGCCTACCTGATGAACACAATGAAGCCCTTCTTCGTGGCCAGTGCAATGCAGCAGTCAGAGTTCTCCCAAGACATGGAGACCGCCCTCGATCTCTATTTCCTGAAGAAAGCGCGCGAAGCCGGCAAACTCTGCTACGGCGTGGAGAAATTCCAAGTGCAAGTCGATGCCATTGATGCCATCAAGCTGAAAGACCAGATTAAAATGCTTTCACAAAGTCTGCACGACACCACTACGGCCGATACCAGCGAATCCCAAAAATTACTGGAAGTCTATCTTGCCGCCGACCTCGACAAGATGCTGGAAATGAGCAACGATGCATCGATGCCCGCAAAATTCAACAAGATTTTCCTGATTGACCGCAACGTGGGGATGGCAAAAAATTTCGAGAAAATAGCCAAGGAGCACAGTCTGTTCTGCGCGGTTGGCGCCGCACACTTGGGTGGTGAAAAGGGTGTCATCGCTCTGCTCCGCAAAAAAGGATACACCGTGGAACCCGTGATCACTGCCGGCAAACCATAACGGGCAACGGCCTACTCCGGCACATAGATGATTTCCCCGTTTTCCAATTCATAGGCGATACCGACCTTCTTGCCCCTCGTACCTGTGGCGGATTGGTCTTCCGACGGCGTATAGCGGTTGATCTGACGCCCTTCCTTTGTGATGATTTCCATATTCTCCTTGCCAGGATTCTTCACCACCGTGAAATCCTCATTGCTCAACATCTCAGCCATGTTGAAATGCGTCACCAAAGCCACCATCAACGCCACAGCAAACACCATCGCCACGTCGAACAGGTTGGAGACCGTCGCCATGGGGTCGTCGTCATCCGCATCTTGCAAAAAACGTCTTTTCTGTTTCATCATTCAACATTTAATTAAAATTAAAAACTGCGACCACTGCCTGCACCAGAGCAGCGCACACTCGCTGCAAGACTCTATTTCAGCAACTCCGAGAGGAAGTCGAGCCGATTGACATCGTTCATATACCAACGCTGCTTTGCACTTTGGGTGAGCCACCCGATGGCTCCTGCAAAAAGTCCGATGACAGTGGTAGCGAAAGCAACCTGCATGTTGTAGGCCATCGAGGCAATGTCGCCTGCGGCAAGGCCGACCAAAGCAGGCCCCATCGGAATCAAAGTTCCCATCAAGCCCAACATCGGCCCCATTTTCGTCAGCGTCTTGGAAACCGACATATCTTTTGCCGCCTGCAGCTCGAACTCGCCTACAACACGATCGATGTGAGCCTCTGAAGATTCTCCGTGCGAAGCCTCCACGACCTGACGGATCGTATCCACCACCGGCGTGCAGTTCTTAGTCGGCAAGTTCGCCGCCATCTCGTCCACACCATCCCGTTTCAAATTCTTGAACAACTTGGCCAACGCGGACTCTGTGCGACGCATATTCAGATACTGCCCGAAGAAGGTTCCCAACAGCAAGAGCGAACGCAGGAAGAGCAGAATCAGCAAAACAATCACGGGAACCAACAACCCCGTTGAAATCCAATACAATACTTCGGTAATCGCTTTCATTTCTTTAATTATTGATTATTATCTCTCTTTCTTTTCAACATGATTTTATAATATGCCATACCAATCAGCGTGAATACAAGGATGATGGCAAGAATGCCAACCAAAGCCAGCCAATTCACCTTGTCGGTGCCCTCAACCGCCGTGCGTCCGTTCACCGTAGCGACAATTCCCAACAAGGCAACCACGACATTGCCGATGAAGAGGAGCTCCAGTCGCAACGACTTCTCCGGCAGAAGATGCCTGAGAACAAGCTCACCGGTAATCGTCACAAGGATCACTGCAACCGCCACCAAGAGGGCAATGAGATGGAAATTCCAACCAGGCAACACAAAGATGACGTTTGTGAGCACAACAAAAAGTACAGGAAAGACCAGAATGCCGGGGAAAAGCCTCAGCAGATGGAAAATCCAACGGGTGCGGGGACGCAGTTCGTCATGTGTATAATAACGTGTCGCCCAAAGGCAGAAGGCCATTTCCAAGACGACTTCCAAGCTGATAATCAAGGCGATGTCCTGCATCAACGCGGGGTTGCGGAGTGCATCTATCAGCTGTGTTTTCGACTGCATAATAGCAAGGGGCTGCATGGCATAAACGAAACCCGCAGCAAGCGCAGCAAACGCCCAAACCTGCCAGGGTTTCACGAAGGTGAGTTTCAGCCAGAAATTCACCACAGCAACAATCATAAGCACCACTACGACCGCTTCCATCAGAACTCCTCGGTATTTGGTTTATCGTTACTGCCCGCCGACTGTTTCCGGCGTTTTCTGATGAAAAGCACGCTCCCCACGAGCAGCAGAAGTGCGCCGACGACAATCAGCGTGTTGCTGACGACAGCCCTGTGCGAAGTGGATTCATCTTGTATCGTCTCCTTTTTCATCACGGTTCCTTGCTTGTCGGAAGCGGTACGGATATCGTTGATATTTTTGCGGTACTCTTGAGCGGAAGCCTCGTCCACCTGTTGCTCGATGTATTGGCGCAACTTGGCATTGTCGCAGACGAACCCACTGCAAGAAGGCTTATACTTATTGACGATTTCAGTGTGTAGTTGAGCCACATCCTTGAGTTGCTGGTCGGTGGCCTTCCACATTCCCTTGCGTGCGCTCTCCATCATCACGGCGGTGATTTCCTCAATGGCGGCGGGATTCTTGTCCTCGAAGTACTGCTTGGTGCCCAAGTCGTATTGGTCCTTGACGTAAGTCTCGTAGATTTCGTCCCAAATCTCATTGTCAATGGCATCGGGTTTCATCACATTCCATCCGTAGGTATTCTGCACCAGCTCCGCGAAGGCATTGGCATCGCTGCTGCCGCCCTTCATCTTTTCCTTAATGTAGGTCGGATTGAAGAGTGTGGTTCGGCTCTCCACGCCGATAGCCTCCTTGACCTCCTGCATTCTGAAGTTGGAGCGGTTGCGATAATCGGCGAGGTAGGCATCGGGCTCCTTGCCAGTGACGTTTCTGACAGCAAGATCCATGCCTCCCATGAACTCATATACGTGGTCGAGGCTGAGAGCGCCCCAGCTATTGCTTTGGCGGGGTTGCACCACCATGTCGGTACGGGTGAGTGCCGCTTCCAGCGCCGACTTGGAAGAGGCCTCCCAATCCCTTTCATTCCCATAGAAGGAACTCATGTTGCTCAGATAGGTGGAGGCGATTTCAGAGGATTCCTCCCAGCGGTCACCGCTCATCACCATACCTTGTATGCCAGTACCGTAACCTCCGTTCACTCCGCCGAAGACGCGTCGAGATGCCATCTCGCGGGCTTCCTTGGGCGGGATTCCCTTTTCTATCAGGGTCTTCTCGCTCTCATGCACACCCGCCGCCACCTCATTGGCGAACTCTTTGTCCTTGGCTTCAGCCGCCATCTCAACCGCCCTGCTGATGAGGAAAAGACGCGAGGCGGCAAGGTCGCGCAACTGGCCTGAGGTCTGCACCACCACATCGATGCGCGGGCGTCCTAACTCTTTGGAGGAAATCAAGCGCAGGTCGGTGACGCGCCCAAAGGCATCCCTGACCGGCTCAACCCCAAGCATGTATAAGACCTGAGCGATGGTCGCGCCTTCAGTCTGTATGAACTCGCTGCTCCATAGGGTGTAACTCACCTTGCGCGGCAAACTGTCGTGATGGTTTTGGCGATAAAGCGCGATGGTCTGTTCGGCAAGTTCCTTGCCCTTGTCCCACGCGGCCTCAGTGGGGGTGTTTTCCGCATTGATGGCGTAGAGGTTGCGTCCTGTCGGGAGGGATTGCGGGTTGGCAATCGGGTCACCGCCAGGCGACGGACAGACATAGCCGCCGTTGAGCGCGTTGGCCAGCGCGTCCAACTCCCTGCGCGGACATTGCCGGAGCATCTCCCTGTACTTGGCTACATTGCCGACAGTGCGTTCCAACTCGTGTACAGCCGTTGCCCACTCGCGCTGGGCCTTGGTGAAGTTCTTCGGCGCGGTCATCGCTTCCATGACCTGTTCCATCTTCGAAACGGTCTCACTACCTGAACCCTTCGCGGGGGCAGAAGCGTTATCAGGATTCTTCTCTTGGGCGGGCGAACCCTTCATGGCGGCCTCCATCTTCTTCAGGGCTTCCTCCGGTGCCCCCATCTTCTTCGCCATTTTCAGGGCAAGGTCGGGGCTCATACCCTTGGCGCGTTCCCTCATTGCGACCTTCTGGGCCTCGGTCATCTTGGAGCCGCCGCCCGTAGGAGCACTTCCCCTCATCGATTCACCCATGCTCATCATCATTGAGAGCAGGTCACGGGGCTGCATGTCGTCGTATATCCTGCGTGCAGAATCCAAATCGTGCTGCGAGAGACCGGCAATGGAACGCAGCATTGCATCGTTGGCCTCGGTATGCAACAACTTCCCCACCAATTGCTTGGCAGGGCTGAGATACTTCTGTGCGAAGAGGGAAGCGTGCTTGGCCACGTCGGCGCCGGCGCGTCCCCTTTGGCGATCCAAGGCGTACAAACTATAGGCAATCGGATCCGTACTGAGGGCATAAACGGTGGAATGGATGCGCGCCTCCTCGTAAGGGACGCCCATCGTATAAAGTTGCCCCGTCATCTTCTCGTTCGCCAATTCTTCCACAAAACGCTCGATTCTGGCGATGTCGTCAGAGGAATAGCGGGTGGAGGGCAGACTGTCGAGACCGAGCGAGCGCTGGATGCCGAGTTGGAGTGTCAATTTCTTCACGGCTTTCGCCCCCTCTGCCGACGGCTGCTTGTTGTACGACTCAATGGCCTCATTGAGTTTCATATAGATAGGGCGCACATTGCTCTCCATATAAGGCGGGGTCAGATAGGAGATGATGCAAGCGTAGGAGCGGCGTTTGGCGATCATCGCTTCGCCGACATTATCCACGGTATATAAGTAGAAGTGCGGGATTGCACCCACCAGACGGTCGCTCCAATCGCTATTGGAGAGGGCGACCTGCTTTCGCGGCGTGAACTCAAGACTTCCGTGCGTGCCAAAGTGGAGCATCGCGTCGGCCTTGAATGCATACTGCGCCCACAAGTAGGAGGCAATGTAGCTGTGCGGAGGGGCGATGTCGGTGCCATGAACCACCTCGAACTGGTTGTCACCACGACCCGCAGCGGTTTGCGGCATCAGCACCACATTCCCAAATCGGAGGCAGGCCAAGGCAAGATGTCCGTCAGAGGTCGCCATATAGTCGCCGGGGAAATCGCCATACTGCGACACCACCTCCGCATATTGTTCTGGGCGAAGGGAGGCCTTAACCCACGCATCGTAGTCTTTCTTATTGATTAGCAACGGATTTTGAGAAGCGATGAAATCACTTATCGCGCCTTCCGCGTATGCGCCGAACACAGCGCCACGCTGCATGATCAGCTTCTCCAACGCTTCTGCTGAAGAGGGCATCCCCTCTAGGTTGTAACCGCGCTCCTTCAGGTCAACAAGTACGTTGAACAGGGAGGGAACCACCGACATGCCAGCGGCTGTGAGCGAGTTCTGCCCAGCCCCTTTGTAATAGAAAACAACCACCCGCTTGTCGGCATTGGGCTTCTGTTGCAAATTCAGATAATTGTCGATGGTCTTGACAAAGGTCGCAAGACGTTCGGGAATGGCATATAGCTCCTGAAAGCCGTCCTTGCTCTTGCGGTGCGCGAATAGCGTATAGGGCAGCACCGCACCATCTATTTCGGGCGTGACAATGCTCTGCGACATGAATCCCCCTTGCATTCCCATCTTGTCGGCCTCCCACTCCTCGACAGGGCAATTGACATTCAACGGGGAAAACAGCGGGATGTTTCTTTCCTGCAAGAATTGAGTAATCTCATCGCCCAAGCGTCCATGCGCCATGTTGATGACCGCTCCAGGCTGGATGGAATCGACATGCTCGGCGATGAACTCTCGCAGACGGGCGACGGGGAACACGCGATAGCCCATCTTCTCAAGCATTGAAATCAGGTCGGTGGCATCGCCCATCTGGCCGGTGACGATGATGTCTTGCTTCGACAGGTCTCTGTAGGCTGGATGCGCGGCTTTGGCGTTGGGAATATGGTTCTTGCTGAGAAAGACAGCATAATCCTTGACCGAATTGAAGTAGAGATTCTCATTTTCGGGATGCTGTGGATCGGCATGGTAAATCATACCGCCCTCGAATGGCACTGGCGCAGCAGGCACACTGGTGAAGAACCTCTTCTTGTCAACATACTTGCGCACATACTCCAGCATGTTGTGGAAATTCGCGCGGCCACCAGCGGAGATGTACTCCTTCAGTTCCTTAGCGTAGAGGGAATCAAGGGTGTTGACATTGTTGGCCGGATTGGTTGCCATGGTGGTGACAATGGGGACATTCTTCTCGCCAACCGCCTTGATGAGCTCGCGCTGTTCAGCAGTGATGCGCAATCCCATCGCATTGACAAAAATAATGTCAAAATGCTTGAGGTCAGATGCCTTATCTATTTCATCCACAGGGATTTCCTTGAGCTTGATGAATGTGTTTTGGTTGGCGCGGGATATTTCTCCCAAGGTGATGGACTGGTAGTTAATGAAGCCAATGCGCGTCGGCCGCATCCAGCCGAACCATATCAAAGCAAGCAAGGCAACGATGACTGCGGAAAGAACGGAGAAAACAACGACTTTCTTCGTTCGGCCCATCTTTCTCTTCATTTTATTCATCTCTATTTATCGTTTTTTGTTTTTCTTGAAGTTAAACTGGTCGATATCCAATGAGAAACCGCCTGAGAATGAAATGCCAACGGTTTGGGGCGAATTGCTGTAATAAACCTTCGGAATGTAGTTGAACAAGTTATCGATGGTGAAATGGAGGCGCAGAGCCTGCCAAAACGTCACGGATGTGTTGAAGCGCCAAATGGTGTAGCCAGGATAGTGGACGCGGGTGGTCTGGGTGAGGTCGGTGAGACTGGTGTACTCATCGGAGGTGAGCCCCGACATGTAGCGGCCGCTGAGCACCACGTTGAGTGCGACTTTCTTCCATGCATGGTCGTAGGTCACTTTGGCGGTGAGGGCATGCGGGCGGGTGGAGGTGGTGAGCGGGACACCCTTCGGGAAATGTTCATAGGTGTAGGCATACGAGGCCGACGCGCCGAAGCCATAGTCAAATCGCGCGTTCAAGCTCAACTCCGCTCCCACAACATCCATCTTCTGGATGTTGACGTACTGCATACCGTTCAACTCCTTGTTCCAAGTGGTGGTGATGCTGTTGTCAACAATATTGTAAAAACCGCTGACGGCGACATTGAACTTGGCACGACTGTATTCAAGTGAAAGTTGGAAATTGTGCGAGGTCTGCGGCTTCAGGTTCTGGTTCCCATAAATGGTGAAGATGCTCGCCATGTCGAACACCATATAGAGTTCCTTGAGGGTTGGGGCGCGAAAGCCGCCGGAATAGGACCCCCGAAGCGAAAGCTGCCCATTGGGGAACTTCTTCTTGTAAATTCCCGACAGCTTGCCTGTGAGCCCGTCAAGGGAGGCCTTGAACTCGGAGAAGTAGTCGTAACGGACGGCTCCTATGATTTCCCACGCTTGCGAGGGTTCGTAGTCGAGCTGGAGAAAGCCGTCGATGTTGTGCTGCGACTCAGAGCCGCCATCGACGAACATATACGAGAGGAGATAGTCGTAGAGGTAGTCTGCTCCGATAGTAAAGGTGAACTTGCGGAAAAAACGCTGATTATAGAGTACTCTGATCGAGTTCTGCACGTTGCTGTAGTCGCGAACGTCACTGCGGAATGCATGCAGGAAATCGCTCTTGTCGTACTGGTCGAAGGAATAGGCAAGCTCGATGTCGGCATTGCGAATAAAGCGATAATTGGCCTTGAGCCCGCCGCTGAAATCACGATAGCGGTCGTTGGCGGTTTCCGATGAAAAGCGTTCACGAAAGAAATAGCCAGCGCGAGCAGTGAATTTCAAACGCTGAATCGGTTCGTATGAAAGGCGTTCCTTGAAATTCAATGTGCGGAAAGCGTAGATTTTCTCGTAGGCGTTCTGTTCACCCTCCACCTTGGGGTCGGGGAACATGACATCGCCGCAAGAATTATATTGGAAACTGGTGAGGCTGTTCCACCTCTTTGTCCTGAAGCCGACACTTGCCCCATAGCGTTGGTTGTTATGGGAACCGTAGCGCGCATTGACATTCACCGACCATGGCTTCGCGGCCTCGCGGCTGATGAGGTTCACCACACCCCCCACCGCATTGGAGCCATACAACGAAGAAGCCGCCCCCTTCACGATTTCAATGGACTGCACATTGTCGAGGTTCAGACGGCTGTAGTCGATGTTGTCGAGGGTTTCGCCAGCCATCCGCTCCCCATCCACGAGGAAGAGCACGTTGGTGCCGCCAAAACCGCACATGTTGAGCGATGTCTGTTGGTTCATGGAATAAGTGAACTCAATGCCGGGCAGTTCCTGCTGGAGCAACTCACCCACATCGGTGGCATCCACCTTAGCGATGTCCTGCGCAGAAATCACCCGCGTGATGATGGGTGCATCCTTCAGCGACTTGGGGGTACGCGTACCCGTGATGACAACACCTTCAAGATTCAACGCGTCGGTCTCCAACTGGAATCGGAGCGTGCGCGTGTCGTCCTTGATAGGCAAGCTCAAACTCAGATAGCCAGGACAGCGTGCAACGAGCGTACGCTTCTCCCCCACCCTCGCCGCAGGCAGTTCCGCACGAAACCGCCCCGCCGTATCGGTAATGCCCACCACCGTACCGCCCTCTTCCCAATGAAGGAAAGCGCCCTCTATGGGGTTGCCTGACACGTCCTCGACAGAACCCGTCACCACCACCTGCGAAGCTGCTTTCTCCACTCCGCAGAAGATGAGGACGACAACGAAGAATAAAATTTTGGACAAACGGAAATTCATATTAACGGAGAGGTTCAACAAGGAATCCTAAATAACGATAACCAATGGTCATAAAGCCCTTCACGCCACCCGAACTGATGTAATTCTTCAACCAGAGGGCATAGGCACGCCCATCGCCAGTAACAAGCACATAAATCCTATCGCTCTTGGTATAGATGGGAGGCATCTGCGAGGTATTGACATCCAACCAATGCGAAATTTGACGATTGTAAAAAGAGGGAAGATAGACAAGGTAGCCGTCCAACATGTGACTCATATCAATGGTCACGACTGAATCGCACCAAACATCCGACTCAAGCTGGATGCCCTGTGTGGACAACCACTCGCCGACAGTGTTCGCCGAACGGCAGTCGCTGAGCAGTTCGTCAATGGAGGTGTACCGTGTTTCGGCAGCCCTGCCGCCATGCGTCTTGACATCGTAGCGATGCACGGCAAAGTCCCACGCAACGGGTTCGATGGCCGCAAGAGAGTCGGGGGTGATGTCCGTACCGAAATCAAGCGGCGTGTACCGCGTGTTGAGCCAGTCAACATAGTTCCAGCGCGTATAGCTGGAGGCATCAAGATAAAGCGTGCCCGAAAGACCGTCATCCGACAACTCCTTCCAACCATCCGGAAGGGAGGGATCCAGCAAATCTTCTTCCGGATCGTCGTATATCCAATCGCAAATACCATGACACCCTGTGAGCAAACCAACGGATGCACACAGGATGACAAGAAACAAAGTAAAACGACAATTATGCTTCATGATCGAAGATCGTATTGCTTAACATTCAAGGATGGATGGCATGATTTCTTGTGAACGCGAATGTGAACCGAGTCCGCAAAACAATTATGGCAAAAAAAAGCTTTCTCGGTTCACAATCACTCATCACAAGCCGCTATTTCCACGCGAACTTGGTGGTTTGTTGGTATTCGTCTGGGATTTCGCCTTCGGTAAAGGTGGTGGTCAAACCGCCCATGACGGAGGGGATGGCAAAGGTGACGACCAGTTTGCCATCGCCATTGAAGGAGCCACTGACCGTGCAATCATAGTCATTGGCCTGCCCTCCCATACTCATTGAACAGATGCCCGAACCAGAGAAAGTCTTGCCGGAAACGGAGAGGTTGTTGAATACATACGTACCCCACGCGGCAGAAGCGAAGTTCATGGAAAGATTCGAGGTATTGCCGGCTGAGAGAGTCAACGTATCGGCAGTGGTGCCGTGTGTTTCGGCATAATTTTCAAAGTATGCACAGCTGGCATTCATCCAGCCGATATACGAGCCGACCAATTGATAAGCACCGGCATCGCCCGCCGTAAAGGTAATGGTCAGACCTCCCATGACGTCGGGTATGGAAAAGGTAAAGACGGCGTTGCTCGCATCGGTGACATTGGCAACGAGAGTGCAGCTGTATTCCTTCGTGGTTCCCTGGTGTGCCATTGCGCAGGTGCCGGAACCAGCAATTTTGTAGATACCTTCGGTTTTGACGACTGTGGCCCCCGCGATGGTGAATGTACCCCATGCGGCGGAAGCATAGCTCAAAGAAACTTGGTTCTCAACAGCCTCGGCAGTCAAGCTCAACGTCTCGGTGGTGGTGCCATGAGAGGCTGCATAGCTGGAGAAATAGGCGCAAGAGGCATCAGACCAGCCTCTGTACGTACCCGCAATTTTTTCAGAAAAATTTTCTTCACGATGGCAAGAGGTGAAGAACATGCCCATAACGGCTAATAGTAGCAATGATTTTTTCAACTTCATGATTTTTAATGTTTTAGATATTGACAATAAAAAAAATAGGTTTTGCTCACATTCAGCGTGCAAAAGTGCGATGAAAATCATGAGGCTGAAATACCTCAAAATAATGAAAAAGGGGAAACGGGTAACAAGAAAAGATTAACTGCCTTTGGGGGCCCTGTCAATACAACTCCACCCACTCGTAGGCATTGCCCATTGCATCGAGAAACTTCACGAGATCCTCTCGGGCGATGATGAGGGAGGCAGTGTTGACACAGGGATGGAAGCTTACCTTCTCCGCCGTCTGCAAGTGTTTATCAATAAAGACCTTGACATGGTGTTCCACATCATTAATCAAACCGAAAGGTGTAACCGAGCCTGGCATGACGCCCAAGTACTTCATCAGTCGCTGCTCCGAGGCGAAACTCAACTTCCCCTGATGCAGCTGCTTCTCGATGGCGTGAATGTCCATGTTTTGATCGCAGTCGAGCAGAACCAGATAATGCTGGTTCCCCTTGTGGTTTCTGAAAAAGAGGTTTTTGCAATGCTTGGCATCGTGTCCCGCCCAATACTGCTTGGCGATTTCAATCGTGGGCGCGGCCGGATGTTCAATATATTCGAAATGGATGCTGAGTTCTTTTAAAATTCCATACAGACGAGGATCTCCGTTCATGATGTTGATTCGTTGGTTTATCAATTTGCAAAAGTACCACATCTTTTTTAATAATCACCGATAAATTGAGATCGCTACATTTTTTGTACTTTTGCGGACTGAAAATTTGCATACATAAACCAACTTCTATCTATGACAAATACGAAATCGAGACACGCTGTGGAGAATGCGAAGCGCATGGAGAAAGACTCCATGGGGGAAATTGAGGTGGACGCAGCCCAATTATGGGGAGCGCAGACAGAAAGGTCGAGGCGGAATTTCAAAATAGGGAATCAACTGATGCCAATTGAAATCATCCATGCCATAGCATTAATCAAGAAGGCGGCCGCGTGCGCGAATTACGATTGCAATGTATTGTCGATAGACAAGAAAAAGGCCATTACCGAAGCCTGCGACAAGATCATAGACGGCCAATTGGATGATGCCTTTCCGCTTCCGATATGGCAGACGGGATCGGGCACACAGACCAATATGAATGTGAATGAGGTGATTTCGAACTATGTGGAAAAGGTCCGCCACAAACGGATTCCCGACTATAGCGAAGGGCGTTTTCTGCATCCGAATGACGATGTGAACATGTCGCAATCGACCAACGACGTTTTTCCGACTGCGATTCGCGTGGCTTCTACCCAGATGATTGTGGGAATGCTTCTGCCTGCGCTGGAATCATTGAACGGTGCACTGTTGGACAAATCGTTGGAATTTGCTGGAATCGTAAAGGTTGGGCGCACCCATCTGATGGATGCCACCCCCCTCACCCTCGGCCAGGAGTTCTCCGCCTTTGCCTCTCAAATCTCGCACGACATTGCCACCATTCACAACACCCGCCATCATCTGATTGAACTTCCTCTCGGAGGCACGGCCGTAGGCACCGGTCTCAACACCCCGGAGAACTACGCCGCGACAGCCGTTAATTACATATGTGATTTCACCGGAATGGAGTTCACCACAGCGCGGAACAAATTCGAGGCAATGGCCTCCCACGACTCCATCGTGGAGCTCTCCGGCGCGCTGAAACGCACCGCCGTCTCGCTGATGAAAATCGCGAACGACATCCGCCTGCTGGCCTCAGGCCCTCGTTGCGGCCTGAACGAGTTGATTCTCCCGGCCAACGAACCAGGCTCCTCCATCATGCCCGGAAAAGTGAATCCCACCCAATGCGAAGCCGTAGCCATGGTTTGCTGTCAAGTCATCGGCAATGACACGGCCATCACCGCCGGCGGCATGCAAGGCCACTTGCAACTAAACGTTTTCATGCCCATGATCGCCAAGAACATCATCGAATCCATCCGCCTGCTGGCCGATGCTGTCCGCTCCTTCACCCAAAACTGCATCAACGGCATCCTACCCAACACCGCCCGAATGAAAGAGAACCTCAGCCATTCGCTGATGATGGTCACCGCCCTCAATCCCAAAATCGGCTACGCCCAATCCGCGAAAATCGCACAATACGCATTCGAGCACAACCTCTCCCTCAAGGAAGCCGCCTTGGAACTGAAGCTTATGACAGAGGAGGAATTCGACCAATGGGTGGATCCCCTGAAAATGTGTTGACACACTAAGGTGATGAATTTATAATGCTCCCCAAAAACTGGACCAACGGCTAAAGTGATTATCTTTGCACAAAATTCAAAAAAGATGAACAATACCACCAAGAAGAGCCGTCGGAAATTCACGGCGGAGTTCATGGCGAAGGTCGCCTTGGAAGCGATGCAGTAACGACAGACCCTGTCGGAACTGTGCAAGAAGTATGAACTGCACCCCAACCAAGTTGCGCAGTGGAAGAAGCATCTGTACAAGCCCGTCGCATCAGCTATATTCCCATGAGGCGCGGTTTTATGTACCTTTTCGCCATCATAGACGTCCATTCACGCTTTATGGTAGGCTGGAGCCTGAGCATCACGATGTCGGCGGAATGGTGCTGTTCGAATTGCGAGGATGTGAGCAAAATCTCCTTCATTCAAAAAGGAACTCCCACTAACGCCCTAAATTGAGCTTGCTCCCAATTTCATAGAAAAAAGAGAGAGAACGGAACAAGACTTGCTTACCCGCTCTCGCCTCCTCATGTATGAGAATTCGCTACTTCAAAACGTAGTTATTTCTTCTCAAACTCGAATGAAAGTTTGAACTTTTTCCCATTGCCAAAATCACTTCCGTGAGCATAAATAGTACCTGATATTGACATTTCTTTTTTATTAATTTCATCAATATCAAGAGCAGAAGAAGTTACACACGCTTCTTCATCGTACGTGATGAAAAAGTGTTCAACATTAATGGCCAAGGTATTATCTTTGACAGTGTAGTGGCCTTCGAAATCTTGCCCAAAAATGTGCAATACGCAACTTCCGTTCTCTTTGAAGATCCATATTTCACCTTTGTCGTCAAATTCATCCTCTTCCTCATAGCCATTGTGTTTTAGTGATGCTTCCGTGATTTTCCATTTTCCGATAATTTGCTTTTCAGGTTTAGAGCAGGATGAAAAAGCCGCCATAGCTACCAGAACGAGGCAAACGATTCCGATTTTTTTGAAATTTTTGAACATATTGTTTTGTTTCTTTTCATTTCCTGCGGAATCCCAGCGCAGTTTAAAAATACATATACTTGTTAAACACATAAAAAAAGCTCGGGATCCTTAAGTTCATCGCTCATCCCGCGTATCAGGCTCTGGTATTGCCTTTTCCCGAAGATAAGCAATGCCGAAGCCCACGCTGTGCATAAATATCACACACCAATGGACATTGAACACTGCCTTACCGTGCGGGAGATTTTGAATTTACCAGATTCGATACGCCGCAGATAAGACGTTGACTCAACGCCTTTTATATATGTCTGTCGCCCGTTTTCCGCCCACTTGGACTTCGTTACGGACAACGGGGCAAAAATACGAATAAATTGAAAATTGAGAACTGAAAATTGAGAATTATTCGGGGATTTGATGGATATCGTCTTTTACCAAAAACATTTATTACGAATAATATGAAACTTATCGGAAACCATATATCCATTGAAAAATGCTGTCTTGATTTTTTTACCACGTTCTTGTATAAATAGGTATAGTGAATTTCTTCCAGACCAATTAGTGCTAATTTCATATTGCTTGTTATTGATTTGCAGTGTCATCCTTGAGATGTTAATCGTGTCAATGCAAGAATCTGTATGTGTAAAATCCCCAACTATATGTCCTGGGAGGTATTCAAATGATAGTTCTGAATACTCAGGAAGCATTATTCCCTGAATTTCTCCTCTGTATAAAAAGACATTGTTAAACAAAACATATAAAGTGAGATACGTAGTGTGGTATGCATTTGGATAGGGCAGAAAAAAGTAATTGCCAGCGTTTTTAGAAGAGAATTTAGTTTCGCCAAGGTCAATGACTAACAATGAATCATCATTAAAAAGTTCCCTTACATAGAGCGAAATTGTTCGTGTATATTTTCTTTCTGTATGGGAAGTGTTGATATTCTTATAAAGAGTAAATTGTAAGTCCATACGACTACCATCAGGCATGGATTGCAGGAAAGCACAAGTCGCAGAATCCAAGTGAAACCCCATCGTACTACTGTAGGTCCAAGAGAATGTGTGCGAATCTAATTCTGTTTGAACCAGAACATCTGAATCAAAAGGATTCAATGGTTTGCCATTCACTAATAAAAGTGAGTAGGTGTCATGCTGGCCACAGCAATAGGATGCTGAAGCAAATAGCAAGGATAATATAACGGCTATACGTTTCATCATTTGTCTTCTCCAATACATATTTAGTCGTTGAAACCATAATATGCAAACTTGATGTGGCGATGCTTGTCCCAGATTTGTTGTTGCCAATCGCGCGAATAGCTGTTTTATTTGTAATGATATATGCTTTTTCATCTATTTTCTTCCGCAAAAGTAAGGTTTTTTTTCGAACCAAAATTCTAAATAATGAAGGATGGTAAAAAAACTGTTGAAAACAAGAAAATAATAGGTAACTTTGCAACGTCAACTTTTCAGCTTCACAAGGTCTGGGGCGTTGGCGTGAAAAGAGTCAGAATAGAAGTCAACTGTATTATTATGGGCAAGGGGAACTATGATTACACCTATTTTACGATAAAATCATGAAAGTATTTCAAAGAATCATTTTGTTTACATTACTTTTAAATAGCATCAGTGTCTTTGGACAAGTTGTAATTACTTGGGATGTGCGTGAGAAAAATCCACACAAGAAAGAAAAAGTCCAACGGATTTCACACAAGCATAGCAAATGGCATAATGCACAATATTACGCTGATCAATGCATTGAGCTGTATGCAACAGACAATCAATTGGAACATTTAAAAAAAGGTCTCAACAAAACAAAGCGTGCCATTAAGACTTGTGACGATACAACTTGGACCAGGATGTTAGGCTATTATGTATTGCGCTTCTATTCTTATACACGGGACTATGATGCTGCTATTGAGTTTGCAAAAAAATACGAGTATGCGCTAAAAACGTTCTATCCGTATCAAAAAAGCGTTGATTGCGACCGATTCTACGCAGCAAAATATCATTTTCAAAATGACACAGTGATGCGAAACAAATATATCTGCTCCATGCTTGATTCAATCAGACCTTTTATGGAAATGCATGAAAAAGAAATCGACTCGCTTTGCCGTGACCCACAATTGGTTTTTTCTGAATTTTGGGTAAGTGTTGCTATGCAATATTACTATTATCAATATGTGATGAATCCTCATGAAACGTCCATGATTCTGCGGGAAAAAGGATATATTAAAGAATCTTTTGAAGACTACTTTGAACGTTTAGCGGATTTTTCGTTTTATGTTGTTTTCTAAAATGCCCCACCACCTTTCCACTTTCAGTTCTCAATTTTCACCTTCTCCTGCTGCCCGGCACTACCACCCCACACTCTCCATCTGGTTGAGTGTGGACCCGATGAGCGATAAGTACCCGAGAGTGAGTCCGTATGCCTATTGTGCCAACAATCCGGTAGTGTTGAAGGACCCGAATGGGGAATGGTCAAAAAGCGTTCATCATAAAATGATTAAAACTGCCGTAAATGAATTAGTGCGGGATGGGTATGTATCTAAAAAGGATGCAGACGCTATGATTAAAGGAATGCAAAAAGGAAGCAATAAAGCAGATGGATTCCTTAATGGAAATCAAGGAACTAGCAAATCTTTTATACATTACATGCGTGATCCAAATGTTTCCTCCGAAGACGCTAAAAGTCAAGCCCAAGATTTTGTAAATAGGAATATCGCTGATTACAAAAAAACAGGAGATTATGAATATCTTGGACTAGCTGCCCACACAATGATGGATGCTGTTTGTCCAGCACATGCTACAAAAAATTCAGATGGCTCGTATGAACCGAGAGTGAACGATTTGGGATTAAATCCCCGTAAATGGATTGAACATCACAAGGGAGATATAAATCCTACAGATGCACAGATGAAAGAGGCTGTTGAAAATGTAAAGAATGTTATTATGGAAGGAATGGATATAAAGCCTAATTCTAATCAGCAAAAAGGGGAAGGCGTTGGTTTAATTGATCCATAATCACACACTATGGGAAAGGCAATAATACAATTGCAATATTTACATTAATCATAATTTTAAATCAAAAACATAAACTATGCAAAAGACACTAATAGGCTTGCTATTTATCACAATATCCGTGCTAACTATCGGTTGTTACACCAAAGAGAAACTTCTGGTTCCTAATCCGACAAGCTACGTTTTTGATGCTGGTATTGAGGATGTAAAGAAAGCTATAATTAATATAGACGATTCTCTAATTGGATATATAGTGTATGCCAAGGAAGATTATGAGAAGGATATACTTAGCAAGAATATTAAAAATGATGCATTATTGAGAAATTATTATGATGTTGGATCAAAAATGTATTTTAGGTTTGGCAAGCCGTTGCCTTATTCCCCTGGAATGTTCATTCATTTAGATTCCATATCCGAAAATATGACAAAAGCTGAGGTTTTTACATCCGACACAACCATAGTAGTAGGTGGAATTGGAGTGCCGCATTTTGGTTATACGTGGGAAAAGGAAGTATCACCAAGTACGATTGAAGAATATGAGATTTTGTTGTTTATAGGTCGGCAATTGGGCCAAGAGGGCATGCCAGAATGTCATTATACTAAAAAGTGGTTGAAGTATCGTGCTAAAGAACAGGAAAAAATAAACAAACGAAAAGAAAAACAAGAAAATTCACGCTACAACTAACACCGTAAAAACAAAAAGTAATGCAAGCTATAGAAAAGTATTTTTCTTTCTTTGGGCGACCGGGCACGCTTTCCGCTCAAATTTCGCACTCCGTACTCATAACCGCTGCAATCGTTGTCGCGGACATCAAGGAAACAAAACCGTAGTCAAAAACCACGACTGCGGTTTTCTTATACCGTCCCAACCCGTGACGGGCATTTGTGCCAACTTTGCCAAAACATCAAGTTATGGCAAACAGCAGCACCCGAAGAGTGACACTCTTCATCAACGGCAAGGAAGTCGAAGCCTCGGTCAAGCAGATACGCGCGAGATGAACAAGCTCGTGAATGAGCAGATGTAACATCTTTAATTGAATAACAACCGAGACGGCGATTTAGAAAAAAATTGTACTTTTGCCGCCCGTTTTAAAACAACTGACTATGGCTTATTCTGAACTTAAAAATTATCCGTTTACGGACGAGCAAATCCAAGAGAGAATCGCGGCCTATACCGCATCAGACCTCAAATTCTTCGACTATCCGAAGGCTTACCGATTCATTCTGAATGTCATCGACCTGACCACATTGGAAGGTTCCGACAACAAAGCGAAGGTGCAGCAATTGTGCGAAAAAGCGCTGAACTTCCGCGATGAGGCCAGACAGATTCCGACCACTGCGGCCGTTTGCGTCTATCCCCCCTTCGCCGCCCAAGCCAAATCCATCCTGAAAGACACCGATGTGCATGTGGCTTGCGTAGCAGGCGCATTCCCCGCAGGTCAGTCTCCGATTGAAATAAAAATCGCCGAAGTGGCATATGCCGTCTCCCAAGGCGCCGACGAAATCGACATGGTGATCTCCCGCGGCAAATTCCTTGAGGGCGACTACCAGACCGTGTATAACGAAATCGCCGCCATCAAAGCAGCCTGCGGACAGGCGCACCTCAAGGTGATTCTGGAAACCGGCGAACTGAAAACAGCCGACAATATATACAAAGCATCCCAGATTGCCATTGCAGCAGGCGCTGACTTCATCAAGACATCCACGGGAAAAATCGCTGTCAACGCTACTCCAGAGGCTTTCCTCGTGATGCTCGACGCCATCAAAGCACATTATGAAGCCACCGGCAAAATGGTCGGCATGAAACCCGCCGGAGGCATTTCCGATGCAAAAACCGCCATCGATTTCCTTAAAATCCTCGAGAATGTCTTGGGCGAAAAATGGCTGACCAACCGCTACTTCCGCATCGGCGCCAGCCGCCTCGCCGACAAAATATTGGCGGAATGCCAATAAAAAACAGGACACCTGATACCTGTCCGACAATTAAACAGCTCCACAAATCAACAAATCGACGAATCTCGAAGGGGTAAAAAAAAAATTTGTAATTGATTGATACAGATTAAAATAAAAATTGTATTTTTGCACCCCCAAAAAACAACGAGCGTAAATTTTAAAACATATTATTAAAACCAGTATTAATATTTAAACTTTATCAATCATGACAAAAGCAGAAATGGTAAATGAAATCGCCAACAAGACCGGCTTGGACAAAAGCACTGTTGGAACCGTTGTTGAATCATTTATGGATACAATAAAAGATTCTTTAACGAAAAAAGACAATGTCTATCTGAGAGGATTTGGCAGTTTCATCATTAAACATCGCGCTAAAAAGACCGCCCGTAACATACAGGCTAAGAAATCCATTGAAATCCCGGCTCACGACATTCCGGCTTTCAAACCTTGCAAAACTTTCGCAGATCAAGTAAAATAACCTTAATAAACTAACCCTTAAAATTTTATTACAATGCCAAGCGGTAAAAAGAGAAAAAGACACAAGATGTCAACTCATAAGCGTAAAAAACGCCTCAGAAAGAACAGACATAAGAAGAAGTAATGTTCGTTTCTTATGTCATTGATAAAACTAAGTTGCAATTTCATATTGCAATTTAGTTTTTTTTCTTTTTTATCTCCTAAATCTATATTATGGCTGAAGTTACGAAAGAATTAATCATCACCGCGAAGCCGACCGAAGTGCAAATTGCGCTGTTGGAGGACAAGAAACTGGTGGAACTCCATCAGGAAAAACTGTCCGAGCAGTTTTGTGTCGGCAACGTTTACCTCGGGAAAGTCCGCAAAATCATGCCTGGGCTCAATGCCGCTTTCGTCAATATCGGCAGCGACAAAGACGCCTTTTTACACTATCTGGACATCTGCCCCGACACACTCACTCTCAACGAATTCGTCAAGAATGTGACTTCTGGAGGCAAACGAAGCCTCTCCGCGGTCACCCGCCAACCCGCCATTGAAAAAGTCGGCAATATTACGAATGTGCTCACTACAGGGCAGACCATCCTCGTACAAATTGCCAAAGAGAGCATTTCCACCAAAGGGCCACGCGTCACTACGGGTGTCTCCTTCGCCGGCCGCTACTGCGTGCTCGTCCCCTACGGCGACAAAGTGCTCCTCTCCCAGAAAATCAAAGGGAGCGCTGAACGCAAACGGCTCCGCCAAATCGCCACTGGACTGAAACCCAAGAACTTCGGCATCATCGTGCGCACCTTCGCTCAAGGCTGCTCCGCCGAAGAACTCCAAATAGACATCGAGCAACTCACCAACAACTGGCGCGCCCTGACCGATCGCCTCGCCACCGCACAAGCACCCAGCAAAGTCGCCAGCGAACTCGACCGCACCTCCGCCCTCATCCGCGACCTCCTCAACGACTCTTTCCACGCCATCTATGTGGACGACAAAGACTTGTACAATGAAGCAAAGAACTACATCAAGTCCTTCGTCAACCACGGCAACGACTCCGATATCGTCAAGTTCTACAAGGAAAAAACACCGATTTTCGAACATTTCAACGTCGCCAAACAAATCAAATCATCGTTCGGGAAAATCGTCACCATCAAAAACGGCATCTACCTCGTGATTGAACAGACCGAGGCGATGTGCGTAATTGACGTCAACAGCGGCAACCGCGTCAAGTCCTCCAACTCGCAGGAAGAGAACGCTTTGCAGGTGAACATGGCCTCCGCCGCGGAAATCGCCCGACAGATGCGCCTCCGCGATATCGGCGGCATCATCGTCATCGACTTCATCGACATGGGCCTCGCCGCCAACCGCACTACCCTCTATAAACAGATGCAGGAACTGATGGCATCCGACCGTGCCCGACATACCGTGCTGCCACTCAGCAAGTTCGGCCTAATGCAAATCACCCGCCAGCGCATCCGCCCCGTTACCAACATCGACATCCTCGAACAGTGCCCCGTATGCTACGGCACTGGCAAAATCAAACCCGCCATCTTGTTCGAAGAGAATCTCGACAACATGATTGACTTCCTGCTCCAAAAACAAGTTGAGACCCAAATCACCATCGAAGTACACCCCATTTTATACGCATATCTCACCAAAGGTCTGATAAGCAAACAGGTAAAGTGGTTTATGAAATACAAAAAATGGATTCGATTGAAACAGAACAACGACGTACATCTCCTCCATTACAAATTCTACAATAAAGACATGGAAGAAATCGTTATCTGGGACAATCAGCCGAAACCGAACAAAACCAACAATTAAACATGAATCAACGCCCTCTGATATTAATCTCCAACGACGACGGCCACGAGGCCAAAGGCTTGCAGGCATTGGTTGACGTGGCAAAGGAATTTGGCGAAGTGGTGGTGGTGGTTCCCGACGGCCCCCGCTCCGCATCAAGCCATGCCATCACCATGAACACCCCGCTCCGACTCAAACTCTACCGCACCGACGAGGACGGAACCCGCTACTATCGCAGCAACGGGATGCCTTCCGACTGCGTGAAGCTGGGGCTCAAGGTAATCCTCAAAGACCGGAAGCCAGACCTGATAGCCACAGGCATCAACCACGGCTCCAACTCTTCTGCCAGTGTACTATACTCCGGCACAATGGGCGCCGCCATGGAAGGCAGCGTGGAAAACCACCCCGCCATCGGCTTCTCACTACTCGACTACGCCCCCAACGCCGACTTCTCAGCCGCCCAGGTTTATGTCAGGAAAATCATCGGCAAGGTGCTGGCCAACAAAATACCCGATTTCACCGCGCTGAACGTCAACATCCCCAAAGCTCCATTGGAGGAAATCAAGGGCGTACGCATCACTCGGCAAGCACTCGGCTATTGGCACGAAGAACTGATTGAACGCACCGACCCCTACGGCGGTAAATACTACTGGCTATCCGGCTGGCTCGAAAACAACGATCTCGCCGAAGACACCTGCGAGTGGGCACTACAACACAACTATGTCTCCGTACAGCCCGTCCATCACGACCTGACCGCCCACCAACATATTAAGAAAATCAAATTTTTAGAAGAATGAGCGAAGAATTCGACCCCAAATACACAACAGAAGCGACCTCTGAAAACACTTCACAACCGACGGGAGAGACAATCATCAACAACGACCGCAGAGGCGGTCTCGTCAATTGGCTCCGCAAGGATTCCATCGGCATGGGCATCCTTATCGGATTCATCGTCCCCGCAGCCACCTTCGGCGTCATTTACGGCGTAGTCGCACTCGTGCTTTCCCTCACCGGCAAGCAGCCAACAGAAATCATCGGCATCGACATGGTACAGAAATTCATCCTGCTGAGCTTAATCCCCAGCGTCTTCACCATGCGCCACTATCTGCTGAAACTGAAATACGACCGCACCGGACGCGGCATCCTACTCGTCACTTTCCTCGTAGCCATTCTGTTCGCCATTCTGGAATTCGGCGTGAAATAAAGGTAGAAACTGTGAACTAATGAATTATATTTGAATTAAATAAATACAATTAAAGAATAATGGAGAAAAGCAAATTAGGCCTTGATTTTGAGAAAGTCAAGTATGCAAAGAAGTTGGCTGGGACAATTGCCACCGACGTACAGAATTTCGTGGACCAATACACCACAGTGACCGTGGAACGCACATTGTGCCGACTGATTGGCATTGACGGCACCGACAACAACGACGTTCCGCTGCCGAATGTGGTGGTGAACGAACTACAGGAAAAGGGCGTTCTGAAAGAAGGCGTACTTTTCTATTTGGGCAACGCCATCCTTGAAACAGGCAAGACCCCACAAGAGATTGCAGAAGCCATCTCCACCGGCAATTTGGACATCACCAAACTGAAAATCAACCCGACAGACAAAATCAAAGCGGCGGTTCAGCCCCACATTGACGCCTGCATCAAGCGCATCCGCGGCAATGTAGCCAAGCGCAACGAATATCTGAGCACCATCGGCGAAGGGCCCAAGCCGTACCTCTACATCATCGTAGCCACAGGCAACATTTACGAGGATGTGGTGCAAGCGCAAGCAGGTGCGCGGCAGGGTGCCGACGTCATCGCCGTAATCCGCACCACCGGACAAAGCCTGCTTGATTACGTGCCCTACGGTGCAACCACCGAAGGGTTCGGCGGTACTTTCGCCACGCAGGAGAACTTCCGCATCATGCGCAAGGCCCTCGACGAAGTGGGCGAGGAAGTAGGACGCTACATCCGCCTTTGCAACTACTGCTCAGGACTCTGCATGCCGGAAATCGCCGCAATGGGCGCACTTGAACGACTTGACGTGATGCTCAACGATGCACTCTACGGCATCCTCTTCCGAGACATCAACCCGCAGCGCACACTCATCGACCAGTTCTTCTCCCGCGTAATCAACGGCTTCGCCGGCGTCATCATCAACACAGGCGAGGACAACTACCTCACCACCGCCGATGCAGTGGAAGCCGCCCACACCGTACTCGCCTCCGACCTCATCAACGAGCAACTCGCCCTCTTAGCCGGCCTCCCCGAAGAGCAGATGGGCCTCGGCCACGCCTTTGAGATGGATCCCGGTTTGGAGAACGGCTTCCTACTGGAACTCGCGCAGGCGCAGATGACCCGAGAGATCTTCCCCAAGGCCACGCTCAAGTACATGCCTCCGACAAAATTCATGACCGGCAACATCTTCCGCGGGCACATCCAAGACGCCCTCTTCAACATCATAGGCATCTGGACCCACCAGGGCATCCAGCTTCTCGGTATGCCCACAGAGGCCATCCACACCCCCTTCATGTCCGACCGCTATCTCTCCATCGAGAACGCCCGCTATATCTTCAACGACATGCGCAGCATCGGCGAGGAGATGGAATTCCGCGAAGGTGGCATCTGCCGCCAACGTGCCAAGACCGTGCTCGACAACACCATTGAATTGTTACAGCAAATCGTTAAGGAAGGACTCTTCAGTGCCCTTGAAAAAGGCATCTTCGGCGATGTGAAACGTAGCAAAACCGGCGGAAAAGGACTCGCCGGCGTCGTAGGCAAAGGCGAGAACTACTTCAACCCGTTCATCGAAATCATGCTGAAAAAATAGGGGAATTTGCATTTACGAAAGTAGAAAACCATCAAACACTTTAGAAAAAAGAAGGAATACAAGGCTGTTTCTCTTTCCGAACTGACATGGAAACGTTTTCGGAAGGAGAAACAGGGGCTTATTTCCCTGGGATACATCCTACTGATGATCGTAGTGGCAGTCCTCGGCTACTTGATTACGCCCGACCACTCCCCTTACTGTAACCACCAGCAACTGGAAATCGCCATCCGCAATCCAGGATTCACAGTGAAGATGCTGCAAGTGAAACAGCCACAAAAGGTTCCTGAATGCAACGTATTCCACAAAATGCTCTTCGGACAACCCGACCGCTACCAGACCATTCCGATTGAGCGTTACCGCGAAGTTGGCGACTCGGTTTACGTACACCTGTTGGATGCCGGCAAGGAAGCTGAAATCGGGTATAAGCGCAGCGAAATATGTGACGACCAGCCGGTTATAACAAAGAAATTCATCTTAGGAACCGACCGCTACGGGCGCGACGTGCTCAGCCAACTGCTCATCGGCACGCGAATCAGTCTGGCGGTGGGCGGCATCTCGGTGTTCATCGCGCTGGTCATCGGCATCCTCATCGGATCCATTGCGGGCTATTTCCGCGGCTGGGTGGACGATGTGCTGATGTGGTTCATCAACGTGGTTTGGTCCATCCCCACACTGCTGCTGGTCATCGCCATCAGCTTCGCATTAGGCAAAGGCTTCTGGCAGATTTTCATGGCCATCGGGCTCACCATGTGGGTGGATGTGGCGAGGGTGGTGCGCGGACAGATCATCAGTCTGCGCGAAAAAGAGTTCGTAGAGGCCGGCAAAGCACTGGGCTACAACAGTTTGCACATTATTTGGAAACACATTCTGCCCAATGTGTCGGGCACAGTGATTGTGATTGCCGCCTCCAACTTCTCGTCCGCCATTCTGATGGAGGCCGGTTTGAGCTTCCTTGGTATCGGCGTGCAGCCCCCTACCCCGTCGTGGGGCATGATGATGAAGGAGAACTACGCCTACATCGTCTTGGACAATGCCTACTTGGCCATCATCCCAGGCATCGCTATTATGCTGTTGGTGCTTTCGTTCATGCTGATAGGCAATGCATTACGCAATGCATTAAGTGTTAGAAATTAGAAAGAGATGCGTATTTTCAGAAGTTTAGAGAATCTGCCCAAATTTGTTAATCCGGTCGTCACGGTCGGCTCGTTCGACGGGGTGCACCTCGGCCACCAGCAGATTCTGGAATATGTGAAAGCGGGTGCAAAAAAATACGAAGGGGAAAGCATCGTCATCACGTTTCATCCTCATCCTCAGCAGGTTCTGCATCCGGAGCAGGATTTTTTCCTCATCAACACCTTAGAAGAAAACATCGAACTGATTGCGGCGGAAGAGATTGACAATCTAATCGTCATTCCATTCACGATTGCTTTTTCCAAACTCTCATTCGCACATTTTTTGGATTTTTTAACTGAAAAAATCGGTGTGAAGGCGCTGGTCATGGGCCCCAACCACAACGTAGGTCACAATCGGGAGGGAAATTGTAAAACGATGCAGGGAATATGCGCAAAAAAGGGAATTGAAATCATCCTCATCCCTGAATTTATATTGTCAGACAACAAAGTCCGTTCGTCTAAAATCAGAGAATACATTGTAAACAAAGATATTACGAAAGCAGAAGCCTTGTTAGGACACCCTTGGAAAAAAAAATAGGCAGTCCATCCAAAACTGAAAAAAAAATCGTAATTTTGCGCCCTAAATTTTGTAATATAGAATATAAGTAAACTAATAACATTTAAGAAAGATTATGGCAGCAATTGGCAAAATTCGCAAGCATGGAGTAGCATTAATGATCATCATCGGTATTGCACTGCTCGCATTCATCGTGGGTGACCTTACCCACGTCATCCCTTCCATCACCAATAGATATCTCGTGGTACAGGTGAATGACAACAAGGTGAGATACGACCGCGACAACACATACCAGACCTATTACGAACAAAACAGACTGTTATTCTCCTTCCTTCAGGACAACATTTCAGGCGACGAGGATTTCGACGCCCAAATCCACGAATACACTTGGGAACAATTCAAACACGAAACCCTTCTTGACGAACAACTCAACAAACTCGGCATGGGTTTTTCAGACGAAATGATTGAAGGCATCAATGAAAAACTCACCAGTAGTTTGAAAAGCCAGCCGACCAACAACGCAGAATACTATCTGTTCAGCGTAGCGCAAAAATTCGTCCAACAGGGTGCCAGCGGCGAACAAATCATTCAAGCTTTCGAGAACATCAACGACTATCGCGGCCAGGGCGACATTTACAATATTTATAAAGCCATCGAAAGAATCGCCGTGATGGATGCCAAGGAGAACACCTACTTCGGATTGGCCGCCAACTCGCTCTATTTTTCAAAAAGCCTGATGGAACAGATGAACAAGGACAACGACAAGATTTCCGTCAACCTCGCCAGCATTGACATCAACAATCCGGCATTCGACAAACTGAAAATCGAAGTCAGCGACAGCGAAGCCCAAGAGTACTTCAAAGCCTACAAAGATCATTTCATCACCCATACAACCGTAAGGGACATCGATTTCGCAGTGGTTCCGATTGCAGCAAGCGAAGCAGATGCCAAAGCAGTCAAAGACACTGTGTCAGCCATTTACAGCCGTTTCCAACAAAGCGCGAGCCTCAACGACTTCGCACAAAACGAAGTCAAAATCGACCGCAAACGCGTATTCAACTACAACGCCGCGCAACAAAACCTCCACAACGTATTCAACTACGATTACAAAAAAGCCAGCTTCGCCCAAATTGACACAGCCCTCTATTTGGAACGCGGCAAAACCGCTTACGCCAAGTTCTACACCAACGAACAGAATCCCCCGAAAATGCCAGCCCTCCTTGACTCCTTCATCTACACTCATGGCGCAGGCACTTTCATCTCTCCCGCTATGTATGAAAACGGCATGTACTACTTCGGTAAAATCAATGCCGTGTCCGTCCGCCCCGACTCCATCCAAGTAATCGGTCTCGCCGTTGACTTCAAAGTGGAAGGAAACGCCAACAGCAAGTCCACCCGCACAAAAGAGGACGCCAAATCATTGGCCGACAGTATCGCAAACGCCATCAACGGACAACCGATGAGCGCAGCTGCCGCCCTGATGAGCAAATATCCGAACGCTTTCGGCAACGACACCACGTTCTGGTTTACCGATGTGGCCACCGATACCACCAGCCACAACTTGTACAACAACTTGATGGCCACCGCAAACGGCCAAACCTACGTATTCGCACAAGAACAAAATGGCGTTTACATTGTATTCCAAGTGATGGACAAAAGAGCATTCATGGAAAAACGCCAATACGTGCTCTATCCTGTACCTGTTCGCATCTCCAACGAAACTGACAAACTCGCCCGCGCCAAAGCCAACAACATCTCCAAAAACAGCCCAGACGTAGCCAAGATGAACGAAATCGCACAAAAAGAAAGCGCCATCCTCGTTCACGGAACCGATGTCACCAATATGCAAAGTTCCGTTTCACTCGACAACTACAACTTTATGTTGATGTGCCGTCCCGCCATCAGCTGGGCATTCGACGAAGACAAGAAAATCCAAAACAAAACAAATCAGGTTTCAACCACCGTATTCAAAGGTCAGATTTACCACTTCAACCAGATGACCGGCGAACGCATCGTGGATAACGACGCGTACATCATCGCAGGTATCAAATCCATCGTCAAAGCGCAAGACCCCAAATTCGAAGACGTGAAAGAACGCGTCATTGCTGAAGTGAAGGCTGAAAAGAGAGCCGCCGCAGTGGAAGAACAACTGAAGAAAGAACTCGCCGGTAGCAATATGGCAGCCCTCGCAGCCAAATATCAAGCAAGAGTTGACTCCATGAACATCAACTTCTCCGAATTCAACCAAATGCTTGAAACCGCAGTGGTAGGCAAAATCGCCGCCCTCCCCGCCGACGGCAAAGCCAACATCGTCAGCGGCAAAAACAGAGTGTTCCTCGCAGCCGTTCAAAAAGTGGAAAAGAACACCCAGCCGATGAATGAAAACGCAATGATGAACACCGCTTTCATGACCACTCTCAAACAAAGACTGCAACAAGGCGACAACCTCATCACTATCGTTAAATCATTGGTTTACAACGATTTACAACACGATGCCAAAATCGTTGACCGCAGACACGTCTTCTACAAATCAAACTAACCCATACGTTTGATACCTGGGATTATCCTTATGAAAAATCATTCGAAAATCATTACGACATTAAAATGGGGAGCCTTGCTTGGAGCAGGGCTTTCTCTCATTAAACTGCTCACCTATTTCGGGGAAAGCATCGACTATGAGTTCGGGCCTGTGGTGGAATTTGCAGTGGTGGCGTGCATCGTGTTCCTGCTATACCTCGGCATCAAGGAGGTGCGCGACAAGCTGCAAGACGGGGTCATCTCCTTTCCCAAAGCATTTGTCGTCGGCATCGGCATCGTGTTCGTGGCCGCCATCGTTGCTTTCGGCTACTATCTGATTCATTATAACTACATTGACCCGAAGGGGATTGACAAAGTCAACGACAAGAATTTCGAACTGAGGAAAGCAGCCATCGGAAAAGACACGGTCTCTACGAAGGAAATCCGTCATTACTGCACCGAGGTTCGGAAGGCCGTCATCAAGCAGGAGGCGATAACCGAAATCGACACGGCCGAGTATCAGAAGGTGGATAGCGGTCTCCAGGTCATTATGGACGCTTTTGAAAAGCAACTTATTCAACGCAGCCGCACCTACCGCCTCGACTCCTTCAACTTTGAAGCGGAGTCCACCCTCCATGCACTGACAAAATCGCTTCCCAACAACATTAAAATTGACACGACCAGCCTGGAAATCGTTGCAGCCTCCTACGACAGCATTCATGCGATAGATGTTTTTGCCAACAGAATTGAAAACGAAAGAGGAAAAGGCACGATTCCCTTTTACAGGGATGCCACGGCCCTTGCGGTATCCAATATGCTTAGCATTCTCATCTACGGGATTTTCCTGAACATCTTTGTCGCGCTTTTCCTTTACAGAAAAGAAAAAAGAGTGTGCAGCGCGGACAACGAGGAGGAAGAAGGCGAGAGCAAAGATTAAGAGATTAAGAGATTAAAAGATTAAAAGATGGATTTATCTGTTATTATCCCATTATACAACGAAGAAGAATCCCTTCCCGAATTGACGGCATGGATTGAACGCGTTACGGCGGAACAGACATTGAGTTACGAAATCGTGATGGTGGACGACGGCTCCACCGACCGTTCATGGAAGGTGATTGAAGAGCTTCATAGCAAGAACCCGAATATCAAGGGCATCAAATTCCGCAGAAATTACGGCAAATCCGCCGCCCTGAACACCGCTTTCGCCGTATGCCAAGGGGATGTGGTCATCACGATGGATGCCGACCTGCAAGACAGCCCCGACGAGATTCCAGAACTGTACAGGATGATTATCAACGAAGGCTACGATGTCGTATCCGGCTGGAAACAAAAGCGTTACGACAATGTACTGCTCAAAAACATCCCCTCCAAGCTGTTCAATTGGACAACGCGCCGCATCTCCGGCATCAAACTTCACGACTTCAATTGCGGGCTGAAAGCCTACCGCAACGAGGTGGTGAAAAACATCGATATTTACAGCGAGATGCACCGTTACATTCCCGTAATTGCAAAATGGGCAGGCTTCACGAAAATCGGAGAGAAGGTGGTTCACCATCAAAAACGAAAATACGGAACCTCCAAATTCGGATGGAACCGCTTCGTGAACGGCTACCTGGATTTGATGACGCTGACCTTCACCAACCGATTCAAAAAACAACCGATGCACTTCTTCGGCTTGTGGGGCAGCGTGACCTTCGTCATCGGAATCATTCTCGCTATCATTCTCATCATCAAGAAATTAGTGCTGCAATCCAACGGCGAGATATTCCGTCAGGTAACGGATCAGCCCTTGTTCTACCTGTCGCTGATTGCGATCATTATCGGCTGCCAGCTCTTTCTCGCAGGCTTCATCGGCGAACTGATTTCCGGTGCCGACACCAACCGAAACAAGTACCAAATTGAAAAGAAAATTGATTGCTAATCAACATCACCCATCATTCATAAAAAATGGCCTATCTATCAAGCGACGTAAATAAAGTCACAACGAAGATTTTGCAGCGGATGCGCGATGAGAACGAGAAAATCGCGATGCTGACTGCATACGACTACTCTCTCGCAAAACTATTGGACATTGCGAGAATCGATGTCGTCCTTGTAGGCGACTCCGCAGCAAACGTGATGGCAGGTTACAAGACCACACTTCCCATCACCCTCGACGAGATGATTTACCATGCTTCATCGGTAGTGCGCGCTGTGGAAAGGGCTCTGGTGGTAGTGGATATGCCATTCGGGACCTATCAGGGGAACTCGAAAGACGCACTCCACTCTGCCATCCGCATTATGAAAGAATCGGGAGCCGATGCAGTGAAACTGGAGGGCGGCGAGGAGATTCACGAGTCCATAGAGAGAATCCTCTGCGCCGGCATACCAGTGATGGGCCATCTCGGACTTACCCCCCAGTCAATCAACAAGTTCGGGACTTACGCCGTACGCGCCACCGAAGATGCCGAAGTGGAAAAACTGCTCAGCGATGCGCAACTGCTGGAAAAACTCGGCTGCTTCTCCATTGTACTTGAGAAGATCCCCGCTGAAGTAGCCAAACAGGTGACGGAAAGCGTTCACATCCCCGTCATCGGCATCGGCGCCGGTCATGATACCAACGGACAAGTGCTCGTACTTCACGACATGCTCGGCATCACCCAGCAGTTCTCCCCCAGATTCCTTCGCAGATACCACAACCTGAGCGAGGAAATCATCCGCGCCGTCGGCAATTACATTGAAGATGTGAAAACCATGCAATTTCCCAACGACAAAGAACAGTATTAATGGATCTCGCCACCCGAATTCTCTACGAGGACAACCACCTCATCATCATCAACAAAATGGCCGGTGAAATCGTGCAGGGCGACAAAACCGGCGACAAACCGCTCATTGACGACGTAAAATCCTACCTCAAAGCACGTTATCACAAAGAAGGCAACGTCTTCTGCGGACTTGTCCACCGCATCGACCGCCCCGTAAGCGGCGTGGTCATCTTCACCAAAACCTCCAAAGCACTTGCCCGAATGAACGAACTGGTGAAAGCCCGCAAAATCACCAAAATCTACCTCGCCCTGACCGAAAAAGCCCCGCTCATCCCCGAACGGACCCTCATTGACTGGGTGCAGAAAAACGAGAAAAACAACAAAACATACGTCACACACACCGAAAAAGAGGGGTGGCAAAAAGCTGAACTTTCATACAGAACCCTCAGACAATTAGACCATTACACTTTGTTGGAAGTCACATTGGTAACCGGGCGGCACCATCAGATACGCGCACAACTGGCCGCCAACGGCACCATCATCAAAGGGGATTTGAAATACGGCGCACACCGCTCCAACCGCGATGGCTCCATCTCCCTCCACGCCTCCAAAGTCATCTTCGAACATCCCGTCAACCACAAGATGATTGAAGTGGAAGCCCCGCTCTCCGGCGAAATGGAGAAAATTTTGGCATGACAACCGCTATCAGCAATAGTTTCCATAGGATCAAAACAACTCCTAACACAGAGGGATTATTGCCAAAAATCATTGCATGTCAGAAATAATGTAAAACTTAGATTTCTACAAACTCACTAATTATTAATCACTTAACTACTATCAAAAAAAATGCAAAACCTTGAAAACAAAATAATCGAAGCCTTAACGGGCACCAACGACAAACTCAATTACAAACAGATTGCCGCCAAAATCCACATCTTCGACAAGAAAGGACGCGAGGAAGTACGCAAAATCATCGAGAAGTTCGTCCGTGCCAAAATCCTCATCCAGACCAGTCGCGGCAAATACCGCATCAACGGCAAATACCTTGACAAGACCACCACGGGCCGCAACTACGTGACAGGGCGGCTTGAGGTGAAATACAGCGGCGCGGCATTCGTGCTGCAAGAGGGCGAAAAAGAAGACATCTACATTGCCGAACGCAACATGAGCAACGCCTTACCCAACGACCTTGTGAAGGTGCTTGTGTTTCCGCCCCGCGAAGACCGCAAACCGGAAGGCCAAATCGTAGAAATCCTTGAACGCAGCCAGAAACAAGTCGTCGGCATCATCCACATTGAAAAGGGCATCGCCTTCTTCATCCCCGACAGCTCCTCCTATCGCCGCGACATCCTCATCCCCACACGGCTTCTCAGAAAAGCCAAAAACGGCAACAAAGTAGTCGTCAAAATCGTGGATTGGACACAAGGGAGCAAGAATCCCATCGGCGAAGTGATTAACGTACTGGGCAAACCCGGCGACAACAACGTGGAGATGCAATCCATTTTGGCGGAAAACGACTTCCCGCTCACCTTCCCCAAAGAGGTGGAATTTGAAGCGCAAAGTCTTGGCAATCAGATTTCTGCTGAAGAAATAAAAGGCAGGAAAGACTTCCGTAAAATCACCACTTTCACCATCGACCCGAGTGATGCCAAGGACTTCGACGATGCGCTTTCGTATGAAAAACTGCCCAACGGCAACCACCGCATCGGCGTACACATCGCCGATGTATCGCACTACGTCAAGCCCGGATCGCTCATCGACAAAGAGGCCTACGAACGCGGTACAAGCGTCTATCTCGTTGACCGCACCATCCCGATGTTGCCGGAGGCACTCTCCAACAACCTCTGTTCCCTGCGCCCGCACGAGGACAAGCTCTGCTTCAGCGCCGTTTTCGATATGGACGACAACGCCAAGGTGGTCAAGGAGTGGATCGGGCACACCGTCATCAACTCCAACGAACGCTTCTGCTACGAAGAGGTACAGAAAACCATCGACAGCGGCGAGGGCAAACTCGCCAACGAAATACTGACAATCAACGCTTTGGCACGAATCCTGAGAAAGAAGCGCTTTGAAAACAACGCCATCAACTTCGAAACAGAGGAGGTGCGATTCAAGTTGGACGAGAATGCCAAACCCATCAGCGTGGAACTCAAAATATCCACCGAAGCCAACTTCATGATCGAGGAGTTCATGCTTTTAGCCAACAAGAAAGTGGCGGAAAAAATCGGGAGACGCACCCCCAACAACAAAGAGCCCAAGACCTTCGTATATCGTATCCACGACAAGCCGTTGGATGACAAATTGCTGACTTTCAAGAATTTCGTAAAGAAAATCGGATACGATTTCAAGACGGGCACGCCGAAGATGCTGGCAAGCTCCTTCAATACAATGTTTGCGCAGGCAAAAGACAAGCCCGAATACGAGATGCTCTGCAAACTGTCGATCCGCACAATGGCACGCGCTGTCTATTCTACCGAAAACATCGGCCACTACGGACTGGCGTTTCCGTTTTACACCCACTTCACCTCCCCTATCCGCCGCTATCCCGACCTGATGGTGCACCGGCTGTTGGACGCTTACATGCAGAAACAGCCGTCGGTGGATGCCAACGAGTACGAAGAGTACTGCAAGCACTGCTCACAGATGGAGCAGAAGGCGACGGAAGCTGAACGAACCTCCATCAAGTACAAACAGGCGGAGTTCCTGGAAGACAAAATTGGACAGGTATTCGAGGCGACGGTCAGTGGCATCGGCAAGTGGGGCGTTTTCGCCGAACTCAAGGAATCGAAATGCGAAGGATTGATTCCGCTGCGCAAATTCACCGACGACTTCTACTACATTGACGAGGAGAACTACACGCTCGTCGGCTTGCACAAAGGCCACAACTACCGCTTCGGCGACACCATCAAGGTGAAAGTCATCGCCGTGGATTTGAACAAACGCCAGATGGACTTTGAGATCGTTAACAACTGATTGCTAATACCGTACCACCTTCGCTGTCCATTGGGCATTTCCTTGCCGGATCTGTACGAAGTAGATGCCGGGACGCCAGCCGCCAACAGCGACCGTGCTGCCCGGCAGCACATTCCCGCGACGGCAGACCATCCGCCCGTTGACATCATAGACCGTAACAACGGCCGTTCCATCGCCCCATCCATCCACCGTGAAGTGGTTTCCTTTCACGGGATTGGGATAGATGCGCAAAGATGGAAGTGCTTCTTCCTCCACACCGTCATCTTGGACATATAGATGAACAGATGTCAATAATGTATCTCCATGAGGTACAGAAAAACGGAAGTTGATGGTGCGTCCATACCAAGACTCGCCCCATTCGCTCCCATCTGATACGACTTCATAGGCCACACCTCGCGGCACGATGGGTATAATCTCACAATTCTCTGCGTGTTCAAAAGCATAAAATCCAAAGAGCGAAGGATAAAAATACAAATAGACATCAGGATCAGACTCCTCATAATAGATTCCCGGCACATAATCCGCATCCGACAAATAGAGTGTGTCGCCTTCATAGATGTCCATAAAGCCCAGGAAAGTCGGCTCTAACGGCATGATGGGAAGGAACTCCACGCGCCCCAGCGAAGGGTTGTCGGCCTGGTGCAGGATGACGCTTTCAGCGAAAGCAGTGTCGTTGGCGCCCCAATAGTTGCCAACGGCCGTGACATCGAGGGTGGAGTACTGGCTCATGGAAAAGGCATAGGTGGTGCCGCCGTTTCCATTGTCGTACAGCACGTTACGTCCCCAGTCATCGGCTGTACCCATGTCGATATGGTAGCGGTAAATGGCGGTCACGCCCCAGAGGTTTCCGGCGATGGTGTTGTTGCGGATACGGGCGTAGCAGGTGGTGTCGTTGCCGTAGATGGAGATGCCGCTGCCGCCGTTCATCGGGTTGGTTTCCAAGTTGTTATCAATGATGTCGTTCTCTTCAATGAGCACTCGGATGTTGGTGCCGTTCTGGGTGAATCCATAGCGGTTGTGGAGGATGCGATTGCCGCGCAGCACAGCACAAGTGAGCTCGCTGCTGCCCATCAGGTTGGAGATGGCGATGCCGCCGCTCATATCGCTGGCCACGCCTTCGATGGTGTTGCCCTGGATGAGGATGGTGTCGGCGCCGCCAGTGCCGAGGTTGAGCTGCGGTGTGTTGGCATTATCGAGCACATTGTTGTAGAATCGGCTGTTGAGAATCTGCGGCGACGCACTTGCGTTGGCGGGCGAGTTGACGGCGGCGGCGCGGTTGTCGTGGAAGTCACAGGCGACGATCCGCGGGTTGCAGTTCATCATCCGAACCGCCGCCTCCACAAATCCCGTGAACTCGCAGCGAACGAACGCCACATCGCTATGCGCCAGGAAGATGTCCTTGCCGTTCTCGAACCGGATCTGCTGCAAGGTGCTGGCGGGAGCGTCTTCGAAACGGAGTTCGTACGGCTCGGTGCTGGCGTTGTCGAGGAGGGCGGCAACAACGAGCGTGTCGGTTCGGTCTGCACAGACGATGGCACCAGAAATAGTGATTGTCAACGTATTATGGAGTTCCAGTCGCTGAAGGCCAGCCTCTATCAGCAGTGTGTCGCCTACGGAGAGGGTGAGGTCTTGCAGCAGGTGCACATTTCCCATGCTGTCGGCAGTGACGGCAGCGGGATAGAGTTCCGCCAACTCTGCGAATGTGTAAGCATGCCCCGTGCCGGGCGTAACCACTTGCGCTCTCCCCACCAGAGCCAAAGAGAGGAGAAATCCCAGTACAAATTGAATTTTTCTCATTTTCATAACGGTAGATTAAGATAGATTAATTAAACAGGAAACGCTTCATCTGCCTGAGCGTTTTCTAGGCGGCAAAAATACAAAATTAATCGATGAAGCCGAGGAGCAGATGACACATACCAGATTTTAAAATTTCTACAACCTTGATTGCATCCCCCCACTCAAAAAAAAATGTTATCTTTGCCGCCTGATTAAATTTCAAGTCCGCAAATGAATTACATCGTTTTTGACAAGGAGAAACTATCCAACATTGAGTTCGCCAAAGAACGCGAACTCCTCCGCTGCAGCCGCACCGGTTCTTTTGCCAACAGGTCGCTGCTGCGCCTCAACACACGCAAGTACCACGGCCTGTTCATCGTGCCGCAAGACCATATCGACCACGAACGCCACGTGCTCGTCTCCAACCTCAACGAGAGCGTCATCATGAACGACATGGAGTTCCGCCTCGGCGTAAACCAGTACAAGGGCGGCGTCATCGACCCCAAAGGCAACAAGTACATGCAGCGCTTCGAGGCCGACCCCGTACCCACCTACTACTTCCGCGTCGGGAAATTCAACTTCAAAAGCGAAATACTCTTCCTCAACAACGCCGATCGCATGATCATCAAATACACCATCCTCGATGATGTCGAGTCTGTCTCTTTCCAGTTTCACCCCCTGCTCGCCTTCCGCCAAATCCACCGCCTCACCCACAAAAACGATGCCGCGAACACCGGCTTCGATTGGTGCGAAAACGGCGTAAAGTATTGTCTGTACGAAAATTACACTCCAGTCTATATCCAATGTTCCGAAGAGATCTACTACGAGCATCAGCCCGTGTGGTACGAGAATTTCGAATACGAAGAGGAAATCAAACGGGGCTACGAAGGACATGAGGATTTGCTCAACCCGGGGAAACTGACCGTGAAACTGAAAAACCAGGTTCTCTACATCACCATCGGCACCGAGGCAATCAATACCGCATCCATCGAAAAGCTATACGACGACGAAATCCAGTCGCACACCGGCCGCAGCACCTACTTCAACTGCCTTCGCAACGCCGCCGAACAGTTCATCGTGAAACGCAACGGCAAAACCGAAGTCATCGCCGGTTACCCGTGGTTCGGCAGTTGGGGGCGCGACACCTTCATCGCCCTGCCCGGCCTCACCCTCGCACTCGGCAAAACCGACCTCTGCAAGGAGATCATGGACAACATGCTCAACGACCTGAAAGACGGTCTCTTCCCCAATATCGGCTGCGGAAACCAACACGCCTACAACTCCGTGGACGCGCCCCTCTGGTTCATCCGCACACTTCAGGCATACGCCCATTACACCCACACCGAAAGAAAAATCTGGAAGGAGTATGGCCCTGCCATGAAATCCATTATTTCCGCCTACAAAAACGGAACCCTCTTCAATATCAGGATGTTGGACAACGGGCTGATTTACGCCGGCTGCGAAGGCAAAGCCCTCACATGGATGGACGCCATCGTGAACGGGCAACCCGTCACCCCGAGAACCGGCTGCCAAGTTGAAATCAACGCTTTGTGGTACAACGCTTTGTGCTTCGCAAGCGAAATGGCAAAACTGGCCAGGGACAAAGAATTCGTGGAAGAGTGGAAAGAGATTGTCAAGGCACTTCCCACCGTCTTCAAAGCAACTTTCTGGTCGAAGGAAAAGGGCTGGCTCGCCGACTTTGTGGATGGCGACTTCCAGAATTTCCAAGTGCGCCCCAACATGCTGATTGCCGCCGCACTCCCCTATTCCGCCATCAGCGAGAAAATCCGCCAGCTGATACTCAAGAAATGCACCGAAGAGCTGCTCACCACCCGAGGCCTGCGCACTCTCTCACCCAACGACCCCGACTACAAAGGCTACTACCACGGCAACCAGGAAGAGCGCGACGCCGCTTACCATCAAGGCACCTGCTGGCCTTGGCTGCTCATTCCCCTCACCGACACGCTGGTTTCCGTACACCAGAAAAAAGCTCTCCCCGTCATCGAAAAACTATTCTACGATTTCGAACGCGACATCAAAGACTACGGTATTTCAACCATCGGCGAGATTTACGACGGGGCACCCCCGCACCGCCCCAACGGCTGCATATCGCAAGCATGGAGCGTCGCCGCCCTCCTCTACATGAAATGGGTGATTGACAATGAGAAGACAATGTAAGATGCCCTCACACGAAACATACATGCACCGCTGCCTACAACTCGCCCGATTGGGACTGGGCAACGTGCAACCCAACCCGATGGTGGGCGCGGTGATTGTACACAACAACCGCATCATCGGCGAAGGCTACCATCGGAAATACGGCGAAGCGCACGCTGAAATCAACGCACTCCGCTCCGTGAAAGAGCCGGAACTGCTCAAGGAATCCACCATCTACGTCAATCTGGAACCCTGCTCGCATTACGGGAAAACACCACCCTGCGCCGACAAACTCATCGAAACGGGCATCCCGCGCGTGGTCATCGGGACCTGCGACCCCCACGACAAGGTGAACGGGAAAGGAGTATCCAAACTTCGTAATGCCGGAATTGATGTGATTACCAACGTGTTAGCTAAAGAGTGCGAGAAGCTAAACTGCCGCTTCTTCACCTACCACAAAAAACATCGCCCCTATATCATCCTCAAATGGGCCCAAACGGCTGATGGCTATATGGACATCGTAAGACATTCACCCTCAGACAGTTATTGGATAACGAACCAAGAACTGCGCGTGATAGCACACAAATGGCGCAGCGAAGAACAGGCCATCCTCATCGGCTACAACACTTATGCTAACGACCACCCGCAACTCACCACACGCTATTATCCAGGAAACAATCCGAGAAAATATCTGATGCTGGATAAAAACCGCTTGAATAATCTCCCCACTCCTCCCGATTTCAACCTAATTTCCAACGATTTGGAAGAAGCCTTGCATGCACTCTACGAAGACAAGATCCAGTCGGTGATCGTGGAGGGCGGCCGGAAAACATTGGACCTGTTTATTCAATCAGGTCTCTGGGACGAAGCACGCATCTTGGTCGGAAACCAGAAATGGAGTGAAGGAACTCCCGCACCCATCATTTCCCAAAATGCAGACAAAACGTTGGAAATCAACCACAACGAAATCCATTGGGTGTATAATCACTGATAGCATTCTGCATTGCGAATTATGAAATCAACGATTCCGAAAAGCGCCAGAATAATGATTCGTGGAGGGTGAAGGCCGCATTATAGCCCCGTGTGTCAGCCCGCGGTACGGGCGGCAGGTACGGAGAGCACCGCAGGTGATGCCGCGGAAGACGAAACAGCCACGAATTCAGCCATATCATTATCTGTAAAAAAAACATTGTTGGGCTGCAATGCACATCCTTGACAACCCAACAATATTTTAATGCCTTGCGATTGCGCTCTGGCGCGCGCAATCATTGACCTTGGACGAGGCGCACGGATTGACCGTCGCAACGGTTGCTGTCGAGCATGCCCACTCCCGACGAATTAATGCCGAGGTACCAAGCGTAGTCCGAGTCTTTGGGCGTGGACGACCAATAGGTGCCGTAGGACCCCACGTAGTTCACACTGCCATTGCAACCGCGGTAGCCCGCAGCGGGCAGAACGATGGAGTTGCCATTACCCCCTGTCACTTTATAACCTCTTCCTGTCCACGTCCAAGTACACATACCTTTCAATTCTTCCAATTGTTCTCTGGTTGGCAACTTGTTCCCGAATTTGCTTACTGCTTCCTCGTATGTATAGAATCCCCCTTTTTCATTGGCAGACTTCCAAAGTGTACCACTGGGCAACCCCAAATCTATCCACTGCTGTGCACTTGGCTGCTGCGCCTGTACCGTGCTGCCTGGCGTGATGGCAATCTTGGCCGCCAATTTCTGCGCCACACTTTGCATGCTGGAACGGTAGGACGATGTAGCAAACGTGGCTCCTTCGGTGGCAGATATTGTGCCTGTCTCAACATTGATGACCCGCACATCCACATTGTATTGCCCCATTACCACATTGATGTCGCCCACCACGATTTTCGAGACATTTAAAATCTGCCCCACACGCACCATTTGCGACTGCGTCATCTTGGAACGCTGAAAGCCCTGTTCATCAATAACCTTGTCTATCTGCGTCCTTTCCACCATAGTATAGCCGTTTGGACGGAAATAGGTGATAAAGATGGCGGAAATTCCATCCACATCGTTTTGGGAGATTCCCACTCCCGCTTTAAACTCCAGCACCGCACAACGCTGTGCATTCATTGCCGGCGATAACAACAACATAATAATTGCCAATAAGATTCCTTTTGCTTTTTTCATTGTGTGATAAAATTTATTATTTAATTTGTTGATTATAAAATTCTTATATCTTACTTTCTACTACTTTATTGAGCAAATCCTTACATTCTTGCTCCAAAATAGGTTCTCTTTGTTTTGCCAAATAATACAGATATGTATAATGGAAATAGGAGGTAATGCCGATTTGTTCCCGGGAATTTTTTATATACGGCTCCAATCTTTGGTATGACAAAATAATTGTGTTCCCAAAATAATCCAAGAAGGTGTTGTCAATTCCCTTATTTTTCAAAATAATGCCCATATATTCCATTCTGCTACAGAAGAATATCAGTTTTTCATAATTCCCATAGCTATTGGTATCCTTGTCCCTACTACTGCTGTCATTTCCTTCATTGTCCAAATCTTTCCAATCTTCAATACAGATCGGTGCATCCCCTTTCATTCTCTTTAAAATCTCAATATGTTTAATGAAAGTCTTGGACAATACATATTTACGACTTTCACGGAACCTATCGGAATTAAGAATCAAACTGATACTATTGGATAAGGTGTCCATCTCCAACTGTTCCTTTAGTCTTTTGTTTTGCATAAGCAATGAAATATAGGTGGCAGCAAATGCCAGGCCTGTAAAAAGAGCACCCGCCATAACGTAGGCGGCATTAACACTGTCACAAACTACCTTGCCCGCAATAAGTTGGGAACCGGGTATTAGCAAAAATAACAGCCACAACATAAAGACCACAACCATAGCTATGATTGTGTATAGTTTAAATTTCTCTTTTTTCATCTTTCACGTATTTTTATTTTACCAATTACTGTCACAGTCGCAATCGCAACTGTCACAACTGTCACAGTCTCCTGAATCGCACGAATCACACCCGAAACAGTTCCCCGTGCTGCTCACTTGATAGTTCAAATCACTAAAGTCATAAACGACTGATTCTTCCAAATTCAAAATTGTATTCATAAAATAAGTTTTTTAATTATGTCAGTATTCATTACAATCACAGTCATTAGAATCGCAGTCACAATTACAGCCACCTGTGTTTTCATCACAAGAATCACAGGTTCCGAAGCAATTCCCTCTGCTATTTTCTTGTAGTTCAAGGTTGCTGAAATCGTATGCAACCATTTCCTGTTTTTCTGTTTTCTTATTCATATTCATCAGTTTAAGTTTTTGTCTATTATTTTGAGCACTTTCTTTTTTATCAAAAATGCGATGGCATCCTGAATTTGTGGGATGTCGGGCGAAAAATGGTTCGTTTGGCATAACTCACCAAAAGAGAAACTGCCTTGTTTCTTCAAATCCATGATAAAGTCGTAATAAGCATAATTAACCATAAAGAAGAAATCATCTTCCACATTGTAAACCACATACGCCTCGTCGTCTTCTTCCCGCACCCTGATTTCCGATGAAAATTGCAGTCTCGTTTCAGGTTTCAATTCAATGTTTTTTGGGGTGTTATCCGGCAGCGGGGGCGTCAATTTTTCTGTACACCACATGTCTTTCCTGTTCCAATCGCCGCTATATACTTTGGCACTGGTGCGGCAGCCGCCGTTGCAGCGGTTGAGCCAGGCGCAGTCCATGCACTCTTCGGGAATGTATTGCAGGGAACGCCAGTCGCTCATCTTCTGCCAAATGTCGCGTAACTCCTCTTTCAAAAGATTTCCATACGAGTAGGGATTGTGGGCGCAGGGGCGCACATCGCCGCTACACGATACGGCAATCACCGTCCGCCCAGCCTGGCACTTCCTGTTCAGAAAAGCGTGCTTCCCTTTCAAAACGCTTTCCGGGAACACGCACTTGGGCAGTGCCTCCAGAATGTCCACCTTCATCTTCAAATGTTCTTCAATCCATAGCAGGTCGGCAATCACCCCACGCACCTCCTCCACACTGAGCAGAAGGTCAAGGCGGGGATATTCCACGTTCAGCCCCATCGGGGTAGCTGCAAACGACTTGCAACCCAACGCCTTCATCCTTTCGGCAGTCGTCCGCACTTCGTGCAGGTTCTCTTTGGTCACCACCATGTTTACGGTGAAACGTACCCCAGCCGAAACCAATTTTCGGATATTGGTCTCAAAAAGCGGGTAATTGTCTGTACCCGTGAGCCTTGAAAACGAACAACTCTCGCCGGAAGGACAAGATGTCAGCACACCGACCTGCTGCTCTTTCAGGAATTGGATAAAGTCATCGTCCGCAAGGGTGAGGTTGGAGTTGAGCGACACGCGCACCCTGTTCTCTTTCAGCAGGCGGATGACCTTTTGCGTGAGTTCTTTCTTTATCAGCGGTTCTCCACCCGTAACAATAACACTGAAAATCTGGCTTTCAATCAGTTTTTGCGCACAGGTCAACACGGTTTCGTCACTCACCTTGCGCATCGGACGGTTTTCCACTGCCGAGTCAAGGTTATAGCAATGAATGCACCGATGGTTGCAGAAATCGGTGATTTCCAACTGCGCCGTCAAGGGGAGTGACAAATATCGCTTTTCGACTTTCATATACCAATTACAATTGCTATATTGCTGATTATTAAAAACAATCAACAAAACACAATTCAACTTGCAAAAATACTCCACCCGCCTCTTGCCACCGTTACCTTATCCGTGATTAATTCTCACGCTTTTGTAGAAATAAAATCACGTTTCTGTCTGTAATTCAGCAAGCAGTGCCGACAGGCGGGAGAGCTTCTCGGCGGAAAGATGGTCAAGGCGGAGGGTGAGATTTAATGAGGGAGCGGAAAGGCCATACAACCGCATGGCGTCATCGAGGAAGTTGTGGCCCAGTATGTTGGAAAGGCGGGCCAACAGTTCCACGTCGATGGAGCGGCGGCGGAAGATGGTATAGACATTGGTGCGCTCGCAGTGCAGCCGCCGCGCCAGCTCCGCCACGGTCAGGCCGCTGCCGTCGAAAACCGCCTTCACCAATTTGCCGATATGTACCTCGCTGTGCTCCATATCCTTGCGTTGCTCCAATGCCATAAAAAAAGCGTGGAATTTGTTCCTTGCCTGACTCTCGGGTTTCCACGCCCACCAATCTAACAAGTATTCCACGCCGTAACATTTACGGCATCGGCAACTTATCCTTGATTGGTTTGTCCTCAAAAAGAGGACGTTGTGGAAAATGAGAGTCAAGGATAGCCACAAACGCTATCTATTATGTATATTGTTGTTTAGATTCTGCTCGTTATGTTTTTAGGTTTGTAAAATGATTTTTATTCGGTGTTTAAAAACGGCGCAAAGATACAAAAAGTTATTTTCTTTTCCACAAGGACTAATTCCAATTTTAATCGTAACTTTGCCGCCTGTTTGAAAATTTATAAATACTTCATAATATGATCAATCCTAAATTGTTAAATCCGCAGAGCATCGTCATCGTCGGTGCTTCCAATGATGTCCACAAACCTGGTGGGAAACTCGTAAAAAACCTATTGGATAGTCCTTTCAAAGGCAAAATTTATGCCGTGAACCCAAAAGAGTCGGAAGTGCAGGGCATTCACTGCTATGCCAAGGTGGAAGATCTGCCGGAGGTGGATTGCGCCATTCTGGCCATCGCCGCCAAATACTGCCCCGCCACCGTTGACATTCTGGCGAAAGAGAAAAACACCCGCGGTTTCATCATCGTTTCCGCTGGTTTCGGCGAAGAGAGCCAGCAGGGAGCCGAGTACGAGAAGCACATCACCGACACCATCAACAGTGTGGGCGGCAGCCTCATCGGCCCCAACTGCACCGGCTTCCTCAACACCAACTACTGCGGTGCGTTCGACACCCCCATCCCTACCCTCGACCCGCACGGCGTGGATTTCGTGACAGGCTCGGGTGCCACCGCCGTCTTCATCAAGGAGTACGGCATCTCCAACGGCCTCACTTTCAATAGCGTGTGGGCTGTCGGCAACTCCGCCCAGATGGGCATTGAGGACGTTCTCGAACACCTCGACACCACCTTCGACCCGGAGAAATCCTCCCGCGTCATCATGCTTTACATGGAAAAAATCAGTGACCCGCAGAAGATGCTGAAGCACTCGCGCTCGCTCATCAACAAGGGATGCAAGATTGCGGCCATCAAGTCGGGCGGTTCCGCCGCCGGCAGCCGCGCCGCCTCGTCGCACACGGGTGCCCTCGCCACCAACGACGCCGCCGTGGATGCCCTCTTCCGCAAGGCCGGTATCGTGCGTTGCCACAACCGTCAGGAACTCACCACCGTGTGCGCCATCTTTATGCACCCCGAGGTGAAAGGCAAGAACATGGCCGTCATCACCCACGCCGGCGGCCCCGCCGTGATGCTCACCGACGTACTGTCGGACAACGGCATGGACGTTCCCCACATCGAAGGTCCGAAGGCCGACGAACTGCTCAGCAAGCTCTTTGGTGGCTCCTCCGTGGGCAACCCCATCGACGTCCTCGCCACCGGCACTGCTGAACAGCTCGGCTACATCATCGATGCCTGCGAGAACGACTTCGACAACATCGACTGCATGTGCGTCATCTTCGGCTCGCCCGGACTTTTCGCCAACTGGGAGGTGTATGAAGTGCTCGACCAGAAGATGAAGACCTGCAAGAAACCCATCTTCCCGATTCTGCCCTCCATCATCAACGTGAAGGACGAAATCGCCGACTTCATCACCAACAAGCACCGCATCAACTTCCCCGAAGAGTGCGTGTTCGGTCAGGCATTGTGCAAAGTTTACAATACTCCGAAGCCACAGCCCGAGGTGGTGGAGCAGCCCGAAATTGACGTGGCCCGCATCCGCCGCACCATCGACAGATGTCAGGATGGTTATATGGAAATTGCTGATTATAACGAGCTTCTGGATGCTGCCGGCATCAGCCGCAAGAAATCCGTGGAAGTCTCCAAGAAGGAGGATGCTCTCGCCTTCGCCAAGGAGGTGGGTTGTAGCAAGGATGTGCCGCTCGTAATGAAGGTGGTGGGTCCGCTGCATAAATCCGATGTGGGCGGTGTGACGCTGAATGTGAAGGATTTGGACACCGTGAGCAAGGAGTTCGACCGCCTGATGGCTATCCAAGACACCTACGCAGTGGAGATGTACCCGATGTTGGACGGTACCGACGTGTATATCGGCGCCATCCGTGACGACAAGTTCGGACATCAGGTGTTCTTCGGCTTGGGCGGCATCTTCATCGAGGTGCTGAAGGACGTGCAGAGTGCATTGGCACCCATCACGGCTGACGAGGCCAAGGAGATGCTGACGAAACTGCGCGGCTACAAGATTCTGCAGGGTGTACGTGGGCAGGAACCCGTCAACATCGACCTGTATGCCGACCAGATTGCCCGCGTGAGCGCGCTGGTGCAGGCCGCTCCCGAAATCGCGGAGATGGACCTCAACCCGCTGCTCGGCAATCCGCGCTACGTTACCGCTGTTGACGCGAGAATCCGACTCCAAAAGACGAAATAACAAATCAAACGTAAACAGAAATTTGTGGCCAGTGAACTGGAACTTAGGATTCCCCGTTTCAGTTCACTGGCCACAGTTCATACCCGCTTCTCGTACGCCAGCCGCTCCTTCCCGTTCAGCAGGTAAATGATGCCGCAATAAGTGTATCCGATTTTCCTTAACAGCTGGTTCATCACCACGTTGTCGCGGTGAGTATCGACGCGGACGCTGGCAACGGCTTTCTCCTTCGCCAGATTTTCGGCAAAAGCAAACGCCTCCTTTGCCAGTCCTCGCCCGACAAACTCGTCGGAAATCGCCATGCGATGCACCACACCGAATGAATCGCCATCGGTAATCCATTGACCTTCATAAATGCGCTGATAAGTGGGCTCTCCATCAAAGGAGATGACCATCACCCCCATAATCGCATCATCGTAGTGCATGGTGTAACAGTGATTTTGCTCAATATCGGAACGGATGATCTCCTCCGTCGGGTAGCCATCCTGCCACTGCTCCACACCACGCGCATGCAAACGCCGCTGCCCTTGCGCAATGATGGGCATCAAAGCCGGAAGGTCGGCAAGCTGTGAGGGAACAATATTTAGCATCAATATCCGTGTAATTGCAGGTATTCGGCAGCGGTATGGAACCCGAGGTGGCCGGTGGTGCTGCCGCTCTTCAATTCCTCCTGAGATTCGGTATTCATCCCGTGCCACGAGGTGGCGTAGCGGCGGGAGGCGAATATACCGGCGGTGTGGCCGTCTTCGCATTCCACATTCGTATAGTTCAGGCGGTCGGTCACCACGCTGCCGGTAGTGGAATTGGCAATCACATAGTTCCTCATCGGCTCGTTCACCGCCCATACTTCAAACTGAATGCAGGAATCAACCGTGATGTAGCGGTCCACTGACGGATCTTCCTCCACGTTGCTGGCAATGGCGTTATAAAGCGTAGCGGGGACATACTGCACATTCTCATTGGACGTAAGATTGCCGGAAACCAATTGGCGACGGAAGCTTTTCCTGACTTCGATTCCAGTGGACTTGCTCCGCTCAATATAGTGGAACACCTGATAGACCTGGTAGGAAGCGCCGTTGTCGGGAAGTGTAAATTTGAACGCGGTACGAGAGGGGATTTTCATGTTCAACAGGTGAGCCATGTGCTGGTCCACTTCGAAATGTCCCACGATGCTCGTAGTGGCCCGCACCACGCGACCAGTCTCCTTGTTGGTGATGACCAGTTTGTAGGTGGCAGATTCACTAAGGGGTTGCGGCACAACATAAAGCAGTTGTTTTGTTGTAAAATCGCCATCTTCGCGCGGGATTTGCGTGGTGGTGTCCAGTTCCCAAGAATGGGTCAATCGATTAGCCACATACTCCTCCAACTCCACTTTTATTTTATCGAAATAATAGAGCGAATCGTAGATGGTGGCGGCCTGATAGGCATCGTCCTCCGTCAAGAATCCACGATAGATTTTGATATAATTGGTTGATTGATCAGCGTCTAAGACTCCATAAACGATAGTGACGTCCGCGTAGGGCGCATTGGAGTCAAAATCCTTGCTGCACGAGGGCAGCAGAAGGGTCGCGAGGAGGATGGGAAGGATTCCCAAAAGATATTTATTCATCTATTATTTTTCTCAATATTAATCTCAAAAAAAACGGCTGCAAAAATAAGACAAAAATTCCAAATTCTGATTTTTTATTATAAATTTGCAGTTGGATTTTGCAATAGAATATTCAAATTTATTTTATTGTTTATCAATATATTATATCGAAAAAGGCAATTATAATATCTCCAAAAACAATTAAAATCAAGCGTAATGACTAAAAATTACAAGCTAATCAACAACATTTTAGGATGGCTCATCGGCATTTTTGCGTCAGCGGTGTACATCATGACGGCCGAGCCGACCGGTTCTTGGTGGGATTGCGGGGAGTACGTTTCCACCGGTTTCAAACTTTTGGTGGGGCATCCGCCCGGAGCACCCACATTCCAGCTCATCGCCCGAATCTTCTCCATGTTCGCCGGCGGCGACGTGACCAAAGTCGCCTTCTGCGTGAACTGCATGTCAGCCATCTGCAGCGGTCTGACCATTATGTTCCTCTTCTGGACCATCACCATGCTGGGCAGAAAGCTCGTCGCCAAGAGTGGTGAACTCACCACCGGCAAAGCCCTCGCCATCTTCGGCTCCGCTTTGGTGGGCGGCCTGACATACACATTCTCCGACACGTTCTGGTTCTCAGCCGTCGAAGGCGAAGTATATGCCATGTCATCGTTCTTCACCGCCCTCGTCTTCTGGTGCATCCTGAAATGGGACTTCGAATACGACAATCCCAAGCCGGACACCAACCCCAACCGCTGGATTGTCCTTATCGCCTACCTCATCGGCCTATCCATCGGAGTTCACCTGCTGAACCTGCTGACCATTCCGGCCGTCGTCCTCATCGTTTATTTCAAACTGTCGAAAAAGGCCTCTGTTTATGGCGTTGCGCTCACGGTATGCATCCTCTCGTTCTTCGCCGCCTTCTTCTTTCCGGTTCTGGCAATGCTGGCCATCTGGGCGTTCATTACTATACCGCTGGCGGTGGTCTGCTACAAGCACGACACCTTCCGCTCCGGCGCCGAATGGGGCGTGCTGCTCGCACTCGGCGGCGCCTTCGTCATCGTCGGCCTCGTCCTCTGGGGCATCATCCCGATGATTGTCAGCCTCGCCGGCCACTTCGAACAGTTCTTCGTCAACACATTCGGCTTGCCGTTCAACAGCGGCACATTCATCTTCTTCGCACTGGTCGCCGCCCTCATTTTCACAGGCTTGTGGTTCGGCTATAAAAGAAGAAAACAACTCCTGCTGGCCGGCACTTACTGCCTCCTCTTCCTGCTCATCGGCTACTCTACCTTCTTCATCCTCGTCATCCGCTCCAATGCCAACCCGACCATCGACGAGAACAACCCCGAAGACGCCGTATCCCTCCTTGCCTACCTCAACCGCGACCAATACGGCAAGACCCCCTTCCTGTACGGACCGACCTATCACTCCCGTATTACTAAAATGGAAAACAAGGGCAAGGTTTTCGTAAAAGACGAAAAGATGGGGAAATACATTCCGATTGCGGACAAAGAGGAACCGAAATACCACCCAGGCGATATGCGTTTCATGCCTCGAATGTATGACGGCGACGAGAAACACACCAAGACTTACGCGGAATGGACGTATCCAGGCGATGAAAAGGCCGGCGAAAAAATGCTGCGCCGCCACCCGAACTATCAGGAAAACATCCGATTCATGCACCGCTACCAATTCGGTTACATGTACCTCCGCTACTTTATGTGGAACTTCTCCGGCCGTCAGAACGACACCCAGGGTATGGGCGGCGAACTGGACGGCAACTGGATAACTGGTATCCCGTTCATTGACAAAGCCTTCCTCGGCGAACAACCCGAGGGCATCGCCTCCATGGCAAGCAAAGGCACGAACAAATACTACATGCTGCCTCTGCTGCTCGGCTTGATTGGCGCCATCTTCTACACGATGCGCGACACGAAAAACTCCTTCATCGTGTTCCTGCTGTTCCTGATGACCGGCCTCGCCATTTCGTTCTATTTAAATATGTACGCATTTCAGCCGCGCGAAAGGGACTACGCCTTCGCCGCCTCGTTCTACGCCTTCTCCATCTGGGTGGGCTTCGGCGTCTATGCCATCTATTCATTGTTTGAAAAAGTCAAGAACAAAGGCGTGCAGATTCTGGCTCCTGTCCTCATCACCCTCATTTGCACCGGGCTAGTCCCCTGCCTGATGGCCAGCCAAAACTGGGATGACCACGACCGTTCCAACCGCTATACCGCTCTGGCAACTGCGAAAGCCTACCTCGACTCCTGCGCCCCGAACGCCATCATCTTTACCATGGGCGACAACGACACCTTCCCACTCTGGTACGCCCAAGAGGTGGAGGGCTACCGCACCGACGTGCGCGTCTGCAACCTCTCACTGCTCAACGCCGGCTGGTACGTAGATCAGATGAAGCGGAAAGCCTACGAGTCGGAACCGCTTCCAATCTCCATGACTTGGGACCAATACCACGACGGTGTGCGCGACATGATCATCTTCCAACAGGCGAACGCCAGCTCCACCCCCACTGACATCAAACAGGTCATGGAACTGATTAAAGACCCAAGCCTCAATAGCAAGAAAATCATCGCCTCCACCCAGTCGATCAATGCCGGCCTACAAGCCAACGGTTACAACGTTGGCGCCATTGCACAAGACATCACCAACCGCTTTTATCTTACCGTAGATAAGGAGAAGGTGCTGAAAAACGGCACAGTGACCCCAGAGAACTCCCGCGCAATCGTGGATAGCCTTGTCTGGATTTCCAAAGGCACCCAAATCTCCCGCGCCTTCCTCATCATGATGGACATTCTCGCCACCAACGACTGGAACCGCCCGATTTACTTTGCCAAGACCACCGACGAGTTCTTCGGACTGGACGACTACCTGCAAGACGAGGGCTTCGCCTATCGTCTGGTTCCGATGATCCGCAAGAAAAATGCCGACACCGACATCCTCTACCATCACGTGATGGATGTGTTCGACAACCATCAGCGCGCCGACAAAGTGAAGAACCCGAATGCGAAGGACACTCCCTACGAATACCAATGGGGCGGTCTGAACGACCCGCGTGTCTATAACTGCGAGGACAATATCCGCGTATGCGTGACCATCCAGGGAATGCACCAGACATTGGCGAAACAGCTGATTGCCGAATATCAACGTGATACAACCCTCCCTGCGAAAGACCGGATTTACAAGCTGCAACATGCCGAAGCCGTTCTTGACCACCAACAGAAGCTGATGCCCGACAACCTGATTCCGTACAAGAACGTCCATTATCCCTATTACACGGTTCGAAATATCGCGTTGGCCGACTTGTACGATGCAATCCGCGAAGCCGATACAGAACATTTGCTGGATGATGCCGCTTTGGAGCAAAAGGCTCAGAAAGTCCGTGAAATCATTGTCGGCCATATCCGCGCAGAACTGGAATTCTACGAAAAGACGGATGAGAAGACCCGCAAATTCCACGAGGAGAACCTCACGCTCATCTATGAACAATTCCTGCCCACATTGGCCGATAAATGCGATTTGAAATCACTGCCCATGCAAAAGACCGCCTCCACATTCTGCGACAATGCGGAAAGGAAACTCGGTCAATATATGGGCTCATTGGAGAGCATGATCAACAACTACTCCAGTACAATAAGCGAGATCAACAACGATGCCCAGCTGACGCAGGAACAGAAAATCGCACGCCGTACCGACTTCGACAACAATATTCAAAAGCTGTACAACGAATTCGGTCAGGAATTGGCCAGCTTCGACCGTATCGCCGCCGTTTTGGCGAAAGGCAAAGATCAGGCCCTCGCCCAACGAGCCATGCGAATCTCAGCCACTTTTAACGAAAGAAGCAGGATACTCACTGGGAAATAACAGATTCTCAATCCTATACAAAGAGGCATCTCCCAAACGAGACGCCTCTTTTTTTGTCTGCATTTCACTTCACTTCCATCAACTCGTTGATGTCGCTCAAGTAGTTCCGGCTGCGGTGCTCCCTGCGGGTTGCCCAATGACTTTTCTCCCTGTCGGCAATCGCGAATTGCACCGTGCCACCACCATTCACCGCATTAATTCTATCTATGGTCTGAAAAAGCTGCTGCCGTTTGTCGCGGTTGTCGATGGTGTCAAAAATATTCTGCTGTATAGCCACATCGTCAACGATACCCGAAACGATGACTCCCGCCTTCTTATACATGAATCCAGGGCGGTAAATCTGGTTGAGCAACTGCCGGGCGTAACGAATCAGTTCAGCAGTATCAGCGGTGGCGGTGATGAGTTGGGCTGTTGCAAACTGCTTATACTGAGGCTGGTCGATATTAAAGCGATTGGTCGTGATAAAAATGGAGAGCAGGTTGGCGACCGTATGCTGCTTGCGCAATTTCTGGGCGCAAGCTGAGGTGAAATGCACGATAGAGGAGAGCAATTCCTCCTTGCTTTCCACCATCTCCCCGAACGAGCTGCTGGTGCAGATGCTCTGCTTCGCTTCCACTTCGGAAGCCTCCATACAAGGAATCCCCATCAACTCCTTACGCGTTTTCACACCATTGATGGAAAAATTCTTCCGAATCCACATCTCCGACATCTGCGTAAAGTCCCACGCACTTCCTATATTGCTATCCATCAACTTCTTAGAATATCTACGGCCGATACCCCACACCTCCTCAATCGGAAGCCGCTGCAGCGCCACCTCGCGTTTCCGCTCGGTGTTGATGAGGCAGACACCCTTGTAGCCGGCGAACTTCTTGGCGTAATATCCTGCCACTTTCGCCAAGGTCTTGGTCGCCGAAACCCCGATGCTGACTGGAATGCCGGTCCACTTCTTAATCTGCTGCCGCAACATCCGCATCCGGGGCTCGATTTCCTCGTCCGGAATCCCATCCAACGACAGGAAAGCCTCATCGATGGAATAGATTTCAATGCCCGGATAGGCATCCGAGAGCACACGCATCACCCTCGACGACATCCCTGCATAAAGCGAAAAGTTGGAGGAGAAAAGCGTCACATCGTAGCGGCGGATTATCTCCTGCACTTTGAAAACCGGCGCCCCCCTCCGCAAACCGATGGCCTTCGCCTCGTTCGACAACGCCACGATGCAGCCATCGTTGTTGCTCAGCACACAAACGGGCTTGTCGCGCAAATCGGGCCGGAAAACCCGCTCTGCACTGACAAAGAAGTTGTTGCAATCGACGAGGGCATACATACCTATTTCAACCGGCATTTAATGGTGTAGCTGACGATGCCCCAGACGGTGAAGTCGTTGTCGGGAGTTATTCTGATGGGAGGGAACTGCTCGTTGGCGGGGCAGAGCCAGATGACGCCTTTCTCCTTTTCATCGAGGTTGATGAATTTGAGGGTGAACTCGCCATCGATGTAGCAGACGGCCATACTGCCGTTTTTGGGTTCGAGTGCGCGGTCAATGACAAGGATGTCGCCCTCCTCCACGCCTGCGTCAATCATAGAGTTCCCCACCACGCGCGCATAGAAGGTGGCAGCCGGATGGCTGACCAGGACCTTGTTCAGATCAAGGCTTTGGGAGATTTCGTCTCCGGAAGGGATGGGGAACCCCGCCTTCACGCCCGACTCAATGAATACGCGTTCCAACTGCTCGTTGGTGATGGAGGAGAAGATGTCAAGACTACTGTTTTTCATTGCTAAAAATTGTGCGCAAAAGTACAAAAAGTGTTGGACTTTGGCATGGACACATGCAGGAAAGAGTATGGTTTTTTAACGCGGGAATGACACATTCCATCCTCTTTTTGCCATACAAACGAAAATATATCGTAACTTTGCAGCCGTTTTTAATAATTGGAATGATGATTTGTAAAATATCCAATCAATCCGCCAATCCGCTCCCGAAATATGCGACCCGTCTTTCCGCAGGAGTGGATTTGTACGCGAATCTCACCGACTCTATGATAGTCAAGCCGATGCAGCGCGTTCTCGTGCCCACAGGCTATTTTCTGGAAATCCCCGAAGGCTACGAGGCTCAAGTGCGTCCCCGCAGCGGCCTCGCCATCAAACACGGTATCACCGTCCTCAATTCGCCCGGCACCATCGACGCCGACTACAGAGGCGAGATCAAGGTGATACTCATCAACCTTTCCGACGAGCCTTTCGAAATCAAAAACGGCGAACGCATCGCGCAGATGGTCTTCGCCCGCTGCGAACGGGTTGAATGGCAGGAAGTTGCAGAAATTTCCGATACGGAACGCGGAGCCGGCGGATTCGGAAGTAGTGGAAAATAGATTCTCCCAATAACCATTGTAAAGAACTCAACGTATTTACTGACATGTATCGAATAAGAAGAGGTCTGGATATAAAAATGACGGGCAGCGCACGGCAGATGCTGGAGCAACATACGCCCCACACCTATTATGTTTGTCCGCCCGATTTTCGCTGGCTAAAACCCAAACTACTTGTCAATGAAGGCGATAGCGTAAAAATCGGGACCCCGCTGTTCTGCCGTAAAGAGGACGAACGCATCGTTGTTGTCGCGCCCGTAGAGGGAACTGTCCGCGCCATCGTTCGTGGTGAAAAACGCGCCATCGAAGCCATCATCATTGACCGAAAAGACAATTCCGAGACCTCCCGCCCCGTTGACATCAGCGAAACGAATGATGCTAACTCATTGAAACAAATGTTGTTGGCAAATGGATTATGGCCATTCTTACGCCAACGCCCCTTCTCCGTCATCCCCTCTCCCGATTCACAACCGAAAGCACTCTTCATCTCCTGCTTTGACTCTTCCCCCCTCGCCCCTGACTACAAAATTCTACTAAAGGGCAAAAAAGATGAGTGGGAAAAGGGCATCTGCATCCTCAAACAAGTCATTGGGCCCTCCCCCATCCATCTCTGCCTACGCAAAGGTGATGACAACACGTTCTTTGAATCGACAGAAAACGTTGACATACAGTATTTTAAGGGTCCGCATCCCGCTGGAAACGTCGGAACCCAAATTCATAGAATCGCTCCTATAGACAAGGGGGAAACCGTTTGGTACATTCATCCTCAGGATGTGGTCACCATCGGCAGATTTTTCCTCAGAAAAGAACTCTCTTTCGAGAAAACCATCGCACTGACAGGTCCCAAGATGGAGCAGCCAGGCTATATATCAACGATTTACGGAGCAGATTTGTCCGAAATACTCAAGAACAACAACGTTGTGTCGCACTTCAGCCGGCGACATCGCCGTCACGACGCGACCCTCCGAGCCGAAAACATCCGCTACATCGCGGGCAACGTGCTGACTGGCAAGCAGATGACGGAATTCAACGCCACCCATTTCTACGATTCGCAAGTGACAGCCATTGCGGAAGGCGGCGAACGCGAAATCATCGGATGGCTATTGCCCGGCTTACGGAAGTGGAGCTTCTCGCACACATACCTCTCATGGCTCTACCCATCCCAATTCACCAACAAAGAAAACAACTCCAACTTCCTGATATACAACACATCCCTCAACGGTGGCCGTCGCACGTTCATGATGACCGACGTTTACGACAAGGTTTTCCCCTTCTCAATCATTCCATTATCCCTGCTGAAAGCCTGCCTGACTCAAGACATCGAACAGATGGAGGAATTAGGCATCTACGAGGTTGACGACGAGGATTTTGCACTTTGCGAGGTGGTGTGTCCTTCCAAAATGGAGTGCCAACAAATCATCCGCGATGGACTGTTTTTACTCTACCATAATGCCTAATTAATACTGATAATGGAATTTTTCACGAATTTAAGCGATAAAATAGGAAAGAAGCTGGAGAAAGGCAGGCCGTTTCATTTTTTGTACTCTACCTACGACGCCCTTGACAGTTTCTTATTAACCCCAAAAACCATAACGACAAGTGGCAGCCACATCCGCGATGCCGTGGACATGAAGCGCATTATGATTACGGTGATGATTGCGCTCTTTCCGGCATTGCTGTTTGGAATGTGGAATGTGGGCCATCAGCATTTCCTCTCCATCGGAGAAGACACAACCATTTGGCAATCATTCGGTTACGGATTTCTTAAATGGCTTCCGCTGGTCATTGTCACCTACGGTAGCGGGTTGTTGGTTGAAGCCATTTTCGCTCAGGTGCGGGGGCATCAGATCGCGGAAGGCTTCTTCGTGACCGGCTTCCTGATCCCAATGATTATGCCGCCTGACGTGCCGCTTTGGATTGTGTCGGTGGCCACCATCTTCGCCGTTCTGTTCGGCAAGGAAGTCTTCGGTGGAACCGGCTACAACTTCCTCAACCCAGCACTTTTGGCGCGCGCCTTCGTCTTTTTCGCCTATCCTTCGGTAATTTCAGGCGATGCCGTTTGGATTTCACAAAGCGCGGACGTCATTTCCGGCGCCACACCGCTGTCGCTTGTAATGAATGGGAGCACCAGCGTCCTGCCAAGCAATTGGAGCTTGTTCATCGGCACCATTCCCGGCAGCTTCGGAGAAACCTCCAAAATTGCGATTCTTCTCGGTGCCATCCTATTGATTTACACCCAAGTAGCCAGTTGGAAAATCATGATTTCCGTGATCATCGGCGGTCTCCTCACAGGAACGATTTTCCACGCAACCGGCGCGTGCCCCATCCTCGGTTGGCAGCACCTGCTCTTAGGCGGATTCCTCTTCGGTGCCGTTTTCATGGCCACCGATCCCGTAACCGCAACACACACGCAATCAGGCAAATACATCTACGGTTTCCTGATTGGCGCGATAGCCATCGTCATCCGCGTGCTCAACAAAGGCTACCCGGAGGGAATGATGCTGGCCATACTGCTGATGAATATTTTCGCCCCGCTCATCGATTATTGCGTTATTCAACTCAACATCCGCCATCGTAAAAAAAGAATATTGAGGAAAAAAATTCAATCGCACTTTGGAAAATAACACTTGAAACCAATGTCCAAAACCTTTTCAAACACATATATATTATTGTATATCACTGGATTAGTGATCATCATCGCAATGTTGCTATCGGCAGTTTCGCTTGGATTGAAGCCGCAGCGCGAAGCCAACCGGCAATGCGAAAAGGCCCGCCAGATTCTGAAGGCTGCTGGCTATGGGGATGTTGATAAGGGAGAGGCCAATGCGCTATTCTCCCAAGTAACCCGTCCTGAGAAGTCAAAAACAGGGCGCGAGATGTATGCGATTCAGTGCGCCGATGGCTCACAAGGTCACGTGGTTTACGTGAACGGCAAAGGACTTTGGGGCGCGATTTGGGGCTATGTGGTTCTGAATGAGGACAATACAACCATCAAAGGCGTGGCTTTCTCCCATAAATCTGAAACCCCAGGCTTGGGGGCCAAAATAACGGAGGACGATTTTTCCTCCTCATTCATCGGAAAAAAACTATATGACGAGAACGGTAACTTCGTGTCAGTCAAGGTGATAGCAAAAGGAAAGGGAAATGCAATTGCAGCGGAAAACCGCGTAGATGCGATTTCCGGCGCCACCCTCACCAGTCGGGGCGTGGATGAAATGATGTACAATAGTTTGATAGAAATAATGGATAATCCTAATAATCAATAAAAGATGAACCATGATTCCACCTCTTGCGGAATCGCTTAATCATTGACAATAAATCACTTAAATGAAAAAATACTTAGGGCCTTTAAGCAAAGACAATCCGATATTGGTGCAGATTCTGGGGGTCTGCTCGGCATTAGCGGTGACAGCACAGCTGAAGCCAGCGGTGGTGATGGCCCTCTCCGTCACGATTGTCTGTGCCTGTGCAAACTTCATCATCTCACTGATACGCAATACGATACCTCCACGCGTGCGCATCATCGTGCAACTGCTCATCGTCTCCGCGCTGGTCATTGTCGTTGACCAAGTGCTGCAGGCGGTGGTGTATGATGTCAGCAAAATGCTCTCCGTCTTCGTAGGGCTCATCATCACGAACTGCATCATTATGGGGCGTTTGGAGGCGTTCGCCATGTCGCACAAACCGCTGCCCTCGCTCATCGACGGGCTAATGAACGGACTGGGCTACGGACTGGTACTGGTGATTGTCGCCATTTTCCGCGAACTTCTCGGCTCCGGCACGCTTTGGAACCACCCCGTCATACCGCAGTCGTTCTACGAAGCCGGCTACCTCAACAATGGACTGATGATTCTGCCCCCGATGGCACTCATCCTCGTCGGCTCCCTCATCTGGATTAAAAATTCTAAAAAAAGTAGCGTGAAATGAATGAATTAACAGACATATTTGTTCGTTCGGTCTTCATTGACAATATGGTTTTCGCCTATTTTTTAGGAATGTG
>JAFVNW010000017.1 GCA_017506175.1 Bacteroidales bacterium | reverse complement strand
GATGGTCGTAATAGACGTGCCCGCCTTCGAAACTGGTGAAGTAGGGGAACTTGGGGTTGTCGATTTTGCCCGACTTGTTCCAAGGCATGTCAATGTAGAGCGTGCCGCCCAAATCCTCAATCGGACTTTGAACCTTGGAAAGCCGGTATTCCCCGTAGATGTTCTGCGGGCCGTTCTTGTCCTCCACATACATGATCAGGGAGTCTATGTCCTCCATGCGCACGTTGAAATTCTCGTAGTTGAAATCGCATTTGTGGCTGACGAAATCGAACAGGCCGGCGATGATCCGGCCCGAAAAGCGCATGTCACGGTCTCTTCCTACGGTGACGCGCTTCTCTGTTGGATAGACGTTCACTATCTGCGCATCGCTCAGCACGAAGTACTCGCAGCCGGTAACCGTCAAATCGTTGTTTTCCAAATTCAAGACGGCATAGTGCGTTTTTGACTCCAGGATGATGTTGTCGAAATCCTTTTTGTTGACGTCGTTGTTTAGGTATTGCGCGATTTTTTTGCGGTAATAAATTTTGTTGGCATTGACGTCGTACTCTACAAAGCCGTCGGCGGCGAACTGGATGAGCATGGACTTCACATCTTCGGGTGGGCGGTTGAAGTAGCGCACAATCTGCTCGTATGTCAGAGGCTTGAAGTTGCCGGCATTGTAGGCTTTCCAAAGCGTAAAGAGCGGGTTCTCGTCGTTCACGCCCTGCAGTTTCCGCATGGTCTGATTGTTGAAGAAGTTTTGCGATTCAAAGGTGGCAGGGCTTTCGTTGGTGGAACCTGTCATCGGCTTGAACTCGATTTTATCTTTGGTCAAATCCCAGGCGATGGTCTCCACGGTGATGTCCATTTTGTGATAGCTGTCGAAGAAAGGGCTTCGGCCGACCCCGTATTTCGGGCGGGAGAAGAGCAGTTGCGAATTGGCTTCATTGTAGTAAAAATTGGCGGAGGGGTGATAGATGGAGTCGATGCCGGTGGAGTCGGTTTCAATGTAGATGTTAGTGCGGGCGTCGTTGGCGCGGATCGTTTCCTCCTTGAAAAGAAAGTGGATGGCGGAGACGGAGGCGACCACTCTATTGCCCTTTCGGATGTTTATTCTGGCAAGTTGTTCGGCGCTGGCATCGCCTTCAATGGAAGCGCCACGCAACTCGAATCCTCCGATGTAGTCCACATTGTCGTAAATGTTGCGGACGGTCAAGTTGTCGTCATTGCTGCGGAAACGAGGAAAGGTGACTTTTGACTCGTCGGTTTCCAGTCCGGCTTTGTCCTCAAGCGTGCCGAGGATGGGCTGTCCGAGGAGTTCCGGGTAATACAGGGTTGCATTTTGTATTTTCACTTTGGGTTGGCGAGTGTCTAAAGCGTAGTCTTCAAACGTCGCCATCACCTGTTCCTCCGGAAGTCCGGCGCGCAGCCAGTTGATTTTGCCGCCTTTGCCCACCCATCTTGTTGAAGCAGGGTAGTAGCGTCCTGAGGTTCCGAGAATTTCCACGCTGTCGCGCGAGCTGGCCCCCACCAAATCAATGTCATTGAATTCAATATACGGCTCCTTTTCCATCCCCATCGATTCAATAGCTCCATAGGCCGTCCATCTGGAACTTCCGCTCTTGAAAAGAATATTGTCGTTGAAAATATTGACATAATTCCCCATCACATTGTGGAAATCACTTAAATCGTTGTTCACATGATATTGCAGAATGCGCAGCCATGCCTTGTCGTATTCGGACAAATCGCTGTTGATGAATGCGTCGAATGCCTTGAAAAACGCGCTGAAATGAGGGAAAAACCTCATGTTTTTGCGCAACATGAGGTTGGAAATCTCAATGAACGAGTTTTGAAACTCCTCCGTCATCTGGCTGGAAGTCCAGAAAGCATCAAACTTCTCCAGTTCCGCCTCTGCCTCCTTCTGTCGCTCCTTTGGAACGTTCGCAACCAGCACGCGCATCTCCTCCTGCGTTAGCGAAGGATCGCTAGAGAATGCTTTAAGTCGCTGAGCATCAGTGTTATAAATGAATAAAAAAAGTAAGATGGCGAGGAATAGGCTGATTCTTTTAATCATAAAATACAAAGGTTAAATGGTGCGCAAAAGTAGTTATTTTTTTTGAGAAAAAATTTTTTTATACTCAACCTTTTTGGCACACTTGTTGCAATGTTATGCACCATTGTTTTTTTTACGCGAATAACCTAAATGCCTTTATATGGAAAGTGCAAACAATATGATTGACGAAGTAATGAACTTTGATAGCGAATTGAAGCAGCGCGCTTTGTATTATACTCACAATGAAGCCGATGCAGATGATTTGGTCCAGGAAACCTACCTGAAAGTCCTGCAGTTCGGCGACCGTTTTGAGGAGAATACCAACCTGAAAGCATGGACGTTCACCATTATGTACAACACCTTCGTCAATGATTATCGCCGCAAGAAACGTCGTCAAACGATGTTTGACGATACGCCTGACTCCCACACGTTAACCACGGTGACCGACCCCTGCGATGCCGCCGACATCCATTATTACGTAAACGATATCAACAAGAAAATCACCAGCATCAAAGAAGAACAACGCAAGCCGTTCGAGATGTATCTTGATGGTTACAAGTACCAGGAAATCGCTGAAATCATGGGAATTTCAATCGGTACAGTGAAGAGCAGAATTTATTTCCTGCGCCAAAAACTGATGGTCCTTCTTGAGGATTACGTCACGCCGACCTCTTACACTCAATCGGCTTGACTGCCGACCGCGCTGCCAAAAGCGCGTACATCAACGAGATGAAATCGGTGCCGGCATGAATCTCCAACATACTTTCCACCAGCATATTGAATCCGATAATGAGAATGAACGACGCGAGCAGAAAATCGCGTCGTTTTTTTGCCCATACTAAAGGGTGGATTAAAAACAACAGAATAACGCCGAGCCCAATCAGGCCGGTCCCCAAAAAATTCTGAAGATATTGGTTGTGGCAGTTTAGCTTTTTAGCAAAAAGCCCTGTGTAACCGCTGTCTTGGTACCGTTGGAACAGGGTGTTGTCAACGTCCCCGCTGCCTACTCCCATCGGCAGGTTCTCAAGCGACAATTCCAATGCCGTTTTCCAAACCACCACCCGCTGTGATGTCCCGTCGTATGGATTGTCATAATTGGCAGTCATCAGGGAGTTCAATGCATGGCCGATTCTGCCTTCATTCGTTTTCCATAGATAGAGAATGCCGCCAAGGGCCAAGGCGAGGCAGGCCAGCATGACACTAATGGTCAAAACCGTTCTTTTTCTCTTTCTATTGATTAGCAAGACAATGATTGTCAACAGGAAAATGCCAAAAATCAGAATTCCGGCCTTGGAATTCATCAAGAAAATATCAATCGGGAAAATGAATAGGCCCAGCCAAAAAATGATCTTTTCCCATCGGCCTTCAGCTTCCGATTTTATTAAAAAATAGGCTGCCATCACCCAATTGACACACGCATACATGGAAAGGTAGGAGGGATGAGTGTGGTGTTTTAACGGCAGATGCGTGGCATAAATGTAAAAGAATTGCTGAGAATCGCCCGTTTGTGCAAAAAAAATGGCAGATATGACAAAATTGATGAGCGCGACTGACAAAGTGGCAGAACAAAAAATAACAATTAAAGTCCGAAATTGTTTGATGCTAATATTGTCAATGATTGGAAAAATGCAAAGAGGAAACGCAAAAAACAGGAATTTATATTCCCAGTCGGAGATGGCTTTGCTCGTGTTTTGCGAGTAGAGCGTGCCGATGAGAGAGGTTAGGAAAATTGCGGATGAGATAATGACAAATGGAAGTAAGTTGTTTGATTTCAGTGAGTTAAAATTCTCTTTCCAACGGTTGTCAATGATTAGAAGCAGGAGCATCGCTACGGCAATGGGGCCGATGAGGGCGCGGGTGAAAGGCAGTGTTGCCAAAGCGAGTGCGGTCAGCCCGTAGGTAAAGCGGAAGTAAAAGTTGCTGCGCGTGATTTTTTCCATTGCCATTAATCAAAGAAACGCCACTTGATGCCAATCGCAAACCGACGGTTGGCCATGGGATAGTCGGGGGTGGTGAAGTAGTCGCGGCCCAGCAGTCCGCAGAGCACATGGTTCACATTGAAGAAAATGCTGATTCTTTGTACTTGTATGGCCGCGTAAATGTCGAAATAAAAATAGTTGCCGGTCTTGACTTTGGTTTGTAGGTAGAATTGGCGCAGGAGTGGGTAGTATCCGTAACCATAATAACTGGTGTTGTAGGCGGCATTGAAGCCGAATTGCAGTTTTGCCTTGTTCTTGAAAATTCCGAAGCGATAGAAAAAGTCCAGCCGGCCGGCGAAAACGGGCACTTGAACAATCTGTTTGTTGGCATATTGCAGATAGAGATTCGTCTTCAGCCCGAAACCTTTCATGTAGAAAGGAGCGTAAAGATGCAGTTGAATCACATTGGTATAATCGTCAGACACTTTGGGGGTTAACGAGTCACTGAGATAAACGAAGTGATGAAGCATGTAGTAGTTCATCTCCACTTTGTACTCACCCCACTGCCAGTAAGGATTGAGTTGGACGATATTCTGTTTTTTGGCCCATTTGTTCTCCCAATAATGATGGTTGTCGGAGAAGCTCGTCATGATGTAGTCCGGAGAGAGGTAGTGAAAATGAATGGCCGCCCCGATTTTATGCTTGCTGTTTTTCCCGAGTTTCAAGCTGACTTCGGCGCCGGTGTTCAGGTCGTTTTGATTATACCCGCCTAGAGTATAACTGATTCTGGCGTGGATATCCATCACGGTGAACAGGCGGATGTGGGCTTGCGCAAACGGAATCAGTGCATGCCCGAAGTAGTTGCGGGCGGCATAGTTGGTATATTCATAGGTGACACCTCCTGTAAAATGAACGAAGTATCTCTCGTACCTATTCTCCTTGTACGGTTGAAACGTGCTGATTTGCAATGTGTTGGATATTGTGTAGAAACGCATCGTGTCAATCGTTGAATCATTCAACGCATAGGTAAAGTGATAGTAGGACGAGTCGGTGTTGAAGTCCATGTAGGTGAATCGCTGTTGTTTGAATTGGAAGGTGTGCATCAGCGTACCGCGATATTTCCGCTCCGATGTTTTCTTTGATTTGGTCATTAAATTGACATATTGACGGAACATCAGATCGTGGGTGAGCGTTTTGGAAGTGGCATTATACAGTTTGAGGTTGTAGCCTTGCAGATTCTCAACGAGTTGGTCGAGGAAATCCTGCGTGTTGAGCAGTCCGCCGTTTTCCTCCATATTGAAGTTGTTGAGAATATAACTGAGTTTGAATCCATATATTTGGGAAGGGATTTCGTAATGGATCAATCCATCGAAAGTGATGCCGGCAGTTCGTTGGTGCGAAAAATATCCATCGTTGCGGTAGCCGCGCAGGTTGAAGGCGTAGTTGACCTTGTCTTTGATGTTCTGTGCATGGGTCGCGTAGAAATTGTTTTCCGTGGCAATGCCATAGTCGTAGGCAATGTCGGTGTAAACGGTTTTCAATTTATAGAGTTTTAGGTCGTCTTGCTCCTTGAAATACAAAGGGTAGGGGGTGGAAATATACTGGAAGCCCGGATTCCGTGAAAAAGTGAAGTTCATCGGCTTGTGGGCCTGTCCGTTCGTGCCTAACGATTGGTAGATGTTTTCCGTCCGGTTCAGTGGGTCGAACTGTCCGATGGCATTCATCGTTGTGTCAATCTCCTTGTAGTCAACAGGATGGAAAAACATCCCTCCGCATAGGGTGTATGAGGTAGGCAGATATTGGGGCGAGATGGCCATCGCGGAGTCGATGGTCTTGTTGAACAAGTCTTCCTCGCCATCCTGCGTCTCATCTTCTTGCGCATGCAGCGAAAAGGCGGCGGCGAGAAGAATCAACCATAGTAAAAACGACTTGCTCTTTATCATATATGTTGTTGACTGTCAAATTATTATAACTTTACCCCCAAATATATGCTGAAATAGGACTGCTTGATGGAGGTGCGGTCGGTGAAGAACGGGCGCAGCGATTTTTTGTATGCCAGCTCCACAGTGAAGAATTTCACTCTGAATGCCAGCCCTGCGTGATAGAGGAATTGATGCCTCATCAGGTTGTCCTTTCCGTATGAAATATCGTTTTTGGTGCAGTGGATGAGCGGTTGATAGATGAATCCGGTGTTGGGGAGGAGAAAGCACTGTTTCCTCAGGCTGATGTTTCCGACCACTTTCACGGGGACCTGCAGATAGCGGCTTTCCACTGTTTCAGTGCCGATAAGAATATTGGAAACGGTGTTGCGGGCTTCGTAGCGGCCTTTGTAGAACATGTATTCCAAACCGACTTCACCGAAAATGTATGTGTAACCGCCGCGTACGTAGAAGCCGAATGAGCCTGTAAGAACTCCGTTAAGATGGTCATAGCCAGATAGATAGCGGGAGTCCAAGGGAATGTCGGTTCCGATATGGAATCCGTATTGCAGGTAAACGTCCAAGTCGTTGGTTATTTCCAAAGACTTTTTCGGGGTGGATCGGGAATCAAGTCGCAGCGAGTCGCCTTCGTTGGCGGAGAGTGTCAATGAAAAGGCGAACAGGGCGAGCAGAAGGAGGATTTTATTGTGCATGATTATCTGGCTTGTCGGATGGGTTCCCCTCATCTTTTTTCTTGTCGGATTTTTTCGTGTTAAACTGATTCATGGTTTGTTGCAGGCCGGCAGTGGTGAAAGAGAGAACCATTTCCACGGCGGTATCGATGGCGGGCTGGATGGTGTTTTTCATTTCTTCCCCTTCAAATCTCCCGAGAACGAATTCGATTTGATAGCCTTGCGCGAAATCGTGTCCTACGCCGAAGCGAAGGCGGGGGAAATTGGTGTGCCCCAATGTTTCGATGATGTGGCCGAGTCCGTTGTGGGTGCCGCCGCTGCCTTTTGCGCGCATGCGGAGGGCTCCCGCCGGAAGGTCGATGTCATCGCAAATCACGAGGATGTTTTCCGAAGGTACGTTCTCGTGCTCCATCCAGTAGCGGACTGCTTTGCCGCTGAGATTCATATAAGTCGTGGGAAGCGCCAAAATGAGGGTGCGGCCTTTGTACCTGCCTTCGGCAATGTAGGCGTGGCGGTCGGAGCGAAAAGTAACCCCCAGTTTTTTGGCGACGGCATTAACCACTTCAAAACCAATGTTGTGTCGTGTGCCGGTATATTTGTCCTCTGCGTTGCCCAAACCGAAAATGATGAATTTCCTGTTGTTTTCCACTTTTTGTTTTTTAAGCTGCAAAATTACGAAACAATCAAGAATAATTGATGATTATTCGGAAAAAAATATTACTTTTGCCGCTTGATTGAATTAATGTAAATTAAAGCCATCCGAAATGAAAAAAATTGCCATTGCGTTTTACTTTTTAGCGACCATAGCTTTATTGACTTTCTGTGTTCAATGCAAGAAGGAACCTGTTTGCGAACTGGTTTTGCGCGTTCATAAAACCAACACGGGCATCGACACCGCCGATGTTTTGCCGAACGCTTATGTTAGAGTGGGATTGGAGGACAATTATGCGGATTTCGCCAAGGCAGAGGGTTATACCGACAAAAACGGCGTGTTTACCCATACTTTTAAATACGAAGCCTTGTTGGAAGTGGCTGTTACCTATGACTCAACTTATTTCAATTCCGACAGCGTGATGGTGCGCGACTATTACCTCGGCTCCGGCCGTGTGAAGTTGGAGCCCGGCGAAACGGTCGATCAGGTCATTTTGGTCTCATCAGCTGAATAACCCTTGAACATCCGGAAACATCTCCATTGGATTCTTTTGGCTGCCGCCACTGTTGTACTGGCTGTCGTCATCTTGAACCACCCGCGATTCCATTATCCTTCCCCAACGGAGGATGAAGGTGTGCCTGTTTTCGTGGAGAATACTACCAACCGACTGAAAGTCCTCCTCTTCTGCCATCCGTCAGACTACTTCCTTTATAAAGGCACAGTCATTGGTTTTCAGTATGAATTGCTCCGGCTGATGGCCGACTCGCTTCACAAGGAGCTTGATCTCACGTTTACCAGTGAGCCTGAGGATGTACAAAAAGATTTGTTGACAAGCACTTACGATATTATTGCGTACGATTTGCTCCCTTCGCAGCCGGGCTACAAGTATTTGGAGTTCTCGGAAACTCACTCCATGGTCTATCCCGTATTGCTGAAAAATAAGAATGTGGAAAATGAGGCAGCAAGGAAGGTTTGGATTCCGCAGCACTTCCCGTGCGAAATCGTTCCTGACTCGTTGCCAACGGCTCAGGGTTGGCAGTTGGTGAAGGACACACTCGATGCGGAGTCGCTGTTGGAGTTGCTGCAGGATGACAGCATCGGTTATGTTGTGGTGGATAATATCACTGCGTTTATGTTGGAGCCTTTTTATGCCAATGTGCAAACGGTGAAGTCGGTCGGACCGGATTTTGAGCGTCGTTGGATCTTGAATCCGGCCAATGCCACTTTCAACAAGCAGTTGAATGAGTGGTTGCTTTCGTTTAAGAAGACGCGGCAGTATGACAGATTCTGCAACAAGTATTTTCATCCGCAGTCGCGTTTCCTACTCAATGCTTCTCCTGAAAAAAAACGCGGCCGGATTTCGGCATACGATGCGACTATCCGGCGGTTGTCTGACAAGCGCGGGGTTGATTGGCGTTTCGTTTCTTCCATCATTTATCAGGAATCTCATTTTTCTCCCCATTTGTATGGATATGGCGGTGCATACGGCATTATGCAGATGATGCCTCCGACTGCCAGGGCTTACGGCATCGACTCCACCTCTTCAGTGACCGAGCAGTTGGCGGCAGGTGTGAAGATGATTGCCTATACCAATAAGATGTTCAAGTCGATTGAGGATGAAAATGAGCGCGTTTATTTTGTCGCCGCCGCCTACAATTCAGGTGCGGGGCATATTTTCGATGCGCGTGCGCTTTGTCGCAAGTATGGCGGAAATCCTGATGTGTGGCTGGATGTGGAACCTTATCTTATTAAGAAATCCATTAGAAAGTATTATAGCGACCCTGTCGTGAAGTGCGGTTATTATCCCGGCAAACACACGGCCAATTATGCGCACGATGTGGTTGAACGCTACCATGCCTATCGAATGAGCATGAAATAGGAAGATGGTAGAAGTGGAGAGATAATAAAAAACGGATAATTCAAATTATCCGTTTTTTTGATTGGGGTGGGAGATGTTGGATTCGAACCAACGCCCTCTTCCGTGTGAAGGAAGCTGTCTAAACCCCTGGCATAATCTCCCGGTATCTTACGAGTTTTTCAGTCGTTCTGCATTTTCAGCCACTTGCAGTGCTTCAATGGTCTCTTCAATGTCGCCGTTCATGAAACCAATCAGGTTGTACATGGTGAGATTGATTCGGTGGTCGGTGACGCGGTTTTGCGGGTAGTTGTAGGTGCGGATTTTTGCCGAGCGGTCGCCGGTGGAGACCATCGTCTTGCGCTTGGATGAAATCTCGTCGAGATATTTCTTGTATTCTCTTTCGTATAGTCTTGTTCTCAGTACGCTCATGGCCTTGTCCAAGTTCTTGAGTTGTGATTTTTCGTCTTGGATGGCGACCACGATGCCGGTCGGGATATGGGTGAGGCGGACGGCGGAGTAGGTGGTGTTGACGGACTGCCCGCCAGGGCCGGAGGAGCAGTAGGTGTCTTTTCTGATGTCGCTCATCTTGAGTTCCACATCGAATTCGCCGGCTTCAGGGAGTACTACCACGGAGGCGGCTGAAGTGTGGACTCGACCCTGCGCTTCGGTTTGCGGCACGCGCTGCACACGGTGCACGCCTGATTCGTACTTCATCATTCCGTAAACGCCTTCGCCGCTGATGGTGAACACGATTTCCTTGTACCCTCCGACGGTGCCTTCCGTCATGGAGATGACGTCTATTTTCCAGCCTTTTTTGTCGCAGAAATGCTGGTACATTCGGAAAAGGTCGCCGGCAAAGATGCTGGCTTCGTCACCGCCAGTGCCCGCACGGATTTCAACCTGTGCGTTCTTGTCATCCTCGGGATCCTTGGGAAGAAGAAGGATTCGAATCTCCTCCTCCATTTTCACCTGCTCGTCTGTAAGCTGGTCCAATTCCTCCTTGGCTAACGAGCGGAACTCCTCGTCTTTCTCATTTTGAAGAACCTCTTTTGCATTGGCGATGTTGCCGATGACATTCTTGTATTTCTTGTAGGCTTCAACTACAGGCTGCAAATCCTTGTAATCCTTGTTCAACTTGATGTAGCGCTTCATGTCTGACATTGCATCAGGCTGCGCGACATCTTCACCGATTTGAATCCATCGCTTATTAATCTCTTCCAACTTCTCTAACAAATCATTCATTCTCTCTCCCTGAATTTGCGGCTGCAAAAGTACAACTTTTTTGTGACATGGCTCTAAAGTTCTAATAATTTTTTTTTGTTGAGCATCGGCAAGGAGGGCACCATGGTTTGCGGAAGTGATTTGTGAACCGAGGAGAGGCCATCATTCTTTATTTTTAGCCTCCTTCTTCGCCTGTTTTTCCTTGTATTTAGCGATGACGGTTTGGGAAAGTTTAAGTTCTTCGGCGAAGTTGATTTCATCAAAATCGCGGCCAGCCCATTTGTCGATGACGATTCCGTTTTGAATGTAGATGATGCCCGGATTGGTGTGGATGGCGTCGCGGACGATGAAGGGTCCCTTCACCGGATCGCAGTCGCTGCGATAAATCGGGTAGGTTATTTTGTTCTCTTTGATAAAAGCGTTCACCTCCTTTGCAGAGGAGTTCGTCAGTGCCACGAAATCGGCTTTGTTGGCTTTGCATTCATTTATAATGTGTTGTAATTCATCGCTTTGGATGATGCTCATGTCGGCCTCTTCCACATAGTGGAGAAACATAATGTAAAGAGGACGGTTGTTGGCGGTGTTGAGCAAATCGGGGGCGAGGTCGGAAATTTGTCCTGTGGTGTCGGGCAGAGTCCACATGGTGAAGCCTTGGATTGGAGCGCGTTTCAGTGAGTCGATGACTTTCACTTCGGGGTCGAGGTCGGTCTTGTCGTCGAAGAACTCCGGCGCGGTATCATATTGGGCCATCAGTTCTTCGTCGGAGAAGTAGTATTTGTTGCCGGCCGAATCGGCGTAAACGTAGCGGCTTTCGGTCACTTCCGGACGGTCGATGTAGCTCTCGGCCACGTTCGTCCCTACTTTCCAATCGCTGAAATCGATGATGGGGAGATGGCGATGGCAGTAGAGTTGCAGCCCGAAAACCGCTGCCACTACGATGCCAATGGTCACCCATTTGCCCAGTTCCGTCATGCGGACATCGGGGATCTCTTTTCTCCGAATGAAGATGATAATGGTTGGGATGATGATTCCGATGTTTTTGAGGAATGTGCCTAAATTGCTGAGCTTTATGGCTTTGCCAAAGCAGCCGCAGTCTTTTACCACGCCGAAGTCATAGCCGTAATTCACTTCGAGATGTTCGGCGAGGGCGAGCCAGGCGGTGAGCAGCAGGAAGAAGCACATGAACAGCAGATAGACGACGGAGGTGAGTCGCATTTTAATCCTGAAAAGCATCATGATGCCCAATGTGAGTTCCACGATGGTGAGTCCGTATGCAAAAATCATGCTGAAAAGCTGCATGAAATCCATGTTAAAAGAGTGGAAATAGTCGTTGAACTGGTAGCAGTTCGCAACGGGGTCAATGGCTTTGGTGAAACCGGAGAAGATGAAGACGCAGCCGAGCAGGATGCGCAGAATCATAATGACGATGGGCTCTTTTTTCTTATTCATTGTATGTTGATTTGTGTTAATTGTTATCCTTGATCGATAGTCTGTTACTCATGGCTCCCTTCGTAAAGTTTGATGAGGGCGAACATGGCGTAATTGATAATGTCGTAATAATTGGCATCCAGCCCCTCGGAAATGATGGTTTTCCCTTGATTGTCCTCTATCTGCTTGATTCTCAGTATTTTCATAAGAATAATGTCGGTGAGGGAACTGCGGCGCATTTTCCGCCACGCCTCATCGTAGTCGTGGTTCTTGTTGCCCATCAATTCTTTGGCGTTGTTGAGATATTTCTTGTAGAGCTCGATGGCTTGGTCGGCGGGCATCAGCTCCTCCATCGTGTTGGCTACCCCCACTTCCAGTTGTATCAGGGCCATGACGGAGTAGTTGACAATGCCGATGTATTCGGGTTGCACCCCTTCGTTTACGAGTGCCACGCCTTTTTGTTCTATGCTTCTGATTCTCTGCGCTTTAATGTAGATTTGGTCGGTCATGGAGGCTGTCCTCAATATCCGCCAGGCCGTGCCGTAGTCCAACGCTTTTTTGGAAAAGATGTCAAGGCATTTTTCAGCGCAAATGTCAAATTCTTCGGAAGTATTCATTTTCTTTTTTTTATTCAGTTGGTAGTTCACTGGATGTTATAACGTTTGAGGTACTCGGAAATTTCGTTGTAGTAAATGTCTTTTTTGATGACTTTTTTGTCTTTGTCGAGCAGAAACATGAAAGGAATGATGCGGATGTCGTAAAGTTGTTCCTTTTCAATTCTGTTTTCAAATTCCCAGCCGTGCAGGTATTTGGGGTTGGCTTTGTTTTTGAGGTAGCGTTGCCAGAGATCCTCGTCTTGCTCGAAATAGATGGTGACGACTTTGAGTTTCCCGCTTTGGATGGCGCGGTCGAGGTCTTGGTTCTTGTCGAGGATGCCGCGCACTTCGGTACAGGTGGGGCAATCGGGGTTCTGGAAATAGAGCAGGAGGTAGTCGCTTTTGATGTCATAGAGGCTGGATTCGGTTCCATCGGCCCATCGTATCTTGAAGTCGGGCACATACGTGCCGGGAAGGTTCTTGGAGTGGAGTTCCAGGACGGTTTTGTAATACTCGATGCGTTTGGGGTCGATTTGGTCGTAGCTGAGTGCGTTTTTGAGCATGGAACGATAGATGTCTTCGGTCCAGTAGGGGGAAGTGAGGGTGCCGAAGACGCGTTCGAAGTAGTCGAAGAAGGTGTGGTAGATTTTGGAGTCCACGCGGGCCTTGTTGAGCAGATTGTCAATGAATTGCGCGGCGGCTTGCGGATCCATATAGAAGACGGTTCCGCAGTATTCCCTGAGCGACATGAATGTGGCGGGCACGTTCGCCATTCTCTCATCGGCAAACGGGAAGTTGTCGTAGGCGTGTTCTGCGTAATACTGCCCCATCAGAGAGGAGTTGTTGTAGTAGTTTTGTGGGGGCCTGGGGAGGTCCATCGAGAATTGAACCACCGAAGCCAGCAGCAAACCGGGATTCTCGTTGATGACGCGCAGCTGGTAGTTCTTTTTTGCCTCTGAGATGCTGTCCATTTGGATTACCAGATTCTTGACGAGGTTCTGGAGCATATATTGGGGCATCGTTTTTCGGGCGTCTTCAAAGGTGGCGTTCAACTCCTGCGCCTGACGGTCGTATTCGGCGGTGATTTTGTTGTATGCGATGAACTTGTTGTTCTCGTCGCTGTTTTCAAAGCGGACGGAATCGTTGGAAACAACTGTGACGGTGAGGTTTTGTCGTTTCTCTTCCGAAATCAGCAGGTCGAAAATCTCCGTGGAGTCGTAGGTCACTCTGTAAAGACCCGGGGCGAGTTTGTCTTTTTGTTTAATGACAGTATTTTCGGAGTAAGGCGCCGAAAGAATGTTTTGGAAGTTTTTCTTGGCATCAAATGCTTGTATATGAACGGAATCAGCCTGGATGTTTTTGCTGTTCACCGTCAATGAGAAATGCTGCGCATAGAAATACAATGGCATCAGCAGCAGAAGAAACAATAGGATAACTTTCTTCATATAACATTATTAATAAAGGGTTGCAAAATTACGATTTTATGCTGACAGATCAGGGGCTGGCATAGGAATTATCTTAAAATTCTTTGACTTCGTAAATTGTCGTGCCGTTTTTCAGGTAGGAAGATACCTCCAGAATGTGTTTGGGGGCATCGGAAAACCATACGATGCGTGCGGAGGAGTTGTTGTGTTGCAATACGATTCCGCCTATGGCTTTCCAATAGGTCCCTTCAATATTGTAATAGCCTAAGCGGTAAGTTTGTTGTCCGCTTTTCCGGATGGGAACATTTTGGGGATTGATCTCCTTATAGAAAAAGTTGGTGGTTTTGTCTTGGATGAAGTAGAAAATGTCGGTCGGCTGGTTCTGTTTGTTCACGTGAGGGGCATGGCCGCTTCCGTGAAGGAGGTGCATCTCCTCTTTATAGCCGAGTTCTCTGGCTTTTTGGCTGATGCAAGTTGAGCCGTACATCTTGTTGAAGAAAAGTTTGTTGAGACCCAGTTTCACATCTTGGAATGGCAGGGCATAGTCGTGGGGAACTATATGGTCGGCATCGCCGTGGAAGGAGATGATGTCGGTGTGAGAGTTCTTGAGTAGGTTAAGGTCGGTGACTGCCCCCCACATATTGGCGATGGCGTGGATCTTAAAGGTGCTGGTGAGCCCGTTGCCGGATGTCTCGATTCCTCCCATGTCGGGGTTCTTCTTGTCGGCTTTGGAGGAGGCAGGGCGGGAGTCGTTCGACATGAAGGCGAGGTTGAGAGCAGTGATGCTGCCGGCGCTGCTGCCCGCCACGAAAATGTAGTCGGGATTGATTCGGTATTTGTCCTTGTTATGAACCAGATAGCGCAGGGCGGCGTGTGCGTCCTGGACCGCCGCATAGCCGCATCGTTCAATGGAGGCCTGAGTCGGACGAAAGCCCATGCGGTAATTGATGGAGGCGACCGCGTACCCTAATTCGGCATAATGCTTGCACCAGAGCACAATGGGGGTGTCGGTCTTGCTCCCGATAAAGTAGGCTCCTCCGTGAATGAACACAATCAGCGGGCGCTCTTTCAGATAGTCGTTGGTAGGAAGATACAGGTCCATCGTCAGATTCAGGTCTTTCAACTCATGTATCGCCTTCATCCCATCGGTGAAAATCTTAAAGTATTTGTCATCCGTCGAGACCACGTTTTCGGTCCAATATCCTTTCGCTTTCCCATATACTACATCTTTAATTACTTCATAATCATAGCATTTCTCCAGATATCGGGCCTTGAATTTCTTGAATTCCGGCTCTTTGTACAATGCGAATTTGAAAGATTGCTGCTTATCGCCGAGTGTGTAATATCCGTGAAAAGTGGAGTCGGTGGCGGCGAAGGAGACTTTTTTCACCATGACTTCGGAAATGCCATTGCCGTATTGTTGGAGTTTCGTAAACCGGACCGCCACTTTCTTGTGGTGCGCCGTACAAGTAAAATGAATG
>JAFVNW010000016.1 GCA_017506175.1 Bacteroidales bacterium | reverse complement strand
GTGCACAGCGGGCGAAGGTAGTTTCGTGTTCAACGAGAAATGCTACCACATCATGAAAAATGATCTGGTGGTGATGCCGAACCCGAGCCGGGCAAAGAACCTAGCCGCCGCTCCGGGAATGCGGGTCGAATGGTTCGCCGCCGACAACAAGTACCTCGGCGGACTGCTGCCGTCGAACAACTACAGCATCGGGGGCAGCATCTCGCTCAACCACGACCCTGTCATCAAGCTCACCGACAGGCAGGCGGACATTCTCCTCGCAGACTTCCACCGTCTCCGTGACCGCATGGACGACCGCGACCTGCTGTTCTACCGTGAGCTGATGGGCAGCCTCTGCCTGACGATGATGTACGACATCTTCGAGCCGCACGCGCAGCGCGAGGCCACCAACACCCACAGCGACCGCACCGCCTATATCGTCCGACAGCTGACCGACCTGCTCGCCACCGGCATCAGCCGCACCGAGCGCGAGGTGAGCTACTATGCCGAGCGGCTGCATGTGTCGCCGAAGTACCTCTCCGCCACCGTCAAACGCGTCACCGGCCACAGCGTTAGCAGTTTTATCGACCGCCACACGGTGCCCATTTTGAAGAAATACTTAAACGATGAGCGCCTGTCGCTCACGCAGATCGCCGACCGCATGAACTTCACCTCGCTAAGCTATTTCAGCCGTTACTGCACCAAGCATCTCGGACAGTCGCCCAGCGAGTACCGGCGAAGCCTCCAACCGCGAGGATGAATGAAGATTGTCAGATTGTGGACAAGATACAGGCAGTGAGGCCCGCGACGTTCCGTCGCGGGCCTCACTGCATTTTATGATTTTCTCAGTTTGAAGCGTTACGCTGACGGCTGGCGACTATGCGTTCCTGGTTCTGGCGGTGCAGCTCTTCTTCTTCGCGGGCGATGCGGGCTTTGGTATCCTCAAGGGTCTCGCCGTCACGCATAAGGAATTTCTTGACGAAGGCGTCGCTGATGCGTGTGAATCCTTCGACCACACCGTTCTCAATGACCTTGTAGCCCTTGACTACGCCATCCTCAATTTTCTGATAGCCGCTTTTCACCGTGTCGGCCACACGTTGAGTGTTGTTCTTGTCCATTGTTGTTTTGTTTTGTTTTGTTTTGCGCTCCGGCCACGTCGTATATTGTTGTTGCAGCAAGGAGCAGAATTTGTAACTTAAAGTTTCGTTTTTTGTTCTTTGAATTTTGATGCAAAAGTACACTATTCAACAGACAATTGCCATAAATATAGCAAAAAAAGACAATAAATATACCAAATTGAACAATTCAGCGTTATTTTGATATGAATAATATTCACGAACAGTTTGTGCAATCGGTGGCATTGCGCCACTATGACGACGACATCTACCTGATTGACGAAGGACAACCGATGGACACTCTGATGCCTCTGGTGGCGGGACGTGAGATAATGACCGACAAGATTGTCTTCTTTATGTGTCGTTCTGGTGCGATGCACCTGCTTCTCAACTACCACGAGTTGTCGCTCTCGGCAGGGCAAATCTTCATCGCTCTCCCCGGAATGATTATCGACACGCGAGAGGTAAGCCCTGACTTCCGCGCCACCACGATGCTCCTCTCCGAAAGGTTTACCGACAGCCTTAATCTTGGCAGTCCTTACCGTACCCTGCTCTCTATCCAGCGGCGACCGGTATTAACCCTTATGGCTGGAATGGAAGAAGCAATGGATAACTTTGTCGGAATGGTGCGAGGACTACTGCAGCAACCGTCGCATCCCCACCTCGACCGCGTGTTGCATTTGCTCTTCGAATCGTGGTTTTTCGGCTTCGGCCCCTACCTGCACAGCACAGAGAGCCAACGGATAGCCACAGCGGCAGAACAGCACACCGAGCAGTTCTTGCGATTGGTGGAACAGAACTTCCGCCAGCAACACTCGCTCGACTGGTACGCTTCGCAGATGAGCATTACCACAAAAAGGCTCGGCATCTGTGTGAAGCAGACCTCGGGGCGCACCGCTGCCGATTGGATAGAGCGTCACCGTCTGCTTGAGGCTGTACATCTGCTACGCGGTGGGAAACTCTCAGTAAAAGAGACTTCCTTCCGTCTCGGTTTCCCCAACCAGTCAACCTTCGGCACATGGTTCAAGCGACATACTGGCGCAAGTCCAAGCCGAATGGCAAGATAGATTCTTCTCTCACAAGCCCCGCTTCGGCCAGTCGCCCAGCGAGTACAGGAAGAGCTTGCAGCCGAGGGGATGATACGGCAAAAGGGTTCACTGCACAGACGCAATAGCCTTTGTGCTACACCCAATCGCGAATCGTTTTTTATTAGGGTCTTTTTTAGTCAACGAATCCATGTTTTCTTATACAAGAAAAGCCGTTTTGGAAGAATGGACGTATGACGAGCACGGCAATCTGGAGCAGCATGTCGTTTATGAAACAAAAGACAAGCCATACAAATTTATCCGCTACTAATACACTTACGACCCACATGGAAATTGGGTGAAATGCGTGCGGTATGAGGGTTCCAGCGATGATTCGATGACCGCAACGGAAGTCACGGAGCGCAAGATTGAGTATTACGAATGGTTGACGGTAAACTGAGTGTTGGGCAAATTAAACGGCGATCGCACCGATGCTGCGATAGACTTTAGTACGGTTTCGCCTTTCGGGCAAACTCAAACAGCGACTGCGGCAGGTGGCAGTACCCCGCGGGGTTCTTGTCTAAATAGTCCTGATGATACTCCTCCGCCGTATAGAAGTTTTCCAAGGGAAGCTTTTCCACAGCTAAGGTCTGCGGATAGTTCTTCTGTTCTTCCTGAAACACCTTTTCGATGATGGGCAAGTCCTCAGGGGTTGTATAGTAAACCCCTGTTCGATAGCGTGTTCCTTCATCGTGGCCCTGCTTGTTCAGGCTTGTCGGGTCGATGGCCTTGAAGAACATCTGCAACAAAAAATCAAGACCGACCACTTCGGGATTGTACTGAACATGAACCGTTTCCACAAACCCCGTCGTGTCGGTATAGACTTCCTGATAGGTCGGATTTTGCGTATGTCCGTTGGCAAAGCCCACCTCCGTATCCACCACACCTTCAATCTGTTTGAAGTAATGCTCGGTTCCCCAGAAGCAGCCGCCAGCAAGGTAAATGTCTTTTGTTTGTGTCATTGTGAATTTGCATGTTTGTTGATTACCCATTTTCCTGTTTTACTTGATATACTTCACCTTCGATATGTCGCGGGGTTTGGCATCGGGCTGTTCGTTGGGGTAGCCGACGGCGATGATGTAGTTCAGCCTGTAGTCCTCGGGGATGTCGAGGCGGTCGAGGAAGAATCGGCACTTCTCGTTGGAGAGCAGGAATCGCACGGGGCCGCCGAGACAGCAGGTGCCGAGTCCCAGCGCCTGTGCCGCCAGCATCATGTTCTCGCCCAGCAATCCGGCATCCAGCTCGCCGCCGCCCTTGGCTGGTGTGCAGATGCAGATGAGGTTCGGCGCATTGCGGAACATGTTCTTGAAATCCTGGTCGCGTTTCACCTGTTCGGCATTCTCCTGTTTGTAGATCTCCGTCACGTCAGCTATCAGCTTCTGATCCTCCACCACCCGAATGACCCACGGCTGGCGGTTCATGCCGCTCGGTGCGTTGATGCCCGCACGGACGAGCAATTCCAACTTTTCGTGCTCCACGGGTTTGTCGAGATACTTGCGCACGGAGCGGCGGGCCATGATGTTGCTCAACACGGGATTCAGCTCCATCTGCACGTCGGCCTCAATGTCGCTCATCTTGTCGGTGGGCTCATAGCGCTTGATGACGCGTCCGTCGCGCGCGATGAGGAACTTGGTGAAGTTCCATTTGATGTCGGGATTCTGGTCGTAGTTGGGGTCATCCTTGCGGAACATGTCGTCCAACAGCTTGCCCAGGCGTTCGTTGAGGTCGAAGCCGCCGAAACCTTTCTGTGCCTTCAGATAGGTGTAGAGGGGCTGCTCGCCGGGACCGTTCACCTCAATCTTGTCGAATTGGGGAAAATGAATGTCGAAGTTGGCCGTGCAGAACTGGTGGATTTCCTGAATGGTGCCGGGTGCCTGCTCGCCGAACTGGTTGCAGGGGAAGTCCAGTATCTCCAGCCCTTCGGCATGGTACTTCTCATATAGGGCCTCCAGATCACTATACTGGGGCGTGAATCCGCATCGGGTGGCGGTGTTCACAATCAGCAGCACCTTGCCTTGGTAGTCGGCCAGCGACACCGTCTTGCCCGCCTCGTCTTTCACCGTGAAATCATAGATGCTTACCGTTTTTTGTCCGAAGCAACTCACCGCCATGAGCAGAGCGAGGGTTGCAATAATGATAGATTTTACTTTCATAATGGTTATTCAATATTTGTTGCAAAAACAAAGTTCACTGTTATTTCCCGCACATTTCCCGCACCTTTCTGAAACTTACAATACCTTCCTCCAAATTATCGATTATCTCGGCGGCAATCTCGTCAGGTTCGGGCAGGTTGTCGAGGTCGGTCAGGCTCTTGTCCTTGATCCAGAAAATGTCGAGGTTGGTCTTGTCGCGGGCGATAATCTCGTCGTAGGTGAACTTGCGCCAACGGCCTTCGGGATTCGCCTCGCTCCACGTCTCGGTGCGCAAATGGCGGTTTTCGGGATTGTAGCACTTAATGAAGTCGGCCAAATCCTCAAACGTGAGCGGTGATTTCTTCAGGGTGTGGTGGATGTTGGTGCGATAGTCGTAAAACCAAATATCTCGGGTCTGAACCTCCTTGCTGGCTGGACGGTTGTCGAAAAACAGCACGTTGGCCTTCACACCGTTGGCGTAAAAAATGCCAGTGGGCAGACGCAAAATCGTGTGCAATTCGGTTGTCTTCATCAGTTGCTTACGGATTTCCTCGCCAGCACCACCTTCAAAAAGCACATTGTCAGGCAAAACGACCGCTGCTTGACCGTTGATTTTCAGCAAGGTCTTGATATGCTGAAGGAAATTCAACTGCTTGTTGGATGTTGTTTCCCAAAAATCCTGACGGTTGTAGCTCAAATCCTCTTTCTCCACCTCGCCGTCCTCGTTGGTGATGGTGATACTGCTTTTTTTGCCGAAAGGAGGATTGGTGAGCACATAGTCGTAGCGGTTGCCCGTGTCGGACACAAGAGCATCGTTGGGCGAAATGAAATCCTCGCTATCGAGTTCGCCAATGTTGTGCAGATAAAGGTTCATCAAGCACAGACGGCGCGTGTTGGCCACAATCTCGTTGCCAAAGAAGGTCTTTTTCTTCAGAAACAGTTTCTGGTCTTTGTTGAGCGACTGTGCGGCGATATGGTCGTAGGCGGCAAGGAAGAACCCGCCCGTACCGCAGGCCGGGTCGATGATGGTCTTTTCGGGCTTGGGACGCACGCACGCCACCATGGCGCGAATCAAAGCGCGGGGCGTAAAGTATTGGCCTGCACCGCTTTTGGTGTCTTCGGCGTTCTTTTCCAAAAGACCTTCGTAAATCTTGCCCTTCACATCGGAACCCATCAGCGACCAGTTTTCGCGGTTGATCATCTCAATGACGCGCAGCAGTTTGGCAGGGTCCTGAATCTTGTTCTGGCTCTTGGTGTAGATTTGTCCCAACATTCCTTTTTCTGTGGCAAGGCTACGAAGCATCTGCACATAATACGCCTCCAATTCCGCACCACGTTTGCTTGTGAGCGTTTCCCAGTCGCACATTTCACCATCGGAGATCTCCTTGCCTTCGGCATCCTTCAGGTGCGGGAACTTCAGCCCTTTATTGTAGGGCGGATGGTTCATCTCGTCGGCCATTTTCAGGAAGAGCAGATAGGTGATTTGCTCCAGATAGTCGCCATAACTTACGCCATCGTCGCGAAGGACGTTGGCCATATTCCAGATTTTCGATATGATGGTTGATTCGGTCATAGCTATTATATTTCAATAAATTTTGATTTTACATATCCATTATTAAGATGTTCTCCGTTGAACACATAGCCAAGTTGGTTGCAAGTGATTTTCGTTTTCCCAAGCATAGCTTCAATATTGCGATGAGAATGCCCGTATATCCAATAATCAATATCCGAGACTGCAATATAATCGGATAAATCACAGGTGAATGCGCCATTTATTTGACTTCCTTTAAATTCCTCAGCAACAGCAAGATTCGTTGGAACATGATGGGTAAGAACAATTTTTGTCTTCGCTTTGCTCTTTGCCACCGCCCGCTTGACAAACGCCACACACTTTTCATTTTCCGCATTGAACGCTTCTGCGGTCAGTCTATACCTTCCGTTTCTAATACGATAAAAATCACTCACATTATGCTCGGTAATGTAAGCATCACAAGGATTTATGTGTCCCCACAGGGTGGAAACCACAATATCAACATCATCGAAGCGCACAACGGCATTATAGTAGAAATGTACATTGGACATTATTTCACCACAAAATCCGTTTTCCAACTTTGAAATGTCGTAGTACTGATAAAATTCATGATTGCCCAAACATACAACCACTTCTTTGTAATTTGCAGAAGCCCAGCGCCAAAAAGGGTGACCACTAAATTCAGGGGTGTCAAGATAGGCGGAATCACCCGCAATCAGCAATATTTCACCCGCAACATCCAGGGGATTTTCTTTAAGATATTGGGAATTTTCCTTGAATTCAAGGTGCAAATCGCTCACATATTGTATTTTCATTCCTCAAGCAAATATATGGTTTTCAGCAAATTCAAGTAATTGTCAATCAGCACGGGATTCACCCCTATCGACTGTGCAAGAAGATTGGTATTCCTGGCGTGCAACTCGTTCATATCATCAACAAATTTCAAAAAAGTATCGTAAATACTCCTGCATACACATCGCAAGCAGTTCCGCCGATGACAACAAAGTTGTCGGCAAATTGCGACATCGCTTCCCTGAAAATATCAAATCCTGTTACCATAAGTCCATCATCATTGATTTTCTCTCTTTTTCTATTCTCGGATCGTCAGTGTCATCCATACTTAATGCCAACGACAACTTGTCAACGGTTTCTTTCTCGCTTCGAATCGGACGATAATTCCAAACCTCGATTCTGTATTTACCCTCAATCGGATTCAGATAACGGAAATCGGATTTGTGCGAATTGAAAGTGGGGAAGTCAATGGCGTATGTGGTTGTTTCATCATCATTGAGCATGGTATATCGAGAAAGCGCGCTCACGCCTGCCAACAGCATATTGTGATTTTCGGGAAGTGCATCACAAAAATACACTGCCTTCACTGGATTGACAAGATAAGGCTGGGCCATTTCATACAATGATGCTCCAGACGCATTGAAACAAATCCTATTAAAGCGTAACGTATCCTTCTCGATTCTGCAAAGACTGAATTCCGCCAAAACCTTCATGGCTCGTGTAATAGTTGTATATTGTAGCGCTGTACATTCGGCAATATCCTGCGCTGTATATCCGTCAAGGCTTGACTTCTGCATATGGAATAACAATAGGTATTGTGCCGACGAAGTCAGCGAAGCATGGCTTTTTGCGTCTTTAGACACCGTATTGACGAACAGTGACGGCCAAAAGACATACTTGTTGCTCACAATGAAATAGATGTTTTTTTCAAACAAACGCTCACGAAGATAGTATGGCATGGTGTCGAACACAAACGATACAGGCAAACCAAACTCGCGGCTCAAGCAGTCGGAAAAACAGCGCAGTTGCTTGGGTGTAAAATTTTGATCTACAGTCTGTTTTAACAACAACATAGGTTGCCCCTTATATAGGGTTTTGGCGACTTCGAAGCACATCCACACATCGGGTGGTATGCCATTGCGCCGCAACGATTCATTGGCGACCACCTCGGAAGGCAAGGGGTTATTGAACAATTTCACTTCCATATTTTCAGTATTTTTGCACTATTTTCAGCATATATGAAAACGGTGCAAAAATAAAACTTTTTTTCTTACCGTCATGAATTCACAAATAATTTATCGGCTAAATAACCCATAAATATGCTTTATCGGCTAAACAACCTATAAATTTATAAGCCAAACAGCTTATAAATTTATCACACCAACTCCCCGCTGAACGCCTTCTTGAGTATGCTTTGCCTGAGTGTCTCGGCCTGTTGCAGGGCGTTCTCAATGTAGGTTTCGGTTGCCGTTGCCTGCGACAGGCGCGATTCTATTTCATCTACTATGCGTTGCTGCTCGGTGAGCGGGGGAAGGGGGATTTCAACAGATTTCAAAGATTGACCTGTTAAATGCTTTATTGTTGTTCCTGTAAAGTATTTCCCCAATACACCATTTTGCGCATATAAGACAAATAGAAAATACACGTATTTATTTAACACATTGTCGTTTAGACGAATCCTGTGCAGTGCTTTTTGAATTTTCATATTTGGAATATCGGAATTCCAAATTGCGCATCTTCCTGGCTCTCCGCCTTCACACATTATCAAATCCCCCTTCCGTATTCCATATCTATCTTGTTCTGATTCTTCAAATTTCATCTCCAACAAATCATCTAAATCAAAACCACCCCATCGAACATTGACATTTCGAAGATATGGCTGATAGGTTCCTTTGTTTTTGTTTTTATCCAACATTTTGCCTAAACACATTTCCGCCACCTCTCCCAATTTCACCATTTCCCATTTCCCATCATCATTGTTCAGCCAATGGTTGAGCACGGCCTGACGGTATGTTTTGAGTTGCTGTTGTGCGGTGCGCAGGTGCTCTGCGGCCTTGTCGAGTTCGGTGAAGAGGGCTTCTATGCGGGAGACAATGAGGTGCTGGGTGGGGAGTGGGGGGAGGGGGATGGGGATTTGCAACAAATCTCGTTTCGCAAGACTTGGTATTGTCGTACTTTTGTCCAACTTTTTGAAATCAAATGATTTACAAAAGAAAAACAAATATCTTGGCAAAACTTTATCTGATGGCTGAATTCCAAAAGCGGTATCAACATTCCAAAATTTTCGGCTAACGAAAATCGGGCTATTTATTGTTCCTTTTCTGCCAATAATAGTACTGTTTTCCTTACATAGATAGTCCGTAGCCCAGCCGATAATCCCCCCACTACCATAAATGGGATAATCTCCCTGTGGAGAAACAACCTCTTTTTGGTTTTTCCCATTAATGATTTCAGCAACATCGCCTAATTTATATGTTGGGTAGGTGGGCATAAATTATGATATAATTATTTGAAAAATAATGATTTGCATTTTATGTTGTGGTATTTGGGAAATAATGCATTGGGTAGAGACGCACGGCCGTGCGTCTCTACGTGTGGTTTCGCATAATTCGTCTAATTTATATGTTGGGTAGGCGGGCATAAATTATGATATAATTATTTGAAAAATAATGATTTGCATTTTATGTTATGGTATTTGGGAAATAATGCATTGGGT
>JAFVNW010000015.1 GCA_017506175.1 Bacteroidales bacterium | reverse complement strand
GTAGGTGCCAAGAATCACGAATGCAGCGCGGTAGCCGTAGGCCATACTGGTGAACTGTTTGAACGCGCGGTCGCTTCCGTGCACCACCTCCCCTTGGAAGTGGTCCCCATTGCGCCGGATATTCAGCGGATTGTTGTTGCGTATGCCTCTCGGTATAGCCATAACCTTTCAGTTTTCAATTTTCAGTTTTCAGTTATCGAAGCAGTTGCCACGTGCTGCCGGTCCACACCAGTTCGTAGCACACCGTTTCTTTTGCCACACCTTTCAGCTCGGCACAAGTCTCGCCGGCCAAATTTACTTTCACATTGAAAACGGCATCGGTACTTTCTCCGCACGTAAATTTCACCATCAGGCGTGCACCTGCGGGGAGATTTGCTCCGTTGGTGACATCCACGTCGGTGGCGGCGGCCAATGCCGTGCTGCCCAAATCCACAAGGGTGGTGGTACGTTCCACCGTCACCTCTGCCTTGTTGCTGCTGATGGTGGGGGTCAGGATCCCGAAGGTCGGGAACGGCACCTTCACATCCTTGCCTTTGTCGGCTTCAATCTCGGGGGCCACAAATCCGTAGCTCGCCCCGTTTTTCTTATTGATAAACATTGTTTCTCCTTTCTTTAAATGGTTTCAATTTTTCGTCTTCGTCAGGAAGCCGGAATGCTCCAGCTGTTTGCGTTTCACGTCGCGGATCCACTGCGGGATCTTGTCGTCTTTCAGCGTATGCTCCGCCTTGCACCTCACCTTGCGTTCCAGCTTGGCGAGGTCGCGCTGCAGCTTTCTCCGCTGCTGGCGGGTGGGTTTCTCAACATTCCGGCTCCTTCTGAATAAACACATACGTCAACTCTCAACTTTTAACTCTCAACTTTTAACTGGTTACGCGTTCTTGCTATAGATGGCGGCGATACCTTTGTTGCGGAAAGGCATGGCCACAAAGCGCATCTGGAATCCGAGCAGCCATCCACGGTAGTCGGCCCAGCGTTTTTCGGGCTCGCCCTCAATGGTGCCCATTGCACGCATCACCTCCTCTTTGCAGAAGGCGAACGAACAGGGCTGTGCATTGGTGGTGCCGTAGGCCTGTTTCGTGCCGCTGGTGCTGTACTGTACGCCATGGTTGGTCACATATACCTTGAAGCCAGCGACCTGGCCTGTGGTCATAATCTGGTTGTAGCGGTTCACATCCTCATTCAGCAGGTCCTCTTCATGTTCCGGGCAGAGTACGATTACACGACCCTGTTGCGGGTAGTTGGCCTTGTTGAATTTGGTTCTGAGGTTAAGGATGTCAGCGTAGGTGAGGGCTTTGTTGCCGTCGCCACGGTTGTTGCCGGTGGTCGGCAGCACGGGGGTGGCAGCGGCGTTGCTGGCGGGTGCAATGTTATAGGCTGCACTCAGCATAGCCTTGGTGCGCAGGGCGGAGGCGTGCTGTGCCACCACGCTCTGACATTTGTCGTAGCTGGTCTCCAGTTCCTCCACATTCGACACGTGGGTGGGCACCGTGTCAAAGGTCGCCAACGGCAGCTCAACACCGGAGTCGGTGCGGGTGGTCGGGGTGAGCGGCCACGTGGCGTTGTCTTTCACCACTTCGGGGTCTGCACCCACTTGCGAAAGGTTGATCTTGTTGTACTCCACCATGTGGTCCATGCTGGTCAGCTCGTTCAGCCACGAGTTCTCGGGATAGAAAAGTGCGAGAATGATGTTCGCAAAAATTACTTTCAACATAATACTTTGGTTTTAAGGTTGGTTAATAATGGGTTATTTCTTCAGCGTGTTTTGGAGACGCTCAAACTCCGTCGGATTCTCGGTCTTCATCCGTTTCAGTCCTTCCGGATCTTTCTTCATCCATTCGAGGTAGGTCCAGTTTTCACGGCCTGCCGGGGCTGCGGTGGCGGTCTGTGCCTGCAAATCCTTCAGGGAAGCGCTGGCCTTGGCCGGACGGCTGTTGATGAGGCTTTGTACGGTCTCAAAATCGTTGGCCGCCAGTTTGGCGAATCCCTCTTTTTCCTCGGTGGTGATTTTGCCCGACTGCACGGCGGCGGTCAGGAAGGAATCCACTTCGCGTTTCTTCGACTCGGCAAGCTGCGCCTTGAGGCTGGCGATTTCCGCATCCTTCGGATCCGCAGCAGGGGTCTGCACATTCGTTTCTTCGTTTTTGTTCATTTCAATAGGTTTTAATTGGTTATTAAATTGAAGCCGCACCTCTTCAAAGGTCAGCTCTTTACGGTTTTCATCATACAGTCTCACCGCGCCCGCGTCGCTCGGTATCGGGCACACGCTGGCCTCCATCAGTTCACTGCGGGTGACCACAGGAACATTGTCCACCTCGTGCAGCTCTTTTACATGTATTCCCATGCTGCATCCTTTCAGGAACCCGCGCTCCACCTTGCCGGCAATGCGCTTGCCCTGTTCGTCGTCAGTGTCGAATACGGCATCGGCCATCAGCTTTCCGTCCTCCACCCGCAGATTCTCCCATCTGCCTATTACTTCGGTGGAATCATGTGCATACAGCATCACGGGGTTGCTCTGGAAACGCTCCGTGTCAATACCTGCAAGGTCGGTTCGGAACCCGTAGCTATTCACTCGGTTCCCGTCACATAATACAAATGTATGTTTCTTAGGCATAACTTTTAACTTTTAACTCTCAACTTTTAATTTTTCCGCACCTGTTCGCTGATATACAGATCCTGGTAGTAGCTGAACTGTGCCAGCAGTTCCGGTGTCACCTGTTCGTCCCATTCCATCCGCGCCTCCATCCACCGGTTCAGGGCGGTGAAGACCTCGATGGCATCAATCACGTTGGCCTTTTTGTCGATGCGTTCGATGGCGGCGGCCAGCTTGCTCACCTGGTCCACAATCTTGCCGATGTCCTTCAGGTCGATGTCCTCGCTGTTGAGCCGGTCCAGCAGGCGGCTGATCAGCACGAGGTTCTTGTTCACGATTTCGGGGCGGGTCACGTTCATGCCGGCTTTCTTCTCCTTCCAGCCTCCGTTATCCACCCATCTGCCGAGGGTCACAGCGCTCACGCCCACCTTGTCGGCAATCACCTTCTGGCTTTCGCCCTGCATATAGTACAGACGGGCCAGCTCTTTCTTCTGTTCGAGTTCCTTTTTTGTGCTCATTCGTTCCCTTTTCTTGAATTTCGCTGCAAAATAACAACCCTTTTCACACCCCGACAAATATCTTTATCATATTGATTCATATATTTTTATATATATCGTTTTCGCTGTTATTTTGCCGAAAATTTTTACGGATGGACATCACAAAAACTGAAGCATACAAGCAGTGGCAGCTTGACAACGAAAGGCTCCAGAGACGCACCCGCACCCTCTCCGAATCCAAGGAGGCACAGCGGGTGCGTATCGAGAGGGCGAAGCGCGACTACGCATTCTTTGTCAGCACCTATTTCCCGCATATCGCACGCACTCCCTGTGGCAAGTTCCAGCTGGATGCGGCCGCCTACATACTCCGCAACCGCAACACACGCGCCGTTTTCGAGTGGGCACGTGGCCACGCCAAGTCCACCCACATGGGCGTGTTCATTCCCTTGTGGCTCAAAATACAGTCTGAGCGGCAGTTCCACACGATGGTGCTGGTGGGCAAAAGCGAGGACTCTGCCGACCGCCTGCTGGCCGACCTGCAGTCGGAGTTGGAGTTCAATGACCTCTACATCCACGACTTCGGGCAGCAGATGAAAGCCGGCTCATGGGCAGAAGGTGAGTTCACCACCGTTGATGGCTGCTATTTCACCGCAGTGGGACGAGGCCAGTCGCCCAGAGGTATCAAGAAAAAAGGCCGCAGACCGGACTACATCGTCATCGACGACATAGATGACGATGAATTGGTACTCAACGAGAAAAGAGTCTCCAAGGCTACGGAATGGGTGCTGTCCGCCCTCTTCGGCACAATGGAGGCCGGACGCGGCAGGTTCATCCTCGTGGGCAACCGCATCGCAAAGAAGTCCATACTCACCAACATCACCGCCCGTCCTGGCGTGTACCATACCGTGGTCAACATCCTCGACAAAAAGGGTCGCCCATCATGGTTCGAGAACTACACGCCTGATGAAATCAGTGCGATGCGCAGTTTCACCGGCGAGCGTAATTTCCAAAAGGAGTATATGAATAACCCTATGACCGAGGGGGCCGTCTTCAAGCAGAAAGACATCCACTACGGCAAGATGCTCCCACTCAAGGACTACCGCCAACTGATATGCTACACCGACCCCTCCTTCAAGAACTCCGCCACCGCCGACTACAAGGCCACGGCACTGGTGGGTAAAACGCCCGACGGTCACTTCCACGTGCTGAAGGTCTTTGCCGACCAGACCTCCGTGTCGGAGATGGTCGCCTGGCACTATGCGTTGATGGACTTCGTCGGCGGCCGTGTGCCGGTGCTCTACTATATGGAGGCCAACTTCATGCAGGACCTCATGCTCGACGAGTTCGCCAAGACCGGCAACGCGCTCGGATACCATGTCCCCATCGTCGGCGACAAGCGCTCCAAAGGCGACAAATACGCCCGTATCGAGGCGATGCAGCCCCTGTTCCAGCGAGGTCTGGTTATCTTCAACGAAAAGGAGAAGGACTCGCCTGGAATGAAGGTGCTGGAAGAGCAGCTGCTGTTGTTTGAGCGCGGCAGCCGCGCCCACGACGATGCGCCCGACGCCCTCGAATCCGCCATCTGGATGCTCGCGCAGCGTTCACGGACTGCAAATTCACGCTACTCCGTCATCCCTCACGCCTCCAGAAGATACTAACTCCCAATTTAATGTACAGACGTGCCATGGCGCGTCTCTGTAACTTTTTCACTTTTAATTTTTCACTTTTAACCATATAAAAATGTTTATCTCCGCAGAAGAAATGAAATCCGTGCTCTACCAGTACCGGATGAACCAGATTGCACAGAGCGACTCCGCTGTCATCGAGCAGGCCATTCTCGCTGCCGAGTCGGAAGTGCGCTCCTATTTCGAGGCCGCCAACGAGCGCCGCGAAACCGCCTCCCTCACCCAACAGCAGTACAACGCCTGGAAGCTCTACGACACCGAGGCCATCTTCGCCGCCACCGGCAGCAACCGCGATGCCTTCGTGATGCGGATGGTGCAGCGCGTGGCCGCCTACAACATCTGTGAGCTCGCCAACGTGGACGTGCGATACGACCGCGTGAAAGAACGCTACGACAGCACCATCCTCACCCTTGAGAAGATTGCCGGAATGGGCGACTATGCCACCTCCCGCATCATCCTTCATGGCCTCCCGTCGCCAGAAGCATCCACCACCACCGACCCCGACGACACCGCCCGGCCATTCCGTATGGTCAGCCGACCCAAATTTCACCACGAGTAATTTGTAGAGACGTGCTGTAGCGCGTCTCAGAAAATAGAGAAATATGAAAAAACAAAACTCCCTCCCCAAACCGGTCAGAAAGACCATAACGAAGACCAGCCGCGACATCGCCGACTGGAAACGCGCACAGAGTTACGCCCAACGCGCCGAAAGTCCGAAATTCTACCTCCTGCAGGACATCTACGACACCGTGGCCGACGATGCGCTGCTCACCTCGCAGGTCAACAACCGCCACGAACGCACGGTCGCCACACCTTTCGAGCTGGTGAACCCAGATGGGAAGGTGGATGACCTCCTCACGGAACAGCTGAAGGGAATCGCCCCTGTGCCCGACATCATCAAGGCGATGCTCGACAGCGAACTGTACGGCTGCTCCCTCGTGGAACTGTCAAACCCCAACGGCATCCCCGAAATCTACATCGTGCCGCGTCAGAACCTCGACCCCGTGTGCGGCAGGTTCTACCCAGACCAGTACCTGAACTGTTTCATCCCCTACCGCGAAACCGCCGAGTATGGCAAATGGATCCTTGAGTTCAATAGCGGCCACCTCGGACTGCTCAACAAGACCGTGCCGCACATCCTGTTCAAGAAGTTCGCCCAGAGCTGCTGGTCGGAACTGTGCGAGATCTACGGCATACCGCCCCGCTACGTCAAGACCAACACGCAGGATGAGCAGATGCTGGCACGCGCCGAACAGATGCTCTCCGATATGGGGGCCGCCGCCGCCTTTGTCATCGACACCAACGAGGAGTTCCAGTTCGCACAGGGCGTGAGCACCAACGGCGACGTGTATGCCAACCTCATTCGCCTTTGCAACAACGAGGTCTCGATGCTCATCAGCGGTGCCATCATCGGACAGGATACCGAAAACGGAAACTACTCCAAGGAGCAGAGCTCCATCGGTATGCTCGACCGCCTCATCGAGAGCGACCGCCGTATGGTGGAGACCTATATGAACGCAGTCGTCATCCCGGCATTCACCGCCATCGGTTGGCTGCCGCAGAACAGCTGCCGGTTCCGCTTCGCCGCCGTCGAGGATCCGGAACACACCTGGCAGCTGGTGAAGGACATCCTCCCTTACAAGGATGTGGACAATGACTGGCTCACCGAGAAATTTGGCATCCCCGTCAAAGACAAGCAGCTCTCCCTCGAATCCGGACTCGCTGCCGGCACCGACCGTTTTTTCGTCTGACGGGCGGCCATCCGTCGCCCACCTACCGCGACTTCCATCTGGCACTGCGCCGGCTCTACGGATTGGATTCTGTGGAGACGGTGTGCACACCGTCTCTACTACGGGATTTCGTTTCATTGGCCGATAATCCCCATTTCAACCGTATTGCAACGGCATTCCAAAAGGCCGTGAACCACATCCACCGCAACAAGGGCTACAAGCCCGAAATGCTGGCCGATGGTCCCGTGCGCGAGCTGATCACCGCCACCTGCGACACCCTCACCGAACCGCTACACAACATCGGTCTCCGGCAGGAGGTGCCGCCCGAACTCACCGCCGCGCTCGATGAGAACATCTTCTTATTCTCCGGATTCAAGACCCACCACGAACTGGTGGAGGCCTCCCGTATGCTGAAGGATGACAAGGGCGGTTTCAAACCCTTTAACCAGTTTTTAAAGGACGTTGAAACCATCAACAACACCTACAACCGCAACTACCTCAATGCCGAGTACAACTTTGCCACCGCCTCCACCCAGATGGCGGTGAAGTGGAAGGAGTGGGAAGCGGATGGCGACGACTACGACCTCCAGTACCGCACCGCCGGCGACGACCGGGTGCGTGAGGAACACGCCGCCCTCGATGGCGTTACCTTGCCGCCCTCCGACCCCTTCTGGAACCACTACCTTCCTCCCAACGGCTGGAACTGCCGCTGCACCACCGTACAGGTGCGCAAAGGCAAATACCCACAAAGCAACTCCGAAGAGGCCATTGCACGCGGGCAGGCCTGCACCGCCAAACCCAAGCAGCAGATCTTCCGCTTCAACCCCGGCAAACAGGAAAAGGTTTTTCCACCCAAACACCCGTACTACAAATGTGCGGATAAAGACATTGTGTCTGAAAAAATCAGTCAGATGCAGTCAGGTCCTTTGGGAGATAAGGAAATTAAGCACATTCAGCAGGTTCGTAGTACCCTCGACAAGATAAACAAGGAAAAGAAATGGTTTGACCATATAATTATTGAGATAAACACCAAACCAACAAAAGGGAATAATGGAGAAACGGATGGCGCAGGTACAATATCGCTCGCACCAAAGCACGCAACCAACTGCGTCAAGGCTTTGGAGAACATACGTATGGGAAAGGAATGCACCAAAGCGCAGGAGACATCAATGTGTACGCTCTGGCACGAACTCACCCACAACCGGCACAAGGGCAGCGCGGATGCAGGTAATAAAAATTCTGATACCCGTAAATATATGGAACTCGCCAACGAGTTCGTGGCGCGCAACACGCTCGACCAGTTCTTTGAGGCACTTGGCGGGAAACTAAAACATACCGAACTGATGAAAGACAGGGACAACACCGTTTACAACCCGTGGGTGAAGAAATACCAGAAGGCCATCGACGACTACGGGATAGACCAGACCAAGGTGGTGAAGGATGTTCAGGAATACCTGTTTACCAAGGACTATAAAACGCAAGATATAGGTCTCGCAGAAGCACTGATGAACAACAGCGATGGCAAGCTCACTTTCAAGGAAGCAAATGAAATTGTAGGAAAATGTTTGGAAAAATAGAATTATTCCCAACCGACACCTTCAGGAAGAGTTTCTTCTTCTTCAAACTCCTTGGCGAATATTTTGTCAAGCTGAGCCTCAAGTTCTTTGTCTTTCACCCAGTATGCGAAGGATGCCATATCAATAGGAATCTTGTTCTTTCTTGCCTTCCTCACATACTCATCCCTGTCGTCCACCGATTCAATCCAGCGGCAACAGGTGCATTGATGAATCATCTCAATGTCGTCGGTGAGATCGAAGATGTTCGCCTTGCGCAGATCCAATTTTCTCCAGTCGAAATTCATAACGCGGCAAAAATACAACAATTTTGGAATATACAACACCAAAAACGAAAAATCATGGGAAAATGGCAAATAATAATCCTTGGAGTGGCACTCGGTGTCACGCTGGCACTACTGGCAATCTCACTATACAAACACGATGACTTTTGAATAATGAACGTAACCTGAACTCCCATTGTCTTTCTGGAATCGGATATAATTGGGGCGCAGTAAAGATATGCCATTGAAAAATACTTGTTCGTCCCTATCCTTAATTCCAATCCGATGCCCTTTCAAATTCAACTTTCTCAAAGGATTCGTAGAACACTTGTTCGCAATTATGAGATAGATAGCAAATAACAATAAAACTCCACATAGTACTGCGAAGAGGAAAGTCCATCCCAAAACCGAACTCAAAAGGGAAAAAACAAGAAAGACAACGGAGGCGACTAACGATGCAACGACCGAAACAACAAAGTTTTTCATACAATCAATTTAGGGTTAAACAATTCCGCAAAATTACAACTTTTCACTTTTAACTCTCAACTTTCAACTATCATGATCAACAAGATCCTCCGCGACATCCGGATAGAGCTGCTCGATGAGTTCGACAAGAACTTCTCCCGGGGCGGCTTCTTCTCCAAGCCGTGGCCCAACCGGCGCGATGGTTCCAGTACCCATCTCAACAACACGGGCCGCCTGCGCCGATCCATCACCGCACGCATCGCCGGGCACAGTGTCATCTTCACCTCCTCCGAACCCTACGCCGCCATCCACAACTACGGCGGCACCATCACCGTAACCCCCAAGATGAAGAAGTTCTTTTGGGCCAAATTCAAGGAAACCGGGCAGGAACGCTACAAACATCTGGCACTGATGAAAACCGGTGCCAAAATCCGCATCCCGCAGCGCCAGTTCATCGGCAACAGCCCCGAAGTAACCAAAGCCGTGGAAGACATCGTGCGTGCCGCTATGGATGCCGAAATGGCGCGTATTGCAAAGAAATAGTACAGACGCACGGCCGTGCGTCTCAACAATAAAAAACGATATACCATTATGAAACAGATTTTCCTTTCCATCCAGAACCGGCTTGCCGAAATTGAGGAACTCAGCTACATCGACAAAGACTGGGGACAGCTCCAATACGAGCAGCCGACTGTACAATGGCCCTGCGCCCTCATCGACGTGGCCAACATCGACTACACCCAGCAGGGCAAAGGCGCACAGACTGCACAGGCCTCCATCACCATCACCGTGGCCGACACCATCCCCGCCACATCCTCCTACCAGTCGCCCACCCGCGAAGACTCCTACGCCATCATTGACCTGCTGGAGGAAATACACCAGAAGCTACAGCTCTTCTCCAACGGCAGCACCTTCACGCCGCTGATGCGCACCAACCTGATGAAGGCAGCCGCCAACGGCGAATACGTGGTCTATCAGATGACCTACAAAACCGCCTTCACCGTCCTCAAACGCGAAACCGGCAAACGGTACGTCACCGTCAGTCAGGTAGTGTCAAGGCATGAACCCGCCGCAGTGACCATTCAGGTTGATATTCCCTCTGAAACTCCAACGGAAACACCAACAGAAACTCCGGTTGAAACTCCAACAGAAACACCAGAAGAAACTCCTGAGGAAACAACAGAACCGACCGATCCTCAGCAGCCCTAAACTTTTAACTCTCAACTCTCAACTTTTAACTAAAATAATGACAGCTGGTTGCTGATCACCGCCGGAACCGGCTTCTTTTCCCGCTCCACGCGGTTGCTGCCGTTCCCTATATAGCCGTCCACGCCGATGGCGTAACGCATATAGCGGTAGAAAGTGGGTTCGCTCATCGGATACATCTCCACCACCTTGTGCCGGTAGATGTCGCGCATACACCCGCGATGGCTCTGCGGCTGGTAGTACTGGTCCACCATCCGCTTCACAAGCATAGCCTTTTTACAGAAATTCGCGTGCATAACCCGTTTTGTTGATGCCGCAAAAATACAAAAACGCCCGCGAAACAGCGGGCGTTGGTCGTAAAATGTCAAAGTTTTGTCAGATGGCGGAATGGTCATTGCGCCAGCAGTCCTACCGCCTTCCGGAACTCGAACTCATCAACAATGTCGTTGAACTCCTTTTTAAATGCCGGATAAACGTCCATATAACCGAGCATTACCTTTGTGGCGTGTATCACCGTGGCGTGGCTTTTCCGGCAAAGGAACTGTGCAATGGCGCAATACGTCACCCCGTAATGGCGGGCTACCGCTACAAACATCGCCCGCTTTTCGGTGATGTCGCGGGTGCGATTCACCGAAAGACGGAAT
>JAFVNW010000014.1 GCA_017506175.1 Bacteroidales bacterium | reverse complement strand
GTGCCGGTATGCTCCTTGAGGAAGGCGTTAAGGAATCGGATGAGGTTTTTCTTGTGCTCTTCAGTGCCGAAGATTCGCTTGAAACCGAAGTCAGTCAGCAGATGGATGTTCTTGCGTTCAATAGTCATGATATATTAGTTTAAATGAGAAATCGGGAGTGATGTTCGAACAACGGTGCAAAGATACTATAATTTGAGCAGGTGTGCAACCTCTTTTGAAAAATATTTAACTGAAAATCAATGAGATAAAAGTGCATTTTTCAATTCAAAAGATGCGTTTTTCGCGGATGAAACCACAAATGGCTCCCAAAGTGCATTTTTTCGCTAAAAAAAATGGAAAAGCAACGCCCCTATCTCTCAAGGATATGGCTCGCCAGACCGTCGGCGGCTTGCAGGATGGAGAGTAGCGGACACCGATCCTTCGCCTTGGTCAGGCTGCCCTTCGCCTCCGGACTCTGGAAAGGCAAATCCCATGGGGCCATGTGCCAGCGGATAGCCACGATTTCATCGTCTGTCAAGGGCATTCCCCAACGCAAGAGCCGAATCACGGACTTCTCGCCATGTCCTAACGGGAAGGCCGAGTAATCCACGTCATATCCTTCATAATCAACCCATTGGCCGCTCTCGGTTTTTCTCCGCTTGATGACGGGACGGTAAATTTCTGCTTTGCACACATCATGCAGGAGTGACACCAAGATCACACTGCTCTGCGGCAATGTGTCGCGCAATTCGGGTTTGAACAGAATCATCTGCTCGCGCAACGCCAACGCGACCTCGTTCACATTCAAAGAATGCTCCAATAAACCACCCGGACGATTGAGGTGAAAAACTGTGGAAGCCGGTGCCTCAAAAAAGCCCAACATCTCAAGATTGGCAATCACATTGTCGGTACCTTGACGACCAACGAATTTCAATAATCGGATGTATTTTTCTTTCATGATTGATTAATATGAATCGCACTCATTGATGATAATGTCGCCGCCTTCGAGGGTTGGTCGGCGGGCAGACCAACGGTGTGTATTGCGTGGAAGAGTTCCTACTTCTTCCACTTCAAAGGCGCCCTCAGGCTATCCTTCCACCGCCACCTCCACATAGGAAATCATCTTTCCCTGTGCCAGCCACTTCTTCTCATAGGTGGTCTGCACGGTGGTCAACAACTCAGGCGCATCGGGGGTGTGATAGATATCTTCTATGTTCACAAGCAGTTCCCATTTCTGCTGCGGGATGGTCTCCAGTAGGTACTCGTACATAAGGCGACTATCAGTTTTGAGGTGAAGGATGCCTTTGTTGCCCCAAATCTTGCGGTAGCGTGCCACAAACTCGGGCGATACCAGCCGATGTCTCGGTTTCTTAGGCTGCGGGTCGGGGAAGGTGACCCAGATCTCGCTCACTTCGCCGGGGCCAAAGAAGTACTCAATCTCGTCAATCTGCGCCCGGATGAAGGCCGCATTATGGATGTCCTGTTCAATGCCATCCTTGCAGCCGCGCCAGATGCGCGCACCTTTAAGGTCGATGCCGATGAAATTCCTGTCCGGAAAACGCTTCGCCATCGCGATAGTGTATTCGCCGCGCCCACAGCCCAACTCCAGAATGATGGGATTCTCGTTGCCGAAGTACTCGTGCCATTTTCCCCGCATCGGGAAGCCGGTGTGACGAACATCGTAATCGTCGTGTTGGAAAAGGTTCCCGAACGTCTTGTTCTCCGCGAATCGTTCCAGCTTGTGTTTTCCCATAACTTATTGATATTGATTAATTTCCACTAATTTCTTATACTTACCTCCCAACTGCATCAACTCCTCATGCGTGCCAGTTTCCACTATCTCACCCCCATCCATCACCACGATTCTTGAAGCGTTGCGGACTGTGGACAAACGGTGGGCGATGACTATCGTGGTGCGTCCTACCATCATCTGGTCCAGAGCCTCCTGTACCTGTCTCTCCGACTCAGTGTCCATGGCGGAGGTGGCTTCGTCGAGAATCAGAATGGGCGTGTTGCGCAGCACCGCCCGCGCAATGCTGATGCGCTGACGCTGGCCGCCCGACAGACTCAGCCCTCGGTCGCCAATGTTCGTTTGGAATCCGTCCGGCAGCGACATGATGAAATCATAGGCATTGGCGGTTTTGGCCGCCGTCTCCACCTGCTCCTGCGTCACATTTTTCAACCCGAAGGCGATATTGTTGAAAGCCGTGTCATTGAAAAGCACAATGTCTTGGGAGACAATGGAATACAGAGCACGAAGGGAGTCGATGTCGTACTCGCGGATATCGTGTCCATCCACACAAATGCTCCCGCTGGTCACATCATAAAAGCGGGGAAGCAAGTCCACCAGCGTTGATTTTCCCGCGCCCGACGGCCCGACCAGCGCCACCATCTCCCCTTTTCTCACCTGAAGATTGATGTGTTTCAGCACATCCGTCTGTCCATAAGCGAAGGAGACATCCTTTATATCTATCTCATTTTCAAACGATTGAATTACCACTGGATGATCCGTATTTTCGATCACCTCATTCGCGTCCAGAACTTCGTAAATGCGGTCCAACGCCGCCACGCCGCGATGATAATTGGAGAAGGCCGTGCCGATGTTTTTGGCTGGATTTACGATTTGCGAAAAAAGCGCGATATAGGTGATGAACAACGGAGCGGAGAAAGTGGAACCGGGCTTCAGCACCAGCATCCCGCCGAAAATGAGGATGACCATCACGACCGTCACGCCCAGTACCTCACTCAGCGGGGAAGAGAGATCGGCGCGTCGATAGATTCTTTTCTGCAGCCCGGCATAACTGTCGTTGTGCTTTTCGAAAACAGCCTCGGCATGTCGCTGTGCATTGAAGCCCTTGATAATGCGGAGTCCAGCAATAGTCTCTTCCACATGCGACAGGATTATTCCGAGTTTGTCTTTAGCTTCCAGCGACTGGCGCCGTAACTTGCGACTGATTTTGGAAATCACCAGACCGGCAAGCGGCAAAAGAACCAAGGTGAACAATGTCAGTTCATAACTGATTGTAAACAAGGCGGCCAAGTAAATCGCGACGGTGACCAGCGCGGTAATCAGCATCTGGAAGGCGCTGAGTACGGTGAACTCAATTTCCTGCGTGTCATTGACGGCGCGGGAAATCACATCTCCCTTCTTCTGACCGCTAAAGTAGGCCAAAGGCAACAGCAACACCTTGTAATACATCCTATTGCGCAAATCACGCACCACATCGCTGCGCACAGGAGCCAGCAGCCATTGTGTCAAAACCAGCATGGCATTTTTCAGGAAAAAAAGCGAGGCAACGAACAAAACAATGCCCACCAGCGACTGCTTCGGCGCGGAAATATCCACAAAAAGCGCAACAAACTGCATCAGTTTCGTGCCAATCACACTCAAATCCGCAACATTTCCCACAAAAACCAACTTGACAAGCGGCTCAATGAGCATCATCGTCATAATGGAAAAAAGGAGGGAAATCAGATTGACAAAGACAATAAGCAGGATTTTCCATTTATATTTGGAAATAATGGAAATAAACTTATTATCAATCATTTATCATTGGAATGGCGTAAAAAAGTCGGGGTGACAAGACTCGAACTTGCGGCCTCTACGTCCCGAACGTAGCGCGCTACCAACTGCGCCACACCCCGTTGACTTTTGAGGCTGCAAAAATACATTTTTTTTCAATAACAATCCTCATTTTTGAAATTTTAATTTTAGCATCTAAATGCCTCTGGCATAAACTTTTAGTCCGATACCACAATTCCTTTCAGATGAAAAGCCGATAATATTTCGGAGGAGAAAGCCTCGGAAAAGCGATTTTGACCATGGGAAAAGAGAGGAGTTTGCGGTGGGCATCTTTCCTACTTAAATTATTATGTCGCCGATAGCGTCCATCCGCCATCCAAGTCAAAGTTTTTTACTACTTTTGCAACTCTTTTTTTAATGATAACACATTACGGGAAAATGAGAAAAAAAGTTGACTTTCTGGTTATCGGCTCCGGCATTGCAGGACTCTGTTTTGCATTAAAAGCCGCCAATTACGGTCAGGTTTGCATGATTACCAAGGCGAACACCGACGATACTTCCACCAAATACGCGCAGGGCGGCATCGCAGCTGTGATGTATAGTCCCGACACCTATGAGAAGCACATCCACGACACGATGGTAGCCGGCGACGAATTGTCAGACCGCCACATTGTGGAGATCACCATCCGCGAATCCACCGAACGCGTGCTCGAACTGGTGAAATGGGGTGTTGATTTCGACAAGACGCAGTCGGGAAAGTTCGCCCTCGCCAAAGAGGGCGGACACTCTGAATTCCGCGTGCTGCACCACAAGGACATCACCGGCTACGAAATCGAACAGAAACTGGTGGCAGCCGCCCAGAAAAACCCGAACATCGAAATTTTAGACAACCACCTTGCCGTGGAAATCATCACCCAACACCACCTCGGCATCGAAGTGAACCGCCACACGCAAGGCATCACCTGCTTCGGCGCCTATGTCTATAACCCCAAAACCAAAGAGGTGGACACCATCCTTTCCAAAATCACGATGATGGCGACTGGCGGCATCGGCACCGTTTACGGCAACACCACCAACCCGCTCGTAGCCACCGGCGACGGCATTGCGATGGTATATCGCGCCAAGGGTGCAGTGCGCGGTATGGAATTCGTGCAGTTCCACCCCACCTCCCTTTACAACCCGACCGAAAAGCCCTCCTTCCTGATCACGGAAGCCATGCGCGGTGCGGGTGCCATCCTCAAAGACAAGAACGGCGTTGAATTCATGCGCAAGTACGACGAACGCGGATCTCTCGCACCCCGCGACATCGTGGCCCGCGCCATCGATAACGAAATGAAAATCAGCGGCGTGGATCACGTTTACCTCGACACCACCCTCATCCCAAAACAGGAAATCTTCACCCACTTCCCCAACATCTACGCCAAATGCCTCAGCATCGGCATCGATATCACCAAGGAGATGATTCCCGTGGTGCCCGCCGCCCACTACTCCTGCGGTGGCATCAAGGTGGACGAATACGGCAGAACCACCATCCTCAACCTCTTCGCCTCTGGGGAATGTTCCTCCACAGGACTTCACGGTGCCAACCGATTGGCATCCAACAGCTTGCTCGAAGCACTTGTGTTCTCGCACCGCGCCTGCCTGCAAGCCGTGGAAGACTTCAAACACATCGACTGGTGCGACGCCGTACCCGAATGGGACACTGAAGGAACCGTCCTCAACGAGGAGATGGTGCTGATTACGCAGTCAAAGAAAGAGGTGCAGACCATCATGTCGAGCTACGTAGGCATCGTCCGCTCCAACCTGCGCCTGCAGCGCGCCTTCGACCGCCTCGACATCCTCTACCGCGAAACGGAAGACCTATACAAAAAGTCCATCCTGATACCCGAAATCTGCGAACTGCGCAACATCATCAACGTCGGCTACCTCATCATCAAGGGCGCCATGGAGCGCAAAGAGAGCCGTGGCCTGCACTACTCGCTCGACTATCCCGAACACCGCGACGTGAGCCAGGTCACCGAAGACAAGTTATAGATGCAACGCAGCATACCGCGCCCTTTACTATATAATAATGCTAAGCAAGAACCGCATTTCCGAAATACGCAAGCTTTCGCAGAAGAAATTCCGCGAAGAGAGCGGGCTCTTCATTGTGGAAGGCACAAAATCCGTGATGGATTTGCTTCGTTCCGAATTGATTGTCAATGAATTATATGCAACAGAGGGGTGGATGGAGAAAAGCGGCTACGCTCAATTGCATTGCAAAATCCCGTGTGAAATCATCACAGAAAAAGAGCTGGAAAGAATCTCCTGCCTCACTACTCCCCAAGAGGTTCTGGCTATCGCCGTAATTCCCGATTACGACATTCAACAAATTAATTATCAAGAAAATATACTTGTTTTGGATGGTATCAGAGACCCGGGAAACCTGGGCACCATCATCCGCACCGCCGACTGGTTCGGCATCAGGCAAGTTGTATGCTCCCCTGATTGCGTGGAACTGACCAATCCGAAGACCATCCAAGCAACGATGGGCTCGTTTTCAAGAATCCGCGTTTTCTACACCGATTTGCCGACTTTCCTTTCCTCAGAAAAAATACAAGGCCGGATTTATGGAACTTTTATGAACGGAAAATCCATCCAAGACATCGTTTTTCAACAAACCGACCTTATTATCATTGGGAATGAGGCCAACGGGATTTCTCCAGCGGTAGAAAAATGTATCAACGAGAAGATTCACATTCCCTCACAAAATCGCAAGGGAGAAAAGGCCGAATCGCTCAACGCTTCCATCGCCGCAGCCATCTCCATGTACGAACTTTGCGGCAAAAAAGGATGAGACTCTTTGTCCAAATGAATCCAGTTTAGTGAATTGAAAAAAATTATCTTGGAAAGGCATTTCAATTCAATAAAATTCGTACTTTTGCGCCCGAATTTCAGCGAATGAAATTCTTCATTTTTGATGGCCTCCATCCTTGGCCGTTAGAAAGAATGTTTTTTCACCATTTAATTTTTTATGAACAATTCTGAAGAAAAAAAGCCCAAAAGACGGCGTATTGTTACTGAGAAAGCTCCTGTTGCTACCTCTAACGAAAAGAAAGTCAATGCATTAGTTCCCATTGATAAAAATATCGGGAAGGGAGAGAACAAAACCGAAGAACCGCTTCCGACCATGAGCACGATGACGGAAAGTTTCCCCGACTTGATTTTGGACGACAACTTCACGCCTATGCCAGAGCCGGCTCCTGATTTGTTTTCGCGTCCAGAAAAGCCCAAAACTTCCATTCGACAAAAGCAGAAACGAACGGAAGAAGTCGTCGAGCAAATGCCTGAAAAAATCAACATTCCCCTTGACATACAACTCGATTCGCCCGAACAACAGCTCGCAGACCAGATAGACAAATTGCAACTTTCTGATTTACAAGAAAATAAAGAAGCAATTGAGATTCCTAAAAAGAAAACCCGCAGCCGCAAAAGCAAAAAGAACGCTGCCCAGATGGAAGCGGAACTGGACATCGACCGTCTGAACACCATTATGCTGGACGACAGCACTTTCGTGGAAGCTGAAGCGCAGAACAATGGCGAAGGCAAGGAGACTGTGCAAAAACCCGTCGAGAAAAAAAACTCAAATGCGGAACCAGCTCCTGCTACTCCCGCACCGTCGCAGGAGATGGACAAGGAGGAACAGGGCGGCGAAGAACAATGGAAATTTGTTGCCAACAGCCACTACGAAGGGAATGTTTCCGCAGAAGGCGTACTGGAAATCGTGCCGAGCGATAACTGCGGATTCCTGCGCTCCTCCGACTACAACTACCTCCCCTCCCCCGACGACATCTACGTCTCCATGTCGCAGGTGAAACTGTTCGGACTGAAGACCGGCGACACCATCCAAGGACTCATCCGCCCACCGAAAGATGGCGAAAAATACTTTCCTCTGACTAAAATCGAGAAAATCAACGGATTGTCGCCCGAAGAGACACGCGACAGGGTTCCGTTCGACTTCCTCACCCCGATGTTCCCCAATGAAAAAATTAAGTTAACCGGTCATAAGGATGACAATGTTTCAACGCGCGTCATTGATTTGTTCGCCCCCATCGGCAAAGGTCAACGTGGACTGATTGTAGCCCAGCCGAAAACAGGTAAAACAGTATTACTCAAAGAGATAGCAAACGCAATCGCCGCCAACCACCCCGAAATCTATCTGATTATCCTCCTGATTGACGAACGTCCGGAGGAGGTTACCGACATGCAACGCAGCGTGAACGCGGAGGTCATCTCCTCCACTTTCGACGAACCCGCCGAACGCCACGTCAAGATTGCCGGCATCGTTTTGGAAAAAGCCAAGCGCCTGGTGGAATGCAACCGCGATGTCTGCATCCTGCTCGACTCCATCACCCGTCTGGCCCGTGCCTACAACACCGTCTCCCCAGCCTCCGGCAAAGTGCTTTCGGGCGGCGTAGAAGCCAACGCACTCCAAAAACCGAAACGCTTCTTCGGCGCTGCCAGAAACATAGAAAACGGCGGCTCACTGACCATCATCTCCACCGCCCTTATCGATACGGGCTCCCGCATGGACGAGGTCATCTTCGAGGAATTCAAGGGCACTGGCAATATGGAACTCCAACTCGACCGCAAACTTTCCAACAAACGCATCTACCCTGCCGTCGATATCGTAGCCTCCAGCACCCGCCGCGACGACCTGCTACAACCCATCAACGTCATCCAACGCGTTTGGGCTTTGCGCAGCCACCTCGCCGAAATGACCACTACCGAAGCGATGGAATTCGTGAAAGACAACATGCAAGGGACTTCCACCAACGAAGAATTCCTGAACAACATGAATGCCTTGTAATTAGAAGAGCAGCTTGCTTAAGCGATTCCGCAAAGCGCCAACAGCGCAGCTCCTGTCTTCATACAATCTTCATCAACCATGAAAAGCGAGGAATGAAGCGGAAAATGAGTATTCCGAGACTCATTCCCAGACCCTAACCGGATGAAGGTTCCGCGCATTTTCTGCAGATAATAAGAGAAGTCCTCCGCGGTCATCCGCTTCGGTATCGAAAGCACTCGCCCAGCCCCCAGAAGCTGTTTGGCCCAAACCTCCACTTCCCGCGTGGTTTCTGGATTGTTCTTCAAAACGGGATAGCCGTTCCTTATATCCACTTGGAAATCACCTCTATATGCAGCCGCGATCTCTTTAGCGGTTTCCGCAAGCAGATGCAGCACCTCGTCACGCCACGCTTCATCGAACGTGCGGAAAGTGCCAGATAGAACCGCCTCGTCAGGCACCACATTCGTGCTGCCGTTGGCAACCAACCTGCCGAAAGAGAGCACCGTTTCAACATCCCGTACATTGCGACTTGCCACTTCCTTTCTGACTTTGCAGATAAAATCCGCAGCCATAAAAAGCGGGTTGACGGTTTCATTGACCAGCGCCGCATGGCCACCTTTTCCTATGGCCACAAAATGAAGTTCATCGGTGGAAGCCATAAACTCCCCTGCATGGAGACCAATGCTGCCGCAAGGTATTTCCGGAGTGACATGCAGACCGTAAATTGCTGATACTCCGTTGAGGACGCCGGCTTCGATCATTTGCGGGGCCCCTCCTTCGTATGATTCTTCCGAGGGTTGGAAAATTGCACGCACAGTTCCTCCGAACCGATATTGGAGCTCTTTGAGAATCATCAGCGCTCCCATCAGACAACCCACGTGGACATCATGTCCGCAGGCATGCATCACCCCCGCATTTTCTGACTGGAACGGGAGCCCAGTATGCTCCTGTACAGGCAGCGCATCCATATCGGCACGCAGTGCGACAACATGGGGAAAGCTACACGCCATTTTGCCCGTTAGTTCGGCCACAACGCCCGAACCCGCCACATTCTTCCGATAGGGAATCTGAAATTCATCCAATATCTGGCAGATATAATCGGCCGTCTCCTGCTCGCATCCCGACAATTCCGGATGCTGATGAATATGGCGGCGTGCCGCTACCATCTTTGGAAAATACTTTGCGGACAATTCTTTTATACTGGAAAATAAATCTGCCATGATCAATTTGGTAAATCATTTACGGAGTTGCAGTTCATCATAAAGATACGATGAAACGAAGGTTCACTTCACTGGCAATCCTCCAAAGCTGCAAATTAGAACAATGCGATAGAGATTCCTATAGACATGGGGTTCATCTTCGGTCCCTTGTCGGTCTCGAAAATTTTATTGATCTGGTAGGAATAATAGACGCCGAACGACTTCCATCCCATTCTCAGATAGACGTCGGCGCTGAATTTCTGCTTGTTATAGAAATCCTTGTCCTTGTAATTCAAGGTTGCCCCTTCCACGCCATTGTAATCAGGTCCTTTGTAGCGGTGCGAAAGTCCAGCCACCAGCCCTACGTGAATACCGACACCCAATTTGAAGCCGCTCCGGTGGCGGTAACGGATTTCAAATGGGATGTTCACGTTCATATAAGCCATCTTACTGCGCTTATACTCAATACTTTCTGGCAGAAGATAATACTTGGTAACATCCTCGCCCCGATTGTAACGGAGGAGGCAGTTGGAATACTGCGTGTAATAAGTGAAACCAAGACCGAGCCCGAAAGTGATGGCTTTGGTCTGCGGCAGTTTGAAATCCCACATGGCAGAAACGTTGAAACCGGGGTCGAATTTCATGAATTCGCCTTGTGAGGGAGTGCCCATCCAAAATGTATGGAATATGTCAAAGACGAGGCGGTCACGCACCACCACCGGTTTTTCATCCGTTTGGGATGGATTCGTCTTCATCTTGCGATTTTGCAAGGTGTCAGACTGTGCCATCGCGCCCACCATCAGCGCCAGAACAGCCGTAAAAAGGAATACTTTCTTCATTTTACAAATTTAGCGTGCAAAATTACGAAAATAATTCGTAATGCAGAATTTATAATCCCGATTTCACAATTTTTGACGTGGAAATTCGTTTCTCTACGTCGGGTGCGATGCGGAATAACGCCCTATCAACAAAATATAGTATTTTTGCAGCGCAATTTCACATTATGACAAAAAAATTTTTCTGCCTCATACTTTCCCTTCTGATGCTTATCTTTGGATTCGCCCAGAAAAGCAATAAAAAAGCCCCCGTCATCACGCCGGAGGAGCGTGCCATCTCCGTACAGTTCGCCGATGGCTTAAAGTATTATTACTCGGAAAATTACAAAGATGCGGAGCAGAAATTCCAGAACGTCATCGCCCACAATGTCTCACACGCTCCGGCACACTACATGCTGGCGCAAATCGCCGCGGGAAAAAAAGACTACGCCTCCGCTGAACATTACCTCAAGCACGCCACCAAAATCGACAAGGATAACATCTGGTATTGGGCGGCACTGGGCGAGGTGATGGAGAACAAAGGAGACTACGCCTCCGCTGAAAAAACTTGGGCCAAGGTGTGCGCTATGGATGGTAAAAACGAGGAGTACCTGCTCCATTACGCCGAGGCCCTGCTCCATCAGGGGAAATTGACCGAGACCATACACACTTTCAACAAAATCGAGACGCTCATCGGCACTACGGAAGAGATTACGAACGCCAAAGTGGAGATGTGGCTTTACATGAATAATGTTAAAGGGGCGGTAGGCGAGTACGACAAACTCATCAAAGCTTCGCCGAGCAACGAAACATACTACCTGAAAGCCGCCAACATCTACATTTCCAACAACATGACCGACAAGGCTTTTCCCTACCTTGAACAGGCCGCTGCCATCAACCCCAAAAACGGTGAAATCCAGCTGATGCTGGGGAACTACTATGATGCGAAGGGGGACAAAAACGCGGCGTTCAAAGCATGGCTTGCCGCATTTGAATCGGCTGAAGTGCCGGTGGAGGACAAAATGCCCATCCTGCGCCGCTATTTGATTCCACTGGCCCAAAACAATGCCACGCCGGAACAGATTCAACTTGCGGAAACGATGACGCGCGTCAATCCCGATGTGGTGGAAGGCTGGGCCGCTATGGGCTCCATATCGCTGAGACAAAAGAACTACGAAGCTGCCACTCAGTATTTTGAAAAGGCCATCGCCATCGATGCCGCGCAATTTGCCATCTGGCAGGACTATCTCTACTGCCTTGTCAAAGCGAAAAAATACAGCAAAATCATCGAATTGGAAAAGGACATCGTGGAACTCTTCCCCACTAACCCCATGGCGCTATTCACGGTAGGAACCGCCTATGCGAACTTGAAACAGCCGGAAAAAGCCATCCAATACTTTGAGAAATCAATGAAATACTCCTTTGACAAAGAGGAAATCGGGCACATCTATTCCGCTATGGCCGAAGCCTACCACGATATGGGAAACGAAGCGAAAGCAGCCGAATGCCGTGAGAAAGCGACCCAAAATTAGTCTTTGCTGACTTCACCGATAAGCAACATTCCGTTGTTGATAAAAAAAATCCCTCTCCACTTTTTCAATCATATAATCACGTAAGTTTGCTATTTGTAAAAACCACTGATTATGAGTTCATTCATTGTGCAAGGGAATGCGTCCCTATCTGGAGAAATCATTCCGCAAGGCGCCAAGAACGAGGCGCTTCAGGTAATGTGCGCCACACTACTCACGCCCGAGAAGGTTCGTATCAACAATCTGCCCGACATTCGCGATGTAAAACGGCTGATGGAGATTCTCATTGCATTGGGCGTAGAGGTAACTCCCATTGACAGAAACACATACGAATTTCAAGCCCGTGACATCAACTTCGACTACCTACAATCGCAGGAGTTTGTGAAGGTGTCGGGGGCCATCCGCGCCTCCATTATGATTCTGGGGCCGCTGTTGGCGCGCTTCCACAAGGCTTACGCTGCCAAACCAGGCGGCGACAAAATCGGCCGCCGACCACTCACCGCTCACTTTGACGGGTTCAAAGCACTTGGCGCGGACATCAACTACAACCCGAAAACCACCCTGTTTGAACTGACTGCAAACCCATTGACCGGCCAGTACATCCTGCTCCCTGAAGCCTCCGTCACCGGCACCGCCAACGTAGTGATGGCTGCTGTTATGGCCAAGGGCACCACCACCATCTTCAACGCGGCTTGCGAGCCTTACCTTTACCAACTTTGCACCATGCTCAACAATATGGGCGCAAAAATCAGCGGTATCGGTTCCAATCTGCTCACAATCAAAGGCGTGAGCGAACTCGGAGGCTGCGAGCACACCATTCTCCCCGATATGATTGAAATCGGCAGTTTCATCGGCATGGCAGCCATCACACAATCCGACATCACCATCAAAGACTGCGCCGTGGAGCACCTCGGACTCATCCCCTCCGTGTTCCAGAAATTAGGCATCCAGCTGGAAATCAAGGGAGAGGACATCCACATCCCACGGCAAGAAGAATACGAGGTGGAGACCAATATGGATGGTTCCATCCTGACCATCAGCGACGCCCCCTGGCCCGGATTCACCCCCGACCTCATCAGTATCGCGTTAGTCACGGCCATTCAGGCAAAAGGCAGTGTGCTGATTCACCAGAAGATGTTTGAAAGCCGTCTGTTTTTCGTGGACAAACTGAAAGAGATGGGCGCGCAAATCATCCTTTGCGACCCGCACCGCGCCACCATCATCGGGCTGAACCGCCGCTACCTGCTGCGCGGCACCACCATGCAGTCGCCCGATATCCGCGCCGGCGTCTCCCTGCTTCTCGCCGCCCTCTCCGCAGAAGGGTACAGCCGCATCAACGACTGCGAACAGATTGACCGCGGCTATCAGGACATCGTAGGCCGCCTCAACGCATTGGGTGCCGTGATTGTAAGAGAATAGGAGCATCTGAAGTTAACATTCTGAAGCACTGCGAGTTTCGTTTCAAATCAGGGCTCATAAATCAACGATTCAACAACTCAACGACTCAGAACAACCATCCTGTTTTATTCCTTGATCAAGCCTTTCACCAATTGCAAAGCAGAAACCGTGACACCGAAAACGCCGTGGAAGTTGACGTTTTGGCCAGTGAAATAGAGGTTGGGCACCGGTGTTTTGGGAGGCAACATCGTCAAGAATAGATGATCGTAATCCTTTCGAATGCCATACGCACTCCCCTCGAAAGTGCCCGTGTAGTCGCGATAAGTTAGCGGTGTAGATGTAAAATACGCATCAATATTTTCTTGAAAACCCGGAATATATGGAGCAACCAATGCAATAGCCTCTTCCGCTTTCTTTTGTTTAAAGACCTCATACTCCTCACCCCGTCTACCGACATGTGAATCGGCCCACCGTGCAACCTCACTCCATTTCATCGGGCAGAAAATGTCGATGTTTTCTGCAAAAAGAGTGCCGTGCGCGACGGAATCCTCTCTTTCAGGGACAGCAAAATGCACACCCGCGGAACGAATTCTTCCCGTAGCATCTGGATTCACTCCCCACAAATCGGCTTGATTATGCACGAAAAGGTTATGATTAACATATTTGACTTTATTCTTCTTCAATTTCAGATTTACAGTGAACATACCGGTGCTATTGGGTAGTTCGCTGATTCTTCGGCGGTAAGTCTTGCGAAGAAGATTTTCGGGAAGGAGTGGGAAAAGCGCGTTCGGATGGATGTTGGCAATCAGGTGTTCACACTCAACGCGTTCGTCGCGAACCAGCGCGGCCACGATTGCGCCGCCTTTTTCTTCGAAGCCAGAAACCGGACAATTGGTGCGGACCTCCCCGCCGAAAGCACGGATATCATTGGCAAGAGATTCTGCAATCTGCGTTCCCCTACCTTTCAAACGCCAAGCACTCTGCAGGAAAGTACCGTTAATCTGAGCGAAGATATAGAGGGGAAGCGTATCGGCGTGCAATTCCATCTTCAGGGAGGTACCGCAAAGCACATTGCGAAGTGTATCATCCGTAATCATTTGATTCATAAACTGATAGGCGGAAGTCGCCATCATCTGAAAAGAGGAGGACTCCGGATTGGCAGGTGCCATCAAATCCGCCATTTTCGGTTGCGATTTTCGCAGAAAATCAGCATAATTCAGAATATTCTGCCGCTGATTTGGGAAAAAAGTGGATAGTTTTTCAGCGAAAGCATCGTATCCGTTTGCAAAAGGATAAGTCTTCCCATTCCAAACCACCTCGTCAAAACAATCGGCATCCAACTGATGCCAAGGCAGATGCAAGAGATTGAGCTGGTCGAAAAGCTGGTATAGGATTTCGCCTTCGGCCATTCCGCCCACATAATGGAAACCAGTATCGAAAGAGATGCCATTGCGGTGAAACGACTGGAGGCAGCCACCGATTTGCGGATTCTTTTCCAAGACACAGACGCTATGTCCTTTTTGCGCCAGCCAATAACCGCATTCCAAGCCGCCCAAGCCGGCACCGACAATCAAATACTCGTATTTCATTAGAATTCCACTGCCAATTTAAGATTGATAAGACGCGGTGTGAGGTAATTGGGCACCGCCGTCATCGTATTGTTAATGTCCGTAATCCACATATAAGAAGATACGTTGTTGATTCCCAATATGTTAAAGACCTCAAGAAAGAGGCCAGCGCTTTTTATCGAACGCAGAAAGCCACTCTTATGTTTCATTCTATCACGATTCTCCTCCAAGAACATATAGGAGAAGCCGATATCCACGCGGCGATACCAAGGCATACGCAGCGTTTGCTGATAGCGTTGTGCATTAGGGGCTCCGTAAGGCAATCCACTGGAGAACACGAAGTTAAGATGAACTCGCAACGGAGTAAAGAAAGGAATGTGGTCTTGGAAGAAGATGTTGACGGCGAAACGCTGGTCGGTCGGACGCGGGATGAACCCCGGCTCCACTCGATTACCTTTGTCATCAATGTAATAGTCATCCAACAAATCCTCAGCCGTCTTCATCAAAGAGAGCGAAATCCAAGATTCAGTTCCGCGGATGAACTCGCCGCTCAATTTCACATCAAACCCCGTGGCATAACCTCTCGCATCATTCTCGCCTGAATAGATAATCTGCACATTATCAACACGATAAGAAATCAAATGCGTCAGATACTTATAATAGGCCTCCATACTGAGGCGGAATGGCCGGTTCCACATTTTGAAATCATAGTCCGTTGAGAGGGCCGCCTGAAGCGAGTGCTGCGACTTGATGTTTTCGTTAAGCGAACCATCTGGGCGACGCATTTCTCTGTAAAAAGCTGGCTGATAATAACTTCCTGCCTTAAAACGGAACACCCAGACGTGCTTCCAATGGGGCGTATAAGAGAGAATCAAGCGTGGAGAAAGGTTAAATTCCTTGTTAAAAGTCCAAAAATGTGCTCGCAAACCGCCGTTCAAAACCCACTCTTCCCTCTTATCAATCGTCCACGAGGTCTGCACGAAACTGGTCAGGCGATAGGTGCTGATAAAGTTGTCGGAGGTGAAAAAACGGGTGAAGATAAGCTCACGCGACGGGTCATCCAGCGCGACTTCCTGGCCGGGCACGGTCGGCAGGCAGGGCAAAGTAAAGCCACTGGAGTCTTTCAAATCCCACTCTCGGATATGGTCGTTGATCAACTCGTTCTGAAGTTTCACGCCCCACTCTAGTTTATTTCGCGGGATATGGTGTTCTCCTTGAAAGTCAATGGAGGAAACGACGGCCGAGAGGTTATTGCGGGCGTGTTCGAGAAAAGTGCCATAGCCGCGCACGTTCGTCACATCGGCGATTTGGCTGTCATCGCTGCCCAAATCCGCCTCAATGTCGCTCAACCAATACTGGCTTTGCAAATCGTAGGTTTCCTTTTCCCGCGCAAAATACGAGGCGACAATCACCTTATAGGCGTTGCGATCGCTGGGATGGAATTTCAAGGTGAGCCCCCCCAGGTAGTTCTCGTAGCTATCGACCTCCTGCCCGTCAAAATAAACGGTCAGACGATGCGAAGACTGGAGCGTACCGAAGTTCGTCTCGCGGTCTTCAGGGATGTATTTGTACTGATTTCTGGAAAAGTTACCCAACAGTTCCAAACTCCATTTTGGGGAGAGATCCCACGTGAGGAAAAGCTGTGCGTCGAAGAAATTGGGCTTATAAGTCCCCTTGGTCTCCATTGATTTCAGAAGGTAACTATTTGTTTTATAACGAATTCCGACCACATAAGTAAATTTATCCTTCACATTGCCCTCCGCATGGGCAGTGGCGCCGAGGAAACTTGCGGAGAAACCACCGCCAAAGCTCTTAGGCCTTTTGTACTGGACATCCAGAACGGAGGACATTTTATCGCCATATTTGGCTTCAAATCCTCCTGCTGAGAACTTGACATTGTCGGTCAAATCCAGATTCACGAAACCGAGCCCCTCCTGCTGAGCGCTTCGAACAAGGAAAGGCCGGTATATCTGGATATCGTTAACAAAGATGAGGTTTTCGTCATAATTACCGCCTCTGACATTGTACTGACTGCTCAACTCGTTGGTGGAAGAGGTGCCCGGCATCGACTTGATGAGCGACTCAACACCACCGGTCGGGGACGGCATCTTGAACGACAATTTCGGATCGATTCGTGTGTAGGAATCGGCATACTGCTCTGTAATGGTCACTCCATCCAACGCTTTAGTGGAAAGGATGCGGACATCGAAACTGACATCTTCATTAAGCCCGATATTAAAAGGGATGATGGTATCGCTGAAGGTCACGTGTTGGAACATCACCTGCACAACACGGTCGGCAGGAACTGTCATTTTGAATTTGCCCTGATCTGAAGAGAGTGTGGAAGAATTGTCTGCCAGACATGTAATTATCACATTCTCAATAGGTTGACCTGATTCATTCCAGACAGTTCCTTTGAAGGTGGCCTGTTGGGCTGAAGCAAGGTGAAACACGAAGATGAATATGATATATATAAGGTGTTTCTTCAAGATTCCAAGGCATTAAAAACGCAGTTTATATTACGCAAAAATGGGTAACTTATTGTATGGCGGGCAGGAAAAAGCACCCAATCGGACAAAAAAAAACTGTCGCCCCGAAGAGCGACAGTCCTTTCATAAAATCCCAAACAAAAATTTTATAAAACCCCTTTTTTATCTGCATCAATGATTGCATTCCAAACACCTTTCTTGTTCATGTAGCGCATACCTTTGGCTGACACTTTCAGAACAACCCAATCATTCAATTCGGGAACGAAGAATTTCTTCGTATGCAAATTCGGTTTGAATTGTCTTTTGGTTTTGATATTGGAGTGGGAAACGTTGTTCCCCGTCATTGCTTTCTTTCCGGTAATTTGACAAACTCTTGACATCTCTCTAATTTTAATGGTTAAATATCCCTCAAAAGTGGACTGCAAAAATACGATTTTTTTTTAATGTTACAAGTGCTTTATCGTTTTTTTTCAAATAATTTTATAAAATACTCAATATCAGAATGATAAGTAAGTTTTTGGTTAGAAAAATCGCCATTGACCATTTTCACTTTGATGGCTGGAAGATAGTGCAAAACAACACTACAATCATCTGTAAAACAGCAATTTACATCATTCATTGCCAATTGAAAGGCATGTCGGATGACATCGAGGTGGAATCCTTGCGGAGTCTGGGCATTTCGGAAATTTTGACGAAGGGGGACGCATTTCACGCAATCCCCGTCGGCCTCTAGAAGGGTGTCGGTGAGCGGCAGCACCGGCACAGCGGCAGGAAAATCTGCAAGAGCCATGATGACACGCGAGATCAATTCCGAAGAAACGTTCGGACGGGCGGCGTCATGAATGAGCAGGTTGCCCTTGAAGTTTTCGCAAGCGCGAATGGCGGCCCACGAAGAGAGATAACGTTCACTTCCGCCCTCCACAGTAAGATGCCACTTTTCGTATGCCAGCTGAATCTCTTTCAACATGCCAGTATAATCGGGATGTGAAACCACGATAATCTCATCGATCTGGGGGTGTGCGTTGAAGGCCTCTATAGTCCTTTCTATCACCATCTTGCCACCCAGATTAACAAACTGCTTCGGCATACCCGCCTTCGCGCGTGTACCCGTTCCTCCCGATAAAATCGCCGCGACATTCATATTCTGTAATTAGCAAACCGCTTTCGGCTATCAGCCGTCGATCATCTCATATCAAGTTCTTATTATTCAGTCGGTTAAAATTTTATCTAACTGTTGATTAATCGTTTCCCAATTGTAGTTTTTGCACACGAATTGATAGCCGTTTTCAGCGATTTCCGCATACTTTACAGGGTTTTCGAGCAAAAGTCTCACTGCTTCTACATAGCCGATGGTAGTGCTGCAGATAACGATTTCCTTCCCATTTTGAATGCCTTTGAGCGGTGCGCCTGCGAGTTCAGATGTGATGCACGGGATTCGCATAGCCAGAGCCTCCAGCAATTTATTCTGAAGGCCAGTGCCCAAGTGCATAGGAGCGATGAAAATGCGAGATTTGGCATAAAAGTCGGCCATATTGTCCACCCAGCCCGTTACGATGACGTGTTCGCTTCGCAAAGACTGGACTTTAGGGGAGGGATTCGCACCACAGATTGCCAATTTCAAATCGGGGAAATGCATAATCAACTGAGGGACAATTTCTTTGGCTAAATACTCAGCAGCCTCGATATTAGGGGCATACCCCATATTCCCAGAAAAAATCAAGTCATATTCCTTAGGGCAGTCAAGTTCCTTAAAGGTAGCGAAATCCACCCCATTGGCAACAACATGAATCCGTGCACTTTCAGGGTGCGGAATGAGATTTCGGTCAACCTCGGTGATTATCACTTTCTCATCAAAAAAAGGGAAAATGTATTCCTCATATCTGAGCAATCGTCGGTACTCACAATTAAAGAAAGGTTTGAAGACGGCAGATGCAATTTCGCTGCGGCGTTGCATTCCTTTAGATAGGACATCTTGATAATCAAGGATTTTCTTTATCTGAATATCCTTAACATATTCAGTAGTTCGGATAAGTTGGCAATAGATTCTGTCGGGACGCACGCGCTTGGCGATCTCATCAATGACTTTTTGGGCGGCACTGCGATAAAAGTAGCCACATTGCAAAGGCAGTCCGCGGAAGAAAGCGGCAGTGGTATGGAATAATTTGCTAGCCAGAGTAAGCTTAACCGCATGTATTTCAACGCAAAACGGCTGCAATTTTTCGATAGAAGCTGGGGGAAGGTTGCCTTCATAAAGGGCGACCAAGAAAATCTCATGCGACTGGGAAAGGGTTCTCAGCTGATGGAAGGCACGAAGTTTGTCGCCTTTTTCAAGCGGATAAGGGAAGCGCGGTAAAACGACTAAAATTTTCATTCCTTCAGCGTAAAAAATTACGGAAACGCAGGTTTCCGTAGGGCTGTGCGGATAAGGAGACTCGAACTCCTACGACTTTCGTCACTAGATCCTAAGTCTAGCGCGGCTACCAATTACGCCATATCCGCAAAACGGCTGCAAAAGTACGAAAAAAATATCAATTTGCTAATCGAGCAGCGCAAAAAAAAAGCGGCTCGCAGAAATGCGAGCCGCTGTGGCATTGGGCGACGACCTACTTTCCCACCTTCTTCAGGCAGTATCATCGGCGCGGCCGGTTTTAACTTCTCTGTTCGGAATGGGAAGAGGTGTGCCCCGGCGCTAT
>JAFVNW010000013.1 GCA_017506175.1 Bacteroidales bacterium | reverse complement strand
GTGCCGGTATGCTCCTTGAGGAAGGCGTTAAGGAATCGGATGAGGTTTTTCTTGTGCTCTTCAGTGCCGAAGATTCGCTTGAAACCGAAGTCAGTCAGCAGATGGATGTTCTTGCGTTCAATAGTCATGATATATTAGTTTTAATGAGAAATCGGGAGTGATGTTCGAACAACGGTGCAAAGATACTAAAATTTGAATAGATGTGTAACCTCTTTTGAAAAATATTTCACTGAAAATCAATGAGATAAAAGTGCAATTTTCAATCCAAAAATTGCACTTTTCGCGGATGAAACCACAAATGGTCCCCAAAGTGCATTTTTTCGCTGGAAAAAATTAAGAATGAAGCCATTTCATCTCCACTACATCCTCGCCTTTCGGCAGAAGATAGGTGTGCAGACCGACCTTCTTCGCACCTTCAATGTGGCGCTCGGTGTCGTCAATGAACAACGTCTCATCGGGATTCAGTTTGGCATCCTCCAAGACATATTGGAAGGCACTGACCAATGGTTTCCGAATATGTTCCAAATGCGAAAAATAGGCCTTGATGAAGCATCTCTCAAAGATGTTGAAGCCGAATTTCTGTTGCAATAATGAGCAGAATTTGTTGTAATTCAATTCGTTAGTATTGCTGAAAAGATAAAGGTTGTACTTCGGTTTCAACGACTCTAACATTTCCACGCGCTTTTCAGGCACGTCAATGATGATGGCGTTCCACGCTTCGTCGATCTGCTCATCAGTGAGCGATACGGGCGACAACGAACGAATGTAGTTCCGGAATTCGGGAACGGAGATGTTGCCCTCCTCAAACAAATCAATCGGGCCGGTTTGTTGGTTCTGCGTGTAGTGTTCCTCGAAGTTGAAGAACCCGAATTGGGCGAAAGCTTCGGGGATATTTTGGTAGCGGATGTCGTAAATCACACCACCCAAGTCAAAAATGATGTTCTTAATTTGATTCTCCATATTAAAAAGTTGTGATCTGAGATGAGTGACCTGCCCCCAAGGCTGTTCAGTATTCACTGGTTGCAGTTCGCCCATCAGCTGTTTTCCTTTTTGAAAGCCTGGTAAACCAAGATGCGCCCTTCGTCGTGAAGTTCCGCTGTGAACTTGTCCGCGAGGGCTTCGTTCAGCGAGCCTTCCCACAAGTGGTTGAAACAGCGATTGTTAACAGGGTACTTGAGGCCGTGGAAAGTAAGAGGTGTCTTCGGCGTAAAGCTGAAAACAGAAACGGCATCGCCTTGATGGCTTTGAAAAGTATGCGTTTTCAAAATCGGGGTGAAAATGCCGTAATTGGTCACCATAATCACCTCAAAACGCTCGGCGTAGCCCATCAGCAGACTGATGTTGGCGAGTGTGTGGTCCTCGCGCAGGCCGCATCCGCCCACAATCGCGACCGTGTGAAAGCCGTTGGCCTCGCAATAATTGAATGCCTTTGTCAGGTCGTTGTATTCCTCGCTTTTGTCCAAATTAACAAGGAATTTTGCATATTTTACACGGTTTTCCTCGCTAATCGAATCCCCGTCGCCCACAATCGCTGTGGGCACGGCATGCAACTGCTCCAAATGTCGCACGGCTCCGTCGCAACAAACGATATTCCTCGCGTTGTGCAGAAGTTCCAAGGCAATCGGGTGGGTGGGGCATTCGCCGTTGGCAATCACCACCGTGGAAAATTTATCGGACATCTTGCTTGTTTCTCCTCAGTTTTTATTTGGTTGGATGATTCTCTGTTTTCAATTAGCGTGCAAAATTACTAAAAATCCGGAGCCGCGAATGGTTCGCTTTTCATCGCACACAAAAAAAAGGTCCGGGTTTCCCGAACCTTTTAAATAGAACCTATTTCATAGTTATTTACGGTGTCTTTTTCTGCGTTCGAGCTCTTGTGGTTCAAGGGCGAGGTGGTCGCCTTTGAGCAGGGAGGCGACGCCTTCGGTCTTGAAATTCTTCTCGCACTCTTCGCAGTGGCACTCGTCTTTGTAGTCGGCCGGTTCGGTGTAGGTGGTGATGACGCCTTCGAAGTTTCTCAGGATCACCTTGTTTGGACTTTGTGAAATCACGTAGTTGGGCATGACAGGTGTTTTGCCGCCGCCGCCGGGAGCGTCAACCACGAAGGTGGGGACGGCGAAGCCGGAGGTGTGTCCGCGCAGGTTCTCGATGATTTCGATGCCTTTGGAAACGGGGGTGCGGAAGTGTTCCAGGCCCATGGAGAGGTCGCATTGATAGATGTAGTAGGGGCGTACGCGGATTCTGACCAGCTGTTGTACGAGTTTCTTCATGACGTAAACGCAGTCGTTCACGCCGCGCAGAAGCACGGACTGGTTACCCAACGGGATGCCGGCGTTGGCTAATTTGGCGCAGGCCTCGCTGGATTCTGGGGTGATTTCGTTCGGGTGGTTGAAATGCGTGTTGACCCAAATCGGGTGGTATTTCTTCAGCATGTTGCAGAGGTCGTCGGTGATGCGTTGGGGGCAGACGACCGGGGTGCGGGTGCCGAGGCGGATGATTTCCACGTGGGGGATGGCGCGCAGGCGTTGGATGATGGATTCCAGCATTTTGTCGCTCACCATCAGGGCGTCACCGCCGGAAAGCAGTACGTCGCGCACTTGCGGGGTGGCGGCGATGTAGTCGATGGCTTTCTGGATGCGTTCGCCTGGCATTTCGCAGTCGTGTTGTCCGGCAAAACGACGGCGTGTGCAGTGGCGGCAGTACATCGAGCACTGGTCGGTGATGAGCAGCAGCACGCGGTCCGGATAGCGGTGGGTGAGGCCAGGGACGGGGGAGTCCTCATCTTCGTGGAGCGGATCCAGCAAATCGGCCTTGCTTTGGTGCAGTTCAGCGGCGGTCGGGATGGCCTGCCGGCGAATCGGGCAGTACGGGTCGTCGGGGTTGATCAAGCTCAGATAGTAGGGGGTGATTGCCATGCGGAGGGTTTGCAGCGATTTCGCCACGCCGTCTTCCTCTTCCGGGGTCAGTTGGATGTACTTTTTCAGTTGGTCGAGGGTCTCGATTCTGTTCTTGACCTGCCATTTCCAATCGTTCCATTGTTCATCGGTAACGTTCGGAAATAATTCTTTTCTTCTACTTGCCATATATTGTTGAATTTTAATTTGTTTTGAAAATCAAAGGATCCATCTTTTGCGGCTGCAAAGATACAACTATTTAGTGAATAGTGCGTAGTGACGGGATAAAAAAAGACGAGGCCGCGTGGGCCCCGAACTTGATGTTTTCACAACGGAATAATCCTTATTGTGAATTGCTTTAATTCTGTGCGGCAAAAATACTACTTTTTTTTGAATATGACGTTCAAGCGTTGTGTCTGCGGTTGCAAAGATACAAGAATTAAAGCAATTCACAACTTATATCGGGCGCAAATATACGCAATAGTCGTAATCACGTAATTATTCATATCGCTTCGTTTTTTTACAAGACGCAAAGGAGTATTTCCGAAAAAAATAGCGGATTGCACCCGTCACAGAGTACAACCCGCTAAAAGCGTCCTGATCAATCAGTCGTAAAGTGTGATTTACTGTTTGACTACCTTGGCCGACTGGTTGCCGCAGCGCACGATATAAAGGCCGGCGGGCAGGTCTTGCATATTCAAGGTGGTCGTGATGTCGGTAGCCACTACGCGCTGCAGCAGAGCGCCCTGCATGTTGAAGAGCATGACCACATCATGGGCTTCGGTGTTGAGGGTGAGGTTGCTGTGGCACGGGTTGGGATATACCATAAGCGTATGGTTCACCATTGTGCTCTCTTCAACGCCATTGGGCCTCCAACCGTTCATCACGGCAACGCCATCGAGGTCGAATCCGCTGGAGTGGAAAGCTGTCGGATAAGGATCGTTGATGATGTGGCCGTGGCTGTCGCGGGTGGCATAGCGCGGTTCAACGCAGCCCACCACGTCCACCAAGCGGATGTGGGTGATGTTGTTCACATCAAGTCCTTCCGTACCAGCCAGTTCTTCCAAATCGAAGGGAGTGCCCCAGCCAGCTTTGTATTTGCCAGCGAGGTTGTGAATGAGGGAGGCATCCACGCTGCCGCCGTTGTTCACCTGTACATCAGTGGGTGAGTTGGAAACGCAGGGGAAGCGGAAGTAGCTGACCCCATCGGAGCTTACTTCTACAAATGCCATCTCAAGGAAGGTGTCGTTCAGAGAGTTTTCAAATACGGCAAAGTCGTAACCATCACCGTTCTGAACCGGGATGTCGAAAGTGAGGACTGCGATACCATAGTCTCCCAAGCTGACCACGTCGGCCGTGCTTTCGGTAGCGGCGCCCACGCCATCAGATTCAGTGCCGTAGGTGGCGAAAACGCCGGGAGTGGTGATGTCCTGGCGGCCACGTTCAATGGTGCAGGTGGTAGCCCAGCCCAAGATAGCGGGATCTTGACAATGGATACCCTGGCAGCCTTCCGTACCCACGATGCCGTCGAAGGTCTCGTCGCTCGGACCCACTTCAGTGGGTGCAGTGGCGGGATTGATGGTGGTAGTCCAGGAGATGGTGCTCCAGTCATCGGACATGATGCCGCAGGCCACACCACCAATCTTCACGAAATCACCATCGTGAATCGGTTCTGCGGACATTGCGTTCATGCCCATTGCACCGTTCACGCTGTGCATCGGAACATCGTAATCGGGATCGCCCCACTGGGCGTTCGGGTTGGGTTGCATGGTAAGGTCGAGCTCACCATCCTGATAGGTGACGTTGGAGGGAGCGGCACCCACCACAGCCAGATGGCTGTCGGCAGCAGCAATAGCGGTCAGCGCTTCAAAAACGGTGGCATCGCCGTGGAAACGGTAGCCCCATGCCAAAGCGGCCTCGGTGTTGCTGCACCAGCTGATGGCCACTACCACTTCGTTTTCGCCTTCGCCTACCCAATAGGTGATCTGGTCGGCGGAAATGGTGGCATCCACCTCATCGGTTGTGTCAACCGGTACGGGAACCGTGGCGGGAGTGATGGGAGTGGTCCAAGAAATGGTGGTCCAGTCGTCGGACATGATGCCGCAGGCCACACCGCCAATTTTCACAAAATCGTTATTGTGAATCGGTTCGGCGGACATTGCGTTCTGCCCCATCAGTCCGTTCACACTGTGCATCGGAACATCGTAATCGGGATCGCCCCACTGAGCGTTCGGGTTGGGCTGCATGGTAAGGTCGAGCTCACCATCCTGATAAGTGACATTGGAGGGAGCGGCACCCACCACCGTGAGGCGGCTGTCGGCGGCGGCAATATCGGTCAGCGCTTGGAAAACGGTGGCAGCACCGTCGAAACGGTAGCCCCATGCCAAAGCGGCCTCGGTGTTGCTGCACCAGCTGATGGCGACCACCACTTCGTTTTCACCTTCGCCAACCCAGAATTCGATGTCTTCGGGCTCAATGGTGGCGTCCACCACCTCGGTATCGTTCGGGTTGCTTACGGGAGTGACATCGGTAGTCCAGATATAGGTGAAGTTTTGCCAGTCGGACATGTCGCCCACTTCAGTGGCACAGCCTGCATCGCCCCATTTCACCACGTCACCATTAGTGACCATCTGTGAAGTGTAGCCGAGGCCGGCCATCCATCCATTCATATTGTACATCCAGCCCCAGCCGGTCAATGACAAGCTGTAGTCATCATCATTGTAGTAAATCTGGTTCACTGTACTGGCATCGCCTTCGTAAGTGAGGCGGCTGTCTTCAGCAGTGATGTCATCCAGCATGGTTTGAACATTCACCTCGCCATCAAAGCGGTAGCCCCATGCGAAAGCGATTTCGGGGTCGCACCATTGCACGATGAGGATGGCTTCGTTTTCACCTTCACCAATCCAATACTGAATCTGGTCAGCGGAGATGGTGGCATCTTCCTGCGCCTTTACCGCACCCATTAAAGTGCAGAAAGCAAATAAAATCAATAGAATTTTTTTCATAATTTTGATGTTTAAATTATTGTAAAAAAGTTAGTTGGCTTTTAGAAAAATAATGTTGTTGGGGCAGATTCCTGTCTCAAACTGGAACTTCTTCTGACCATTGCTGCCGAAGCAATAGACATCCCCATTCGTAGTATATTGGTATGCGTCGGTGAGATACACGTCGCCGTTTTCGGGATTGACGGCGATGCCGTAAGGTGTGCGCAATTCCGTTCCGTCGGCGATAAAATGCTCGTTGACAATCTGTTCCGTCATTACATCCATCACCTTCACCGAACATTGTTCTGTACTATAATCATAATGGTAGAAATAGCACAAGTTGTCGCAGATGGCAAAATTGGTAACGGCGAAATCAAAGGTTTGCACCACCTCATCGGTTTGTGAATCAATACGTTGAAAGGTCATCGGAACCGAGCCGTAATTGCCGTTCGACACCAAATACACATCACCCTGACTGTCGGCGGCGATGCGGGTGGGGTTGATGACCACGGTGATGTCCTTGATGCGGGTGAAGGTGGCGAGGTCGAATACGGTGACGGTGTTTCCGTAGTTGGGGTAGTTGAGCCCGCCGGAGTTGGCCACATACAGTTTGCCATTGGCGGTGCAGATGCCGTCGGGGTTGCTGCCGGCCTGTGCGGTGGCGGTCACCTCCATGGTGGCGGTGTCGATTTTCACCACGTCGCCATTAAAACAGCACACGTAGGCGTAGCCGTCGGCGAAGGCGATACGGCGGGGCTGTTTGCCCGACAACGAAATCTGTTTCAGCGATTTGGCACTCTTTAATTCCATAATCTCCACCGTTTCGGAGGCATTGACCACGCAGTACAATTTCGAGCCGTAGGCTTTGAGGTCGTTGCCCGTGTCGCCGAGCCCGCGTCCGTTTTGGGTCAAAAAGTAGTTGTTGTCAATATCTCCGGTGAGGTAGTTGTAGAAGGTGAGGGTGGCATTGTTCATTTGAAAAAGCCCCTCGCACAGCACATAGACGCCGGAGGCGGCGGCTTCGTCTGGGTCAACTGGTTCGTGTTCGGGAGCCGGCTCGATTTTTTCGCAGCCGGTCAGTGCGATGACCGCCACCATTCCCATTGCGATTATTCCTTTCAGCTTTGCGCTGAAAACGCTCTCTTTTTTCTGTTTCGTTGTATGTCCTTTCTTCATCATAAATCATGATTAAGTCATCAAGTTGGAGGAAAATAGAAAATCCTCCCGATGGAAGACCGGGGAAGGCATACGAAGCACAGCGGAGGTGACCCGTTGGCAGCAGCCCAATGCCCGGAGCTTACCGTGATAGATGTTATGGCAGGTTTTCTGACTTACTCCGCCTTCAGGCGTCTTCCCATCGCGGTGCGACAGTGACCTTTGTCTGAGGCATTGTGGAGATTACAGCAGCGGGTACTGTGCAGGATTTTCACCTGCTTCCCTCTCGAAATCCACAAGGGATTTCTCACCATAAAATCGGCTTCAAAATTACAACTTTTTGTTCGTATATGACAAAAATTAAAAATATTTTTAGTCTTGCTGAGTAAAATTCGTCAATTCTTGTATGATTTATACGAGTCCCTTCGATGATTTTTGTTTGCAAAATTGTTTTGTAAAAATCTCTAAAAGGTAGTAAACACTATCGCCTCCCACCAACAATCAGTTGGTGTACTTCTGTGCCTTGCTTGGATTTTATTCTTACGAGATAAATGCCAGCTGCTAGTTCGTTAATATTGCAAATACCATCGCAAGTTTGATAGTTGGCGATGGTTTTTCCAATGGAATTGATGATCGAGATCTCTGCGCCGCCGTCGGGTACGGAAACGACCGTCTGTCCGTGACACGGATTGGGAGCGATGTGACTTGTGGTTGTCTGTCCGCAGACGGAAATCCCGACATTTTCAAACGGAGGGCACCGGAAGATGCCGACTGGCGTGCCGAAATAGAGCTGGCTGTCAGGACCTTCGGCGACAGTCAGGATGGGATAATTTATATCAAGGTTCCCCAGTGCGGAGGCCGATGCGTTGGAGAGGTTGATTTGCGCCCAGCGTCCGTGTTCCAGCCCTGCGACGACAAACCCTTGCTCGCTGGCCAGCACGCACCGGATGGGTTCATTCTCGTATCCCGGACAACTGCCCCAGCGGTCGCCGGTTTCATCGTAGTAGAAGAGCCCTCTGTCGCGGGTGCCCACCCACAGCGAGTCGTGGATGTGGGCCACCGCCGTGGGCTGTTCGCCCACCTCTTCACCGCCAATTCCCTGCCAGCTATTGCTGCCAATGGGCAGGAAATAAAGCCCATGGTCGGTAGCAGCGTAAAGGCCGCGGGCGGAGGCCGCCATGCTGCGGATTTCGAAGCCGGGAAGTCCCGCGCTCTGCCAGCTTTGTCCGTCGTTGGTGCTTACAAACACGCCGGCATTGCCGCTGCCCGCATAAATTTGGCTGTCGGTGGCGGCAAAGCACTGTATCCAATTGGTGCTGAGACCGTTGTTGACGGCGCTAAACGAGCCGCCTCCGTTGGTAGAGCGGAAAGCGCCCAACATATCGGTACCCACCAGTACGGTATTGTTGTGTACGAGAATACTACGTATTTCCACAGTGCCCACGTTGCCGCCGGTCCAATTCTCCCCGAGATTGTCGGTATAGAAGAGGTTGGAGCCATGCGAGGTGGCAATCAGCCGATTGCCCCAAAAGGCCAGTCCGCCGATGGTGGCATTGAACGGGGCCATATCGCAGATGTGTCCGTTCGACCCTATGTGGTCACTCGTAGCCACTGTACCGTTGTCAAGTCCCAGATACACAGTGCTTTCATCCACGGCGATGCTCCACAAGCTGGTGGCATTCGGTATGGTGGCGGGGTGACTCCAATTGCTGCCGTTGTCGGTAGAGTAGTAGATGCCTTGTCCGAAGGAGGCAGCATAGAGTGTGTCCTGCCACGAGCAAAAGGCCTTGATGCTGGGTAGGCCACTCGAAGCGGTCCAGTGCGCGCCATCATCATCGGAGGTGAAAAGACTTCCACTCAATGTGCTCATAAACAATCGGTTGCCAAACGCATAAATAGAGATGCCCGTGGTTTCGGTCAGCCCGGTGTTGCAACTCTCCCAGTGCTCGCCATTGTCGGAGGAGCGGTAGCATCCTTGCAGATAGGTGCTGGCGAAGACATAGTCGCCGTGGGCGGACAGGTAGTAGGCATAATCGACGGGGAAGCCGTCTGAAACATGTTGCCACGAATTTCCCCTATCGGTAGATCTCCAAATGCCGCGCAGATAGGTGCCGACAAATAGAATGCCGTTGTGGGCCAAAATATGCTTGCAGTAAAAGCCTTGCAGTTCCGCGCCGCACGGCTCCCAACTTTGTCCGCCATTGGTGGTGCGGAAGACGTTCTCATCGGTGGAGACAAAGACGGTATCGCCGATTCGCGCCAACGACTTGGTGTCCAGCGAGGCGAGGCCGCTGTTGGAAAACGCCCAATGGATGCCGTGGTCGTGGCTGATGCAGACACCCCCGCCGGTGGCAGCGTAGGTGGTCCCGTCATGGCAGAGAAGGAACCTGACATACTTGCCGCGCGGACTGGGCAGCTGCTCCGACTGCGCGAAGAGGGGTACGACCCACATGAAAAGAAAGAGCAGAAGAAGGTGCTTCATGGGTATCTGCTTTTGTGGTAAAAAGTACTACGAATTATTTAAAGCAAGCGAAAAACGGATGAAAAGACTTACTTTTTCCTTGCCACATAGATGGCGGTACAGATGATCAATACAGGAAGCAGGGCGCCCATCGACAGTATTATCATTGGGGCAGAACCAGGCCAGTGCATGATTTTAAACAAAAGACCAAGGTCTAAAAGGACGAAGGTGATGGCTCCGAAAATGCAAATAAAGTGTTTCATATCAATAATTCATTTATAAATTTTTCAAAATAATCAATTCTGCCGACTGAATATCCAATGACAAAGTCTCCAACTCCATGGCCGCAGCACTGGCCAAAGTATATTGAAACAAAAATTCTTCCCACGACACCTCTCTTTCGTTTCGACGGTCGTAAACATTCGCAGTGGAAAGGAAGTCCAATTTCTGCTCTACAACATTACGCTTTTCAGTTGGAACAAGCTGTAACACAGTCGATTTATACTCGTTGATTTTGTTCTTTAACTCGGTAGCTCGACTGGTGGGCTGGCTCCCCAACATGAACTGCATCTGGGCATCCACATTGTCCTTATTCATGATTGCACTCGCCCTGATATACGGTACTTTCCCCATGAATGCGTGGGCATTGTCGGCGGCTGTCTGCTTTCCATCCACATATTGAATCATCTCATAGCGCAGGAGCTGAATGTAGCTAATCAGGTCGGATGACAAATTGCGGAGTTGTTTAGCATTGGGTTTGAATGTAGTGTCTTGTTCTTCAGATAGTTGCGCGTATTCTTGATACACCATCTCTTCGGTATTCACACAACTGCGATGAATGGCCTCGCCAGCGGAGGTCACTGCATTCAGGTGGTCTTTCGAGACGTTGATGGAGAGACCAATCATTGCCGCCGTCGCAAAAAGAATAATACTGATGGCGAAAAAGGTAACGTACATTTTAGCGTTAGACTTCTGATTTTCCATAATGGTCGTTTTTATGAAGATGGTTTGTTTTATCTTGCACTTTGGCTGCAAAAGTACAAAAATGTAAAAGTTGATCATTATCATCAACAGAAAAATTCTCAATTCTCAATTTTCAATTCTCAGTTTTTTTGTATTTTTGCGCCGATACCCTTCCCAAGTATGTTGTCGCCCGAAATGATCAAGACCATTCAGGACTATTTCAAGACCCAGCCGGTGCTGAAGGCGTGGGTGTTCGGCTCCTACGCCCGCAACGAGGAGACCGAGGACAGCGACGTTGACATATTGGTGGATTTGGACTACTCCCAACCAGTAGGATTGGAATCCGTGCAGATGCAATTGGATTTGCAATCCCTTTTGAAAAAATCAATTGACCTTGTTTCTTCGCGAGGCGTTTCCAAATACATCAAACCCTATATTGACACTGATAAAAAAGTACTTTATGAATGCTAAATCACTATCAACATCCCGCAGCTGAAACAATACTTGTCCGAATTGGACAAACAATAATCCTAATCCAACCCCTTTCGCATACTCCTTTCATCTTTTAATCCTTTCATCTTATAATCTTATAATCTTTTCTTCAAATAGATCAATCATTAAACCAATTTATTATGAAAAGAATCTTCGTTTTGTGGTGTGCAGTTGCCTTGTTCGCGGTGGCTTGTGATAAAGATGAACCCACACCTGCTCAAGAGAATCCTACGAATCCATCCGATACCACGCAGGTTGATCCTTCCACGGAGGTGATTATCCCCAACGCAGTCACCGACTATGACGGCAACAGTTACGATGCCGTGCGTATTGGCGAGCAAGTGTGGATGGCCTCCAACCTGCGCACCACGCACTATGCCAATGGAGAGGACATACCTGAAGGGACTACTCTAAGCGACACGGAACCTTATCGTTATACTCCTGACAATAGTGAGGCAAATGTCGCCGCCTACGGTTATTTGTATAACTGGTTTGCGATGATGCACGGGGCAGCTTCTTCTGAAGAGAACCCCAGTGGGGTGCAGGGCATCTGCCCCAACGGGTGGCATGTACCGAGCAATGCGGAGTGGTCGCAACTCACAGACTATTGTTTCAGTCAAACTGAATATGTGTGCAGTGGAAATGGCGATAATATAGCAAAGTCATTGGCTGCCGACCATGACTGGGTACTGTCAACGAATGTGTGTGCGGTGGGCAATGATTTGAATACCAACAATACCACTGGCTTCAGTGCATTGCCTGCGGGCCTCTACACCGACTTTTACAACGGATCCTACCATAGCGGCACCTACTTGGGTTTCCGCAACTTCGCCTATTTCTGGAGCGCTACCGAGGACGCTGCTAACAGAGCGTATCCCCGCTACCTCTTCTACGACTACGCCTACGTGGGCGGCGACTACTCCTATAAGTCCAGTGGATTATCAGTCCGTTGTGTCCGCGATTAGGGAGGCTGAGAGGAGATGAGGAAGAGATTAAAAGATGAAGGGATTTGATTATCAATTTTCAACTCTCAACTCTCAACTCTCAACTTCCCTCACCGTTCTCTCCGTTCAATCACCTTGTCGAGGCGGTAGCGGTCGCCCGTGGCGGGAGCGATGGCGTCGATAAATTGCTGGTCGTAGCCGGGGGTCTCGTAGCCCCACCGCAGGAAGTTGCCGTCAGCGTCCAAACGCCGCTGGATTTGGTCGTTGTATCTGACAATCAAGAATTTGGCCAGCTTATCCCAGCGCGTCATCATTCGCTCGGCGTAGGCGATGCTCTTGCCGTTGAGATACTCGCGGCGGTCGGCGGGCATCATCTTCTCCACGGCCGCCAGCACCTCCTCCTGATCGGCAAAGTAATAGTCCTCCAGTTCGTTCTGTGCTGCCCGCAGGTCGCCAATCATCATCGAGTAGCGCGGGTACACCATATTGGCCACCCAGTTGTTCATCCAGAAAGCCGACTCGAAGCTGAACTCGGTACGCGGGTTGTTCTCGGGACGGAAACAGTCGGGCACCTGCGTGATGCAGCAGTAGAGCGGCACGTAGGCCACCATGTCGGCATCGTCGCAGTTGAACCATGTCACGCCGCCCACATCGTCGGGCAGCCACGAGCGCATCTGGCAGGTCATGGTGAACCCGCTCTGCTGCGTGGCGATGGGCCGCTCGCGGAAGTAGTCGGTGCTGTCGCTGGCGCGGAAATGCATCGGCAGCGGACGGATAGGCATTCCCCACGGACCGGCGGTCATGTCGGCGGTCATATCGAGCGGAGTGCCCTCAAAGTGGTCGCGCATGTCGAGCTGGAGGTCGCGCAGCGAGAGCGGCTTGTCGGGCTTCACCCACAATGGCAGATGGTCGTATTCGCGGAAGTCGCCGTTGAGGTAGGGGAGGTACTTGTCCATCTCCTCATGACTGCAGTGGTGCCGGAAGAAGCTCCACACGCGGGCGTCGGCGTAGCGCACATTCTCAAAGTCGATGGGACAGTAGGCATCACGGAACGAGAAATCCTCATCCTTGCCGCTGAAGAATCCCTTCTCGCGGGCGAAGGTGATGACGTCGGCGGCATACACGCACTCCACTTCGGGCCGATGGATCTGTTTCAAATTCCGGTTGCTGATGCTGGCGTACTTGCCTTTCTTCTCCAACGGGAACTGCCGGATGCGGCTGAGGTTGGCATGGGCGCAGATGCAGTCGTCGGGAATGCGCAGGGCTACCCACACGGCACCGTTCCGCCCGGGGCCTTTTCCCACCACCTCCATTATCCAAGCCTCGTTGGGATCGCAAATGGTGATGCTCTCGCCGGTGCTGTTGTAGCCGTATTGTTCCATCAGTTCGGCCATGCATCGAATGGCCTCGCGGGCGGTGGCAGAACGCTGCAAGGCAAGGCGCATCAGGCTGAAATAGTCGAGCAGCCCGTCGTTGTTCTGCAGCTCCAACCGGCCGTCGAAGGTGGTCTCCACAATCGTCACCTGATGCTCGTTCATCAGTCCGACCACGTTGTAGGTGTATTCCACCTGGTCCACGTAGCGCCCCTCGTGCGATGGTCCCCAGCCGTGTACGGCAATTTTCTCGTCAGGACTGTGCTTTCCCGAAGGAATGTAAAATAGGTAGCCGGAAAAACCGAAGCCATCGCAATTATAGGTACACATCACACTACCGTCTGCCGAGGCTTTCTTGCCGACGATGAGGTTGGTGCAGGCCGTTGCGGGTGCCATCATGGCCGCCAGCAACAGGGATAACAGGATTATCTTTTTCATTATCAAATCATTTATTTGAATTGCAAAAATAGGAAAAAAAGACTGAGCGCATCATTCTATTATTTGAAATTTTTGTGCGATCATTGTATAAATCAATTTAATTATATACTTTTGCCACATTAATTTCAAAATCCCTATCCTTATGAAAAAAATTAGTCTTTTATTCTGTGCTGTCCTCTTTTTGTTGGCGGCTTGTGAAAAAGAGGAGCCACTGCCAACTCCGAATAACGAGAACAACGGTTATACCCCGACCTATCCCGCCACCGCGGAAGTGATTTACGATGCAGTTACCGACTATGACGGCAACAGTTACGATGCCGTGCGTATCGGTGAGCAGGTGTGGATGGCCTCCAACCTGCGCACCACCCGCTACGCCAACGGAGACGCAATACCCGAGGGTTCCAACAGCGACACCATTCCTCTCCGATTTGCCGTCCCGCAAGCCGACAACCCGTATTACGGATACTTGTACAACTTTTATGCTGTGATGCACGGGGAGGCTCCGTCCGGAACCAATCCCAGCGGCGTGCAGGGCATCTGCCCCGATGGATGGCACGTGCCGAGCGATGCCGAGTGGACGCAGTTGACCAGTTATTGCGGCGGTGTCAGCGAGTTCGTTTGTGATAGTTTGGGTGCGAATGTGGCGAAAGCATTGGCCGCAGGCTATGGTTGGAAATCAAACGATGTGGAATGTACGGTCGGCAACGATTTGGCCTCCAACAATGCCACGGGCTTTTCCGCACTTCCCGCCGGCTTCTATCCCGGCACTCAAACCAGCTTTGGCGAGTACGCCTCCTTCTGGAGCGCTACCGAATCCACTGAAGAACTCAGCAGCGCGTACGACCGCTCGCTCTTCTATGGACACGCCACCGTCTCCCGCGCTGTTCACCACAAGTACGGCGGACAGTCGGTACGCTGCGTAAAAGACTGAGCGTTATCGTTCCCGTCTCACTATTTTCGGCGGCGTCTCAACCGCAGCCGCAGGTCGTCTTCCATGTTGGCCATCCGTTAGACCGTGTCATTCGCGAGGCTTCAATGGGGCGTTTTGTTTGTGGAGAAATATACGGGGAAGTAAGGGATCCTTTGGCTGTTCCTGCGTCTTGATATCTTACAGATGCTGTACCGGAAAGGTGAAGTATGTGTCGGGGTAGGGTTCGTTTTTCAGGGTGAAGTGCCACCACTCTTCATTGTAGGGCTTGAAACCGTGGCGCATCATGGCGCGGCGCAGAATCATGCGGTTCTCAAACTGCTCGGGGGTGATGGCGCGGCCTTGCGGACTGTTGCATTTTCCGGTATATTGGCCCGCCTCGGGGTCGCCGCCGAAGTCGGGGTGGCTCTCCGGACCGAACCAGTCGAAAGTGCCGCCCATGTCAGCCTCTTTCTCGGTGTTAATGTCGAAGAGGGTGAGGTCCACGGTGGAGCCGCGCGAATGACTGCTGCGGCGGGCAATGTAGCCGCGGTCAAACAGCACATCCTTGATGAGATCCGGATAGAAGTAGGTCTTCATCAGTGTGTCGGCGAGGTCGGCCCCCCAACGCACGAAGTGGTCAACGGCCATCTGCGGACGGTAGGCGTCGTAGATTTTCAGGCGATAGCCCTGCTCTTTCAGTTCGTCGCTGACGGCACGGAGGCTGTCGGCGGCTTGGCGTGTGAGCAGTGCGGTGGGCTCCAAATAGCCATCCACACGGCTGCCGATGAAGTTGTAGGTGCTGTAGTAGCGGATTTCAAGAAGAACATCTGGCACAACATCGGTAATCACCACAAAATCGCTGGCATCATCAGGATCGATGGCGCTCTTCACAGTGTTCTTCTCTTCACCTGAGGTTTGGATGCAGGCGGCCATAAAAGTACACAACACTGCCCAAAAAACAAAAAACAAACTTCTTATTTTCAACATGTTATAATAATTTGAATTTGATTTCAACAATGATACGAAAGTAAGATCTTTTTATGAACTTTTGACGATTGTAAAAAAAATAATTCGGAATTATCTCTCTGAGTCTTGCTGACTGAAATACGTCAGTTCCGGTTGCTTCTTATACGAGTCGCTTTTGATGATTTTTCATTTGCAGGATTAAAGGGGATGATTCCCAAAATTCCATTCGCCCCAGCGCATCGCTATTTGAAAAAGTTAGTGTATATTTGCAGCCTCAAAAAGTGCACTGAAATTTAAGCAAAACCAAACAGTTTTATGAGCAAATATCCTGACACCATTGATAAAATCACCAAAGCGCGTTTGGCATTTTCGGCATTCAGTTCCATCCTGAGCATCGCTCTGACCATGTTTTTCATTGGAATCTTGGCACTGATCGTTTTTTTCTCCAATAGTTTCATCAATGAAATTCGCAAGAATTTCGAGATGGAAGTCCTCTTCTATTCCGAAGACGCCGGCGTGAAGGAGGCCGATATCGTCGCCTACGAACAGCAGCTGAAACTTCAGGATTTTGTGCAGACTTCCCGCGTCTCCTCTCAAAAAGACAATACCGAAATGGCCAAGGCTGCCGTCGGCAACAATTACGAAGAGGTCATAGCCAACCCGATAAACGCCTCCATCATCCTTACGCTCAAACCCGAATACTACAACAACGCCGATTCGCTGAACAAGGTGATAAAGCAAATCAAACAGAACGAGATGGTGCAGGATGTGGAGTATGCCAGCGACATCGTTCAATCGCTGCAAACGAATTTTAGAACCATCCAATGGGTCGTCTTTGGTTTTTGTGCCGTGTTCGTGTGTATTTCCCTTCTGTTGATCGGCAACTGCCTGCGCCTGAATATCTATGCCAAACGTTTCAATATCAAGAGCCTATTGCTAATTGGTGCCACGCGCGGTTTCGTTCGCCGCCCCTTCGTTTTCAAGGGACTGGTACAAGGGACATGGGGCGGTTTCATCGCAGTCGTCTTGCTCGGGCTCCTCGTTTATTTAGGCTATTCATATACTCCGGAAATATTAAATGTGCTGGATGTCAATACGATAACCATCGTTCTTTGTGGTACGTTCGTGTTCAGCATCCTCTATACCATGTTCATCTCCTTTATCTACGTGAACAAATACATCAAAATAAACTCCGACCAATTGTATCTGTAATCCTTAATAAAATTAACGAATAATCAATAATGGCTCAGGTAATTACAACTAAATCAAGCGCTCCTGTGAAAAATACGACCACTCGTCGTACCTACGGGAAAAAGGAAAATTCGAAGCCGTCGGCACCGCTTTTCCATAGGATTAATTATATTCTGATGATCATCGGGGCTGTCATCCTCGTTATCGGCTACATCACTCTTTCGGGAGGCGCGGCCGAAGATCCGGGACAGTTCAGCGAGGCCATCTTCGATACCCGCCGCCTCGTCGTCGCCCCGATATTGATGCTGCTCGGCCTTGTCATCGAAATTTTCGCCATTATGTGGCACCCGATGTCCAAGAAGAAAAACACTGAGGCAACGGAAACACCGCAAGAAAACCCCGCTGAATAATCATGGAGTGGTTTGAAGCAATTATCCTTGGCATCGTCCAAGGATTGACCGAATTTCTGCCGGTCAGCAGCAGCGGTCATCTGGTTCTCGGTAAGGAAATCCTTGGAGTCGAAGCGACGGACAATGTCGTCTTTGAGGTGGTCGTGCATACGGCTACCGTGCTCAGCACCATTACGATTCTCTGGAAGGAAATCTGGAATCTCTTTGCCAAGCTCTTCAAATTTGAATGGAATCCTGAAACGCAGTACATTTGCAAAATCCTCGTTTCCATGATTCCCGTTCTCATTGTGGGTGTTTTCTTTAAAGACGTAGTAGAGTCTTTTTTTGGAAATGGAATCCTGCTGGTCGGATGTATGCTTTTAGTGACCGCCATCTTGTTGGCACTTACGAAGTTCGTGAAATTCAAGGAACGGAAAAGCATCGGCTTCGGCTCCGCTTTCGTGATTGGGCTGGCGCAATCGGTGGCTGTTCTTCCTGGACTCTCCCGTTCAGGGTCAACCATTGCAACAGGTTTGCTCATGGGGGTTAAAAAAGAGGAGGTTGCACAGTTCTCCTTCCTAATGGTCATCATCCCGATTTTGGGTGAATGTTTCCTCGATTTGATTGGCGGGAATTTTTCCGTTGCCGCCTCCGGAATCTCCGCCACCGCCCTGATTTGCGGTTTCGTGGCCGCCTATCTTTCCGGTCTTCTTGCTTGCAAATGGATGATCGGCCTTGTGAAACGTGCCAATCTCGCTTGGTTCGCCATCTATTGCGCCGTTGTCGGCATCGTCGCCATCGTTTTCGCCTGCTTGTAAAAGCGTGAACTGCAATCTGTGATTACAAACTGTGCACAGACCATCGTTCACTGTTCATCAATCCCAGATACTATGAAAATCAAGGAAGTATTAGATTTTTTGGAGAAAAAATATCCTCTCTCTTATCAGGAGGATTTTGATAATTGTGGCGTCCAATGCGGAGATAAAAACCGCGAAATCACGGGGGTGCTGGTCTGTTTTGAAATGTCGGATGAAACCATCGACGAGGCGATTGCCCGCGGAGCCAATCTTGTGATTTCACACCACCCGCTCCTCCTCCGTCGCGGCATCTGCAAGATCGAGCCCACCGACCGCGTGGGAAGGATATTGTGTAAGGCATTGGAACACAAGATGGTACTCTATTCCATGCATACGAATCTCGACAGTGCGCCGGGCGGTGTGAACGATGTGTTCGCCGACAAGCTGAACCTGCAGGATGTGCGTGTGCTGGAGCCGCAAAGCGCCGGTTTACAGAAAATCGCCTTCTTTGTTCCGAAATCACATTCCCAAATGGTGCAGGACGCACTGTTTGAAGTCGGGTGCGGCAAGTTGGGCGATTACGACCATTGCGCCTACAAACTGCAAGGCGAGGGGTGTTTCCGTCCGGCAGCCGATGCTCATCCGTTCATCGGCAAGCCAGGGAAACTGGAAACCGTCGAAGAAGAACGAATTGAATTGGTATTCCCTGCCTTTTTGCAGAAAAAAGCCGTGGAGGCGCTTTACCGGACACATCCCTATGAAGAGCCGGCATTTGACATCTACAAGCTGGAAAACCTCTCGCGCAAGGTGGGCTTGGGACGTGTCGGCACACTTCCTGAACCTGTTGATGCACAAGAGTTCCTGCACTCTTTAAAGGAGATTTTCGGCGTAAAAATGGTGCGTTACTACGGCGATTTGCAGAAACCGGTGCAGAAAATCGCCGTTTGCGGCGGTAGCGGAAGTTCGCTGATTGGGCTTGCGCTTGCTGCTGGTGCTGATGTTTTTGTGAGTGGCGATATCAAATATCACGACTTCCATACGGCCGATAAAAAAATGCTGATTGCCGACATCGGACATCTCGAAAGCGAACAATTTATAAAAGAAATAATTTTTAATGAGATAAAAGAAAATTTTGTTACTTTTGCGGTCGCATTTTCGCAAACTGAAAAAATGCGAATTGGAATCTTATAACATTAATAATCAATATAATACAAAATAATTTATGGCAAGAAAGAAAGCTGTTGCAGACGAAATTGCTGCCGAAGTTGTAGAAGTTTCTACCAATGAGACCGGTACCAAAGAAATCATCATTGAACGTAAAAATGAGGAAACCGCTGAGCAAAAACAGGAAGAACTCAACATCGCCCAGAAATTATTGTCCCTTTACAATTTGCAACAAGTTGATTCTCAAATAGATAGAATAGTTGTTGAACGTGGTGAACTGCCTAACGAAGTCCGCGACCTTGAAGATGCCATCGAAGGTCTTAAAACCCGTATCGCCAACTATGAGCAGGACATCAAGGAAATCCACTCGAAACTGCTGGCTGAAACTGCCAAGATTGAGGAGGCTCAAGCCCTTATCAAAAGATATGAGGAACAACAGCAGAATGTCCGCAACAACCGCGAATATGAATCTTTAACCAAAGAGATTGAATATCAGAACCTTGAAATTCAATTGGCCGAGAAGAATAAAGGCAAGTGCCAAGCTGCCATCGATGAGAAGAACATGGCAATCAAAGGCGGCAAGGTAGTCAAGGAGAACCGCGACGGCGAAAAAGAGGAGAAGGTTATCAAGGGCTTTGAGGAACAAGTGAATGAATTGAATGAAATTCTGGTTCAAAAGCAGAGTGAGCTGGAAGGGATTTTGGCTGAAACCGAGGAAAAAGAGAAAGCTTTGCGTGCACAAGCCGATGTATATAAGGAAAAAATCGAACCGCGCCTTTTGGCCGCTTTCGAGCGCATCCGTAAGAATGCCCGCAACGGTTTGGCCATCGTTCAAATCGAGCGCGATGCTTGCGGCGGTTGCTTCAGCACCATCCCTCCGCAACGTCAATTGGACATCCGCCTTCACAAGAAAATCATCGTTTGCGAAGCCTGCGGCCGTATCTTCATCGATAAACAATTGGTTGAGGACCAAAAGAAACAATTGGAGGGTGAACAGGACGCACAATCTGCGGAAGAAAAATAAAGGTTTTTTTACCTTAAATAAAAAAAGATGCTCTATCGGGCATCTTTTTTTATGTCTGCTAATTCCGCATCATTGAGACCATAAAGCTTTTTGCCGGCCTCCAGGCAGGAGTTGAATTTCGTTTCATCGTTCAATCGTCTGTAGCATTCGAGTTCGCCTTTCCAGATGTCCCATAGGTAGGGCATTCCCGCTTTCGCCACGTTGTAGAATTGCAGCGCATCCTCATAGCGTTTGGCGTTTTTAAGGGTCTTGGCTGCTTGAATGCAGAATACAGGGTCGTCGCCCGTGAATTTTATCAGGGAGTCAATAGTGTTTGTAATTGCTTTGAAATCATTGGTTCCTGAGTAGTAGGAGAGTTCGTGTGCAAGAATGAATCGCTCGTTCACCCCTGTTTGACGCAACTTGTGCAGGTCGGCGATGTAGTTGGAGGAGGCGTGTCGGATGGCAATCAGGTAATAAAGATTGTAGGCAGGGTAGTGGAGCGCCAACTCCTGATGTGCTTGCAGAATTGTCATCATCTCCCCGTACTTTCCCGCCTTGTTCAGTTCGACAATTTTTTCCATTGTTTGGGCAGAAGCATCCAACTGTCCCATCGTTTTCAAGGCGTTGTACATGATTTCCGAGGCTATTTTGGTGGTGAGTTTGCATCCGTAGTCGAAGGAGAAACCTTCCACGATTTTCAGTTCGTTGTTTCTCAATGCAACGGTGTAGTCGTCGAAATGCGTTTCGCCAAGTGTGTCGTAAAGACGGAAAACCACATGGAATTCCTTGCCAGCCTGGTAGCAGGTGTCGAAGCGGAAGTCGCCGCCACCATCGATCATGCTGGCCACGCGGTCGCCATAGTTGAGGTTCCCGTCTAAAATCTCTTGCCCGAAATTCAAGTCGAGTGCGCTGGCCACCTCTGAGTTGCGTGAGAGCTTCTCCCGAAATGCGGCTTTGTCGAAGGCGTTGTTAATCATGTCCGGTGCCGGGCTGTCGTTGTTCACCGACTGCTCCAACATACGTGCGAACGTCGCCACGCTCTCCAGACTTAAGGTTACGGCCGTGGGGGCTTGATGTGCTTCGTGGTCACTCTTTTTTTGATGGCATCCACAGCATAAAATACTGGAAATCAACAATATGGTAAGTGTTCTTTTCATAATGGAATGATTATTCATGGTCAATGTCAAAGTCTCGTATAGATTAGCGAGGAAAAATGGTCCGGCACGAAAACCTGGTTGGCGGCTTCCAAAATCTGTTCGGCGGTGATGGACTCCACCTTTTGGAACGAGCGTTCAATAGTCTCTACCTCGTTAAAATACAACGCACTACGCCCAATAGCGAGCATCTCGTTGAGTTTGGCCTCGTTGGTGATGGCCAATTGTCCGATGAACTGCTTCTGTGCGGTGTGCAACTGTATGGTGCCCAATTTTTGGGTGCAGAGTTTTTGCAATTCTTTATAAGTCAAATCAATACATCTTTCCACCTCATCTTTGTCGCAGCCGATATATACGGTGAAAAGTCCGCTGTCGGTGAAGGGCGAGTAGTTGGCCTCTACCGTGTAGGCGAGGCCTCGTCGCTCGCGGATGCTCACGTTGAGGCGGGCGCTGCTGGCCTGTCCGCCCAGCAGGTTGGTGAGCAGCGTCAACGGAAGTCGCCCCTCCTCCTGGAACGAGAAGGCGGTGTTGCACAGCATCACATGCGACTGCGTGGTGTTCTTGTGCTTCACAAGGTGGGTAGGGGAGTAGTGGTGGAATGGCGAGCGGCTGTTGGCGCACTGTGCGGCGATGGGCTGGTTGAAATATTGGTTACAATATTTTAAAAAGGAGGAATGTGAAAGATTGCCCACCGAGGCCACCACGATATGGTCGGCGGTGTATTGGCTTTTTACAAAGTTGAGAATGTCCTGTCGCCCGATACGTTTGAGCGACTGCCTGCTGCCGAGGATGTTGCGACCGAGGGGGTGGCCGGCGAAAGCCATCTCTTCAATCTCGTCGAAGATGAGTTCGGCGGGTGTGTCCTTGTAGTAGTTGATCTCTTCCAGCACCACATCTTTCTCTTTGATGATTTCTTTTTCAGGAAAGGTGGAGTGGAAGAGGATGTCGGCGAGGATTTCGAAGGCGTGGCGGTACTCTGGTGAGAGGAAGGAGGTGTGAAAGCAGGTCTCCTCTTTGGCGGTGGAGGCGTTGAGTTCGCCGCCGGCGTTTTCGATGCGTTTGGTGAGTTGGTAGCTGTTGCGGTGGGTGGTGCCTTTGAAGAGGGTATGCTCCACAAAGTGGGCGATGCCGTTCAGGTTGTCGGCTTCGTCGCGGGTGCCGGCGTTGATGATGACGCCGAGGTGCGAGATGGGCGACGCCACCTCCTCGTGGATCACGCGGATGCCGTTGGCTAAAGTGGTTATGAAAATCATTTTTCAGGTGGAAGATGGAAGACTATAGTTACAAAGAATCGCTTAATCATGGTTAGATGATTAAGCGATTCTTTAGTGTGAAAGTCGGGGTTATTTGTTTTCGATTTCTTTAGCGTCTTTTTCTTCAACAATGTTTGGAAGTTCAAGACCGAGTCCTTTCTTCTTGTCCCAAGCCTTAAGCACGATGCCGAGGATGAACGCGGCGATGCCGAGGCAAGCAAGCATGATGAGGGCCCAAGTGTAGTCCAATTTGGTCGCATCGGTTCCCGCAGGGTTCGTGTTGTCAAGCACTTTACCGATGAGCAGCGGGAAGAGCCACAAGCCGATATTTTGAATCCAGAAGATAAGTGCGTAAGCGGAACCGATCACTTTAGCATCCACCAACTTCGGTACGCTGGGCCACAAAGATGCGGGAACCAGTGAGAAGGATGCCCCTAAAACGAGGATGGTGATGTAGGCAACCGTAACGCCGAGGATGTCGTTTCCTTTGCACATCGGTAGGATGAAGGCGAAAGTGAGGTGGCAAATAATCAGAAGCAGGGAGCCGATCATCAGCATGGAAGCGGCTTTCCCCTTGTGGTCAACGTAATTGCCGAGAATGGGGGTGATGCCGACGGCCAGCAGCGGGAATACGGCGAAGATAGCTTCAGCGGATTGACGCATGTAACCCATATAGCAGTAGCACACAAGGGCGGCGATGGCCACGACGAGCAAACTATACTTCAAACCTTTTTTCTTGGAGAAGTTGCTAGCGAAGGCGGTGGCGGCTACTACAAGCATAATAACATATTGTACAATCGTAACTGCGGGGGAGTTCCAGAATGAACCCTCAGCGGGAGCAGTCAGCGTCAGGTTGCATTGCAGCATGTTGACGGCGTATTTTTGGAACGGGAAGATGGCGGAATAGTAAAGTACGCAGAGAAGGGCTACCAACCAGAAACCGCCGCTGGAGAGGATTTGGCCGATATCTTTGATTCTGAACGGATCGTCTTTTTCTTCGGCTTCGCCGGTTTGTGCATCCAGTTTCTTATCCATGAAGAAATAAACGATGAACATCATCAAAGCGATGCAGAGGAGGACGACGCCGAAAGCAACTGAGCGGGAAACATCTACATGTCCGCCCAATTTGGCGAAGTAGGGGGAGAAAATCATACAGGTGGCGACACCGAGGCGGGCGAGGGCCATTTCGGAACCCATGGCCAAAGCCATCTCACGTCCCTTGAACCATTTCACGATTCCACGGCTCACGGTGATGCCGGCCATTTCCACACCGCAACCGAAAACCATGAAGCCGAGAGCGGCCAGTTTCGCGGATGCCGGCATGCCTTCATAGAAAGGCGCCACGCCTAATTCCTGGAACCCCGGAATGTAGTTGAGGTGATTGGTGAACCAAGTCTCCAAACCGGAGCCGATAAAACTGGGCGATACCGCATACCACTTGATGAGAGCTCCCAACAGCATGACACCGCCGGAAAGAATGGCCGTGAAACGAACCCCCATTTTGTCCAGAATGATACCGGCAAAAATGAGGAAGAATACGAACACGTTCAAAAAGGTCTCGGCACCCTGCATGGTGCCGAATGCCAGCGAATCCCAGCCGCGTTCAGTCTGCATGAGGTCCTTGATGGGCGAGAGGATGTCCATGAAAATGTAAGAACAGAACATGGCCAACGCCAACAACAGCAGCGCAATCCATCGAAAGGCCGCGTTGTCTCTTAATGTAAGTTTTTCTGTCATGATAAATTATTTTTGTTAATATAAATATTGTAAGAAATTTGCCGGATTGCCAACTCTATTTCAAAGCGGCAAAAATACATTTTTTTTGAGGAATATTTAATTATTTAATTGTGTTTTTTTATTGAATTGCCATTCAAAAATTTTTGTATATTTGCAGGCTCAAATAAAATAGGAAAAAATATCATAAATCAATAAAAATCAAATAATTAGCGTATGCGAAACAAAGGTTTAGTTTTATTTTTTACAATACTAATTGCACTCACCTGCTTGTATTGCCTGTCATTTTCTTTCGTAACATGGAAGATTGAGAAGGATGCGAAGGCTTATGCGAATGATAATGCCGCTCAAACTGAAGTCAATAACGCCATCGCCCGCGCCCAGCAAGCCGACACCACTGGCAACTTGAGCGAAATGCAGAAAAAACTCATCACCGACGAGGTGCTGAACAATCGCGAACGCGAATATCTCGCCAAGAAAAACGACGAGAAGGTCTATCTCGGCTTCACCTACAAGGAATGCAAGTACAAGGAACTGAACCTCGGTCTGGACTTGAAGGGTGGTATGAATGTGACGTTGGCCATCGCTTCCCAGGATATCGTCAAGGAACTCTGCGTGATGGAGGACTCCCTCTACACAAGCACCTATGCCGCCGCCATCAAGGAGTACAACAACGGCGCCAATGGCACCGACTTCATCGATGTCTTCGCCGAGAATTTCAATAAGAACAAGAAGGGCATGAACGCCACCCTCGCCACCTACTTCGGCGACAGAGTGGGCAAACCCAACGGCACCGATGCCGAAATCGTACAAGGCATGAAAGGCAAACGTGACGAAGTGCTCGACCAGACTTTTCAAATCCTCCGCACCCGTATCGATAAATTCGGCGTCGCCCAACCCAACCTCGAAAAACTCCAGGGTGGTCGTATCCTCGTCGAACTCCCCGGCGTGAAGGAAAAAGAGCGTGTGGAAGACCTCTTGAAGAGCACCGCACAACTCGAATTCTGGACCGTTTACGTCAACTATCAGGGCGGCAACAACTTCTTCCCCAGCCAATTCCGCCAAGCCGCGCAGACCGCCATGGCTGGTGCCAGCTCTGCCGACTCCACCAATCTCGCTAAAATGCTCACCCTCGGAGGTGGCCAAAACGACGGACTTGCCGTGGGTTACTATCAACTCGCCGATACCGCCCTCGTTGGACAATGCCTCCCCGCTATCAAAAATGTACTCAACAACCCCGACCTCGTCTTCTATTGGGGCATCGCCGACCGCGAGTCCAAACTGATCCCCTTGGTGCCATTGATTAAAAACTCTCCCGAAGTCGGCCCCGTTCTTTGCAACAAAACCGTCGATGGCGCACGTATCATCCGCAGCGCTTCCCAGAACGTGGACGAAGTGAACCGCGTCATCGTCAATATGTCCATGGAAGATGAAGCCGCCAAAGAGTGGCAACGCATCACCAAAAACGCCATGAGCCAAGGACATCCGGTTAACATCGCCATCGTCCTCGATGAAATCGTCTATTCCTACCCGCACATCCAAAACGAAATCGCCAACGGCAATTCACAAATCTCCGGTAACTTCACCGTTCAAGAAGCCAAGGACTTGGCTACCGTTCTGAATTCCGGTAACTTGGAAGTCGGTCTGGACATCATCGCCTCCGAAGTGGTAGGTCCGACTTTGGGACAACGTTCCATCAACGCTGGCTTCTTCTCCTTCCTCATCGCTTTCATCCTCGTACTTCTCTATATGTTCATCTATTACGACAGAGCCGGTCTGGTTGCCGACCTCGCCCTGCTCTGCAACGTATTCTTCATCATCGGTGTGCTCGCCTCCTTGCAGGCCGTTCTCACACTGCCTGGTATGGCTGGTATCGTACTTACTTTGGGTATGGCCGTTGATGCGAACGTGTTGATTTACGAGCGTATCCGTGAGGAAATCCGTAACGGCAAAGGCCAGCGCCTCGCTGTGGATGAAGGTTACAAAAACGCCTACTCAGCCATCATCGATGGTAACGTCACCACCTTGATTACCGGTATCGTGCTCTACATCCTCGGTTCCGGACCTATTCAAGGTTTCGCCACCACTTTGATTATCGGTATCCTCTCCTCCCTCTTCTCTGCTATCTTCATCTCCCGCATGGTGTTCGATACAAGATTGAACAAGGGCAAGGAACTGAAATTCGGCAACCGCGTTACCATGAACGCTTTTTCCAAAGTCAATTTCGATTTCTTAAAAACCAAGAAAACTTTCTACATCGTTTCTGCTACGTTCATCTGCATCTCCCTCATCTCCTTCTTCACTTTGAAACTGCAACCCGGCATTGACTTCACCGGTGGTCGTAACTATGTAATCCTGTTCGACCAAGACGTTGACGCTTCTGCTGCCGCTGATGCTGTCACCGCAGAATTTGGCGGTACTCCTCAAGTGAAGACTTTCGGTAACGACAACCAATTGAGAGTTACTGTCAACTATAAAATCAATGATAACTCGCAAGAGGCCGAAGCCGATTGCTATAACAAGCTGTATAAAGCTTTGAAGGGCTTCTACAAAGTGACTCCTTCCCAAAAGACCTTCCAAGAACCCAATGTCGGTGAAGAGGGTATCCAGAGCTACCAGAAGATTCAGGCCACCGTTGCCCACGAACTGTTGGGCAAGGCCATCATTTCTGTCTTGGTCGCCTTGGTTTTGATTTTCATCTACATCGCTTTCCGTTTCCGCAACTGGCAGTTCGGTCTCGGTGCCGTTATGACCTTGGCCCACGATACCATTCTGACCATCGGCCTCTTCTCCCTGTTCTGGAAAATCTCTCCGTTCTCCATGGAAATCGACCAACAGTTCATCGCGGCTATCTTGACGGTAATCGGTTATTCAATCAACAACGTCGTTATCATTTATGACCGTGTTCGTGAAAACCTCACCAACTCACCGAAGGGCGACCGCTACCAATTGTTCAACGCATCTATCAACAGCACGTTGGGACGTAACTTCAACACTTGCGGCACCACCTTGCTGGTATTGATCGTCATCTTCATCTTCGGCGGTGAAGTCATCCGCGGATTCGTATTCGCTATGCTCGCTGGTATCGCCATCGGTACCTATTCCGGTATGTTCATCGCTCCCGGCTTGGCATTCGATTTGTTGAAAAGAAAGAAAGAAGTTAAGGTCAACGTCGCCAAATTAAGCGTGAAATAATCTTTGACAATAAAAATCTTTGATTAGGTTGCTAAACATTGGAAATTTTTTCCTACTTTAGCAACCTAATTTTTATGAAGTAAAACACTTTCATTATGAGCGTTAAAAAAATATCTATTTTAATTCTAAGTGTATTATTCTTAATGACTTATAATTCAAATGCCCAAGTGACGAAGGATGCCGACAATGCCTTCAGAACTTGCAAATATGAGAAGGCACTTGAACTATATAAGAAAGTTACAGGCAAGATTAAGAAGAATAAAGTGGAGTCGCGCCGTGTCGCCTACCAGATTGCAGAGTGCTATCGTATCACCGGCGACGTGAAGCATGCAAAGAAACAGTACGAGTCCTTGTATAAGAAAAATTACCAGAAAGACAATCCGTTGCTGCTCTATCATTTGGGAAATATCTACATCAACGAGGGCAATTATGATGCCGCGTTGGTTTATTATAAGGAATTCAAGAAACGTGCTCCGGAAGACAAGCGTGCCGATGTGATGATTGAATCCTGTTCCCGCGCCAAAACCTGGAAAGAAACACCTACACGCTACGAGGTCTTCCCGCTCAAACGTCTGAACACCCGCTATGACGAGTGGGCTCCCCGTTGGGGCAATCCTGACAAACAGACCCAGATCCTCTTCTCCTCAAACCGTGATGGCTCTGTGGGCAAGGGAACTGACCAATGGACGAAACAGGCCTTCTCCGACATTTACATCTCCGAATTGCCGAAGAGCAGAAACACGGAGTGGCCAGGCGAATGGTCGCCAGTCGCCTCTTTTGATGAAAACGAAGTCATCAACACTGGCGTGAATGAGGGCGAAGCCTGTCCGAACCGCAAAGCCACCGCCGTTTATTATACCTACTGTCCGCAGGACAAACGCGAAGTGAAGGCTTGCTACATCTATGTCACCACTAAGAAAGGCAAGGATTGGACCCAACCCGAACTGATCAAGTTGGACAACGATTCCATGGTCAACTGTGTTCACCCCTTCATTACGGGCGATGAACTGACCCTCTATTTCGCTTCCAACAAACCGGGCGGCTACGGCGGCTACGACCTTTACAAAGTCACCCGTACCAAGAAATCCAAACCATTCAATATGGCCGATATTAAGAATTTGGGCGATGTCGTCAATACGGCAGGAAACGAAGTGTTTCCGGCGCTCCGTGGCGACAGCCTGCTCTATTTCTCTTCCGATGGTCATTATGGTCTCGGTGGTCTGGACATCTATTCAAGCGAATGCATCAACGGCGTATATCAAACTCCTCAAAACCTGCTTTCACCGATTAATTCAGAAGCCGATGAAATTGGCATTATGTTCGATGATGCTCCCGCCTTGGATCCTCGGTCCAAGACCCCGTATGTGGAAAAGGGTTACTTCTCCTCTAACCGTGCAGGTGGCAAGGGGGGCGACGACATCTATTACTTCTTCCTCCGTCCGATTGTCTATACTCTCGCCGGTTTCGTGAAGGATGCTGCCAACTTGCAGCCCATCGATGGCGCTGAGGTTGAAATCATCGGCTCTGACGGCTCTTCCTACAAAACCAAAACCGATGTCAAGGGATATTACAAGTTTGAAAAAGACAAGATTTTGGGCAACACTACTTACCAAATGACCGTAACCAAACCGAAATACTTCCGCGAGAACAACACTGCTTCTCAAACTACGGTCGGCTTGACTGAAAACACTGACTTGAAACAGGATTTCAAATTGACCCCGATTCCGAAGGAACCGATTGTTTTACCTGAAATCTTGTACGACTTGGCCAAATGGGATTTGAAACCGCAATACCAAGACTCGCTGGAGTTCGTTTACAACATCATGACTCAAAACCCGACGCTCGTGGTGGAACTCCGTTCCCATACCGATGCCCGTGCCGATGACAAGTATAACGAGGAGTTGTCACAAAAACGTGCCCAATCCTGTGTTGACTATCTCGTCAATGTGAAGGGAATCGACGCTGGCCGCTTGGTGGCAAAGGGGTATGGTGAGTACATGCCGCGTACGCTTGATCGCGATTATACGGTTACTTACGAAAGAAAACAGTACACCTTCGCAAAGGGCACCAAACTGACGGAAGAATACATCAATTCGCTCTCTCCGAAGAATTATCAGGAAGCAGCCCACCAGTTGAATCGTAGAACTGAACTCTACATCCTGCGCGATGACTATGTTCCTGGCGGCGACAGCATCGCTCCAGTTGCCGATGCTGGTCAAATCAACGTCTATAAGCACAAAACCATCCCGGTTACCATCTCTAAGGGCGTCGTGAAAGGTACTTGCATCGCCAACAACAAATCCTTCAAGTTTGAAATGGTTTACGGCTCTGATTCCGTCTATATGGATTACAATGATGCCACCCGCTTCCTGAAAGACCACATCATCTCCAAGGACGATTTCGAGGCCAAGGAGGCTGCCATCAATGCCGAAGACGGTACGATCGTTGACGGCTCGCTCCTCACGCTCAAGGATTTCAAGATGGGTGACAATACGGCCCAAAATGTGACGGTGGTTGTCCGCAAAGGTCTGACCTCCTCCTTCATCATCGGTGAGAACTTCATCTCCAAACAATTCGGAAAATTCAATATTGATAAAGCAGAAAAGGTCATTGTCTTTGAATAGTAGAATTTTAGTTTTCTCAATACTTATATTGATCGCAACTCCCACAATAGCTCAGCCTACTGTGGGAGCGGCGTTAATGGACGAATACTTGCCGCTGCTGGAAGGTAAGAAAGTGGCATTTTGTGGTAATCATACCTCCGTTGTCGGTACTACGCATTTGGTGGATTCCTTGGTTTCTTTGAAGGTGGATTTGGTGAAAATCTTCTCGCCGGAGCATGGTTTCCGAGGCGATGCCGAGGCGGGGGCGACCATCCAATCGGGCATGGATGCCAAGACGCACCTTCCGATAGTCTCCTTGTACGGGAGCAATAAGAAGCCCACGCCGGAGCAGATGAAGGGGATTGACGTGATCCTTTTCGACATTCAGGATGTGGGTTGCCGTTTTTACACCTACATTTCCACCATGCACTATGTGATGGAGGCGGCGGCGGAAAACCACGTCAAGATGATCGTGCTCGACCGCCCGAATCCCAACGGCTATTTTGTCGATGGCCCTGTTTTGGATCCAAAGTTCAAGTCTTTCATCGGAATGCATAAGGTCCCTGTTGTTCATGGCATGACGATAGGGGAGTATGCGCTGATGGTGAACGGCGAAGGCTGGTTGCCCAACGGGTTGAAGTGTGATTTGCAGGTGGTGAAAATGGAAGGCTATGACCATACGATGCGTTATCATCTCCCAATTCCGCCGTCGCCGAACTTGCAGAGTGACGAAGCCATCTATCTCTATCCATCGCTTTGCCTGTTTGAGGGTACTTTCATTAGCGTGGGACGCGGCACCGACATGCCTTTTCAGATTTTCGGTCATCCGAGTTTGAAGGCCGGCGACTGCTATTTCACTCCCAAGCCCATCAAGGGCGTTTCCGAGAATCCATTGCAGAATGGTAAGTTGTGTCGTGGCTTCGACCTCACCGATACGGCACGCAAGTACATGGCCGACACCAACTCGTTCAACCTACAATATATTATTATTGCGTTCAAGAATTTCCCCAACAAGGACGAGTTCTTCTCCCGCAACAATTTCTTTTCAAAATTGGCGGGCAACGACCAGCTGCAAAAGCAGATTTCGGCGGGGATGAGCGAAGCGGATATCCGTGCCACATGGCAGCCCGCTTTGGATGAGTTCAAGAAAATGCGCAAACAGTATCTTCTTTATCCCGATTTCGAATGATTGAGACGTTAACCCATCTGGATACGGCGGTATTCTTGTTTTTCAATGGAATGCACGCGCCTTGGGCGGATTTCTTGTTCTACTGGGCCTCGAACATCTTGATTTGGGTGCCGTTGTATCTATTTTTCATCTTTTGGTTGATAAAAAAATACAAAAAACAATGTTGGATTATCCTTCCTTTGTTGATATTGGTAATTGTTTGTACTGACCAAAGTTGCAATTTCCTGAAACGCACCGTACAGCGGCCGCGCCCCTCGCATACAGAAACGTTGGCTGAGAAAATCCATCTGGTGGAAAATCCTGACGGGACGTTGTATTACGGAGGCCAGTATGGTTTCCCTTCAGGACATGCCGCCAACTCCATCGCGTTCGCGTGGATGGTGGTTTTTTTCTTTGGGAAACGTCGCAAATGGTTGATTGTTGCGGCTGTCTTCTGGTCGCTGCTGCTCTGCTATAGCCGGATTTATCTAGGAGTTCATTATCCAGGCGATATTCTATGTGGTTTAATATTAGGGAGTTGCTGGAGTCTTGGGGCGGTTTTCCTTTATTTTAAGGTGCTGAAAAAACGTGTTTTCAAGGAAGAAAAATAATTTTCAGAAAAAGGCGAACGTATTGATTTTTTTTCTACTTTTGCAACCGCAAAATTGAACGGGGTGTGGCGCAGTTGGCTAGCGTACTTGCATGGGGTGCAAGGGGTCGGAAGTTCGAGTCTTCTCACCCCGACGTTCAAGGGAAATCAAGCAAATGCACGATTTCCAAAATTAGTAAAACAGGCTGTAAAATGAAACAGCCTGTTTTTTTATTCTACTATTTATGTAAAATAAAACGGAATTATCCCTTTACTTCTTGTAAAGAAAAGAAGCCTGTGATTATGAATACTACAAGATTAAGGGGGATGATTCTGTTAACAAATGAAGCGGGGCACAATAGGCAGCTCTACTCAGTTTTTCCTACCAATTGATAGAACTCCTCTTCCGATAGGATGGGAATGCCCAATGCCTCTGCTTTTTTCCGCTTCTCTGGTCCCATTTTTTCGCCAGCTACCACGTAGTCGGTGTTTTTTGAGATAGAAGAAACGTTTTTTCCGCCGTATTGCTCTATCATCTTCTTCATTTCATCTCTTGATATGGAAAAAACACCGCTAACAATCAATGATTTACCATCCAAGATGTTGGAGACGGTGGCGTTTTCATGTTCATCCAATTCAAATTGGAGGCCGGCTTTTCTCAGTCGCACTACGATTTCCAAGTTTTCGCTTGAGTTGAAGAAGTTGATGATGCTGTCGGCCACGCGTTCGCCCACGTCGTTCACCTCCATCAGTTCCTCCTTGGTGGCTGAGGAGAGCGCGTCGATGTTCTTGAAGTGCCGTGTCAGTTTTTTGGCGGTGGTTTCTCCGACGTAGCGGATGCCGATGGCGAAGAGCACTCGCTCGAACGGCACCTTGCGCGACTGCTCGATGCCTGCGAGGATGTTCTCCACCGTCTTTTCGCGGAAACTGACCACCCTTTCCGGTTTTCCGTCTTCCGCTGGGAATTTCTTCTCGATGCCAAGCAATTGACTATAAGTAAGATCGTAGAAGTCGGCAATGTTCTTTACCAGTCCGCGTTCGTACAAGATTTCCACTTTGCCTTCGCCTAATGAGTCGAGGTTCATGGCTCTGCGTCCGATGAAGTGTTCCAGCTTGCCTTTGATTTGCGGGGCGCAGTGCAACTCGTTCGGGCAGAATGTGCCGGCTTCGTCCTCGTTTTTCTGGAGCGGCGTGCCGCATTCGGGGCAGTGGGTGATGAAGGGCACGGGTTGGGCGCCGGGGAGGCGTTTGTCCAAATCCACGCCCACGATTTTAGGGATGATTTCCCCGCCCTTCTCTACGAAGAGGGAGTCGCCTTCGCGGATGTCGAGTGCTGCCATAACCTCGGCGTTGTGCAGGGTGGCGCGCTTCACGATGGTTCCGGCGAGGGGAACGGGTTCCAAATTCGCGACGGGCGTCACAATGCCTGTTCTACCTACTTGGAAATCAACGCTCAGCAGCGGGGTGGACATCTTCTCCGCTTTGAACTTGTAGGCGATGGCCCAGCGCGGATTCTTGGCGGTCATGCCGAGTTGCTGTTGCAGGGAGAACTCGTTGACCTTGATGACGATGCCGTCGATGGGGAAGGAGAGCTTCTTGCGCTCTGTGTCCCATTTGTGCATGAAGTCGATGACTTCGTGGATGTTACGGGCTCTTTCCATCACGTCGGGCAGGCGGAATCCCCACGCTTGGAGGCGGTGAATGCTGTCGTAGTGGGTGGCGCAGGGGAGGTTTTCGCCCATCACGTAGTAGAGGCGGAAGTCGAGGCCACGGTGGGCCACTTCGCTGCTCTCCTGCATTTTGAGTGTGCCGGAGGCGGCGTTGCGCGGATTGGCGAAGGGGGGCTCGCCAATCTCCTCACGCTCGCGGTTGAGTGCCTCGAAGCGTGCAAACGGCATCAGGATCTCGCCGCGCACCTCGAAAAAGTCGGGAAAGTCGCCTTGCAGTCGCAGCGGCACCGACTTGATGGTCTTCACGTTGGCGGTCACGTCATCGCCCTTCACGCCGTCGCCTCGGGTGACAGCGCGCACAAAGAGGCCGTGCTCATATACCAAGCTGATGGCCAGCCCATCGTACTTGAGCTCGCACACGTATTCAACCTCCTGATTCACCAGCGACTTGATGCGGTTGTCGAATTCGTAAAGTTCCTCTTCGGAGTAGGTGTTGCCGAGAGAGAGCATCGGGTAGGTGTGGGGAATGGTGGCGAATTTCTTGGTCACTGTGCCGCCCACGCGCTGTGTTGGCGTGTCGGGTTGTATGAATTCCGGATACTGCTTTTCCAAATCCATCAGGTGGCGGAGCAGATGGTCGAACTGCTCATCGCTAATCACCGGATTATCAAGCATGTAATAATTGTAATTGTGCTGGTTCAGCTCGTCGGTTAGTTTCTTGATTTCTTCTTGCGGGGACATTTGTTAAACTGAAAACTGAAAATTGAAAACTGAAAACTGAAAGGTAGAAAATACAGGATTCTGAGGCGTTATGATGGTTACTGTGAAAGTAAATTATTCGCTGGAAGAGAGCCACTTCCATACTGGCATCGTTGTGATTTCGCAGCCGTTATGATAACTTATATCATTTTGATTCATTGTGATAATCAATCCTTTATCAATTGAAAAAGTATTCATTGCGGCTGTAAGTCCGTCATATTCCCTTTCCTGATTGTCGTGTGTTATCTCAGCGCAAACCTGTATCAACTTTTCGGGCGTATGATTACGGCAAACCACGAAATCACACTCGCTTCCGCCTTCATTATAATAATATACCTCGGCTCCTTGCCTGTATAATTCTATAAATACCAGATTCTCAAGCCGATGACCTTCGTCATCATTGAATGATGGAGATAATAACGCTTGTAAACCCAAGTCTATGCTATATATTTTTTTAGGATTCACCACCTGTGAGCGATAGGAATATGAGAACTTTGGAATTGAAAAAAGCAGATAGGCATTTTCCATATAGGCCATATAGTCAAGAACTGTCTGAGGCGACTTGATTCGCAAGGGCTGAGTTAGTTTGTTGCCACTAACCAAATTGCCTACATTGCCCATCAAAAAAGTCATCAACATTTTCAGAGAAAGTTCGTCCCGCAGTCCGTACCGCACCAGAATGTCACGATATAAAACATCTGTAGCTAAATCCGTCAGCAACTCGGCATGCATGGTCTGCAAGTAGGCTGGAAAACCTCCAAGCCGCATATACAGCTCCAAACTTTCCAAATTCGGTTCCAACTTTTTATATCCCAAAAATTCAGTATAGGAGAACGGCATAAGCCGGTGGCTGATGTGACGACCTGTCATCCGCGTTCCCAACTCCCGGCTGAGCATGGATGCATTGGAGCCGGTGACTACCACCTTCTTGTGTGCATCAATCTTGCTCCGCACATAGACTTCCCAACCTTCCACCACCTGTATCTCGTCGAAGAAGAGGAAGTGAGCCCCAGTCTGCTCTATCAAAATGTCGATTGTCTTGAAATCATCCAATGTGAAACCGAAAAGCGGTGGTGTGTCAAAGTTCACATAAAGCGATTCCGCGGCATGTTTTCTCATCAGTTGCTCCACCAAAGTGCTCTTCCCACAACGCCGAATACCTGTGATAATGTCCGCATACTGGGTGAACTGCAAGTCCAAGGTTGCGAGCAGTTGACGCGGATAAGTATCAGTATTACAAAGAATTGCATTCCTTTGATTCTCAATTGTCCGAAAGACTTCTGATTGTTTTATCATTGCCGAAAAATTTGCCGCAAAAATACACCAAATAATTCAAATAACCAATAGTTTTAATTACTAATTAAAACAAGTTTGAATTACCAATTCAAACCACACCGTGGGGATGTCATATTATGGCATCCCTACAGTTGCGAACTGTGAATTCTTGCTGGCCTATTCGGAGCTGAACTCCTTTATCTTCTTCGTGATGGCAACTGGGTCTTCGCCTTTGAGGACGAGCGTCGGTGAAATCAGTTCAGCACCTCGAAGGCGGAGTTTTTGCTGATGTATTCCGGCACGATATCCTTCATCTTCTTCACGATGGCGAACGGGTCTTCGTCCTTGAGTGCGATGAGCGCGTCAATCTCGTGTACGACCTCGTCGTAGTTGTAGGTGCGTACTTTGGCAATCATGATCTTGGAGTTCTTGGTCTCGATGGTATTCTCCTTGTTGGCGAGCAGTTCCTCGTAGAGTTTCTCTCCAGGGCGCAGGCCGGTGAACTTGATTTGGATGTCCTTGCCGAGTGTGAGTCCGGAGAGCTTGATCATCTTCACGGCCAGGTCGTAGATTTTGACGGGTTGGCCCATGTCGAAGATGAAAATTTCGCCACCGTTGCCCATGGCGCCGGCATTGATGACTAATTGGCAGGCTTCGGGAATGGTCATGAAGAAGCGGGTGATATCGGGATGGGTGACCGTGATGGGCCCGCCGTTTTCGATTTGTTTTTTGAAAATCGGGATGACGGAGCCGTTGGTGCCGAGGACATTGCCGAAGCGCGTGGTGATGAATTTAGTTGTGTCTTGTTGGAAATTAAGTGATTGTACGTAGATTTCCGCGATGCGTTTCGAAGCGCCCATCACGTTGGTGGGGTTGACAGCCTTGTCGGTGGAGACCATCACGAACTTTTTTACGCCGTATTTGACGGCAAGATCGGCGAGTTGACGGGTGCCTTGGACGTTGTTTTTGATGGCGGCGCCGACGTTCTCCTCCATCATCGGCACGTGCTTGTAAGCGGCGGCGTGATAGATGACATCGGGTTTTTCACGGGCCATGATTTCCTCCATCTTAACCAAATCCAGAATGTTAACGATCTCAATGTCAATGTTCTTTAAGCCGTTTGCCTGGTAGCATTCATTCCTTAAATAGAAAACAGGGGTTTCAGCTTCATCGATGAGGATGAGGCGTTTGTAGTTGTACTTCATCACTTGGCGGACGATTTCGCTACCGATGGAGCCGGCCGCTCCGGTAATGAGGATGGTTTTGTTGGACAAATCCTTGATTATCAAATTATTGTCTAAAACAATCTGACCGCGTTCCAACAAATCTTCAATGCGAACTTTCTTAATCTGTTTGAAACTCAGTTCGCCGTTAATCCATTTAACGACGGGCGGCACCACAAGCACTTTCACGTTGTATTGGAGTGCGATGTCGGCGATTTCCGACTTTTTGACGGCGGGTAGATTTTGGATGGCAATGATGAGGAACGAGACGGGATTCTTCTTCAGATAATTGTCAAGTTGTTGATAGTCAATAATGTTTACGTCTTCCACCATTTTCCCGATTTTGTTAGGGTCGCTGTCGAAGAAGGCGAGGACGTTGTATTTGCTTTGTGCATCGCGGTCGAGGGTGTGTTTGGTGATGATACCTGCTTCGCCGGCACCCACAATCACGATGTTTTTTTTGAGCTTGGCGGGGTTCACGGTCTCGAGATAGAGCATTTTGAAGGTCAGTCGGTAGAAGACCATGGAGACCATCGTGATGAAGAATTCCATAACGATGATGGAATGGGGGATGATGTAGGTTTGTGTGGCGATTTTGCTTATCTGGTTGAAAATGAGCAAGGTGATGCTTCCGACGACGCAGGCGAGGAATATCTTTGCGACATCCTTGGTGCTGGTATAGCGCACGATGATTTTCGGTGTTCTGAAAACAAGGAAGTAGAAAATGCGGACGGCAAGGATGATGGCAGGGATGATGAGGTAATGTTTCGGTTCGAAAACGGAACTGTTTTGCAAATCGAATTCCACGCGCACGAACATGGCCAGGAGGGCGGCGCAACAGATACACAGCACATCGGTCAGAAAAACCAACGGAGAGGGGACAATCCCCAAGGACTTGATGAATTTGTTCATATTTGATTTTAAGCGCGCAAAAATACGATTTTATTGGTAATTAATTAATTACATTTTATAACTAAAAAAAATCATTTTTTTTATTGCCTTAATTTGAAAGCCCAAAAATAATACGTATCTTTGCACGTTCAAATTCAGGTATGTCAACACTGCAAAACAAATACAACGAATTAGAGGAGAAATTAAGCAGGATAATCATACGAATCAGTGAAAATCAACAGATTATAAATAACATAAAAAACGAGAACAAAAAACTGAAAGAGGAATCGGAGGCGGCCAGGCTGGAGTTGGAAATGTGGAAAAACAAGCATCGGGCGCTTGCGATGTCTCAGAAAATATTGAATAAAGAAGACAATAACGAATTAAAGAAAGAAATAAATGAATTAGTGCGGGAGATTGATTTCTGTATCGGCTACATAAATGGTAAATAGATGGAAGAGGAAAAAATCCACATCAAGATAGAGGTCTTGCAGCGGCACATTGACTTGTGGATTAGAAAGGAGTTCGAGAGTTATTACCGCGAAGCCGAAAAACGAATCAACGAAAAAGCAACCGATTTTGCCAAAAGATGGAATTATACAGATCACCAGGACTTGCTCTCTAAATTGCTTTTAGATCAGACTGTTAACTATATAGCCAAAGAAGAGAAACTGAATAGTTACGAAGAAAATCTGCTGCCGCGAATGGAGCGTTTGAGCCGCTTAGCCGAATTGATGGAACAGGCATTGGACGCTTTGGAGCAGGAAGAGAAGGAAATAATGGAACCCACTTCAGCGCAAAACGTTGATTAAAAGGCTCTTTGAATACACCACACCCGCATTCGTTCGGATACGTCCGGTAAACTCAACACAAAATTATTGAGGGATATGCTCGTTTGCCATTAGAACCGGCCCTGTTGTCGCAAGACAAGGCGCTCCTGCGCCCGAGGGACTTTCGAGGGGCGAAGGCGCCCTCACCGTATATGATAGGAGTTTACAGAACCCTATAGAACGTTTGCGGGCTTTTTATTTATAAACACTTAAATCACAATATATTATCAACCTAAATTAAATCTATGAACGTATTAATAATTGGAATCATTGCAGGCGTGGTTGGTGTCGGAATTGGAATAGCTATTTCCTATACCCTCCTCAAAAAAACTATCACCAAAGGCAGTGCCGCGCTCATGCAAAAAGCAAAAGACGAAGCCAAGGCCATCAAGAAAAAGTCTGAAGAGGATGCCGAACTGCTGAAAAAGGAGAAAATCCTCCAAGCTAAGGAAAAATTTCTCCAACTCAAATCCGAACACGAGAAGTTGGTCAACGAGAAGAACCAGCAAATTGCCGCCGGCGAAAACCGCATCAAGCAAAAAGAGGCCAGCTTGAACCAAAAGACAGAAGAACTCAACCGCAAAGTCAACGAGAACAACGCACTGAAGGAAAAACTGGACCGTCAAATTGAAGCCAACCGCCAAAAACAAGAGGAACTCGACAAACAAACCGCTATCCAGAAGGCGAAACTTGAATCCATCGCCGAACTGAGCGCCCAACAGGCCAAGGAACAACTCATCCAACTGATGGAGGACGAGGCCCGCGCGGAAGCCATGGTCACCATCAAGGAGATTGTGGACGAAGCCCAGAATACCGCCAATATGGAAGCCAAGAAGCTGGTTATCAAATCCATCCAGCGCACTGGCGTGGAAACGGCCCTCGAAAACGCCGTCTCCGTCTTCAATATCGAAAATGATGAAATCAAGGGTAGGATCATCGGCCGCGAAGGCCGCAATATCCGCGCCCTGGAAAACCTTACTGGCGTTGACATCATCATCGACGACTCCCCCGACACCATCCTGCTCTCCAGCTTCGACCCCGTGCGCCGCGAAGTGGCCCGACTCTCCCTCCAGAAACTGGTTACCGACGGTCGCATCCACCCCGCCCGCATCGAGGAAATCGTCGCCAAAACCAAGAAGCAAATCGAGCAGGAAATCAACGAAATCGGCAAACGCACCTGCATCGACCTCGGCATCCACAACATGCCGCACGAACTCATGCGCATGGTCGGCAAAATGCGCTACCGCTCTTCCTATGGTCAGAACCTGCTACAACACTCCAAGGAGGTTGCAAACCTTTGTGCTACCATGGCTGCTGAACTGGGATTGAACGCCAAGTTGGCCAAACGCGCCGGACTGCTTCACGATATCGGCAAAGTGCCCGATACCGAACCCGAAATGCCGCACGCCCTCTTTGGTGCCCAACTGGCAGAGCAGTATAAGGAGAAACCGGAAATTGTGAACGCCATCGGCGCCCACCACGATGAGATGGAAATGACCAACCTGATTTCCCCGCTTGTACAGGTCTGCGACGCCATCTCCGGTGCCCGCCCAGGTGCCCGCCGCGAAGTGGTGGAAGCCTATATGAAGAGATTGAACGACCTTGAGAATCTGGCTCTTACCTACCCAGGCGTAGTCAAAACCTACGCTATTCAAGCCGGTCGCGAACTCCGCGTCATCGTCGGCGCCGAAAAGGTTACCGACCAGCAGGCCGACCAAATCTCCTTCGATCTCTCCAAGAAAATTCAAAATGAAATGACCTATCCAGGTCAAATTAAAATCACCGTCATCCGCGAAACCCGCTCGGTGAACTACGCACGATAAATCAACTCGCAAAGGTGGAATGACATTGACCGCATTCCACCTTTGCCATTGATAATTGACAATTTTGCATGATGATTTAATACAAATCCCTACAGAATTTTATAGCTATGAAAAAAATCATTTTCGCTCTTGTAATCTTGTTAACTTGTTCATTATCAGTATGTAAAGCCTCTAATGACGGAAGTCCTGCTGCCGATGCCGCTCGTCAGTTCGGTTTTTACGTCGGTCATGGCGATGGCGTAAAAGCAGGCTTGATGGCCATCTCCGCCCATTCGCTTTTCAATTATGCCCAAAGCGTCAAAGCCGAGTGCGATGGACTGGGCGGGCTCGTGGACGTTTCTGTCATTAATGAAGAAGTTGTTGTTGAAAATCAGGAAGTTATAGTCACTGTCGTTTTCCATTGCAAAAACGAAGGCAAGCAGATTGAAAAAAAATATACGCTCGTTTGGGTTGATGGAAAGTGGAAAGTCGATTTCAGCAAGGAGGTGGGAAACAGGAACTAGCGCGACGCAATACTTTGCGTTCGTACATCCGTATATGAAAAGGGCAATTCTCCTGTTATTGTTTTTTGTATTTTGTTGTCATTTTTGTGCTTCTGCTCAAAATGCGGAAGAGGCCAATCCTGACCTGCGATTGGATGCGGAGTACTTCCCGCCGCAAGATCCTTTGGTGCAGGCCAAGCTGGAGCGTTGGCGTGACCTTAAGTTCGGGATGATTATCCACTGGGGTATCTATTCCGTGCCTGGAATTGTGGAGTCGTGGTCCATCTGTTCTGAGGACGTGGATTGGATTCCGCGCGATAGCACTTTCGATTATAACGAGTATAAGAAATGGTACTGGGAACTGTCGGAGCACTTCAATCCCACGCAGTTCGATCCGAACCAGTGGGCGGATGTGGCGCAGAAGGCTGGTATGAAGTATGTGGTTTTCACCACCAAACACCATGACGGCTTTGCCCTCTTCGACACGAAGTACAGTGACTATTCCATCGCCAAAGGGCCGTTCAAGAACAACCCGAAAGCGGATGTGGCGCGCTATGTATTTGAGGCTTTTCGTTCGCGCAACATGATGGTTGGCGCCTATTTCTCCAAGCCGGATTGGCATTCGCAGGATTATTGGTGGAGCCATTTTGCCACGCCCGACCGGCATGTCAACTACAACATCGCAAACCATCCGCAGAGATGGTCGGATTTTAAGCAATTTGTTTATAATCAGATAGATGAAGTGACTCGCAACTATGGGAGCATTGATATTTTGTGGTTGGATGGCGGCTGGGTGCGCGCTCCGAAAGAGGATGTCGGGATGGATGCAATTGCGGCGATGGCACGTCGCAACCAGCCCGGACTGCTCATCGTGGATCGGACGGTCACAGGAAAGTACGAGAATTACCGCACGCCTGAAAAGATGGTCCCGGAGAAGCAATTGGGCTACCCATGGGAGACCTGCGTGCCGCTGAGCAAGGACTGGGGCTATGTGCCGCATGCCACTTTCAAGCCCGCCTCCCAAATCATCAATATGCTGGTGGAGGTGGTGGCGAAGGGCGGCAGCCTGCTCTTGGGCGTCGGCCCGACTCCTGAAGGACTTATCGAACCGCCCGTCGTGGAGCGGTTGTACGAAATAGGGAGGTGGCTTGAAAAGAACGGAGAGGCCATCTACAATACGCGTCCGCTTCCCCATTATAATGATGGAAATGTCTGGTTCACAGCTAAAAAGGACGGGGAAACGACCTACGCTATCGTTACTGCAGATGCCTCAAATCCGCTTCCGGCAACTTTAACATGGCACGGCAATCTGCCCGAAAAGGGCTCTAAGATGTACATTTTGGACGGCTCAAAAATGATTCCTCTCAAATATGTGGTCAAGGTCAACGACGGACAGGTGACAGTGACACTTCCTAAGAAAATTGCGGGAAGTGCGCAAACCATAGCGATTCGATTCACAATGTAGAGATCTGTCTTGTCGCCTCTTTACATAATTATCTGACAGAGGAAATTCGATGTCAATTATGAAAAAAACAGTTCTCATCTTCCTGCTTTCGTTGCCGGTTCTTCTTTTTGCGCAGAAGTACAATGATTTGAACCGCAACGGACGATTGGACCCTTACGAGAATCCCGATTTGGAGGTTTCGGCGAGAGTTTCCCATCTCTTGAAAATGATGACGGTGGAGGAGAAAGTGGGGCAGATGGCGATGACGATGGGCTGGCCGTACTACGAGAAACAGGGTTCCGGGTATGTGCTTACGGAGAAGTTCGAAAAGGACATCCTTGAAAGACATATCGGCGGGACGTGGGCTTTGATGCGCGCCGACCCATGGACGGAAAAGGGATTTGACAATGGACTGACCCCGCCTTCGGCGCGTCAACTTACCGACCGTATGCAACGTTGGGTACGGCAGAACACGCGCCTCGGAATCCCGTTGTTTTTTGCCGAAGAGTGCCCGCATGGTCACATGGCTATCGGCACTACCGTTTTTCCAACGGGCATCGGGCGTGCCTCTACCTTCAACGCGCCATTGGAAAAGCAAGTTGGCGTTGCGATTTCGTGGCAGGCGGCTTTGCAGGGCGCGCACCTCGCATTCGGCCCGGTAGTGGATATCGTGCGCGATCCGCGTTGGTCGCGGGTGGAAGAGAGTTACGGCGAGGACCCGTGCCTGTCGGCGATGATGGCGGAGGCGTTTGTTACAGGGTGCGATTACAGCAACATGGTGGCCGTTCCCAAGCATTTTACTGCGTATGGGACTTCCGAGGGTGGACACAACGGAGCACCAGCCCACGTGGGACGCAACGAACTTCTCAGTGTGCTTTCGTATCCGTTTATGATGCCCATCAAGCACCAGCGCATGCAAGGTCTGATGACCGCCTACAACGATGTGGACGGGGTCCCCTGTACGGGAAACGAGTGGCTCTTGAAGGATGTCCTGCGCAAAGAATGGGGCTTCCAAGGCATGGTGATGTCGGATTTGTTCGCCATCGACGGACTTGTTGGGCAGCGGTTTGCAGCGGATAAGAAGGAGGCCGCAGCCATTGCACTGAAAGCCGGTGTGAACATCGATTTGGGCGCATCCTGCTATGCGGAACCGCTTTTGGAAGCGCTAAGATTAGGGCTTGTAACCGAGCAAATGTTGGATGAAGCCGTCCGTCCTATTTTGGAGGCGAAATTCAAACTCGGACTTTTCGACAGCTCGTTTGTTTCAACTGACAAAGAACAGCCCGATGATTTCAACGTGCATCCCGAAGAGCAATTGGCCGCCTATGTAACTGCTGCACAGTCGGTTGTGATGTTGAAAAACGAAAACGGACTTCTTCCGTTATCCAAAGATATTCAGCGAATTGCGGTTATCGGGCCCAATGCCGACAACTTGTACAATATGTTGGGCGATTACACGGCGCCGCAGCACGAGGAGGATGTGGTGACGATATTGGAGGGGATTCGGTCTGAAGTGCCGAAAGCGCGGATTGACTATATGAAGGGGTGTGCCGTGCGTGATACCGCGTGGAACGAGATTGACAAGGCGGTGCGGGCGGCGGCGGCTTCGGATGTGGTTGTGATGGTTTTGGGCGGCTCCAGTGCGCGTGATTTCAGTACCAACTATCAAACGACGGGCGCCGCCGATGCCTCGGTGCAAACGGTCAGTGACATGGAGTCAGGCGAGGGCTTCGACAAGTGCGACCTTGCTCTTCCGGGCTTGCAGCTTCAACTGCTGGAGGCGGTTTGCGCCACGGGCAAGCCGGTGGTGCTGGTGATGATTCAGGGCCGTCCGTTAGACTTGACCTGGGCGGATGCGAACGTGCCGGCTATTTTGAATGCGTGGTATCCAGGAAGTCGCGGTGGCGAAGCCATTGCCGACATCCTCTTCGGCGATGTGAATCCGTCGGGGCATCTCCCGATTTCTTATCCCAGAAATGTCGGTCAATTGCCTGTCTATTACAACAATACCTATCCGAGAAGGGATTACACTGATGGCTCAGCGCAGCCGCTATACCCTTTCGGTTATGGTTTGAGCTATACGCATTTTGAGTATTCGGATTTGAAGATTGAGAAATTCGATTCCCCGCTGCAAAAAGAGGAGGGGCCGCAAACGCTATTCACCGTGTCGTTTACCATCAAAAACGCGGGAAGCCGTCAAGGTTTTGCGGTGCCGCAGTTGTACTTGCGGGATGAAGCCGCTTCGGTCATCCAGCCCGAACGCCGTTTGTGCCATTTCTCCAAGGTGGATTTGAAGGCGGGGGAGAGCCGGCGTCTCATTTTCCATTTGACTGAAGAGAATTTGATGATGTTGAACGGTGATTTGCAATGGGTGGTCGAGCCTGGCGCTTTCACGCTGATGGTGGGTGAATCCTCGCAGGACATCCGGCTGGAGGGGAAGTTTGAGGTGCGGTAGCAGCCCACATGGTCGCCTGAAGCGGTAAAACGGAAATCTTCGTATATTTGCATTCTAAAAAATCAATCCAATGAAAATCTACTTTGCAGGCTCCATCCGCGGTGGAAGAACCGATGCTGAGCTTTACCAACGCATGATCGCCTACATTCAGCGGCGACACACGGTACTCACCGAACACGTGGGAGATCTCTCCAAAAGCAAGACCGAGGGGCTGGCCAACCGCGACAAAGCCATCTACGAGCAGGACACCGCCTGGCTGCGGGAGAGCGACTTGGTGATAGCGGAATGCACGACGCCATCCTTAGGGGTAGGGTACGAATTAGCCTACGCCGAGAAGTACCAAAAGCCGGTCCATATCTTTTACGACAAATCCCGAACCAAAATCTCCGCCATGCTCAGCGGAAATGCCTACTTCCAACTTCATCCCTACCGCAACGAGGAGGAACTCTATCGGTTTTTGGATGAGGTTCTGGGGTGATGACGGCGGAATTGAAAACTGAGAATTGAAAACTGAGAACTGAGAATTGTTTTTCGGAATTATCCCTTTCCCTCTTGTAAAAAAAAGCGATAGACGACTCCGTGATTATGAATACTATAGGATTAAAGTGGATGATTTCGAAGCGCTCCCAGAGGGAGCTGTTTTCAATAACCCCGCACGTCAGTGTGGGGAGGAAGCAGAGCGTACAGCCAGTGGCGTGCCAGTGGCACGCGCTCTCAAGAATCGTCAGCCTTTGAGATTTCCTGTCTGTTTCAGAATACTGGCATAGAGTTCGCGCTCATGTTCTGTATGCATGTTCTGTATGGATTGTCCGCTCGCTACGATAAGTGTGGAATACGACTCATAAAAAAACGGCGCAGGATATGCCCGCCCCGTTTTTTCTTATTATGGATTATTGCTTTATTCTTTCACGAATTTGGCTTCCGCTGGACCGTTTTCCGTATTGATTTTCAAAAGATATAGTCCTTTGGCGAAGTGGCTGATGTCCAAGTCGCCTTCGGTGTTTTGAATCTTTTTCTTTAGGATGAGTTTGCCTTCCGCGTTATAGACCTCGATTTCCTTGAGCGGAGTGTCGCCTTCAAAGCGGATGAGGTTGGATGCGGGGTTGGGATACATTCTGAAACTGCAGGATTCTACGGTGGAAATCCCTGACCCTCCGGGGCCGAACACGGTGTAGTAGCCCCATGTGAAACATCCCGGGTTGTTGGTTTCCTTTACCAAAACGGAGTAGGTGCCAACGGGAAGGTTGGAGATGGTGGCGGTGGAGGCCCCCGTGTTCCAAGTGTAGCTGTAAGGCGGGTTCCCACCGGTGACATTGGCGGTGACACTGCCCGTTCCGGAGTAGATGGAATAGGAGTTGGAGTTGGTGCCGGTCATCGACACAGAGATATTGCATCCCGCGGGATTCACAGTGAAGTTGCCGACCTTCTGACAAGCGTTGGCATCGGTTACAGTGACGGTGTAGGTGGTCGGAAACAGGTCGGTGATGGTCTGCGTGGTTTCAAGATTACTCCAACGGTACTGGTAGGGGGCGGTACCACCGTTTGGAGTGGCGGTGGCCGTGCCGTCGGCAGCTCCGATGGCAGTTTCGTGCGTGCCGGTCATAGTAACACTGAAGCCGTCGCAGGAGGGCATGTTGAACACAATGCCGTCAACATAGAATTCGCTACCTGCTACGGGTGCGGGAAGCCCCAGCTGCGAAGGAGTGGGCATTCCGGGCGCAATGGCAGACCAGTCGGGTATAGAGCCGGCACTGGAGCAGATGAAGATGCTCAGCTTGTCGGGCTGGGCGGTGGTGGAATAGACAAAAGGAATGTTTACATGTGTCCAGTTCTCTACGATGCTGTTGACTTCAAAATAGGCCTCCCCGACGAGCTCATCCTCATCGGTGGTGGCGTTGTACTTGGTGAGCTCCACGTGGAAACAGCAGGCATCATCGCCCATGGGATGTGCTTTGTACAGGAAATCTACTGAAACCGGACGCTTGGTGTAGGCCACCCCGTCTTCGCCAATGGAGCCGAGCTGTATGAACCCGCCGACAGGATTGGGGAAAGGAAGAGGCAGGAACAGCAGACTGTAGTTTTCGCACTCAGGACAGCTTCCAGTCACCAGTTTCAGGGAGGCACTGCCCTCGCCGGGATTGGAGGTCTCCTTGAATACCGTCTGCGCTCCGCCACCATCCATCGACAGATCGTTGGAGGATGTCCAGCCTGCCGGCTCTATGCCGTTCCAGTTTTCAAAATTAAGGTTGGTCGGATCGTTCTGGGCTTTCAGATTGTTTAGGAAAAACAGGCCCAGAATCAAGCTTAACAAACAAATTTTTTTCATTTTGGGGAATAATTGGTTAATATTAACTTACGAGGGCAAATATATGGTTTTTTCAGCCCTTTTAATTTTTTT